>DATBIB010000039.1:0-95575 GCA_036557205.1 Ktedonobacterales bacterium | reverse complement strand
TGGATGTGTTCTGGAGATTTCTCCAGTTCCGCAAACTGCGCCAGTGCGTCGCGGGCCTCAGCATAGAGGGGATGGTCCACCTCCAGCAAGATAGTGCGGTCGCTCTGCACGATCATTGGATTCGTCGTCTGTATCGGCACGGTGGTATTCGCCCCACTGCTAATTACTACAGGTCATCGGTTCGATGTGAGATGTTAGATGCCGGGCGTCTCTGCCCAGCGCTGAATGTACTGCACGACAACGCTCGACGCGACGGCTTCATATCCACGCATCAGATGGCGCGCTCCCGATATCACCCGCAGGTTGCGCGCGCCTGGCAACTCAGCGATCCAGGGTTCGAGCTTATGACGAGGCGACACTTCGTCGTACTCACCGGTGAGAAATAGTCGGGGGCGCTCAAAACGTCCCAATTCAGGAGTCAGCCGGAAGACCGGCGGGCTGATAGCCACTACCGTCTTGACGCGCGGGTCATGGGCCGCATAGGCAAGCGCAACATATGCGCCGAACGCATGGCCGATCAGGCAAAGCTTCTCGGGATTAGCGTCCGTCTGTGACCGTGCGGCTTCTATTGCTCCCGCGACATCGAGCGGCTCCAAACGTCCATCTGTCTGCTCTCCTTCGCTGGCGCCAACGCCGCGAAAGTTAAAGCGTAACACGATCACCCCCGCTGTCGCAAGCGCGGCAGCAAGCTGGCGCAGCAGCGGGTCATCCATCGAGCTGCTTGCTGGTTGTGGGTGGCACAACACGGCCACTGCATAGCCATGCTCAGGTGGTGGCGCGGCTGGTTGCGCCACGGCGCCTTCGAGCATCACTGTGGGGCGGCCCGCCGCGGGGAACCGAATCTGACGCTCGATGAAGTCTGCCATTGGTCCTTCTATCCTCCATCCGCGTCGCTTGAGACGAACACAACACTCACGAGCGCGCAAGCGCACACTCGCATGCCGTGCTCGCATTTCGAGAGGCGTATCCTGGTAACTATATCCTGTGTAGGCAGCAGGCGTCAATCAAATGTTCAGCCCGCGGGGAGTAACCGTTTCCCCAATCACTGCGCCCGCGAAGCGATATCGGCCCAGCGAGAGGTATATCACACGCTACACGTAGGGGATCCAGGCGGGGTCGTCGCCACGCAGAGCCTCATTTTCGGACTCGTTCAGCGTGCCCTCGGGATGGCGGAGGCGGGTTAATCGCTCGACTTCGTTACGGCGGTAGAGGCGCATGCGTTTGATTCCCTGACGATAGCTACGAAGTAGACCCCGGCTCACATACGCATAGAGTGTTGCCGGTTTTACGCCCAGCAGAGCGCATGTCTCCTGTGCCGTCAGAAACTCTTCGCCATCCATCACAATCATTTCGGCCTCCTGCTGAGGAAGAAGTTGGGTCTTCTCCTTCGCGCCGCGCATGTTGCTTTGTCTGGAGGCCAGTATACGGTGGATATTGGCCGCTGGTCAATAGAGACCAGGCGGGCGTTACCGCTTTCGCGGTATTCTGTGTATGCCCGATTCGGGGCATCTCAGTAGCGCTATGGATGGGTCCAGCGATGGGAATACACAATCCAGAGCAAGACGATGACCTCCAGATAGAGGTTAGCTCGCTCCAGCCACAGCCGTCATCGGTGACACCTCAGCCGTCGGTTGAATCGGCCACCGCTCAGCCGCTGTTTGCGCTGAGAAGGTCACGCCTTACGCAGCGGCGACGAGGGATCATCGTCACTGCCTTGCTGGTACTGACGCTGGTGGCGCTAGTGCTCACGATTGCGCCGACACGCGCGGCGCTGCTTGGTGTGGTGCTTGGCCCGACGCCGACCGCGACCGCGCCTGTGCGTGCTGGCGAGGATAACCTCTACATCGCGCTCAACCCCACCTGGGGGACCGTGACGCTCGATGGTAGGCCACTGACACACCTGCCAGTCGAGGGCATTGACCAGCCCTTTCATCTGGCGCGCGGCGTTCATGTGATACGCTGGCGATTCCCGCCGATAATTGATTTCTCTTGTAGGCTCACCGTGCCCACCGCATTGGGCGACACCTGCCCGCTACAGGTGGGGATTCTGCCGGGCAAGAAGGGCATCGCCAGTGTTGCAACGCTCCAGTTGTCGCTCAAGACAGTTGCGCCTGCATACCATGGGTCGTTACTCGCAGCCATCCAGGGGGCGCTGGACACTAAGCAATCGAGCGATCTCGTGCGTCTGGGGGAACTGTATGTGGGGCAGTACAATCCGACATCGCAGAGAAGTGTCCCGCTTGTGGCGACTCAACCGCTACGGGCGGTGTTGAGCTTTGTATCGGATGTCGAGAATCCAAATGCACAGTGCCCTGCGATTGGTTCTGGCCCAGGAGAGTACTGTATGATGAATGGCGACTGTCGCGAGATATGTATTGCGCCGTGGCAGACCCCACCGACCTCTCAGGGCGGCGCATGGCAGGCGTACATCATCGCTCATGCCTCGTGGCATATCACCACACTCGATGGACACTTCATCGAACAGGATCCGCCAGATGTCGGCGGCATATCCAACCTTTTGGGGAACAACGAGTTTCCCGTGCCGATAGCGATTAACTGGGATGGCTCGAATTGGCATGTTGACGCCATGGTCGGCGTGCGCGATCAATCGTCTCCTCTGCCTGATTTGGTCTGCGCCTCCGCTTGGGCAGATGTCCAAAACTCCTTTGTGGTGCCCCCAGACCCCGGTGGCTGGCAGGCGGTCAAAGTGGCTTATATTCCCGGCGTCCCCGCAGCCAGTGGATGTCTACTCATTATGACAGTGGCCGGGAAACCGCCAATGTTTGTTCTGCACCGGTTTGGCGTCGCGCTGGCGGCAAATGCCGCAGCCGCACATGGGCTATGCTGCCCTGCGCTACCCATCGCCGACGCCTACGAGCAGGCGATAGCGCAGCAACTGGCGCGGCAACTGCCTGAGACAGCAGGGTCGGGCTAGTAATGGACGAGACAGTGGACTGGTCGGTGTTGCTGGATGCGCTGGCGGATGTGTTGGCCGAGACAGGCGGCGAGGGGTGGCTGGTGGGCGGCTGTCTGCGCGATGCGCTGCTGGGCCCACCTGTCCGCGATGTGGATGTCGCGGTGACCGGCGGGACGCTGCTAGTGGCCGAACGGCTGGCGCACCGGTCGCTGCTGGCGGTGGCGCGGCTGGGCCACGGTACCTTCAGGCTCGTCCCACGCCACAATCCCGACAACTCCGTCGACCTGACCCAGCTTCAGGGTGATGATATCCTGGCCGACCTCGCCCGGCGCGACTTTACCCCCAACGCGATGGCGTTGCCCCTCGTGGCGCGTGCCGAGTGGCTGGCGCGCATACACGGTGACATACACGGTGACGCCGAAGATATGCCTGATCTTATCGATCCTTTCGATGGTGTCAGCCATCTGCGTATGAGGCGGCTGGTCGCGGTTGGCCCAGAGACGTTTCGCCACGACCCTGCACGTATCCTGCGGGCGGCGCGGTTTCGCGCGCGTTTCGGGCTGACTCCCGATGCGGAGACAATGCGACTGGCGCGAGAAGCAGTTCCTCAGCTACATACACTCTCGCCAGATCGCCAACGTGAGGAGATGGCGCTGTTGCTGGCGCTGCCCCTGGCAACAGATGGCGTTGCGCTGCTGGATGAGTTAGGCGCGCTATCTGTGCTCTATCCAGGGCTCAGCGGCGATGTGGCCGTCCATGCGCTGGCAACCTTGCGCGAGCTTGATCGGTTGATGGGCATCCGCAGCGATGAGGCGAACTTTCCGGCGCTCGATGCATGGAGCACGAGTGACTCCCGCAGAATATCGCTGCGCACTTCTGCCCTGCTCCACACGCGCACCGAGTATGATAGCGCCTCATCCGCCCCGACACTCTGGCGCCAGGCGAAGAATGTGCTCGAAACAGACGGTGACGTCGAGCGACTTCATGCCGCGCGCATGTTGTTCCGGAAGTCGGGCAAGGACGAGGGAGCGGTGGCTGATGCATTGCTCGCCGCGGCGGCGTGCGCGCTCACTGGCGATGACCAGGAGCTAGGAATGGCGATGGCGGTGCGGGCCAATGCGCTGGTGGAGATGTATATCCATAGGCGCGAACAACTTATACCACCGCCCCTGCTGAGCGGTAAAGACCTCATGCGGGCATTTGGAATCCCTGGCGGTCCAAGGCTCGGGCGGCTGCTACGTACGGTGCGGATGGCGCAACTGACGGACGAGGTGACCAACCGCGAGGAGGCGCTGGGGCTGGCCCGGCGTCTCAAGGATGCGCAGTCAGTGGCATCTGAATAGGTGCGAAGCTTTCGTGAAGCTGGAGTCATGCGCCGCGTCGGGGTTTGTGCCATATCGTATACTCGCTGACGACCTGAAACCCCAGTTGCCGATAGATTGGTTGGCCAGGCTCGGATGCCTCCAGTACTGCCGGGAGGTGAGGCGCTGCCGCCAGCGCCGCTAATGTCAACGCGCTACCATAGCCCTTGCCGCGTCTATCTGGCAGCGTCGCAACGGCATAGATGCCCACCTCGCGCTCGCCGATGCAGGCCATCGCGCACGAGACCGGCTGGTCGCCCTCATAGCCGATGAAGAAGCGCAATGGTCCTCCGAAAGCTCGCTCATCGGTGATGCGGTCGTCGGGAAATGTCAGCTCGGGAATGGGATAGCCGTGGATCATCACGTAGTCGATGTCTAGCAAGTCCGACCCAGTGCTGGCCTCCACGATGTGAAGGTCGGTGGAAGTAGCGGTAGGCACAGGGGAGGGCAGGCGCACCATGAGCGGTGTTTGACCTGCTGCACGCATGCCATACGGCGTCAGGTCAGGCGTGGGCCACGCGCTCCAGAGCATCCACGGCCCGCCGACATCGGCAACGTAGAACTGGTCGAGGCGCGCCACCACTCCATCAGCCTCCTGCTCTGCCAGGGGTCGTAACATCGTTGCGCTATTGGGATATGCGGCCAGCAACTTCGTATCCGCCGCCCAGAGGCCATCCCAGCGCACCCAGGGCTTGCCCATCGAACGAGGAATATGCTCGAATTGCAGAGCGAGATTGCTGGCGCTGAGCGTTCTCCAGGTGTCTATCTCACTCAATTGCGGGATTGGACGCGCATTGGATGTCATGGATGATCCTCCTTCTCCGCCAGCGTGGCATAGGCGCGGACCGGAAACGTACCCATACCTTTAATCTTCACCGGTACCGCAGTGAACCGAAATCCCTCTGTCGGAAGCTGCTCCAGCCCGTGGAGATGCTCGACAATGGGTATTTCCGCGCCCAGTAGAATCGAGTGTGCGGGACGGCGCAGATCGGCGGTATCGTCGATGTTATATGAGTCGATGCCGACGAGCACGGCGCCCGCGTCACGCAGATAGCTAGCAGCGTCTTCGGTCAGGAATGGATGCCCCTCGAAGTACTGATCGGTGCGCCAGTGGCGGTCCCACCCGGTATGTACCAGTACCGCTCTACCGCGCACATCTACCGCGGCAAACGCTGTGTGGCCGATAGCGCGCTCAGAGTTGCCCGTGACCCGAACGACCACGGCATCCAGATTGGCGAGGCGTGCCAGGTCAAGTTCAGAGAGGTCATGGCCATCGGCGTAGCGGTGGAAAGGGCTATCAAGATAGGTGCCGGTATTGGCAACCAGCTCGATCTTGCCAATCTGGAACTCGGTGCCCTCGGCGTAGCTGGCCCGTGACTGCTCCCGACTGAGGTAGTCGCAGATGATGGGTGCGGGCAGCCCTTTATACGTTATCATCCTGTCCTCAACAGTGTGGCTCAGGTCAATGTGACGCTGTGCGGTCAGCGCCGCCTCGGTAGGTGCAACGAGTCCACGTTTGTGTGGCTCGACAATGATCCGCTTATTGCTAATGCGAACATTCCGCACCATGAGCAGGCGCAGATCGCGGATCAGGTAGTCGGCGAGCTCGTCGTCGGTGATGTCGTCTGCGGGAATGTCCAGACGGAAGCTTTCGCCTTGCAGGCCTCCGCCATTGGAAAATGTCACCGCGAAGTCGAACTCGACTCGTCTTTCACTCTGCTGGTCGTTCGCCATGTTGCCCTCTAGTTCCGCTATGTGGCGTATCGTTTGGTGACAACAGTTGCCAATACCACTATGTACCACCATTGACAGGCAACGGCGAACGAATGTTACACTTCACGCGCGGAAATCACCGCCGCTCGTACAGCATCGAGATGGAAGGATAGACAATGACAGACGAGTCTCCTTACGCACCAGAGCGCGTGACGACCGAGGAAGAGCTGCGCGCGGTCACCATTGGCGCGCTCCAACCGCACAATGGCACGGTGCTGATTGTGGACTACAATCCCGAATGGCCACGCCAGTATGCCGTGGAAGCGGCCAAGATTCGGGCTGCGCTGGGCGAGCGGGCGCTGCTGCTCGAGCACGTCGGCTCTACCTCGGCGCCTGGACTCGCGGCAAAGCCCATCCTCGATATTCTGCTGGTTGTTGCTGACTCCGCCGACGAGTCGTCGTATGTCCCCGATCTGGAGCGCGTTGGCTATGTGTTGCGCACTCGCGAGCCGGAGTGGTTCGAGCACCGCGTCCTCAAAGGCGTTGAACCTGCCGTCAATCTGCACGTGTTTTCACCTGGCTGCCCGGAGACCGAGCGCATGTTGCTGATGCGCGACTGGCTCCGCACCCACGACGACGATCGCGCGTTGTACGAGAAGACCAAGCGCGAGCTGGCGCAGCGCACCTGGAAATACGTGCAGAACTATGCCGACGCCAAGACGGCGGTTGTCGAAGCGATTCTGACACGAGCGCGCTCCAATAGCACTTCGGCTCAGCAGTAACGCCTGACCTGCGCTGAGAGTCAGGAGACGGGCGGCGCTTCAAGCGGGCTGGCGCTGGTAGGTGGAGTTGCGCTACTACGGGAACGTCGGAGGCGCTGGCGCATCCTTCCCAGGAGGGTTTGCTGGAAGCGGTAGTCTCGTGCCTGTCCGATGACATCGCGCAGTTGATCGAGGTGGCTGGCGTCGTGTTTGAGGCCGCTGAGGAATCGTGTCACTGGCCCTAGCTCTTTGGCCCCTGGACGTGGCAAATAGGTGTTCGAGAGGTGCGGAACATCAGGCCATGCGCTGAGGCTGGCCAACCGCATACGGCGACTTTCTTCCAGCCGCGCCCGACACTGGGCAATCGTCGTGACGGTGGTCCACAGAACCTCACTGCGGGAGCGACCATGATACTCGACGCCACGAGCCAGTTCCGCCGCCAGCATCGCCGACTCTTCGGATGAGGCGGTCATGTGCACGATAATATGGCCAAGCGTCCACGCGATACCCTCTTCGTCAGCCGTCGCGGCGGCCGGATCATTCGCCTTGGGGTCAACAGGCACAAAGGTGACATCCGCATCAACGCACCGCCGCAGCATCTGCTTGACATCGTCGATCAATGCATTGGTCAGGAGCGGGAGGTCAGCCTTGGAGGCGGTATCCTCATGCTCAGGCAACTGAAACTTCATAAACCCCTTCTTCAAATGAGCTCATACTGTGCGGCGCGTGCGCGGCTGCCTCATCGTCGCCTATCCTCGCTCATTGTACAGGCAGCGTCTACCGATAGGTTGCCAATTGCGACGGATTCCACGATACTATAATGGAAGTGACCTCATTTTCTGAAGTATAGCAGAGTTTGCGTTTGGCGCAACGTAAGTTCCAGGGAAGGACAACAGTTTTATGGCTTCTATGGCTGCGAATGTGGCGATTGCCTGGCTCATCCTCCGTCTCGTTGGCGGACTGATTCTTACGGCACACGGTGTGCAGAAGCTCTTTGGCTGGTTCGGTGGCCCAGGTATGGCCAAGTGGGAACAGGGACTACAGGCGCAGGGATTCAGGCCAGCGCGATTCTGGGCATACCTCAACATTCTGGGTGAGGTTGGTGGAGGGCTATCGCTGATATTCGGATTCTTGACGCCGCTCGGCGCGGCCGGTGGGTTTGGCGCGATGGTCATGGCGATGGGCAAGGCCCACTGGAAGAACGGCTTCTTTAACAGCAAGCGCGGAATCGAGTTCACGTTGGCCGTTCTGGCGATTGCGACTGCCATTGGTCTGGCGGGGCCAGGTACTATCTCGCTGGATCAGCTCTTTGGCATCAACCTGCCCTATCCTGTCTTATTCATCATCCTGGCGCTCATCGCGCTGCTGGTGGACATCGTTGGGTTAGTGATGACACGCCCTGCCTCATCATCTGCCGGGGCGCCATCGAGCGCGTCGTCGTAGATGTTTGGCCAGCGCCGCGCGCTTTGCCTGGCTTGCCGCGCGTGGCGGCGTACGGTATACTGTTGCAGAGATTCGGCGTTTTGCCGTGGGGCGGCGCCGAGTCTATTGGAGGGATGGCAGAGCGGTCGAATGCGGTGGTCTTGAAAATCACTAGGCGGAAACGCCTCCTGGGTTCGAATCCCAGTCCCTCCGCCCGATAAATGCTGTGCTAATGAAGCGGTATCAGCCCAGGTGGCCCGATACCGCTTCATGGTCTGCGCGCTGGACAAACAATCTCCTGGTACGATACAGTCCGCATGGGAATCGAATTGACATTTCACCTCGCTGGTGTGTGTTACGATGCCTGAAAAGGCGTGATAGAGAGACAGGGAGGCGCGTGGCTGTGGCAATTAGCATCACGGTCAATGGGAAGCAGCACGAGGTGGTCGCGACGCCCGATACGCCGCTGCTCTACGTGCTGCGCAACGAGCTGGGGCTCAACGCGCCACTCTTTGGCTGCGGCCTGGAGCAGTGCGGCGCGTGCAAGGTCTTGCGCGGGGCTGAGGCGGTGATGACCTGCATGCTTCCGGTGAGCGAGGCGGACGGCGCGCGCATCACGACGCTGGAAGGACTGGCCGAGGATGGCGAGCTTCATCCCGTCCAGCAGGCGTTTCTCGACGAACAGGCTGCGCAGTGTGGGTATTGCAGCAGTGGCATGATTATGACCATCGCCGCGCTGCTCTGGGCGACGCCACACCCAACCGACGAGCAGATTCGTACGTCATTAGATGGTAACCTCTGCCGCTGTGGCTCGCATGCGCGTATTCTGCGGGCGGTCAGGCGGGCTGAGGAGCTGATGTGGGGAGGTGACAACTGATGTCTGACACACCTCCCGCCAATTCCAATAATACCGGCCATGCGGGGCAGCGAGCGCCTGCCGCTGGCGCGCGTTCCTTCTTCGGCGCGGCGTCTCAGCAGCTCGACGACTGGCTGGCCATCGAGCCAGATGGCACAGTCACCGTCTTCAGCGGCAAAGTGGAGTTGGGTACAGGGGTGCGCACAGCGCTGGCGCAGATCGTCGCCGAGGAACTGGATGTCTCGCTAGCGCGCATACGTATGGTGATGGGGGATACCGCTCGGACGCCAAACGAGGGCTATACAGCGGGCAGCATGACCGTGAAATCCAGCGGGATGACGCTGCGACGGGCGGCGGCGACCGCGCGCCAACTCTTGCTGGAGATGGCGGCGGCTGAACTGGGCATGTTTCCTGATGAATTAACGATCCGCGATGGGGTGATAACGCCACGCGACGCCGCGGGGCCACGAGTGACTTTTGCCGGACTCATGGCAGGCGGGCGGTTTGATCGCCCGATCTCTCAGGCAGCGCCACTGAAGCAGCCAGCGGAATACCAGCTTGTCGGTACCTCCGCGTCTCGACTCGACCTGCCCGCCAGATTCACTGGCCAACCCTCGTTCGTCCACGATCTGCGGCTGCCCGGCATGCTCCATGCGCGCGTCGTGCGCCCATCCGCCGTTGGCGCGAAGCTCACCAGTCTGGATGATACGGCTGTGCGGGATGCGCGCATCGTGCGATCGGGCGACTTCGTGGCGGTGGTGGCCGAACGCGAGGAGGCGGCGGTTCGTGCGGTGCGCAGCTTGCAAGTTAGCTGGAGCGCAACGCCTGAGCTGCCCGCGATGGAATCGCTGCACGAATCGTTACGCCACGAGCAGGCGACCGTGCGAGTCGCCACGTCCAGTGACGATGCCGAGTCGGCGATCCAGCGGGCGGCAACGCAACTCAGCGCGACCTACACTATGCCGTTCCAGGCGCACGCCTCAATCGGGCCATCCTGCGCGGTAGCAAACTTCGACGGCGAGAGCCTGACTGTCTGGTGCGCCACGCAGGGCGCCCACCCACTACGCGAGGCGCTCGCCGGTCTCTTGCGGCTGCCTGAGGAGCGCGTACGGGTCATCTACATGGAGGGATCTGGGAGCTACGGCCATAATGGGTCCGATGACGTGGCGGCGGATGCGGCGGTCCTGGCGCGCGAGCTGCGGCAGCCTGTGCGCGTGCAATGGTCGCGCGCGGACGAGTTTGCCGGAGAACCGAAGACGCCCGCGATGGTGATGGACCTGCGTGGCGGATTGGATGGCGAAGGCGCCATCAGTGGCTGGATCTTTGAGGGGTGGTCGCCATCACATGGCAATCGCCCGCGCCAGGACGGCGACTTTCTCGTCGGGCGACAGATGGGCGCGGCGGAGCCTGCGGCAAGGGCTTTCGCGGTTGGCGGAGATCGCAACGCGCCAACTGACTACACTATCCATGACCACAACGTGACAGTTCACTGGCTGGCGCGCGAGCCGCTCCTCTTTTCCTCGATGCGCAGTCTCGGCGCGTTTGCCAACACCTTCGCCAACGAGTCGTTTATGGATGAGCTGGCGACGGCGGCAGGCGTAGACCCGCTGGCATTCCGCCTGCGCTACCTGGATGACCCACGCGGGCGGGCGGTGCTTGAGGCGGCGGCACGGCGCGCGGGCTGGGGGGAGCCGTTGCCCGCAGGCGCGGGGCGCGGGCTGGCGTTCGCGCGCTACGAGAACACCGAGGCCTACGTCGCCACCGTCGCCGAGGTCGCGGTGGATGTGGAGACGGGCGCGGTTCGTGTGCGCAGGATGGTCGTGGCGCATGACTGCGGGCGGGTGATCAATCCAGACGGGGTGCGCAACCAGATCGAAGGCAATGTCATCCAGTCGCTGAGCCGCGCGCTGAAGGAAGAAGTGCGGTTCACCCCAGCGGGCGTCACTAGCCTGGACTGGGAGAGCTATCCTATTCTGACGTTCTCCGAGATCCCGGAGATCATCATCGAATTGATCGACCAGCCCGACCAGCCACCAGTAGGTGCGGGCGAACCGGCAACGGTCACGACTGCGCCAGCCGTTGCCAACGCCATTTACGCGGCATGTGGCGCGCGGATGCGCGCGATCCCGCTGACACCAGCGCGCGTGAAGGCATCTCTAGATTCGCAGGCGCGCAAGTAAGTTGAGAATATCGCCTATCGCCCATATCTGGGACATCATTGTAGTGAGGGGGAGTCATGTCGAGATGTTCGCTTGTCACGGGTGGCGCTGGATTCATCGGGTCGCATATCGCGCAGGCGCTCCTGGCGTGTGGAGACCGGGTCCGCATCTTCGACAATCTCTCCACCGGGCGAGTGAGCAATCTTGACGCGCTGCATGGCGAGGTGGAAGTGGTCCGGGCGGACCTGCGCGATGTCGAGGCAGTGCGCGCCGCCATGGAAGATGTGGACGTGGTATTTCACCAGGCGGCGATAGCGTCGGTCCCAGAGTCTCTGGCCAATCCGGTCACGACGCTCGAGGCCAATGTTGTCGGGACACAGCACATCTTGCTGGCGGCGCGAGACCATGGCGTGCGACGAGTCGTCTTCGCCAGTTCGTGCGCGCTATATGGCGAGCGCCCAGAATTGCCGTCCCATGAAGCGCTGCTGCCAAATCCACTCTCACCCTACGCGGTGCACAAGCTCACTGGTGAGGGGTTGTGCGGTGTCTTCACGCGCACATTTGGTCTGGAGACCGTCGCATTGCGCTATTTCAACGTGTTTGGGCCGCGCCAGGATCCCGCATCGGATTATGCCGCCGCCATCCCGAAGTTGACACGGGCGCTGGCGCGAGGCGCCTCTCCGGTGGTCTTTGGCGATGGTGAACAGACGCGAGACTTCATCTATGTGGGCAATGTTGCGCAGGCAAATCTCCTGGCGGCAGAGGCGCCAGCCGCGTTGGGCCAGGTGATCAATATTGGCAGCGGCGAATCTATCTCGATCAACGGCATGCTGCGCGTAGCCGCCGAGCTGCTCGGCGTGTCTCTTCATCCCGAATATCGCGAAGCGCGCGCGGGCGATGTACGGCACAGCCGCGCGGATATCTCGCGTGCGAAGGCATTGCTTGGCTACGAGCCGAGCGTAGGTTTTCGCGATGGGCTGGCGCTCACCATCGAGAGTCTGGTGGCGCAAGGCTGAGCGCGTGACGAGATGGGAATCTGGTTGGTTTCAGGGAGTGACGAGCGGCAAAGTCGGGGCTGCCTGCTCGGCCTGCTTTGGCGCGCCCGGAAGCGTGAAGCGGAAGGTCGAGCCTTCTCCGGGTTTGCCGCTGCTGTCCACCCAGATGCGCCCGCCCATAGCCTCTACCAGCACACGGCAGAGATACAGCCCGACGCCCGTCCCGCGCACAGGTCCGGCGATATCGCGCTCGAGCCGGACAAAGCGCTGAAACAACTTTGAGGTGTCCCGTGAAGGAATACCCAGGCCGTAGTCGCGCACGCTCACCTCAACGTTTGGCATCGTTGGCCCGCTAGATGAAGCGTTTGACGCAGTCGACGCCGCGGACTTACGTGCGCGCCCTCTTAAGGCAAGCGCCCGCGCGGTAATGACGATGGGCGTGGATGCGTCGGAGTACTTCAGCGCATTGGTCAGCAGATTGATCAGCACCTGGCGCAGTCGGTCTTCATCAGCCATGACCCACAGGTCATCTGGAATCTCGATGTTGATAGTCCGTGATTGCGAGGCGATATCTTCCAGCCCTGGCTCCCCAACGAGCCGTGGGTCGAACGTCTCAACCACCGAACTTATGACGAGTTCTAGCGCCAGAGGTTGGGCGTTGATCTGCGGCGGGCCGCTCTGCAGCGCACCTGTGTCCAGCACGGTGGCAAGCAGGCGTAGCACGGCTTTTCCCGAGGTGAGGGCGCGCGTCAGCAGCCGCTCCCGCTGTTCTGTGGTTGCCTTGTCGCCAAGCAGATTCAGGATCTCGATATTGTTGTACCAGGTCATAATGGGGGTGCGCAGCTCGTGATTGGCGGCGATGAGGAACTGATCCTTGAGCGCCGTCAGCTCGCGCTCGCGTTCGATGGCGCGCCGGGCTCCCGCGATGTTCGCGCGTGCTGTGCGCGCATACATCCAGCCCAGTACGGCGGCGAGCGCCTGGTTGGCTACGAGCAGCACCAGCGCCCCCAGACGGAAGGTTAAGGGATCGCCGCTGAGGTGACCGAGGTCAGGCGCCATGGGCGAGAGCAGCAGACCGGAAACGGTGGCTCCGATGAGCACCACCGCCGCTACCCAGATAACCCACATCGGCAACACCAGACCAGCGATCAACGCCACAACCGCGAGCAATGCATAGAGCAGCAGACTGCGAATATCCAGGCCTTGTGGGTTGAAGAGTGTAAATGAGAGTCCCAGCATGAGGCTGCCGAAGACGAAAAAGATGCCTGCCGCCGTCGCGCCCCAGACGATGCTGACAATCAGACAGAGACAGGTGAGCACCAGCTCGCTGAGCAGGGTGCTGAAAAATACGAAATCGGTGTTGGTAATCAGCGCGACTGGAATCACGAGCAGACAGAGGCCCGCGACGATGCTATACAGGATGAGCTGTAACAATCCCGCACGCCTCCGGGCCTCCAGTTGGTCGAGTGGGAGCGCGAGAAGATCGGCGGGTAGCGGCAGGAATGGTTCGGTGAAGACGGCGCGCAGAAATGCCATGCGGCGACGCACATGCACGCGACGCCCCAGGCTGGTGATGGAGTGCTCTGGCAACTCGGGCATGTCCATGACACTTCTCTTTCATGCATTCATGAGGCGCTACCGCATAAGATCCAGCGAGCCAGTGACCGCAAGCGCCTGTGGCGAGCTTCACCGCGGACTCAGTTTGGCCCAAGAACCTGTCTGAAATGGCTCAGCCGTTGGACGTGAAAGCGCAATTGGTCAGCGGTGATGGGCTTGATCAGGTAGTCGTCAGCGCCGGATTCGAAGGCAGCAACTTTATCATTGACGCTCGTACGGAGCGTAAGAACCAGCAACAGTGTATGTCGCAGGGAGGGTGTCGCATGCAGCTGGGTGAGAACGGGCCAGCCTGAGGATTCCTGCCGGTCGAAGTCGTAGAGCAGGATATCTGGACGCCGGACCTCGCTCGCGGCGAGAGCGGCCTCGCACGAAAGAGCCACCACAACCGATGCCATTGACCCAAGAACCGCTGCCATACTTTCGCCCATCCGCTGGTCATCGGAAAGGACAAGGACCGAAAAGGCGCGGCGCGCGCGCGATAGGAAAGGCAATAGCCGGGCCAGACCTGTGGCGCGATTTTCCAGATTCGACATTCGACCTCTCACTTCGCCTATGATTCTTCAGCAAGAAGACGCATTTGCTCTGCCCGTTGCTCCGCGCTGCGGTCAATGGCGGTTTCAATCGCCGCCATCAGCTCCGTAATCTCGACAGGCTTGAGCAGGTAGACATCGGCGCCTGATAGGAAACCGGCGAGCTGTTCGTGATCCTGCACAAGAGCGCTTAAAATAATGATGGGAATCTCGGCTGTTTCTGGGTCGCCGCGCATCGCCCGGACAAACTGGTAGCCATTCAGGCGCGGCATGCGCACGTCCACGACGACACAGTCAGGGAGAGACTCATAAAAGCGGTGAAGACCTTCGGCGCCATCGGAGGCGATAACGACCTCATAGTCGCCCACGAGTTGCAGTCCGTCGGCGAGTGTCGCCACGACGGCGGGGTCATCATCGATGACAAGCACTTTACGTTGCTCGGAGTGTGGATATGTCATATGCCTCCGCGCCTCACTCCCTGGAGCAGTCATGTCTAGCAGCGCCTTGCGCCAGAACTAGTCGCCAGCGCGACAACGGCCTACATACGCTGGCGATAGTCGAAGGATGTGGTACCGTGGACCTTTCTTCTCACTGTGACACACCAGACGCTCCACTAGGCGCGCGATTGCCCGCGTGCGATATCGCGGTACCGCGAGACCGCAATGCAGGAGAACCATTCTGGCAGACAGTGGCACTATTATAGCAGGGGAGGCAATATATCGTACAGCGACCCAATGGCGGATAGGTAGACGTGGTGGCAGGGGCGATTGGCGCCCATATGCCACGTTGATTAGCGGATGTGCTGAATAGTAGCAAGACACGGCAGCAACAGCATGGCTGTCACCGCCGCGTCTGCTGGGTTATGGAGCTTGCCGGTCCGCTTTTCCTATTGGGCCAGCGCGTCCAGCACTTGCTCCTGCACCGCGAACTGACTGTTATACAGCGTGGCATAGAAGCCGCCCTGTTCCAGCAGCGCTTCGTGCGTGCCCTGCTCGATGATGCGCCCATGGTTCATCACCAGAATCATGTCCGCGTCACGAATGGTCGAAAGCCGGTGGGCAATGACGAAGCTCGTGCGACCCTTCATCAGTTCGCGCATCGCCTTCTGGATGAGGATCTCAGTGCGCGTATCCACGCTGCTGGTCGCCTCGTCCAGAATCAGCACCTCCGGGTCGGCCAGCACCGCGCGAGCGATAGTCAGGAGCTGCTTCTGGCCCTGTGACAGGTTAGTTGCGTCCTGATTGAGCACCGTATCGTAGCTCTCTGGCAATGTGCGGATAAAGTGGTCGGCCTGCGACGCCACCGCCGCCTGCACGATCTCCGCTTCGGTCGCGTTCTCCCGTCCATAGGCGATATTTTCACGGATGGTTCCGTTGAAGAGCCAGGTGTCCTGTAGCACCATGCCAAACATGCGACGCAGATCACCGCGGCGCATCTCGCGGATATCCACGCCATCCACCAGAATCCGCCCGCTGTCGAGATCGTAGAACCGCATCAGCAGGTTGACCAGGGTGGTCTTGCCTGCGCCGGTTGGCCCCACGACAGCAATCGTCTGACCTGGTTGCACGTCGATGTTCATGTCTTCGATCAATGGCACATCGGCGCTATACCCAAAGTTGGCATGGACGAACTGTACCGCGCCCTGTGGTTCCTGAATCTCAGCCGCTGGCATCGGGTCAGGCGTCTCTTCCGGCTCGTCGAGCAGCTCGAAAACCCGCTCGGCGGACGCGATAGTCAACTGGATCGAATTGGTGATCGCGGCGAGCTGCGTAATAGGCTGCGTGAACTGCCGCGAATACTGAATGAACGCCTGGATGTCGCCGAGCTGGATCGCGTTGCGCGTGACCATGATGCCACCGATGACGGCGACGAAGACGTAGCCGACGTTGCCGATGCTCATCATCAACGGCATGATCATGCCCGAGACGAACTGCGCTCGCCAGCCAGCCTCGTAGAGCTTATCGTTGCGCTCATTGAACGTGGCAATCGACTTGGCCTCGCCGCCGAACGCCTTGACGATCTTGTGGCCGTTGTACATTTCCTCGACATGCCCGTTCAGCTCGCCCAACGCCCGCTGCTGGCGCGCAAAGTAGGCCTGCGAGCGCTTCGCGATGACCGTGGTGACGACGATGCTCAACGGCAGCGTGACGACGACCACCAATGTCAGCAGCGGACTGATCGTCAGCATCATGATGATGACGCCGACAACCGTCACGACGGACGTGATCAACTGCGTCAGGTTCTGTTGCAGCGTGGTGCTGATGTTGTCCATGTCGTTGACGGCGCGGCTGAGAATCTCGCCGTGCGTCCGCGAGTCATAATAGCGGAGCGGCAGCCGGGCCAGCTTCTCGTCCACCTGTCTGCGCATCTGATAGACCGTCTTCTGCGCCACCCCCGCCATGATGAACTGCTGGGCGTAGCCGAAGATCGAGCTGATCAGGTACAACCCGGCCAGGATCAGCAGGATGCGGTCGATATAGGCGAAATCTATCGTAGCGCCGGGAACGTGTTGAATCTTCAGCACGAACCCCTCGAAGAGTTTCGTAATCGCGAGACCAAGGATCTTCGGGCCAACGATATTGAAAACAGTGCTCAGTATCGCCGCCACCAGCACCGCGATCAGGTAATACTTCTGCGGTCCAAAGTAGCTGAGCAGCCGGAAGAGCGTTCCACGGAAGTCTTTGGCCTTCTGCACCGGCATGCCGAAGCCACCGCCGCGCGGGCCGAACATCATTGGTCCCTGCTGCTGTCGTCTGGCTGTAGACGGTGATGTGTTTTGATTCTGGCTCATGCGACTTCCTCCGCGGAGAGCTGCGACAGGACGATTTCGCGGTAGACCTCGCTGCGCTCCATCAAGTCGCGATGCGCGCCGATATCCACCATCCGGCCCTCGTCGAGGACGAGAATCTGGTCGGCGTCCATGATCGTGCTGACACGCTGGGCGACAAGCAGCACCGTGGCGTTCGTCGTTTCCTGTCGCAACGCCGCGCGTAGCCTGGCGTCTGTGGCATAATCGAGCGCGGAAAAGCTGTCGTCGAAAATATAGATCTCTGGCATGCGCACCAGCGCGCGGGCAATCGAGAGGCGCTGCTTCTGGCCACCGGAGAGATTTGTGCCACCTTGTGCGATCTGCGAATCAAAGCCGTCACTCAGGGTGCTTACGAATTCGGTTGCCTGTGCGACATCAGCCGCGTGGCGCACCTCGTCATCGGAGGCGCTCTCGTTGCCGTAGCGGATATTTTCCGCGACCGTGCCAGAGAAGATCACCGCGGTCTGAGGCACCAGCCCCATCTTGGCGCGCAGCTCCTCCTGTGAGAGCGCGCGCACGTCGACGTCGTCAACTAGCACGCGCCCGCTATCCACATCGTAGAAGCGCGGGATCAGCGAGATGAGCGTGGATTTGCCAGCGCCTGTGCCGCCGATGATCGCCGTCACCTGGCCCGGTTGCGCGCGGAATGAGATGTGCGACAACGCTGGCTCTTCAGCGCCAGGATAGCTGAACGTCACATCGTCGAACTCCACATAGCCCGATGCCTCCGAAGCGTGTCGGGTATCCGCGGCATCGGTGATCTCCGGGGCAATATCCAGCACCTCGTTGATGCGGGTGGCCGAGGCGGCGGCGCGCGGCAACATGATGAACATCGCCGAGAGCATCAGCATGGCGAAGAGGATTTGCATCGCATACTGCATGAAGGCGATTAGCGCGCCCACCTGCATCTCGCCGTTGTCGATGCGAATGCTGCCGAACCAGACGATGGCGACGGTCGAGATATTGAGCACGAGCATCATCAGCGGCCAGAGCACGGCGACGATGCGGTTGACGGTGATGGCGACGTTCGTCAGGTCGCGATTGGCGACATCGAACCGCTGCTCCTCGTAGGCGTTGCGGTCGAAGGCGCGGATGACGCGCGTGCCGGTCAGCCCCTCGTCCAGGATGAGGTTGAGGCGGTCGAGCTTCTTCTGCATCGACGTGAAGAGCGGAATCGCCCGGTTAAAGATCAGGAAGATCGCGAGCACCAGGAAGGGAACCGCCACCACCAGAATCCAGGCCAGCGTTCTATCCTCTGAGAGCGCCATGATGATGCCGCCAATGGCCATCATCGGCGCGGTCACCATCATCGTCATCATGATGACGAGCACCTGCTGCACCTGGTTGGTATCGTTCGTCGTGCGGGTAATGAGTGAGGCGGTGCTTACAGCATCGAACTCGTGCAGCGAGAATTTCTCTACATGCGAGAACAGCTTTCTGCGTACGATGCGCCCGAAGCCCACGGCCACCCGCGCCGCGAAGAACGCGCCGAAGATGGCGCAGATCGTGCCGCCGAGCGTTATCAGCAGCATCAGGCCGCCGGTACGCAAGATATAGTCGTTGTCGCCAGTTACGATGCCCTTATCGACAATGTCCGCCATCAAAGTGGGCAGATACAGGTTTGCCAGCGATTGCAGGAACGCCATCACCAGCACCACCGCGATCAACACGCGGAAGGGCTTGAGAAACCGGAATAGCCGAATCATACGAACTCCACTCCACCTTTGAGGACGCGAACAGCCTGACACGTCAAGGCAGGCCAGGGGTAATGGGTTGTGGCGAGAGGATGACACCACTCGTCTGAATCGCGACAAATAAGATATATCGTATTGTATCTTATTTGTCAAGCACGACCGCACTCTTTGCTTTACCCTGCGTCGGAGGCACGCACAAATGGTCGGGTGAGACGCCTTTCAGGAAATAGCGGCTCAGGTGGTTGACAACGTCGGTAAGCGGCATCTGCTCCTCGTCCACCATGCGTTTGTAGGTGAACGGCGAGAGCAGTCCGCCGAGCAGGCTCACCATCAGCACGGTCGGCATGTCGGGATCGAAATCGCCACTGCGCTTGCCCTCCTCCAGAACGGTGCTGAGGCGCTGGAGCGTCGGTCGCCATAAGCCTTGCATGTTCTTGCGCGCCTCAGAGGCTTTGCTGAGAAACGAGGGACTGTGCAGGATGGCGCTGAACACCTGAAACGATGGCTGCGACATCCCGCCGTAGGTCTGCTCGATAATCATCCGTACCTTCTCCCGAGGCGATGACGCTTCCGCGAGGATGAGGTCGAGCTGCTCGGCGGATGATTCCACCCCACGCTGGAGCAGCGCGAGAACCAGATCCTCTTTGCTGGGAAAATGCAAATAGATTGCCGCGCGCGAGATGCCGATCCGGCTGGCCACCTCCTCCATCGACATGGCATCGTAGCCCTTCTCGATGAGCACCTCGCTGGTCGCCTGCAATATGAGCCGCTCGCGCTCCTGGCGCTGGCGTTCTCTCAAGGACGATGTCTGCGTTGTCATCGTCACGATCTCCCATTCGTTCAATGATTATAGACATGAGTGTCAAACCATGACAACAGTGTCACAAATTGTCGCCAGTGTCAAGTTCGATTTCTGCACATGCTTTTGGGCTAGCACGTTCTGGCAGCGCACATTCGCCAGAAAGGCGCGTTATGGCCGCGCGATAGTGGGTGGCTTATTGCCTGGCGTTCTCAGCAGATTCCTCGTTCAGCACGTCGGCCAGAATGTCGGGCCGGTCGGTCATCAGCCCGTCCACTCCTAGCGCCAGCAGCGCCTCCATATGGCTGCGCCCGTCAACCGTCCAGACATGGACATCTACGCCGAGGCGGTGCGCGGCTTCGACGGTTGTGCGCGAGACGATCCGCACCGGGCCGTAGGTATCGGGCACCTGGAGCGCGTCATAGGCAGGGCGCAGCGACCAGCCAGTCGTGTGTGAGAAGGCGGCGAGCACGAAACCGCGCACCTCGCGTGGGCTGGCCGAGGTGGCGACGCTTCCGCCCGTCAGACGGCGGAAACGGACGAGCGCAGCATGGGTGAAGCAGCCCGCGCAGATGCGGTCCTCCGCCGCGAACTCCTGGATCAGTGCCCAGAGGCGCGCTTCGCGGTCGGGTGTGCTTTCCTTCAGGTCGATGTTGATGCGAGGGTCGGGAAATCGCTCGAAGACCTCGCGCAGCGTCGGGATCGTGATGCCCTGGCCCCGATAGGGGAATGTCGCGCCGCCATCGGGGGTGAAGTGATAGCCCGCGTCGACGGCGCGCAATTCATCCAGGGAATAGCTTGCGACGGGACCGCTGGCGCTGGTGGTGCGGTCTAGCGTCGGATCGTGGATCACCACCAGCTCGCCGTCACGCGTCTGTTGGATGTCCAGTTCGAGCGCATCGGCGCCAAACGACATGCCGTGCTCGAACGCGGGCATCGTATTTTCTGGGCGCAGCAGCGAGCCGCCACGGTGTGCGAAAAAGAGTGGCGCATCGTGTTGCATGAATGGGCGGCGGACCGACGGTTGGCGGGCGCTGGACATGGCGCGGCGTCTCCTGCGACTTGTCACTTTGCCATGGGGAGCAAGCTCCATCGCTATTGTACAGCGGACCCGCCCATGAGAACAGATGCCGCCTGACGCGGCTGTTTCACTACTCGTTATGGCGCGACGACTGGTGAGGCGTAGATCAGGCCGCCATCGGCATAGCGCCACGCGAGCGCGCCGTCACTGGCGCGCAGGGCATAGACGCTCCCTTTCTCGGTGGTCACATAAACAGCGCCGTCGGCAATCGCGGGCGCGGAGTCTACCGAACCATCCACGGTATGTTGCCAGCGCACCGTGCCGGTCGCCGTATCGAGCGCCTCCACCACGCCGCTCTCGCCAGCGACGTAGACTATGCCATCGGCGACCGTGGACGCAGCTCCTGTCGGCAGCGCAGGCAGATTCTCCGAGCTGGGGAGTGTGACATGCCATCCGACGCTGCCGGATGCCGCGTTCACCTGATAGAGCGAGGAGTCGAGCGCGCCAATGAACAGGGTGGCGCCGTCGAAGGCAGGACGGGTAATTACGGAATCGTTTCCCTGGAATTGCCAGCGGATCTTGCCTGTGTCAGCATCCAGCGCATAGAACGAAGCCTGGGTATAGCCGTCGGCGCCGACATACACCGTGTTGCCTGCCAGCAGCGGATAGCCGTCGAAGCCCTGCGGCTCGGATAGTTGCCAGACGATTTTGCCAGTGGCCTCATCAAGTGCATAGAAGGCATTGGTTCCATTGCCGGAACTCACATAGACCTTGCCTCGGCCTACGGCAGGCACCGCGTAGATATGCCCTGTACTATCAGGCAGAGTGAAGAGCCAGCGCTCCTTGCCCGTTTGAGCGTCGAGCGCGTAGACTGTGCCGCCATCGCTAGCGACGTACAGTGTGTCGCCGTCGAGCGCGGGATAGCCGTCGATGCCCACGCGCGTGCTAACGTTCACGGTGCGCTGAAAACGCCAGCGCAGATGTCCGGTGGCGGCGTCAACGGCGTAGACGTAGCCATCCTGTGGCGCGAAGTAGATGACCCCGTTGGCGACGATGGGCCTGCCAATCATGCCAGCCGTCGGCAGTTTCCAGCGTACCGCGCCAGTCTGCGCATTCAATGCGGTGAGTGACCATCCCGAAGGGGCGATGGCAACCGGTGAGGCGTTGATGACGTAGAGCGTTTCGCTGGCGAGTTGTGCGTCCAGCGGGACTGTCGGCGTTACACGCGGGCGAGTCGCGGTAACATTTGTGCCGGTTCCGCAGGCAGCCAGAGCGATCAGCATGAGGGCGAGGAGCGGGAAGATGCGCCACGCGCGAAAGTAGCCGAGCGGAAGGCGTGGCAATCGTCGCGAAGAGTTGTCCATGGGCGTCCTCCTTTTACATGGAGGAGACGACTGCGCGCGATTCTTTTTACTTCGCTTGCTGGTGATGTGAGGTGGCTGATGTACGAGCAAACTCGCCCTCGATCACCTCTTGAAGCGGTGTCAGGCGCATCGGCAATAGTTTGAGCGTTTCGGCAGGGTCGAAGGTCATGTTCTCGGTATCCATGATGATGCCCGCGAGTATCTGGCGACTAAGAACAGGATTGATCGGCTGCGTGATGACTCGCATGATGCGCATCATCGGCAACGGAATATACTGCACCCTAGATTTGTTTCTGCTTGCCTCTTCGATCAGTCTGACGAACTGTAGCTGTGTGATATTCTCTGGCCCGCCCACTTCGATGATTCGGTTGCGTGTGTGGGGTTTGCCGCCAAGGGCCATGGTTGCGAACTGTGCAACATCGCGGGCAGAGACAAAATTGATCGGGTTGTCCCCCTTACCAAAAACCATTGCCTTGCCTTGCGTGACAATGGACGCGCCTAGAATCTCTGCCCAGGTCTCCATAAAGGGTGCGGGCCGCAAAATAGTGTAGCTGAGGCCGGACGCGCGCAGGTATTGCTCGGTGGCATATTTGTAGCGGTACATATTCACCGGGTGATCTGGTCGAGCGCCGAGAATCGAGGTGAATACGACATGTCGCACACTCGCCTTTCGCGCCGCATCGATCAGATGCCGGTTTCCGGTATCATCCACAGCGTGCGGGCCGTTGCTGCCGCTGCCGTTGAAGGCGTGTGCGGCGCTGAATATCGCGTCTATCCCCTGGCACGCCGCGGCGAGCGAGTCTGGATCGCGCAGGTCGCCGACCACAGTCTCTGCGCCCAATGTCTTGAGTTCTGACAGCGATGAGGGTGTTCGGCTCATGGCACGCACCTGCTTGCCCTCCACGAGTTGTTGGCGGGCGACAAGACCGCCAAGCCGCCCACTTGCCCCTACGACGAGTATCATTGCTCATCACCTCTTGCTGTCTTGCAAACACCCGGCTTCCAGTGTTAGATCATCTCGTTAACACAGATATATATGCGCGTTGGCCCAGTTGCGCCGCGATCTGGGTGCAGTTGAATCGCACCTTCGACTACGCAGGGCGTGTTGTTGAGCCAGCGATATTCTTCGACATCGGTCTCAAAGGTAATCCAGGATAGTAAATTGCCCTTTAGCCCACCTGGCGCCTGAAGCCAGGATGTGAGGCCCTGCATGTGAAAGAGGATTGCAGCATCGTTATCGGTCGTGATGACTCCGTGGAGGTCTGGTAGCATCACCCCATCGCTACGGCGGCGCGCGTGATTCACGCAGCGGACCGTACCACGCAAGCGCTTGCCTTCGATAATGCCGCTCCCCAGCACAAAGAGCGGGCCTTCTTCCCCGCCGTAAGGCTTGACCGGAGCTTGGCCCTCGTTGAGAGTAATCTGCATGTCGCAAAGGTAGTCGAGTCGCATCATAGCCTCCAGTTGTCTTCCCGCTGCCCCATGGCATATTCGACGGTGACAGCATATGGGAAGCCCGTATACAGCGCCATGAACAAGACTCACCTGATACTCACATTTTCTCTGAAATGAGTGTTATGCTTTTGCAAGCGATGGCAGTTCATCAAGGCAGATAATATCGGTATGAAGTCTGCCAGCACCTACTATTGGGTAGACTGATGAGAGAACCGACCAGTTTAAGTTTGTTGCTCAAACGCTACCGGATGGCAGCTGGCCTCTCCCAAGAGGCGCTTGCGCAACGGGCTGACCTGAGCACGAGGGCAATCTCCGACCTGGAGCGTGGGTTGCATCGCTTGCCACATACCACAACACTCGATCTGCTGGCGACTGCTCTGGCGCTCTCGCCGTCACAGCGGGCGTTGCTGCTAGCTGCCGCGCGGCCCGACCTCGCGCCCCTACTCTATGAGCCAAATGATGTGCCTTCAAGCGATTTTCTCTGGCGCATACCGACACCACTTACACCGCTTATTGGCCGGGACCATGAGTATGGGCAGTGCCTGGCCTTGCTGAGCGAGGGCACTGCGCGTTTGGTCACGATCATTGGCCCCAGCGGTGTTGGCAAGACACGACTAGCCTTGCAGATTGGGCGTGATAGTACGTCGGTGTTTCGTGATGGGGCTGTCTTTGTGGATCTGGCATCCATCCGTGATGCGGCGCTCGTACCCAGCGTCATTGCCCAGGAGTTGCGCTTGCGCGAGCAGAGTGATATCTCACTTGAACAGCAAATTCGCGCTCACCTGCACGACAGGCGCATGCTATTGTTGCTCGACAATTTTGAGCAGGTTATCGAGTCCGCACTGTTCATTGCTGATCTGCTTCAGTGGTGTCCGCAAATAACGTGTCTTGTGACCAGTCGGTCGCCGCTGCGGCTGCGAGGAGAATATAGCCTGCCGCTTGGGCCTCTTTCTTTGGAAAATGCAATCGTCCTCTTCCGCGAGCGAGCGAATGCGGTGCGGCCAAATAACGTGCTTACGGTTTCTGAGACAGCGGTGATTTGCGAGCGAGTAGACTGCCTGCCGCTTGCGATTGAAATAGTGGCAAGTCAAGTCACGTTGCTTTCACCCCCTCAGATTCTGGAACAACTCGATCAACACATGACGCTCGCGCTCGAAGGCGCAAGAGACCTGCCAGATCGCCAGCGCACAATGGCAGCCGCTATCGGATGGAGCTACGAACTGCTTACGCCTGCCCAGCGGCAGTGTTTCCGGTCACTTGGAGTTTTTGCGGGCGGCGCGACACTGGATGCGGCGCGGGCAGTCTGCTGGAGAGACGATACCGTGACGGATACCGAAACCATGCTTGCGCTAGCGGCGCTGGTGGATGCAAGTCTCGTGCACGTTGAGACCGCTCGCGGCGGTAGACCCCGCTTCTATCTGCTGGAGCTGTTGCGGGAGTACGCTCTGGAACGGCTGCGGGCTGATGGCGAAGAGGAGACCTGCCGCATGCGTCATGCCAGGTATTATGCGGCTCGGGCACAGTCGCTGATGTCATACGGTTTCGGTCCACGCGATGACGCTGATCGTATGGGTCAAGAACTGCCTAATGCTCGCGCGGCGCTCGAGTGGGCGCTGGAGCGCCGCGACGCCGAATTAGGGCTACGGTTGGCGGGGTTTTCGCGCATCTGGTTCATCCGTGGTGTGGCGGGGGAGACAGAGCACTGGTTTTCGGCAATGCTTGCACTCGACGCTGAGGCACGGGCCGCGGGCGCGCCTGCTGCGCCACTTGCTCTTCGAGTCCAGATGCTCTACGGTTATGGACGCTCCCTTATCAATTATGGCCGCATAGAGCAGGCTGAGGTGTTTGCGCAGGAGGCTGTTGCGCTGGCGCGGCAGATTGGCGACCACGATGGGCTGAGCAATGCGCTTGCAACAGTTGGGTTGATTGCTCAGGCGAAGGGTGATACCGAGCAGGCGATTACTGCATTTACCGAGAGCGTGGCACAGGCTGGCTCCGATGTCAGCAGTGAGGCGAGGTATCGCGCGTTGTACTACCTGGCTGAAGTGGCACGCCATCAGGGTGATCTGGACCGCGCACACATGCTGCTCGATCAGGCGTTATCAGGCGCTGAGGCTGCGGATAATGCCTGGGATAGAGCTATCATGACCACAATGCTTGCTCACCTGGAACGCCAGCAGCAAGCCAACGCTCCGGCGCGTCGACACTTCCTGGATAGCCTCTCCCGGTTTCACTCCTTCGGAAGTGTTGCCTTCTTTGCCTGGTGTCTGGAAGGATACTGTGCGCTACTCTGCGCTGAACAGGACTATGCGCGGGCAATACGACTATTCGCTGCCGCCGCCACACTCCGACGCCAGGCCCATGCGCCGCTGCCCACTGCCGAACGTGACGCCTTTGAGCATTCGCTAAGTTGCGCGCGCGACGCGCTTGGTCAGCCCGATTTTGATGTGGAGTGGGCGGCTGGCTCGCCGTTGACGATGACGGCGGCGCTTGAAGAGGCCATGATGTCTGGGTCATAAGTGGTCATAGGCTCCCATTGTGCTACGATTGCTGTCGCCTTCTCGTCTGCATAGATAAGTCTCCTGGAGTGGATGGGTATACTTGCCTGGGTGGTGACACGAGAGCCGTCGCATCGTGTAGAGTGATGAGTGATTGCGTAGGTTGCGCAGAAGAACAGGGCATAGTGGGAGGACGGCGATACGCGCATGCAGCTCGATCATCAGCAACGCTATCCTCAACAGCCGCAGCCCGCACAGTTGGTGGCGCCCATTCCACAGCCGCCCGCGCTGGCGCCTGGTACGTCGCTGGCGCAGGGCCGATACCTGATTCAGGGATACATCGGCGGTGGTGGATTCGGTCACATCTATCGCGCCCAGGACACGATGCTGCATCACTATCGCGCGCTCAAAGAGGCGTTTAGCAGCGATCTGCACGCGCGCCGCCAGTTCCGACTCGAAGCGGAGTTCCTGCTCAATGTACGGCATCCGAACCTGGTCTCAGCCTATGCAGTCTTTGAGGAAAACAACCGCCTGTACCTTGTTATGGATTACATTGATGGGCAAACGCTCGAAGATATCGCGATCAACCATATTCGCAAAACAGGCCGCCCACTTGGCGAGACACAGGTATTGGACTGGGTTATCCCTATCTGCAACGCGGCCGTTGCCCTGCATCAGCAGCCCGTGCCTATCATCCATCGTGATATCAAGCCTGCCAATATTAAGTTGAGCATCAGCACCGGTGAGCCAGTGTTGATGGACCTGGGGCTGGCAAAACTGTACGCTCGCGGGACGCAGACTATTGGCGCGGCGCTCGCCTTCACCCCGGGATATGCGCCCCCAGAGCAGTACCAGGCGGTTGGCGCTACAGACCAGCGCACAGATGTCTATGGGCTGGGCGCGACGCTCTACTACCTGCTGACCGGCTACCAGCCGACCGAGGCGCCCGCGCGGTTGAGCGCCCATGCGTTACGCCCTCCAATGGTCCTCAATCCTATGCTGAGCAAGCGGACGAACGATGTGGTGTTGCGCGCTATGGAGCTTGACCCGGCTGCGCGTCAGCAGACGGCACGAGAGTTGTCGGATGAGCTGACCGAGGCGCGGCGGGCGCTGACGCCTCGCGGCGCACTATCAGGGACGCCGATTCGCCGGGGAGCTCAAATGCCAGTGCAGACGCAGACCGAGAGCAGCGGGTGGCTCTGCGTGCTCTGTGGCGCGCGCAATCGAACCGACGCGCGGTTCTGTCAGCGGTGCGGCCAACCGCTGGAGGAGCAGGGTGTGGTCGCAAGCGATTCAGGCGTGCCTGATTTTGCCCCTGAGGATGGCGCGCCAACGACGCCCGCTCCGCATCGGGTCGTGCTGGCGCCGCCTCAACAGCAGATGCGACCGCAGCCGCAATTAACGCCACAGCCTCAGCAGTCGCCTGATGTTGAGCCGCCGCGTGATCTTCCATTTTCGCTCTCCGCGTCGAGCGGGCTACCACCAGTCTCGCCGACGCCGGTGCGGATGCCATGGAGCAGGAATCTGACCGTTCCGGCGAGTCAGCACGAGGCATGGGTCAGCATCTTCGCGTTTCTGGCAATTGTCTGTGCGGCGATGAGCCTGATGGCGCTCTTTGCGCGCCCGGCGCTGCTCTTTGCGATTCCAGCCATCATCCTCGGCTATTGGAGTATGCGTCAGCGGCAGATACAGTCAGAGTTTCGCTGGTTGGGTGTCGGCGCATTCATCATTGGGGTTCTCTGGCTGGTGTTCTGGATCGTACTGCTGCTGACGGGCCATCTCTAACGGCGCCGCGTGGAGCCACTTGTGTCGTCCGCATGATTGGATGAGTCCCCGACATAGCCGCTCGACGGGGTGGTACAGTCATGTGGTGAAATATGGCTGTCCCTGGCTTGAGATAGCACATAGTATGACATCCGAACATCCCGCATGCAGGCAAATACCGCTCGGCGGAGATTCGAGATAGCAATTGAGATTTGAGTGAGGGTTTGAAGAACGATGAGTCATCAACGCAACCGGCAACATGGGCGCGAACAGCAACAGCCGCGCCGCCATCCACTGCGCATCGTGCCGCTCGGCGGGCTGGGTGAGATTGGCAAGAATATGATGGCCGTGGAATACGGCGAGGATATCATTATCATCGATGCGGGGCTGATGTTCCCTGATGAGGAGATGCTTGGCGTCGATCTCGTCATCCCCGACACCAGCTATTTGAACGACAAACTGGAGCGTATTCGCGGCATCTTCATCACGCATGGCCACGAGGACCACATCGGCGGGCTGCCCTATGTGCTACCGCGGCTCAACTTCCCGCCGGTCTACTCGTTGAAGCTGACCATCGGCCTGATCGGCGTCAAGCTGCGCGAGCATCGCCAGCTCGACCTCGCGACCCTGAATGTCGTCGATCCGACCACGTCGGTGCGCGCGGGGCAGTTCACCGTGAGCTTCGTCCGGGTCAACCACAGCATTCCCGATGCCGTCGCGGTGGTGGTGCGCACTCCGGTAGGCATCCTGGTCCATACCGGCGACTACAAGTTCGACTACACACCAGTCGAGCAGCCGCCTGCCGATATCGCAGGCCTGGCGCGGCTCGGCGAAGAGGGCGTGCTGGTGCTCTGTGGCGACTCGACCCGGGTCGAGTCGTCTGGCTTTACGCCATCTGAGCGTATGTTGAATACGACATTCGACGAGGTGTTTGCCCACGCGCCGGGGCGTATCCTGATCGCCACCTTCGCCTCGCTGATCTCGCGAGTGCAGCAGGCCGTCAATGCGGCAGAGCAGCATGGGCGCAAAGTCGCGCTGGTGGGTCGTTCGATGGTCAACAATGTGCAGATGGCGATTGAGCTAGGCTATCTGCGCGTTCCCGCTGGTATGCTGATTCGCGCGGAGGATATTGGCCACGTGCCAGCCAACGAGCTGGCGATCATCTGCACCGGGAGCCAGGGCGAGCCCACCTCGGCGCTGACCCGCATCGCCAACGGCGATCATCGGCTGGTGCAGATTCAGCCGGGCGATACCGTCGTGCTCAGCTCAACGCCCATCGTCGGCAACGAGCGCGCCGTCTCGCGCAACATCGATAACCTCATCAAGCTGGGCGCCGACGTGCTCTACCAGGGCAAGTTGCAGGTGCATGTCTCCGGGCATGGCAGCCGTGAGGAAGTGAAGCTGATGCTGGCGCTGCTGCGGCCACGCTATGTGATGCCGGTTCACGGCGAGTATCGGATGCTGGCGGAGCACGCCAGAGTCGCGGTGGAGATGGGGGTCGCTCCAGAGAATGTCGTGGTGGCTGAGGATGGCGACGTGGTTGAGATTTCGCCCGACAGCGGCATCGAGATTGTCGATCATGTGCCGTGCGGCAACGTCTATGTCGATGGCCTGGGGGTTGGCGATATCGGCCAGGTGGTATTGCGCGACCGGCGGCTCCTCTCCAGCGATGGCGTCCTCGTCGTGGTGGTCACGGTGGATAGCGATACCGGCGAGCTTGCCGCTGGGCCAGATATCATCTCACGTGGCTTCGTCTACGAACGCGAGTCGGAGGGAATACTCGATGGCGCCCGCTCGGTGGTGGAACGAGCCATTACGCGGCACACGCAGCAGCGCGGGCATGTGGTGGACTGGAACTTCATCAAGAACAAGATCCGCGACTCGGTCAGCGAATACGTCTATCAGCAGATCAAGCGTCGCCCGATGATTCTGCCGGTCGTGGTTGAGGTCTAGCGACCTGAGCGGGTGGAGGGTATTTTCTGGCCAGTAACCGTTTTCCCTTGCTGGCCGATATATTCAATGGTGAGAGGGCTTCCTACCGCAGAAGATCCTTCATGTGAGAGACTGGCACAAACTGTGGCCCACCGCCCGCATTCGGATTGAAGACGCTGCCGCAGTGCTTGCAGTAGTAGAGCTGGTCCCATTTGTCCTTTGCCTTTTGCCAGCGGCGAAACTGGTTGGCGGTCACGCGATGCCAGATGAGGATCCACACGAAAATAGCGCCGCTCCCGATGCCAAAGACGAGAAACGCGGGGGGCGTTGGAGTATCACCCGCTGGGAGGACCGCGATGCCAGCGGTGAGAAGGGCGAACTCCACGAGGCTGGCAAGTGATAAATAGCCGAGCGCCACAACCCAGGCGATGAGCTTCCAGCCCCACTTGTCGGTGTAGTCCGGCTCGGCTGGAGCCGCCAACTGCTTGCTCAGCGAGCTCATCACGTTGTAGTTGCCTGGTTCGAGACCCTCGATGGTCCCACTGCTGACGACGATGCTCGCCTTCTGGACATCTTCAGGCTGCGGACAGACGGGGTTCGGACATCGGATTCGCTCGTTCATCCTGCCTCCTGCGCTCTGCTCGCTATCGTGTACCTAAATCCGGCCAGCGTGGGTGTATATTGGGCAGCATGGGACTATGGAGCGGGTTTGCGCACAGCCTGGCGTATTCTGCTCCTACCGCACATCTCTGTCAGCCTGACGACATTCTACACCACAGCAACCCTCCCGTTCTCGCAAGAGGATGAAGGCGTCTTGCCATTCGCGGGTGGGGATAATATACTACCTGTGAGCTTCGGCTCTCGCCATGCGGCATCATGGCGTGGGGTGCGGCCCCAGAGAGCTCCCGATTCAGGTGGGAGACATATCACAAGCCCCTGTCGTCTAGCGGCCTAGGACATCACCCTTTCAAGGTGGAGATCACGGGTTCGAATCCCGTCAGGGGTACCAGCTTTAGTTGTTGCGCTGGTGGCACTACTCCTCATTCACCTCGCGCGAGACGCAATCCGTTCGGCCAACTATGCCTTGGCGCTCACTACCAGCTACCTGGACTCCTGGGGTACTGATCCGTGCGGTGCGCGCTAGGATTGCCGAAGATTCAGGTATCAGCTTCTGGGTGGCGCGCCTGGCCGGTTGCGGGAGATTCCGGCAAGCGAAGCCAGAGCGAGATGTGGGCTGGCTGCATGGTTTCATTCACGACGAACAGCATCTGCGCGCGCACCTGCTCCAGATTCACCTCGCTTCTGAGGGTGGCGCTGAAGGCCGCGAGCGTTTTTTCCACATCATACTTCCGACGGTAGAAGCGCCGATCAATGGTGGATTGCAGGCGTGCGCGGAGCGGCTGGAAGAGCGCTGCGATGGCCAGTGTTGAGATGACCAGAATAGCTGGATTGTTGGCGCTTTGCCCCGGGACGAGCTCTATCAGGCGGCCAAGACCGATGACGAAGCCCGCATAGAGGAGGCCCAGCAGGCCAGTAAGCGAGCCGTACACCAGCGCTTTGTTGATGAGGGTGTCAATCTCCCAGAGCCTGGCGCGCAGGATGGCCCAGCCAATGGAAAGTGGTATGCACGCGGAGAACATATAGATCAGCGTGTTCGCCACAAAAAGTCCCCAGAGGCCAAAAACCTGCATCGGATTGAAGAGCAAACCGGCAATGATGATGCAGCCTGCGCCGAGAAGACCGAACAGGATTCCAAAGATAACCCACTTCGTCTGCTCGCGCTGCACCGGGTTGGACACGCGCCGATAGCGATAGATCTGCACGCCGACTGAGACGACGATGAAGCCAAAGAGGACGGGCACGACAGCATCGGCTAGTGCCGTCGAAACCACCAAAAATAACGGAATCCACAGGAGCACCACCCAACGTGACCAGCGAGGCGCAAAGCGCCCATCGGGGAAGAGATAGAGAAATAACGCCAGCAGGATGAAGCTGAGTGTGCCGAGCAGATTGGCGGGAATGGATAATAGTGGGACGGAGGTGGCGACCACCGTTCCGTCGGTTTGGGCCACCCCGTAGGTGATGAGCAAGACGGCGGTGAGCAGCCCTATTCTTGTCTCAGACTTGCGCCAGAAGATGAGGGCGCCCATCACCAGATATGCCAGCGCATAAAGGACTTCGATGGCGCCAATGTAGGCGGCATAGAAACCAATCGGGACACCAGCCGCGGTGAACAGCTGGAAAAGTTCGGGCGTAATTTGCTGGTCGCCGCAGTTTGCCGCCGCCACGGTGCAGACCGTTCCGAGTTGGGCGTAGCGTAGTGGCAGTCCCCAGATCCAGATGATGAGCGAGACCAGCGCTATGCCCAGACTCGCCACTCGCAACACCGCCGACCAGCGACCATGAAGACGCGCCGCGGAGGAGTTGTCCTGCGCAGTGTCTTGAAGATTGTCCACTACTGGGGATGGCTGAGTCACTATCTGGTTGTCCCCTCTGCCTGAACGTATATCATCGTGGCCCTAGCATATCAGACCTGCGTCACGCAAGCGTTACGAAGGGTGTTACGATTGTGCCAGGACGGGGCGCTGTTAGTGGATAAGCATTGGAGTGTGCGAAGGGATACAACCAGGCATGATGCGATTGAGCACAATGCTAAAAGTCGACTCAACGATAGGTGATGACGGTAGCAGTCCGGTCGCCGAGCAGATTCTGGAACGTTGGGCGTGCGACCGCGGCTCAGTCCGCTTCTTCAGGTCGAGCGCCAATTTCATCTATCACTTCCGAGATCAGAACAACGTGCGCTTTCTCCGCTTTGCCGATGCCAGCGAGCGGAGTCGCGAGGCGATTGAGGCAGAGATGGCGGTCCTGGGGGCAGTGGCGAGGGCCGGGATGACTGTTGCAACGCCTGTGGCATCGAAGCGCGGCAATAGCATCGAAACGGTTGCTACAGCATGGGGAACATTCCATGCCGTCGTGTTTGCCGCTCTCGAAGGCGAGCAACACGAACTCGATGAACTCACTGAATCGGGTTTCCAAGCGTGGGGCGAGGCGCTGGGCAGGCTACACGCGGCGACGAGCGCTGTTGCGCCAGCGCCCGGGCGGCCGAAATGGACCGACCACGTGGCATTCATTCAGAGTTACCTGCCCGCCGACTCTCCAGGTCTGCAAGCCGAGTACTCTGAAATCATAGCGGCGATCTCCGCGCTCCTGGTGACGCAGGAGACATATGGACTGGTCCATGGTGACTTCGAGCTTGACAACCTGGTGTGGGCTGGAGCACATGTCGGGATACTCGATTTCGATGATTGTTCGCGCCTCTGGTATGCGGCCGATATAGCGTTCGCGGAGGGGTATCGCATGGTCTTCCCTCTCAGTGAGGAACACCTGGGATACGTGCCGTTGTTCCTGAGATTTGCGCATCTGCTCAACTATGCGCGGATGGTGCGATCAATGGATCTTAGCCCAGGAGCCGAGTACCCAGAATGGCTGGAGCGCCTGAAAAGCAAGCTGCTGCATCGGATGAAGGCGTATCGCGCGTCCGTCGAAGCACGTCGAGATTGACCTGTGGCCACTGTTCGCCCAACGTACCGCGCTGGCGGTCTGCGCCGCATTCACCAGCGATTGTAGTGGGCCATCTCATCCAGCGGGTTGCGTCCGCCCTGTTTTGGTGGCGCCGTGAGCACGGTCGCGTCGGCGGGGTAGCCGAACGAGAGCGCCACGTCGCAGCGGTAACCGTCGGGAACGCCGAGAATCGCCTGCGCCTGCTCGGGATGATAGATTGAGGCGATGACGGAGCCAATGCCAAGCTCCCAGGCCGCCAGCTGCATGTAGGCCGCCGCCTGGCCGACATCGAACATGAGCCAGTCGCGCCGCTCTGAATCGTCTGGCGTGACGATCACGACTCCCAGCCCCGCGCCAGCCAGGTGGCCCGCGAAGTCGCCCGTCCGTGAGAGTTGCGTGAGGATATCCATGTCGGTCACGGCGACGAATTGCCACGGCTGGGTGTTCTTGGAGCTTTGCGCGCGCCGACCGGCGTTGAGAATCGTTCGGATCGCGTCGTCTGGTAGTGGGTCAGGCGCGAACCGGCGCACGGATCGCTTGAGGCGGATTGCATCGAGCACATTCATAGTAAGCCTCCTGCTCGTCATTTGTTGCCACTCTGAGATGTGGGGATTGCGTGATGGGGCTATTTCTATCGCTGAGCCTATAGGGAGTGTAGCGCGTGGGTGGCGTATCTGGCACTGCTGCCTCTCCCATCTTCCGTATCGCAATGCGCTATAGTGGAATAAAGGCTACTACCTCCCTTCACATATCGCAGGAGCATGCATCAGATGGGCATTCTTACTGGCATTCGCGTCGCCGATTTCACCCGTGTCGTCTCCGGCCCGTTCGCTACGATGTTGCTGGGCGACCTCGGCGCCGATGTCTTCAAGATCGAGCGGCCGGGCACGGGCGATGATACCCGTGGCTGGGGACCGCCCTTTATCGGCGGCGAAAGCACCTATTTCTTCTCGGTCAATCGCAATAAGAAGAGCGTTGTCATCGACTTGCAGACAGATGAAGGCCGCGAGCTGGCGCGCAGGCTCTGCCTGAGCTGCGATGTCGTCGTCGAAAACTTTCGCGTCGGCTTCATGGACCGCGTCGGGCTGGGCTATGAAGCCCTGCGCGCTGAGCGGCCAGATATCATCTATTGCAGTATCTCCGGCTTTGGGCAGATCGGCCCCTACCGCGACCGGGCGGGCTACGACGTGCCGATACAGGCGATGGGCGGGCTGATGAGCATCACGGGCGAGCCTGAGCGGACGCCGGTGAAGACGGGTGTCGCGCTGGTGGATGTGATCGCGGCGCAGTATGCCTTCTCCGGCGTGCTGGCGGCGCTGTATCATCGCGAGCGCACTGGCGAGGGGCAGCGCATCGACGTCTCGCTGCTCAGCGCGGAGCTGGCGGCGCTCATCAACGTGGCGAGCGCGTATCTGGTGGCGGGCGAGATGCCGGTGCGGCGCGGCAACGCCCACGCCTCGATTGTGCCGTACCAGGTCTTCGGCGCCAGCGACGGCTACGTGATGATCGGCGCGGCCAACGACAAGCTCTTCGCCGCGTTCTGCGCGGAGGCCGGGCGGCCTGAGTGGGCCAGCGACCCGCGCTTCACGACGAACGTGGATCGCGTCCGAAATCGTGACATACTGGTCCCGCTGATTGACGAGCTTGTGCACAGCGATACGGTAGCTCGCTGGGTCGAGCGGCTCCAGCAGGCGGGCGTCGCCGTTGCCCCGGTCAATGATATCGCCCAGGCGTTCGCCGATCCGCAGGTGGTGGCGTCGGGCCAGGTGGTGACGGTGGCGCATCCGGTGATGGAGCATCTGCCGCTGGTTGGGCCAGCCGCCCTCTTCAGCCTGACGCCAGCCGAGGTGCGCCTGCCACCGCCACTGCTGGGGCAGCATACCGCCGAGGTCCTGGATGAGCTGGGCAGCGGCATCCCAGAGGCCACGGGCGAGGATGAATAATCCGTGATCTGTCACTGTTAACAGGGTCACACTGTGACGTTTTCAACGCCTTACCTGCTTGCGCCAGGCATTGCCGACTGCTAGACTGGCGCCACCTGCCGACCGAGTGATGTCATTAGTGCGTCGCTGTGGATCGAGCAGGCAGGGGAGGCGTTATCATGGCTTGGTTCACACGTGGTCCCGCGACGGTTCCGACACGGCCACATGGCCGCGAGATCGAGCATGCTGCGCATCGGGGATGGCGCAAACTGGTGCTGGTGCGCCATGGCCAGACCGACTACAACGTCAAGCATCTACTTCCGGGCCAGTTGCCTGGAATTCCGCTCAATGATGAAGGGCGGCGCGAGGCGCAGGCCACGGGCGAGGCAATGCGCCCGCTACCGATCACTGCAATTGTCGCGTCACCGCTCGAACGTACGATGGAGACTGCTGGCTATGTCAATGCCGACCGCAACCTGGAGATCCGTACGGATCGCGACTTGCTGGATACGGACTATGGCCGCTTCAGTGGCAAGTGCTACGACGACCTGGATAAAGCTGACCGCCGTTGGCGGCGATTTGTGACCGACCCTCTGCATGCGCCTCAGGGGGTCGAGAGCTTTGCCGCTGTTCAACAACGCGCGGTGAGAGCGGCGGAGCGCTGGCGCCACGCGCCGGATGTCGGCGAGTGGGTTGCACTAGTCACACATGCCGATCTCGTGAAACTGATTGTTGCCCACTATGCGGGCATTCCCCTTGCGCGCGTGCCACTTTTCAGTATGGATAACGCCTCGGTTTCACTGCTGGCGTTCCATCCCGATCCGAACGAGCCGCCGTCCGTGCTCTGCTTCAACTGGACCTCACCCGCGCTCTGGCTGGCCGCGGCACAGCACGCATAGACTCAACTGGAACTCTCCCAAGGGCTGCGGCGTATAGTGCAGTGGCGGGGCTACGAGCGCCCCCCCACTGCCACATGATTCCGCATTCCACATTGAGCCGCATAGACCCCATTCGGTCGCGCACTGCTGGCCGAGATAGCCCAGGGAGGGATGCTTTATGAAAGTTGATCTGGAGAGCGCAATTACCGAGGTTACGGTCTATCCGCAGGGCGGGCAGGTGACGCGCCAGGGCACGGCGACGGTGGACGCGGCGGGCGAGCATGCGCTCAGCTTCGTCGGGCTGCCGATGGCGCTGGATACCGGCTCGTTTCGCGCGACCGGGACCGGGCCTGCGGGCACGCGGATTCTGAGCGTCGAGAGCACGCAGGAGTACCACGAGACCGCGCCTGAGGAGTCGCTGACGCGCCTGCGCGACGAGATCGAGCAGCTCGAACGGGCGATTCACCTGCTGGACGAGCGCGACAAGCTGATGGCGCAGCAGGAGCAGTGGCTGGCGAGCCTGGGCGAGCAATCGGCGCGGAGCCTGGCGTGGGGGCTGGCGCGCGGGACGGCCAAGCCGAGCGATGCCAGTGGGCTGCTGGCCTTCACCGATGAGGAGGCGCAACGGCTGGCGGCGGCGCGGCAGGAGATTCAGCGCCAGCGCACGGAGTTGCAGCGCACCCTGGATGCGCGGCGGCGCGAGCTTGCCCGGCTGACTGGCGCGTACCAGCCCGACCGGCTGACGGCAATCGTGCGCATCGAGACGGCTGAGGCGGGCGAGGTGACGGTGAATCTTTCGTACCTCGTCTATGGCGCGGCATGGCATCCGCGCTACGATGCGCGGGTGGACGCCGAGGCGGCGCGCGTGCAGTTGACGCAGCAGGGGTTGGTGACGCAGAACACCGGCGAGGACTGGCAGCAGGTAGCGCTGGCGCTCTCGACGGCGCGCCCATCGGCGACGGTGCGGCTGCCCGATGAGCCTGACCCGTGGTATCTCGATGTCTATCAGCCGCCTTCCCAGCCAGTGCCACACTCTGCCATGCGGAAATCAACCCCGCTGCGGGCGCCGATGGCATTCGGAGGCGCGGCGGATGGCATGGTGGCGATGGCGCAGCCGTTGGCGGTGGCCGAGGAGTATCAGGCGCGGGATATGGAGCTGGCATCGGCGAATGTCGAGCAGTCGGGCGCGGCGCAGGTCTTTCATATCGGCGGGCGCTCGGATGTCCCTTCGGATGGCTCGCCGCACACGCTGGGAATCGGCGCCTATGATCTGCCGTGCCGGATGGAGTATATCGCCGAGCCGGTGGTCTCCGAGGGGGCGCATCTGCGGGCGCTGCCGAAGAACACGACCGGGACGGTGCTGCTGCCGGGAGAGATGTACGTCTTCCACGCGGGGGCGGCGGGCGACGAGTACGTCGGCGCGACGAATCTTGAGCTGACCGCGCAGGACGCCGAGCTGACGCTCTATCTGGGCATCGACGACAATATCACCGTCAAGCGGGAGATGATCGAGCGCGACACTGACAAAGGCAATATCCTGCAGACGGGCATCCGGCGGGTGACGCTGGGCTACCGTGTGACGCTGGCGAATCGCACGGCTTCCCCCCAGGCGGTGATTCTCAAGGACAGGATGCCGGTGCCGCGCCACGAGCGCATCAAGATCAAGCCGCTGGACTTCCGACCCCAGCCGACCTCGAAGACGAAGCTGGAACAGATGACCTGGGAGACGCAGCTTGCGCCCGGCGAGGAGCGCAAGATCGAGTGGCGCTTCACCATCGAGGCGCCCGCCGACCTGAATGTGACGAATATGCCGTGACGCCAGATGTTAGGTGAAAGCTAATACGGGAGAGAGGCGTCGGATGGGCGAGCCGGTTGACTCTTATAATGCGACCTACAGCCGTTTTGATCATGCCGTGGTGACTCGGGTGCGGCGCGAAGCCTTTGGTGAGGATATCGGGCAGAATAGCTGGATGACGGCTGATGAGTGCCGGATGTACTGCGCCTGGCTCGGATTGGGGCCGGAGTCGCGTCTGCTGGAGGTCGGCTGTGGGTCGGGTGGACCGGCAATCTTCATCGCCCGGACAACCGGAGCCCATGTGACCGGCGTGGATATCAACCCTCATGGCATCGCCGCTGGCAACGCGATGGCCCGCACTGAGCATCTGGAAGGCCGTGTTCACATCGCGTTGGTGGACGCGGGCAGCGCCCTGACGTTCGCCGATGCATCCTTCGATGCGCTGCTGTGCGTCGACGCAATCAATCACCTTCCTGGGCGGCTGGACGTGCTACGAGAGTGGCGTCGGGCGCTGAGGGATGGTGGCCGCCTGGTCTTCACCGATCCGGTGATTGCGACAGGCCTGCTCTCCAACGAGGAGATTGCGGTACGCAGCTCTATCGGCTTCTATCTGTTCTCGCCGCCGGGCGAGGATGCCCGCCTGATTGGTGAGGCAGGGCTGACCCTGGAGCGCGCAGAGGATATGACTGAGAACATGGCCGCGATCAGCCAGCGGCGGCACAATGCCCGACTGCGCGCGCAGGACGAGCTACTGCCGCTGGAGGGGGAACAGACCTACCATGGGCAGCAGCGTTTTCTGGCGATGGTGCATCGGCTCGCCAGTGAGAGACGTCTCTCCCGCTTCGCCTTCCTGGTGCGCAAGCCGGAATAGGGTTGGCGCATCACTCCGCCAGGAAGCGTTCCAGCCGGGCGCGGATGCCTGCTGGCGTCAGGCCGAGCGCCTCGTCGTGCTGCTCCGGTGTGCCGTAACGGGTGAGTAGCTCGTGCGGCACGCCTAGCGCCTCGACGCGCACAGGTGTAGCGCCCATGGCCGCTGTCACCTCGGGGATGAGCGTATCGGCGTAGAATGGCTCGACCAGCACGACGCGCCCATGCGGACTGTGCTCCCGTAGCGTCGCGCCGTCGAAGGGGGCGACGGTGGTGTAGTAGAGAACCGTCACGTCCAACCTCTCGGTTGCCGCCAGCGTCGGAGCAAGCATCGGGCCGACCGCGGCCACCGTCGCCAGTGAACCCTGGCGGATCACCTCGGCCTGGCCGAAGCGCACCGGCTGTGGGGTGGCGTTCTGGCGCTCGCCCAGCCGGAAGTAGGTCGGCTGGCCGTCGGCATAGCTGGCGCGAAAGAGCGTGTCGAACTCCTCGGCGGTGCCGGGGACGACGAGTTGCATGCCCGGCAGGCTCCGCAACACCTGCACGTCGCCAGACCCTTGGTGCGTCATGCCCTCGGTGCTGTAGTCGTAGGACGCGCCGATGCTGATGAAGTTGCCGCCAAGCTGCTGGTAACTGAAGTCGTCCTTGATCTGCTCGAAGGCGCGTTCGGCCAGGAACGGCGCGATGGTGTGGACGATCGGGATCATCCCTTCGAGAGCCAGCCCGGCGGCCATGCTCACCATCGCCTGCTCCGAGATGCCGACATCGTAGATGCGTTGCGGGCGCGCGCTGAAGAGGCGCTGCTCGAACTGCGAGACGCTGATATTGCCCAGCAGCACGACCAGCCGCCTATCCACATCGAGCGTGTCGGTGAGGGTGCGCACCATCTGCTGGCGCATCGTCAATTGCGCGGTGTGCATCGTTCTATCACTCCTCCCGGATCATATTCCCTGGTTACTCACTCAATGGTCGCGACGACGGTGGTTGGCTGGTCGGCGTCTTGCTGGCGGAGCGCCGCCTCGATCTGGTCCAGGTCGCGCCCGTTGACGGTCGTCGTCTGCCAGCCGAACTGGGCGAACTTGGCGGCGATGTCGCCGAGGTCGGGCGTGCTGCTGTGGTTGTTGATGACGATGCAGGTCAGGTTGCCCAGCCCCAGGTGGCCCGCCAGCAGCGCCGACTCCCAGATCGACCCCTCGTTGCACTCGCCGTCGCCGACCAGCGCGAAGACGCGGCGGTCGCTGCCCGCGATGCGCAGCGCCAGCGCCATGCCGAGCGCCATCGGCAGGCCGTGGCCGAGCGAGCCGGTGGAGACCTCGACGCCGGGTACCTGGTTGCGGTCAGGGTGCGCGCCGAGGATGCTATCCCACTGCATGAAGCGCCGCAGCTCGTCCGCGGGGAAGAAGCCTTTGTCGGCCAGCACAGCGTAGTAGGCGACCGGGCCATGCCCCTTGCTCAGGACGAAGCGGTCGCGCTCGGGGCTGCGTGGCTGCTGTGGGTCGTAGCGCAGGACGCGGTCGTAGAGGGTCCAGATGACGTGCAGCGTGGAGGCGGCGCTGCCGTCGTGCTTCTCGTCGCCGCGGGTCAGGTCCATTAGCCGGACGAGCCGCTCAATATCCGCATTATCTGTATTCGTCGCATTCATCGGTTCTGCCTCATCGCTCTTTAAGACACACACAAACGCTGTGCAGAGTATGCGGCGGATTGCGCCGCCCGCCAACGGGCAAAGGGGCGGGGATGACCCTGTACATCTGGCCAGCCCGCGCGATGCCTGCTACTATCTTTTGGGAAGTGGTATCCTGAGAGCGGCGGCTTCTCAGGTCGCATGGCGCTTCGGAGTATTTGGCGTTCAGGCATAATCAGGAGGATGTGCGCGCATGGCGATACAGTTTGGCGTCTTCGTGCCCCAGGGCTGGCGCAGGGATCTGGTGGGGATTGCCGATCCGGTGGAGAAGTATGAGGCGATGACGCGCGTGGCGAAAGCCGCTGATGCGATTCCCGCCATCGACTCGATCTGGGTCTACGATCACTTCCATACCGTGCCCAGCCCGACGCTGGAGACGACGTTTGAGTGCTGGAGCATCACCGCGGCGCTCTCACGTGACACCAGCCGGGTGAATATCGGCCAGATGGTGACCTGCAATGGCTACCGCAACCCGGCGCTGCTGGCGAAGATGGCCTCGACGGTGGATGTGCTGAGCCACGGACGGCTCTACTGCGGGCTGGGGGCAGGGTGGTACGAGCACGAGTGGCGGGCGTACGGCTATGGCTTCCCGGAGACGCGCGCGCGCATGCGGATGTTCCGCGAGGCGTGTGAGATCATCACCAAGATGTGGACCGAGGATTATCCTGAGTTCCGCGGCGAGCACTACACCATCGACAAGCCGATCAACGAGCCGAAAGGGGCGCGGAAACCGCATCCCTCGTTCTGGATCGGGGGCAGTGGCGAGCAGGTGACGCTCAAGCTGGTGGCGCGCTTCGCCGACGCCTGCAACTTCGCGGGCGACCCCGATGCGCTGCGCCGCAAGTACGATATCCTGCGCGGCCACTGCGAGACGGTGGGCCGGGACTTCGAGAGCATCACGCGGTCGTCCAATCGCATGCTCTTCCCGCTCAAGCCCGGCGAGGACCCGCAACGGGCGACCGAGAAGGCGCGCGAGGCGGTTGGCGCGACCTACGAGGAGTATGCGAACACAGTCGAGGTTGGCACGCCGGAGCAGCTCGTCGAGCGGATTCAGCCAATCGTGGACGCGGGCGTGAACTACCTGATCGCCTATATCCCTGATGTCGCCTACGACCACGACCGCCTGCGCCTCTACGCCGAGGAGATCATCCCGCACATCGGGTAGAGCTGTCGCGGGCGGTTGAAACCGCGCCTGAAGGGCCCGCGGCTACAAAACCCGCCCGTTGGGCCGCTGCCGCTCCACGCGCTCGTCGCGCGCTTCTCGCCTCGTACCTCGGCTCGCGCGGCTGCCCTGCGGGCGGACGGATGGCGCGCCGACTGGTCTCTGGCAGTCCGCGGAGGCGGACTTCGTGGAGGAGCGGAGCGAGGCCGTATAGGCCCGACTTTAGTCGCCAGCCATAACTCACACGATCTCGCCGCCATCCACGACGAAGCAGTGGCCCGTGACGAAGCTGGCGGCGTCGGAGCAGAGCCAGAGCACCGCGCCCGCGACATCCTCTGGGCTGCCGAGCCGATTCAATGGGTTGGCGGCGGCGATACGCGCGTTATTCGCGGGATCGTCGCCCTCGCGGTCGAGATACATCTGCGTCTTGATCGCGCCGGGGCAGACCGCATTCACGCGGATGCCCGCCTGCCCGTATTCCAGCGCGGCGGCGCGGGTCAGCCCGACGATGCCATGCTTGCTGGCGACATACGCGGGCGTGTTGCGCGAGCCGCGCAGCCCGACGATAGAGGCGTTGTTGACGATGCGCCCGTCGCCACCGTCGCCTCTGGCCAGCATCCGCGGAATCTCCGCCTTCATGCAGAGCCAGACCCCTTTCAGGTTGACCGCCAGCACGCGCTCCCACTCCTCCTCGCTGCACTCCACCAGCGGACCATGCTCGATGTTGATGCCCGCGTTGTTGAAGGCGCAGTCCAGCCGCCCCCACGCCGCCATCGTCGCCGCGATCATCGCCTCCACCTGATCCGCCTGCGAGACATCCACCGCCACGGACCGTGCCTCGCCGCCCGCCTCGCCGCCCGCCTCGCGAATCATAGCCGCCGTCGCCTCAGCCGCCGCACCGTGGATATCCGCGACCATCACCCGCGCGCCCTCCCGCCCGAAGGCGAGCGCCGCCGCCCGCCCCATACCAGACCCGCCGCCAGTGACCACCACCACCTTGCCCGAAAATGAACCTGCCATGTCGGTCATAATGTTGCCCTCACCGTATATCCAATCATGCGACAGTGCGCACAGCATAGCATCAAGAGCATGACCAGCCGTTTCATCGGGCTGCTGTAGCGTGCCAGCTATGTTATACTGGCGCTGCCAGACGACGTGCAGGTGAACCGCGATCTGGTTCCCCCTCCCTTTGAGGGGGCTGGTGCGCGAGGCGAGAGCCTCGGAGCGTGCGTCCAGCACACGCAGCGCCAGCGGCCCGCAGGGCGGGGGTTAGGGGGAGAGGGCAGAGACGATATGAGCGACGACTGGCGAAATACGCTACCAACGCTGCGTGAGGAGACGCGCGCGGCCCAGGGGCGGGCACTGGAACTGCTCGCAAGCGCGGTGGTCATCTCGACCTTGCTCAGCCTCGCGATCAACCTCAGCTCGTCGCTCATCGCCAACACCCTGCCGACGCCCGTGCAGATCGCGCTGATTGCGGCCGCCGCCTCGCTGGGGCTGCTGGCCATCATCATCCTCCTGCCGCGCATCTCCACTACGGTCAAGGAGTTCGAGGAGGATATCGAGATCCTCGTCCCCCTGATGGTCTCGCCGAATGATATCAGCGTGCTGCGCGTGCGCTACTACGACGACGTGACCGAGCTAGCGCACGCCGCCATCACCCGGATGCCCGCCGAGCGGCGCAAGGAGATCGCGCACATGCTCCTGGCGCAGTATGGCGACGCCGATAGCGCCGAACGCGCCAAACTGACCGCCTTCCTGCTCGACCTGACGCAGTTCCTGATGGTCGGGCGGCTCGTCCGCGAGTCGCGCAGTCTGCTTGGGCCGCACGCCGCCTACCATAAGTTGCGCTCGGTCGCCCGCCAGCAATCGGCGGTGACGGCCATCGAGTGGCGGAGCCTCGCGGCGCAGGCCGAGACAAACACCTTCCTTCACCAGCGCACGCAGGGCATCCCCGAGAAAGTCTTACTGCCGGATGGTGTCTCGCTGATGCTGCCGGAGGTGGCGCCTGCCGCGCTTGGCAAGGTGCATCGGCAGCGCGCCGCGACGCCAGGCATCGCCTACGTGCCACTGCTAGAGGCTCGCTCGCGCCGCGATGTCGCCCTGCGTATCAGCGCGATGGCCGGGTTCAGTGAGCACGGCCTGCCGACGCTCGGCGGCCCTGAGAAGGGCTTCACCGCGCGCTGCGTAATGCGTAACGTCCGCGATGAGCGCATTCGCGGGCTGGCGAAAGCCGAAGAACACGCCGCGAGCGAGGTAGCGACACACCGGCGCGGCAAGAAGTCCGACAAGCCGGAGGCGACGGACGCTACCAATGCTACCAATGCTACCGACGCCACGGCAGCCTATGCGGCGGCCATCGCCAAAGTCTACGATGCCAGCACCAAACCGCACCTGCTACGGATCTTCGTCCGCTTCGACGGCATGTTCCGCATCCGCCTGCTGCTGAGCGACCGGCGCCAGCGTGGGCGCTACGCCTGGGGCGCGGCGCTCTCGCGGCTCCTGGCGGAGTCCGACATCGAGGTCTTTCTGGCGACGCTGCATGAGAATGGACAGAAGACGCCGCGCCGCACATTCTAATCAGGGAGGGTGGCCTCCCTCTCAAAGGGGAGATTTTGGGATGAATGGGCGCCGGACAGCGAGCGAGCGGTGTGTGTTGCATGTTGCGACGAGCAGGACAAAGCTGCGAAAGAGCAAGAGCCGCTCCTGCCCCGCCATCAGCACGAACGCGGCACACACACTCACCCCGCCCGCTGACACGACAAGACAGGAGCGACTCAGACGCATACGGCCAACCCAGCCGCGACTATAGGCCCGATGGGTCGTTCATCAGTTCCGCCATCGTGGCGAGGAACCGCGCGCCCCTCGCGCCATCGACGAGACGATGATCGCAAGAGAGACTGAGCGTGATGGTCGGGCACACCGCTGGCTGACCATCGACCGGAATCACTCGGTCAACCAGCGCGCCAACCGCCAGAATCGCCGCCTGGGGACTGTTGATGATCGCCGTGAAAGCGTCGACGCCGTACATGCCCAGATTGCTGATCGTAAACGTGCCGCCCTGAAGGTCGTCGGGGCGCAGCTTGCCCGCCTGCGCCCGCGCCACCAGCTCTGCCCGCTGGCGGGCGATGCCACTCAGGCTCAGGTCGTCGGCACGCGGAATGACCGGCGCCACCAGGCCATCCGCCGTCGCGACGGCGAGCGCAATGTTCACCTCGTCGTGCGCGACGAGAGCGCCATCTCGCCAGGAGGCGTTGAGGCGCGGGTGCAGGCGCAGCGCCGTCGCCACCACTTTGACCAATAAATCGGTATACGTTAGCTTTTCGGTCGCGCGCTTCTCCGCCTGTGCGAACCAATGCTTGAACGCGGTAGCATCCAGCTCGCGCATCAGAAAGAAGTGCGGCGTGGTCGTCCAGCTCTGGGTCGTGCGTTCCGCCATCAGCCGCCAGACCGTGCTCATGGAGTGCTCGTCCGCAGCCACAGGCACAGACACAGGCACAGGCACAGACACAGGCACAGGCACAGACGCCGCTGGCAACGCAGCGCTTTTGGCAGCGAGCACGTCCGCGGCCAGCACGGCGCCACCCGGTCCGCTCCCGCGCACCGCCACCAGATCAACGCCACGCGCCGCCGCGATACGCCGCGCCTTGGGGGATGCCCGGTGGCGCTCATTGGCGCTCCCCGCCCCTGATGGGCTGGCCACTACGATGCCGGGTTCTGCGCCTGGCGCTGTCTCTGGTTCTGACTCTGCTGCTGGCTCCCCTCCCCCTTTAGGGGAGGGGCTGGGGGAGAGGGTCGCCTCCTCAGGCGAGAGGATAACCGCGATCACCCGCGCAACTGGCACGTCGTCTCCCACCTGAGCCGCCACTCGCGCCAGGATGCCCGTCGCGGGCGCCTCCAGGTCCACCGCCGCCTTGTCCGTCTCGATCACCACCAGCGGCTCGCCAGCAGTCACGGCCTCGCCTTCAGACTTGAGCCACTCGACGATCTTGCCGGTGTCCTGGGCCATCCCCAGCGCGGGCAAGATGACATCTGTCGCCATGAACGATCTCCCGTGAACTTCAGCTGATCTTTCGCTATGGCCGCTCCACCGCGCTGTGCGCCATCGCGCCGCGCCGGTGGCCGTCAGCTTTGACATTCAGATGGGACTGCACCTCGCGCTTCGTCGCCAGCTGCCCATTGACCGTGTAGTAGTGGGTACCAGCCACGAGCAACTCCTCGGCGGGGAAGCGCGTGATGACTTCGCAGCCGTCCTTCGTAACCACAAGCTGCTCTTCGATACGGGCCGCGGTCCAGCCATCTGACGCGGGCCAGAACGTCTCCAGCGCGAAGACCATCCCTTCCTCAATCACCTCCGGGTGGTCGAGCGAGACCAGACGGCTGAAGATCGGCTTTTCCCAGATTGAGAGGCCGACACCATGCCCATATTGCAGCGCGAAGGCAGCCTCCTCGTCGGGGAAACCGAACTCCTGCGCCTTCGGCCACAACTTCACCACATCCGCCGTCGTCACCCCCGGCTTGATCACGTTGATCGCGGCGTCCAGAATCTCGCGGCACTTCTTGTAGGCGTCCACCATCGCCTGCGAGGCGCTGCCCACCGCGAAGGTGCGATAGTAGCAGGTGCGATAGCCGTTGTAGCTGTGCAGTATGTCGAAATAGGCCGGGTCGCCGGGTCGCAGCGCGCGGTCGCTAAAGACGTGCGGGTGCGGGCTGCAGCGCTCGCCCGAGATGGCGTTCACCCCCTCGACATGCTCCGATCCCATGTCGTAGAGGGACTTGCTGACGAGGCCAACACATTCGTTCTCGCGCACGCCCGGCTTCATGAAGCGATAGAGGTCGTCATAGGCGGCATCCACCATCATACAGGCGGTGTTGAGCAGTGTGATCTCGTCCACGGTCTTGATGAGGCGCGCCTGCTGCATCAGCTGCTGGCCGTCCACCACCTTGATGCCCTCGGCCTGGAGCGCGAAGAGGACGGGAAGCTCGATGGCGTCCACCCCAAGCGGCTCCCCAAGCAGGCCGCGCTCCTCCAGCTCCACGCGAATCTTGCGCGCCACCTCTTCGGCGCGCCCGGCGGCCGGCAGCATCGCTCCGCGCTGGGTCGAGATGCCCGCACGTGAGCGCTCCTCGCCCAGCCAGGGACAGTAGAGCTTGTGGTGTCGCGCCGCCGAGCCAAAATCCCAGAGGATCGGATCGTCGTCGCGGGCCAACAGCGTGAAGCGCGCGAGCTTGTCCATCGCCCAAGTGCCGATGTGGGTCGCAGTGATATAGCGGACGTTATTCATATCGAAGCAAAGCAGCGCGCCCAGGTCCGATTCCTTGAGGAGCCGCTTGATGCGGGCAAGGCGCTGCGTACGCAGCCGCTCGAAGTCTACACGCTCCTCCCAGTCCACACCCATCGTGCCGTATGTCTTGAGTGCCATCATCCTGCTCCTTTGATCTGGCGTCAGACGCTATAGGCAAAATACCAGCGGCAAGTACACGATTACACGCGGCCACAGAGAGTCTTCGCCAGCTCGATGACCGCAGTGGGGGTTGGGACCGTCTGGTCCTCCAACACGGGCGAGAAGGGTATGGGAACATCCATCGCACCCAGCCGCTTGACCGGGGCGTCCAGGTCGTAGAACGCGCCATCGGCGATCACCGCTGCCATCTCAGCGGTCACCCCAAAGCTCTGATAGCCCTCGTCGATGACGATGGCGCGGCTCGTCTTCCTGGCCGACGCGACCAGAGTATCCTTGTCCAGCGGAACCATCGTGCGTGGGTCAATCACCTCGGCGCTGATGCCAAGCTGTTCCAGCGTCTCGGCGGCGGCGAGGGCGACCTGCACCATGCTGCTCGTCGCGACCAGGGTGATATCCGCCCCAGCCCGCTTGATGTCGGCGACACCGAAGGGGATGGTGTATTCCGCCTCAGGCACGGCGCCTTTGAGCGTGTACATCATCTTGTCCTCAAAGATGACCACCGGGTTATCGTCGCGGATGGCCGTCTTGAGCAGACCCTTAGCGTCGTACGGCGTAGATGGGAGAGCGACCATGAGGCCGGGAATATGACTGACCCAGGCGTGCAGGCTCTGGCTGTGCTGCGCGGCGCTCCGGCGGGTGGCCCCAAGCGTCGTGCGCACGACGAGCGGCACTTTGAGCTTGCCGCCGGACATATAGCGCACCTTGGCCGCCTGGTTGGCAAGCTGGTCCATAATCAGCCCGATGAAGTCGCCGAACATGATGTCTACCACGGGACGCATGCCCGTCATTGCCGCGCCCACGCCGATACCCGTAATGCCTACCTCCGAGATCGGCGAGTCGATGATCCGCTGCGGGCCGAACTCCTCCACCAATCCAGAAAGCACCTTGAACGGCGTGCCAGCCTCAGCCACATCCTCGCCCATGACATACACGGTCGCGTCGCGGCGCAGCTCCTCGGCGAGCGCCTCGCGGATGGCCTGCGCAAGCGTCAGCTCGCGGACCCCGGTGGACTCTGTCTGGTTGAGCGTTGTGCTAGGCGTAGACATCTTGATCCACCTCGCTGGCATCTGGGAAAGGCGCGTTGAGCGCGAAATCTACCGCCGCCTCGACCTCGGCGCGCGCCTCCCGCGTCATCCGGTCAAGCGCGTCGGCGTCGGCCATGCCCTGCTCCGTCAGCCACTGACCGAGCAGAGTAATCGGGTCGCGCTGGGTCTTCCAGTGCTCTTCTTCCTCCTTGGAGCGGTAGTACGCGCGCTGGATATCGCCAACGTGGTGGCCATAGTAGCGGTAGGTGTTACAGAGCAGAAATGACGGCCCTTCGCCACGGCGCGCGCGCTCGACCATGCCATACGTTGCGGCGTAGACAGCGCGCACATCCTGCCCATCCACCTCGTCGGCGGGAATGCCGAACGCCTGTGGCCGCGCGGTCAGCTCACCGGCGGTGGTCTCACTGAAGTGGGTGTACTCGTTATACAGGTTGTTTTCGCACACGTAGATGACGGGCAGTTTCCAAAGCGAGGCCATGTTCATGACTTCATACACGATGCCCTGGCCCAGCGCGCCATCGCCGAAGAAACAGACGGCAACCTGGTCCGCGCCACGCATCTTGCTGGAGAACGCGGCGCCCGTCGCGATGCCCGCGCTGCCGCCGACAATGGCGTTGGCGCCCAGGTTGCCAGTATCCTGGTCGGCAATGTGCATCGAGCCGCCCTTGCCCTTGCAGTATCCCGCCTCCTTGCCGAGCAGCTCGGCGAACATGCGGTCAACGGCTGCGCCTTTCGCCAGGCAGTGGCCGTGGCCGCGGTGCGTGCTGGTGATGTAATCATCGCGCCGTAGCGCCGCGCAGACGCCCACCGCGACCGCCTCCTCGCCAGAGTAGAGATGCGCGAGACCCGGCATGCGCGCGGTCTTGTAGAGGTCGTTGACCTGTTCCTCGAAGAGGCGAATCGTTACCATTTGCCGGTACATACCACGCCAGAGTTCGCCCTCAGTGGCGGTTGGCTGACTATGACTGGCATGCTGCGCCTGGCGCGCCGTTTTCGCCTGTGCCATGCAGACTTTCCTCGCCTTTCCAGAGCTTGCGCTCGCTATGGGAGGTTTACACGTTTTGCTGGGTTGCTAGCTGGGTTGCCGAGCAGCGCTTGCCGGGTATCAGCGCGCACCTGCTTCAGATGCTCGCGCATACTGCTCCGGGCGGCCTCAGCGTCTTTCGCCGCGATTGCGTCCATCACGCGCTGGTGGTGCTCTTGCCCGCGCTCAGGGCCACCCGGCACGGCGAAGATCATCTTGCGTTGATCGCTGAGCAGATCGACAATCGAGTCCATCAGCGCCAGGATCAAGGGATTGCCAGAGCCGCGCGCCACCGCACGGTGAAAGTCATTATCGGCAGCAATGAAGGCGTCGGCATCGTCGAGCGCATGCTCCATCGTCTCGTACGCTGTGCGCATCGCGACAATATGCTCGTCTTCCGCCCGCTCCGCCGCAAGCGCCGCCATCTCCGGCTCGATGATCTCGCGCACCTCGGTCAGATGCTCCGGGACGTGGCGGCTGCCAATGCGCATCATCAGGTGAAGTGAGTGCCGCATAGCCTGCGAGGTGCCATCTACCACCATCGTTCCCCGACCGGGCAGCATATCCACCAGACCCCGCTGGGCAAGCGTCTTCAGGGCCTCGCGCACGGCGGTGCGGCTTGCGCCGAACTGCTCGCCCAGCTCGCGTTCCGAGCCGAGATAGTCGCCATGGCGCAGCTCGCCTGAGAGAATGCGCCGCTCGATCTGAGCCGCGATCTGCTCGAATACTCTGGTGCGCTCAATCCGGTCGTACATGCCGTCCTCACCACCACCTACATCATCACATCATGTTGTCCCAACTGGTATGACAATCATACCGCAATGAGGAAAGTTGTCAAGCGGCAGGCACACCAGGTACGAGGCGCAATGCTCACTACACGTCGGGCGGCAGACTGGCGCGCGCCGCCTGATACCACCGCGCATCGCAGTATTCTTCGGGCTGTCCCAGTAGTATGTCGGCGGGGCCGTACGTCCGACGGAGCGCAATCACCTGGCGCAGACCGTTCTCGTCGAGCGCGACGTCCATTCCGTGGCCACTTGCGGGAGAAACAAAGAAATCATAGATCTGCGCCACCAGATCGGGCGCGATGCCCAGTGATGACTCTGACCGCATGAGTGACTGGACCGCCTCCACATGCGCGGGATCATGAAGCCAGCGCAGCGCGCGCAGGATGGCAGCCACGTATTGCGTCACCATCGCTGGGTGCGCGTTCATCCACTGGCGCACACCAGCGGTCGAGCCAGACGCATAGGCCGAATACGCGGCGGACGAGGACGCTAGCTGAACGCAGCCATGGTCGGCGGCGCGCAGATCAAACGGCGCATAGAGAATCGTGGCCGCGATGGACCCCGCCAGGAGCGCATCGCACCGGGCATGTGTCGCGCCAGCCACGACGAACGAATAGTCACGGTCTAATAACAACCCCTGACGTTGGAGCAGGTCACGCAGCACCAGGGCGAAGCCGGAGGAGGGATTGTCAACGCCAAGCGTCGTGCCACGCAAGTCGTTGATGCCTGCCATACCGGGCCGTGCGTAGACACTCAGCGGACCGACGCTGCCCCCCAGCGCCATCGCAATCTCTGGCGCAGTCGCCGGATCTACCCCAAACGAGGCGGGCTGTGTCGCGTAATTGATCACATTGTCGGGGGCCGTCTGGATGAGGTCGTACTCACCTCGCGCCAGACCCGCAAGTTGCGCGGCTGACCCGGCGGTAAACGTCAGGTCGATGACGAGCCCACGGTCGGCGAAGTAGCCTTCGTGCATGGCGACGTACAGTGGCAGATTCTGCGGACCTCTGAACGAGTTGACGCGCAGTCTGCTGCTCGATGCTCTCTGATCCACGACGCTGCTCTCGTTCCGAGGGGCCGCTACGGCTCGACGCCAGCCATCTTTGCGAGCACCTTGTAGACGATGAAGAAATCATGCTCGGCCAGACCCATTGCGCGCGCAGCTGTCAGGAACTCGTTGCTTACGGCGACAGTTGGCAGAGGGACGTCAAATTGTCGCCCCATATCCAGCGCCAGCAGCATATCCTTCTGCATCATGTTGACATTGAACCAGGCTTCATCCGGCTCGTTGAGGATAAAAGGGGTGCGGTATTTGAGCGAAGGCGAGGCAATCACGCTATCAAGCAGAACTTTCAACGCCGTCGCGCGAGGAATGCCGCCTTTTTCCGCGAGGAGTAGCGCCTCGGAGAACGCCATGAGCTGAACCTGCAAATTGAGGTTCACGGCGATCTTCATCAGCACCGCCTGACCATTGGCGCCGACGTAGTTGACGGTAGGCGCTATCGCCTCCAGCACGGGTCTGACGCGCTCAAAGGTCTCACGATCACCGCCAACCATCATCGATAATTGGCCTTGCTCCAGCGTAATCGGGCTGCCAGAAACAGGCGTATCGAGCATACGTGCGCCGCGTGCCGCCACCTGGCCTGCCAGCTCGCGCGACTTCGCCGGGCTAACTGTGCTGATGTCGATGTAGACCTGGCCTGGCCGCAACCCTGCGAGCACCCCGTTCGGCCCCTGTACAACCGTCTCAAGCGCGTCGGTATTGGTGACCATGGTGAAGATGATCTCGGCCGATTCCACCACCTCGCGGGGCGTATTGGCCCAGCGCATCCCGGCAGCCAGCAGCCACTGCGCTTTGGATGGCGTGCGGTTGAAGCCGACGACCTCATATCCTGCATCCAGGAGCCGCTTCGTGACGCGGCCGCCCATCGCACCAAGACCGATGAAGCCAAGAGCGACACGAGCCATATCCAGACCTCCAGGTGATTGCGTGAGCGACAGCGCCGACCGCCATCGTCACAGTTTCCGTTTCGCGCTCACTCGCCCCACGATGAGAATGCCGTCATGGCGAGGCATCGCCACAAGCGCCTGCAGAGCTGTGCCTCCTTCACACCGGAGCAGGGCCTGTGCTCTGGCGAACCACCAGCTCCACAGGCATTACCAGTGGCTCCGACGCCGCCATTCCACTGGTAATCTGCGCGAGCAGGCGTTCTGCCGCTGCTTTTCCCATGTCGAGTAATGGCAGGTGAACCGTCGTCAGCAGACGTGTTGTGCCGAGAACCGTTGAGATGTCGTTGAAACCGACAATTGAGATGTCGCCTGGCGTACGTAGGCCCGCCTCTTCTATCGCGCGCATGGCCCCGACCGCCGCCAGGTCGTTCACCGCGAAGATCGCTGTTGGCGGCTGGGGCAACGCGAGCAGTTGTCGCGTCGCCTCATAGCCACCTGGCTCGCGGAAGCTCCCGCGTACGATGAGATCCGGATCAACAGCCAGGCGTCGCCGCCGCATCGTTTCGACATACCCGCGCGCGCGGGTGTGGCCGGTCGACATCTCATCTGAACCAGCGATATGCGCGATACGGCGGTGGCCGAGATTGATGAGATGCTCTACCGCGGCGGTCGCCCCAGCATAGTCATCGGGTACGACGGTGTTTCCAGGAAGCGGGTCCGTGTGGCGGTTCACCATCACGAAGGGGAATCCGCCCGCCGTCAGGGCATTGATGGTAGGATCCTCTCGGCGCGCCGTCGCGATGAGTAAGCCATCCACCTGCCGCCCGCGCAGCATGGCGATGCTGTTTTGCTCGCGCGGGAATTCGTCGTCCGTATTGGCCATAATCACGCTGTATCCCCTGGCCGCCATCGCATCCTCGATGCCCCGGAACAGGATGGCAAAGAACGGGTTGGCAATGTCAGGGATTACCGTGCCGACGACAAAACTGCGCTTCGTCCGCAGCGAGCGCGCCAGGTGATTCGGCTGATAGCCCTGCTCGCGGGCCAGCGCCAGAATACGCGCGCGCACCTCCTCGCTCACCCGCTGCTGCGGATCGTCGTTGAGCACCCGCGCAACCGTCGAGGGATGAACTCCGGCCAATCTGGCAAGGTCTTTCAAGGTCATTTCAGGCGACCTTGCAGGAGCAGTTGCCATCTCGCTCGTCCACCGGTACAGCCCTCCCTTGTTCTGAACAAACGGTTGTTCCGACAACAGTAGCATCAAATAGGGGGCATGTCAATTATCGTTGGGCTGCCGCCCGATATGTCGTCAGATGTCGTCACGATACGATGGTAGCGGCATCTCCCCCGGTTCCCACTTCAAGAATACCACCAGACGGCGATTCTGGCACGGACCGCAAGCGGGTATTTGCGCAACGGGCCACCGGGCGTGGCACACGTCAACTGAGCGGCGCATTGACATGCCCTGGGAGGAGTGTTACAGTGTCGTGCAATCGTTTGTTCATCACGAACAAACGATTGTCTAAGGAGGTGGGACTGGTCAGATGGGCAGAAGTCGGTGAATGAGGCGCAGGACGCAATGTGAATGCATCGAGCTGTACGACCGCTGCATCGACAGGCAGGGAGGAATCATGGCCACGACTGACTCTACTGACTCTAATGCACGTGAGAGCACGAGTTATTCCCAGCAAGATGAACGCGTTCGCATCGCCGTAAGCCATTGGGCGCCGCGATTTGTCGCGAACGGCGTGGACCTGAGCGACTTCAACGCCACGCTGGCGCGTATCCAGACCTGGAGCCAGTGGCTGCCGGAGTGGGCGACGACGGCACGCGGCTATGAATACCTTGCCCAGACCGCCGAGTCGCGCGGGTTCGCATTGACGGCGGCCGAGGCGTGGCGCCGAGCGGCATTGTGCTGGCACTTTGGCAAGTTCGTCTTCATGGAAGATCCCGACCTCGCGCGAACGGCCCAGCGGCAACTGACAGAAGATTATCAGAAAGGGATGTGGGCGTTGGAGCCGCCCGCGATGCGCGTCGAGATTCCCTATGGCGCCGTTCATATGGCCGCCTTGCTACGCCTACCAGCGGGAGCGGAACGACCACCGGTGGTCATCATGCTGCCTGGCCTTGACTCAACCAAAGAGGAAATCCAGACGACCGCTGATGTTTTCTTGCGGCGTGGGCTGGCAACGCTGGCGGTGGACGGGCCTGGACAGGGTGAGACCGAGGGGCTGCTGCACATCGAGCCAGCGTACGAGCACGCCTCCCAGGCTATGATGGACTGGATCACGACGCGCGACGATCTCGATCAGAGCCGTGTCGGAGTCTTTGGCGTCAGCCTCGGCGGCTACTACTCGATACGAACCGCGGCGTATGTCCCTGGCATCAAGGCGGCGGTAGACCTGGCAGGAATCTACTCGATGGCTGAGCATTGGGATGATCGCCCACCGATGACACGCGCCACCTTTACCAGGCGGTCGGGTGCGGCGGACGAGGTTGAGGGGCGTCAACGCGCGCGAGATATGTCCCTGGTCGGCGTCACTCAGCATGTTGGCTGTCCATTGCTCATCGTGCATGGCACCCGCGATACGATCGTTCTCTTCAGCGACGCGGAGCGCATCCACGCCGAAATACCGAGTTCGGAGCTGGCCGCGTTCGAGGGAAGCAATCACGGGTGTACTGACCGTGTCTTCGCGTCGCGGTCTCTGGTGGCCGATTGGTTGACCCAACACCTCAGCTAGCACGAACGATCTATCCCGTTTTGCCCCTTAACGTCGCATGCGGCGCTCAGTTGATACCCACTGTCGCCTTGGTTGATATGTAGGAGGGAGAAATGGCGGACCAGTTTGACGTCGTCGTCGCGGGCGCGGGTCACAACAGCCTGGTCACCGCCGCCTATCTGGCCAAGGCAGGATTGACCTGCCTGGTGCTCGAAGCGCGTCCGCACATCGGCGGCGATACAGCCACCGAGGAGTTGACGCTCCCTGGCTTTCTTCACGATACCTGCTCGACCGCGCACGCGATCTTCATGGAGAGTCCCATCTGGCGCAATCAGGAGTTGCCGCTGGCCGAGTATGGTCTGGAATACATCACGAGTGACCCTGCCTGTCACATTGTCTTCCCCGACGGCGCCTCCATTACCCAGTGGACCGAGATTGATCGTACCTGTGAGGAGATTGTCAGATTCTCGCGACATGACGCAGACGCCTATCGCACGATGATGGCCGAGTGGCGCGAGGTTGCGTCGGTGTTCGGCGGTATGCGTTACGCTCCTGCTGGGTCGGGGCCATCGGTCGCCGAGCGGCTCGCTGAGTATCGGAATGGCGCTATCTGGCTACGACGTCAGGCGCTCTCTGCCTGGGACATTATCAACGCCACCTTTGAGGACTGGCATGTCCAGTCCATGATGGTCTGGTTCGCCGAAGGTACCTTGCAGCCAGCGGATCGCCCTGGCACGGGGACGCTGGCATATTCATTTGCCGCTGGGCGTCAGCGCAATGGTTGGGCCATTCCCAGGGGCGGGTCAGGCGCTCTGCCCCAGATTCTGGGGCGCTACATCGACGCGCATGGCGGCACGCTCCTCACCAATCACCCAGTGGTACGCCTGATCGTCGAAGGTGGCCGTTGCGTGGGTGTCGAAACGGCCACAGGCGAGCAATTTCGAGCGCGCCAGGCTGTAGTCTCGTCGATCCACATCAAACACCTTGTGGATATGGCGCCCGCCGACATGTGGGGTGATGCCTTCCTCTACGGAGTGGAATCGTACAAAGGTGGCCGAACCATGTTCGTCGCTCATTACGCGACAACCGAGCCGCCGCTCTTTGCCACTGCGGAAGGCACGCTCGCGACTGTCGCGGCGGGGGTGGCGCAGACGCCGGAACGTCAGCTCCGCACCGAAGAGCGTTTCCGCGAGGGTCGGCTGAATGATGACCAAACGCCGCTGCTAGTGCTGACTCCGTCGGTCGGGGATCCCTCACGCACGCCCGCGGGGAAGCATATCGTCAAGGTCATCAGCCAGCAGCCATATGACCTGAGCGAGGGTCCAGAAAGGTGGGATGAGATCAAGACGGAGGTAGCTCGCGAGAACCTCGATGAGCTGCGCCGGTACGCGCCGAACCTTACCGATGACAAAATCCTGGCCGCGGACATCCGCAGCCCGCTCGACCTTGAGCGGTACAACGGGCACAACTGGCATGGCAGCTGCCACGGGGGCGATATGGGGCCGTCGCAATCAGGCACGCTACGGCCTGTGCCTGGGTATGCCCAGCATCGCATGCCGATTCCTGGTCTCTATCAGACCGGCGCGACCACTCATCCTGGCGGATCGGTGACAGGCGCGCCCGGACGCAACGCCGCGCAGGCGCTCCTGACCGACCTTGGCCACGACTGGAATGCAGTGATTCAGCCTGAGTGAAGAGCAGAGGGCGAAGGAGCAAATGGCCGGGAGTGGCCGCCTAACCGAGACGATCAAGATGCTCGCACTGCGATTTATGACACAGGATTGACAAAGCAGCGGGGAGATGCTAAAGTCTCAGGCAATCGTTTGTCCAACGCCTGTTTGGCTTTCTCGTTCGATGAGGAGGTGGCAAGAAACCCTCGTGATGGATGCGACATGGAGCACAACATCTCAACGAGGGAGCGATTATGATGATTGGGTGACTCATTCTGGTAAGGCAATCACGACCGGTACTACTCCCAGCGAACCCAATGGATACGAGGAACGCCAGGCACCTGCGAAAACCTCAGTGCTACGAGGGGGAACAAGATGACCGGAAGGCATTTTCACAGCATACGGAAGTTTACATCTGCTGTCGTGATAGCGCTGGCAGCGCTCATGGCTTTCACCGCGTGTGGAACGTCGAGTACACAAACGGGGAATACGTCGCCGATAGTAATCGGCGCGTCCCTCTCCACCTCAGGCGACTTTGCGGACGATGGCAAAGCCTTTCAGCAGGGCTATCAGCTGTGGGCTGACCAGGTAAATAAGAATGGTGGCCTGCTGGGGCGCCAGGTCAAGCTCGACATTGTTGGCGACAACAGCACCCCCGAGCAGGTAACCACCAATTACACCAAGCTGATTACGGTGGACCATGTTGATTTCACCATTGGCCCGTACTCCAGCCTGCTCACCAAGCCCGCGTCCGTAGTCACCAACCGCTACGGCTATGCGATGCTCGAAGGCGCTGGGGGCGCGCCATCCGTCTTCAATCGTGGCATCAAGGGGCTCTATGATGTGTCCGTTCCGGTGGAGGATCTGCTCGTAAGCTATGGCCAGATGTTGGCCGCAATGCCACCGGACCAGCGCCCGAAGACGGCCGCCTACGCCACTGAGGACGACCCGTTTACGCAGCCGCAGATAGACAAGGTGAAACCAATCCTCGAAGCGGCTGGAATTAAGACGGTATACTATCAGGTGTTCCCTAGCGAAACGACCGACTACACACCGATCGCCAACGCTGTCATCAACAAGAATGCCGAAGTGTTCATCGGTGGGACGCACATCCAGAACTCCGAGGCCTTCGTCAAGATCTTCACGCAGCAACACTACAATCCCAAGGCTATCATGTTCACCGCTGGGCCTGATGTCGGCGCGCCTTTTGTCCAGGCGGTCGGCGCGGCGAACACCGAGGGCATTGCCTTCGCCAATAGCTGGTGGCCAGAGTTGAACAATGCCCGAAACGCGGCGTTTGTGCAGTCGTTCGTCGCCAAGTATGGCGGCAAGGCGGACGACATCTCCGCGGACTCCGCCGAGGCATTTGCGGTCGGCGAGGTGCTGCAGCAGGCAGTCGAACAGTGTAAATGCACCGATAACGCCAAGTTGATCCAGACGCTCAACACTGGCAAGTTTGATAGTGTTCAGGGACCCGTTCAGTTCAACAGTGTGGGTGAAAGCGCCAACATGCCTGCATTCACCCTGCAATGGCAGCATGGGAGCGTTGTCTGCGTCTACCCATCACCACCCGCGAGTGCGTCGCTCGAGTATCCGAAGCCGAACTGGGGAGGTTGATCCTCCGTTGTTGCAGCGAGTCGCGGGAGATGGATATCCAACTATTCATCTCTCGCGCCGCCCTCCAGATTCGTCACAGGCCGGGGGCTGCCGAGCAACCCGCCGATGCACAACTTGACCCAGTGGTAACTAAGGAGGCAATGGCGTGCCCCTCGACTTCGACCCGGTCACCATCCTCGATGCCGTGCTGGCAGGGATCCTCACCGGTACCGTGTACGCCCTTATGGCAACAGGGCTCAGCCTGATCTTCGGCGTACTGGACATCATTGATGTCGCCCAGGCCGGGTACGTCATTCTCGCGGCCTATTTGAGCCTTGTCCTGCTGCAATCGTTCCACATTGATTTGTTCGTGGGCTTGTTGATCACGATGCCCTTGCTATTCCTGCTTGGCATCGTCGTCGAGATCGCCTTCATTCGTCCGATGAAGCGAGATCGCACCCAACTCTCGATCCTGGTGACCTTTGGCATCGGCTTGGTGATCGAAGGGATACTCGGCGTGCGCTTTGGCACCACGGAGCAGGAGCTGGACGCATGGTACGTGACGCAGGGTGTTAAGGTAGGGAATTTCTACGTCGCCTACGTCTATATCTTCGCATTCATCCTGGCCCTGGCGCTCATCGCAGCACTCTTCTTTCTTCTCTACCGGACCAAGTTTGGCCGGAGCGTCCGTGCGCTGATGCAGAATCGCACCGCCGCTCAGCTCATTGGCATCAACGTTGAGCGCGTGTCGGCAATCACCTTTGCCATCGGTGTGGCGCTCACCGCCGCGGGTGGCATGGCCTATGGCGCGACAACTCCGTTCAACAACAACAGTTGGTACGACCTTATCACACGCCTGTTTGCCATCATCATCCTGGGTGGCCTGGGGAGTGTGCAGGGCGCGCTGATCGGCGCCATCATCATGCTCGTGTGTTCGGACGTGACGGCTGTTGTGTGGTCGCCGATATGGTCAAGCGCGGTGTTCTTCTTCGCGCTCGTGCTCCTGTTGTTGTTCCGACCGCAGGGCCTCTTCGGCCGCCTTGCCACACGCAAGCAATGAGGCAGGATACCCGGATATGAAACGATCCCTGAACCCGCGTCTGATCAAGCCCGCCTGGGGGCTGTTCCTGCTCATTGTAGCGGTGACATTCCCGCTCATGGTCTCTAACCTGGTCGTCGTGAATGGCGCTGTTCTTGTCCTGATGTTCGCGGGGTTAGCCACAGCCTGGAATATCTTCTCGGGCTATACTGGCTACAACGCGCTCGGCCACACGATCTTCTTTGGCTTCGGAGCCTATACGATCGCACTGATATCGACCAATCAACACCTGCAGGGCGGCTTCGGCATCTTCTGGCTGGTACCAGTAGCCGGAGTGGTGGCGATGCTCTTCGCCATACCACTCGGCTGGATTGCGTTACGGCTGCGTGGACACGCCTTTGTGATTACCACGCTCATTATGGTGTTCATCTTCCAGTTGCTCGCCTTCAACCTGCGCGGCATCACCCTTGGGTCCGCCGGCTTGTTTCTGCCCCTTCCCGAGTTTGACATTAACTGGTATTTCCTGCCGTTTTACTACATCCAGCTCGCGATTCTGCTTGCCGCGCTGCTGACGTCCTGGTACATCCGCAGCTCGCGCTACGGGCTGTGGCTGCTCTCCATCCGCGATGACGAGGACCGCGCCGAAGGGCTGGGAGTGAGGACGGGCGCGAGCAAGCTGGTGGCCTGGGTGATCTCTGCCTTTTTCACCGGAATGATTGGCGCGATGTTTGGCTATTTCTTCGGCGCGGTCTATCCGCCTTATGTCTTCGACCCCGCCCTGTCCATCACCATCGTCCTGATGGCGTTTCTGGGCGGCGTAGGGACGCTCTCGGGGCCTATTCTTGGCGCGGTAATCTTAGAGACCGCCCAGTTGTATTTCAACATGAATTCGCAGACCGGATACTATCAGATCTTCCTTGGCGCGCTATTCCTCATCATAATGCTGCTGTTGCCCCAGGGCATCGTTCGCTCGCTCGCCCGGCTCTGGAGGGCATGGCGTGTGCGCAGTGGCGCGGGTGGCTCTCCGGTAGCGCCAGAACGTCAACCGGTTGTCGTGGAGAAAAGATGAGGTTGAGCCAATGAGTCTCCTCGAAGTCCATGGCATCTCCAAAGCATTCGGCGGCATTCGCGCTCTCGACGGCTGTTCGCTGGCTGTCGAACAAGGCTCGATTACGGGGTTGATTGGCCCGAATGGATCAGGCAAGACGACGCTTTTCAACGTGATCACTGGTTATGAGCGGCCCGACGCCGGTACCGTCACACTTAGAGGAACTGACGTGACCAACGCATCCCCGAGCACAATCTTCGGTCTGGGACTGGGGCGGACGTTTCAGCTCGTTCGAGTGTTCCCGCGCCTGACAGTCATGGAGAATATGCACATCGCCGTCCAGCGGCGCGGCATCCGTGCGCTGCTCCGACGGTGGTCCGCGCCACACGAACGGGCGCACGCCCAAGAGCTATTAGATTTCGTGGGCATTTCGCATCTTACCGATGCACCCGCGGAAAATCTTTCCTATGGCCAGAAGAAGTTGCTTGAGTTTGCGATGATTCTGATCGCCGAACCCCTGGTGGTGTTACTCGACGAGCCTGCCGGGGGGGTGAATCCAACCCTGGCGGCTCAACTCACCGACCGCATCAAAACGCTGAACCAGCGTGGCATCACCTTCCTCATCGTTGAGCACAATATGCAATTCGTCATGAGCCTGTGCGACAAGGTCGCCGTCATGCATCGCGGTTCCCTGCTCACCGAGGGCGTCCCTGATCAGGTACGCAGCGATCCGGCCGTGCTCGAGGCTTATCTAGGAGACTGAGACTATGCTGCTGCAGCTCGATTCCGTCTATGCTGGCTACGGCGGAGGTGATGTCCTTCGGGGTGTTTCCCTCACTGTCGAGCAAGGCGCCATCACCTGTATTGTCGGGCCAAATGGCGCGGGCAAGTCAACGGTGATGGCAGCCATCAGCGGCCTGCTCAAGCCGCGCCAGGGCGACATCATCTTTGATGGCAGGTCTATCCGCGGACTAAGGCCGCAGCAGATTCTGTCACGCGGACTTGCCCTCGTACCCCAGGCGCACAGCCTGTTCCCCGCCTTGACGGTGCGCGAGAATGTCGAGTTAGGCGCCTACATGCTCAACGACGCGGCTCTTGTTCGGCGCCGACTTGCCGAGGCTGAGGCGCTCTTTCCCATTGTGCGGGAACGTGCAACCGAAAAGGCGGGTAGTCTCTCTGGTGGCCAGCAACGTCAGGTGGAGTTTGCGCGGTCGCTCATGCTGGACCCTGCTCTCGTGATGCTTGATGAGCCTTCAATGAGTCTGGATCCTAAGACGGCCAAAGAAATGTTCAATACTGTCAAACATATGAACGAGTCTGGCCGTACCATTCTGTTGGTCGAGCAAAATGTCCGTAGCGGCCTGGGTGTCGCGACCCATGGTGTGGTGATGGAAAGCGGAAAAGTGCTACTAACTGGCCCCGCGCAGGACATTCTCAACAATCCCGAAATCAGCGCTCTTTACCTGGGAGGATCACTCGAAGATACACACGCCAGCTAAGTCATCACGCATTCGGCAGGCATCCCGGAAACCCGTGTCGTACGTATAGCACGGCCATCGAGAAGAGTCGCAGGGCCAATGAGTAACGCTCCCAACACGATGCGCTTGCGGTTCTCCGACGGTGAGTTTGCGCGTCGGTACAAGGCAGTCCGTGGCATGATGGCCGAGCAACGGCTAGACGCGCTCGTCGTCTACGGTGCAGTTGGCAGTTTCTCTGAGATATACTACCTCACCGATTTTCGGACGGCGCGAGAAGCCTACCTGGTCGTACCCGCCGCCGACGAGCCGACGTTGTTTGTCAACTATTTCAATCACCTCCCGTATGCGCGTCGTCGTGCCCGCATAGCCGATGTGCGGTGGGCAGGCGCTCAGGGTGTATCTACTCTTGTGGCGCACCTGAGTAACCGCGGATTCAGCACCGGACGGATCGGGTTGATTGGGCCGCTCCCCTGGCAACAGCATCTCGCGCTCTGCACGGAGCTGCCGCACGCGGAGTTCTCGGATGCGACGAGATTGTTCCAACACTTGCGTCTCGTCAAGAGCCAGGAGGAGCTTAGCTTCCTGCGACGCGGCGCGGAACTCAGCGACCTGGCGATGGAGGCGCTCGAGCGGGAGGCGCGTCCGGGCATCACCGAATATGAATTGGCCGCCATTGTTGAGGGCGCATACGTGCCACTCGGCGGTCAGACGCATATCCACTACATGGCGACCACCTCCATGCACGACCCGAGTCTCTGCGTTCCAGCACAGTTTCAGTCTGATCGCATCTTGCAGGCAGGCGATATACTCATCACTGAGATTAGCGCGCAATACGATGGATACCCTGGTCAGATACTTCGCCCCTTCAGCATCGGCGAACCGCCGACCGAGGACTACCGACGCATGTACGACCTTGCTGTGCATGTCTTCGAGCGTGTCGCGGCAATCGTTCGGCACGGCGCGGTGGTGGAGGATGTTCTCGTTGCCGCGGAAAAAATCGCAGCCATGGGTTATACCATCTGTGACGACCTGCTGCATGGCTTCGGCGGAGGCTACATGGCTCCGCTGGTGCGCACCAGGCAGACAGATGGCACACGGAATCCGGGATTTGTCTTCTCTGAAGATATGACGGTTGTCATCCAGCCGAATGTGATCACACTTGACGAGAGTATGGGGGTGCAGGTGGGCGAACTTGTGCGTGTCACCCGGACTGGCATTGAACGCCTGCACCGCTATCCAATGCGCTTCACCCAATGCAACTAGCTTGATTGGCTCAGCGTGCTTCCAAGCATGCGCGCTCCCCATCCGCATTCAATCTCCTGAAATCACCTGCATTCGTGCGGTTAAGGCGACTATACATCGTCGCGCTGCTCTGCTACACTCCAGCTACGGATCACCGCCACGTTCCTTAATCGCACGAAAGCGAGCCTGCATGGCCACACCATCTACGCCACCGACAACAGCAGCCACCCCACGTCCGCTGTTTGCTGGATATGCGCTGGTCGCGGTGACGCTGGCATGGCTTGCTGGAATCGCCTTGCGCTCTGTCGGACTGCTGTCGCTCCTGCTGCCCTGGGTCTGGCTGCTCGCTGGCGCACCTGCCCTCATCATCTTCTTCGTCCTCATCCAGAGGCGATCTTCACGTGGCAGCGCTGGCGGCCGTCTCCTGCTTATCCTCGCTATTCTGCTCGTCGCGCTGGCATTGGGCGCGTCTAGAGCAGCCTGGGCAGATCCTGCCGCCGATCCGCACGCCATCAGCAATCTCCCGCTGAACACACCATTGCGGCTGCGTGGCGAGGTGGCCGCCGAACCAGATATTCGTGGCGGCTATCGCTATCTGCTGGTGGATGTCAGCGCGGCCAGCCTGGATGGCGGCGCGACGTGGCAGCCAGCGGTGGGCCGTGCCGACGTGACAGTGTATGGGGCCGATGACTGGTTCGCGCCCGACTACGGCGACACCCTGAGCCTGAGCGGCACGCTCAATTCCGTGCAAGCTGGCGCGCCAACGGGCGTCCTTGTCGAGATGCGCGGCGCGCAGGCGAGCATCCTGGCGCGCGGCGGCGGCAATCCACTGTTGGCGATGCTCTTCAATCTGCGCCTACGCCTGGCCGAAGCTATCCAGCGGACGCTGCCGGAGCCAGAGGCGGCGCTGCTCATCGGTATTCTGCTTGGCTTCAAAACGCCGGTGCTACGCTCGCGCCTGTCCCTCTTTACCGCTACCGGCACCATTCATCTGGTCGTGCCCGCCGGGCTCAAAGTGGCGATGCTGGCCGAAATTGCCCGCCGCGCATTGCGTCGGCTGGGTCCGTGGCCGCGGCTGGGAGGCTCGCTGGCGGCGGTTGCGCTGTATGCCGCTGTTGGCGGCGGAGGTCCCGCGGCAATCCGCGCCGCCATCATGGGCGCGCTGCTCGTGCTCTCGGGCGCGTTGGGACGCCGCTACAACGTCTTCACCGCTCTGGCATTGGCCGTGCTTCTCATGACTGCTATCGAGCCGCTGCTGATCTACGATGCGGGCTTCCAGCTCACGTCGCTCGCCACACTCGGCATTCCGCTGCTGACCCCGCCGCTACAACAGATGCTCATGCTCGGCCTGGGCAAACTGGGCCACGGCATCGGCGCTGGTATCGCGGAATCGCTGGCAGTGACCATGGCGGCGCAGATTGCTACGCTCCCCATTCTGGCGCTGACCTTCGGCGAGGTGTCGCTGATCGCGCCCATCGCCAACCTGCTGACGGTACCGCTGCTCGCTCCATTGCTCGTTCTGGGAGGGTTGCTCGCCCTGTTCGGCGCAATCGGCGTCCCACTGTTTGGCGGCGTGGCACTGGCGTTGAGCTGGGTTGTCTGGCCGCTGCTCTGGTATGTCAACAATGCCATAGCGCTGTGCGCATCGCTGCCTGGCGCGGCGCTGGCTGTTGTCGGGCTGCCGCTGGTCGTAGCCTGGATTTATTATCTGCTGCTGGGCATCGGCGGATGGCGGTTGGCGCCACACCTGCGTCGTTGGTCCGCCGCGCTGAACACCCAGCGGACGCATAGCCGCATCAGCCGGAGCGCGGTCATCGCGCTGCTGGTGGTCGCGCTGCTTGGCGCTGGGGGAGCAGCCGCGCCCGCACTGGCCTCTGGGGGAGCGGCGCATCTCGACTTCCTCGACGTCGGCGCGGGTGGCGCGGCTACGTTGTTACGGCTGCCATCAGGTATAACTGCGCTGCTGGATGGTGGCCCCGACGGCCCCGCACTGGAAGGCGCACTGGCTGGACGTCTCCCTTTCTGGCAACACACGCTCGATCTGGCGGTGCTGACCGATTACCGCGCTGGCGCGGCACGCGGGCTGGACGACGCGGCCACGCATTTCGCCATCACCCGCGCGGTGGACGCGGGCGCTCTGCATCCCACCCGCGAGTACCTCGCCTGGCGCGATGCGATGACCCATGCGGGCGCGGCCTACGCTCAGGTCCGCCAGGGTGATGCGCTGCATCTGGACGAGTCCACAACGTTGACCGTGCTGGCGCCGCCTCAGTCCCTCTATCCGTCGCAGCAGGGCGTCACCACCGCCAGCAATGACCTCATTCTCCGGCTGAATACGCCCGGTCTGCGCGCGCTCTTTCTAGGAGCGGCAGATACCTATGCGCTCGACGCGCTGGCAGGCTCGGGGCAGTCGCTCAGCGCCGATATCGTGGAGTTGGCGCTGGTCCCTGGCGAGACGCTAGATCTCAGCGGGGCGCTCGGTGACGTGCTCTTCAGGGCACATCCGCGGCTGGTGGTCATCTGCGACGCCCCGGTCGCCCCTGATTCGGCGACGGCGCGCGAGCGCGTTCATGGCCAGAACTGGACCTCCGATGCTGATGCGGCAAACGTGCTGGGGGCGCTTATCTATCGCACCAGCGAGGCAGGTGTCATCAGTCTGAGCGGCGACGCTAGCGGCTGGCATCTCGGCGGATAAGGTCACTCGGAGATGGGTTCTCATGAGGCGGTGGCGTTGCCGAGCCGATCCCAAAGGCCGAGCCGCTGCAACTCCTGGCGCGCCTCGAAACCGAACACCTCGCGGTCGATCTGGCGGCCCGCGCGCAGTACAATCTCGCGCAGCATCTCGATGCACTCGGCCTTGGTGCGCGGGTCTGTCTCGAAGGGGATATGCTGGGCCAACCGCTCTATCGCCTGCTGATCGTGCCAGTTGCCTGGTGTAGTGCCCATAGCGCCAGTCGCTTTCTTACACAGGTTGAGCCTCATACTCTGGTTCAATATGGTACCATGCCTGCCCCAACCGGACAATGGGGATGGCATATGGCTGCCTGCTCTGCCACTAGCGCCTGACTTCCCCCATTGCTCCTATGAAAGCCGTGTTTTCTTGACCTGCCGCGCCTCAGGCATGTATGGTGTGGGCGCGCTGACTCCCACTCGACGCGATTGTCGCTCTGAGGGATAAGAGCACATCAATCACCTGGATGACTAACTGCGGCAGGAGGGCATAGATATGTTGTGTGATCAGTGCGGATCGGAACGCCCACGGTCAGGACTGTGTCCTGAGTGCGGCGCGCCACCGCCGGGCACATATTCCTCCATGCGCGACTGGAAGGGGCGCGGCGGCGCTGGCGATAGCGGTCGCCGATCTCGTGGCGGCTCTGGTGGCTCCAGCAGCTCCTGGCGCGCTGATACCTCCGGTCGGCGCGGACGCTCAGGCGAGCGCTGGGGTGGGAGTGGCGACAACTGGCAAGATGATGGCTACGATGAGCCACCGGCGTCGCGCTCGAACCGGCGTAATCGCCGCCCAGCCGACGGCTACGATGAGATCGACCTCGATCGCGCGCTGGTTCCAGCACGCAATGAGATGATGGCCCCCATGGAAGGCAGCGCAGGCTTGCCAGCCCTTCCTGGCTTCCCCCAGACCGACGAAGAAGAGCGGATGCTTGGCATACGCCGCCCAGCCTTCATCCCGGCGACGAGCGACAAGCGCAAGAAGCGCCTCAGCTCCTGGCGTGTCATCAGCGGCGTGCTCAGCGTCATGCTTGCCTGCATCGCGTCGTGCGCGGCGGCGGGCATCCTGGGCAGAGACCGGATCGAGGCGCTCTGGGGCAAACCTGTCAGGATTGTGACAACACAGCCCGCGGTCGATCTCAACGGCATACCGGTGACGCCAGTCGCAACTTTCGGTGCGGCTTCTAAGGGTGCGAAGCTCTCGCAGGTGGTTACCGCGCTCCATCGCCAGGGCAACTGCAACCCGGTTGACCCTTCGTCGTATTTCCACGCCAATGACTCAGTCTGGGTCTTCATCACGCTGACACAGCCAGCGAAGGGGCATACGATCAGCGTCCGCTGGTTCGCGAACGGGACCGATGTCAACCCGCCGTCGATCGATAAGACGACGCTGACGCTGGGTGACAACAACGCGGGCGCGTGCTTCTCGCTACAGTATCCTTCACCCGGCAAAGGCATGGTGAAAGTCTATTGGGACCGGCCCGCCAATGATCCAGGCAACGATCCTAATGACTCGCAGCTCATGGCGACGATCAGCTTCGCGGTTCTTCCGCTCGGCTATGGCACGCCAACGCCTGGCCCGACGGCAACCAATGTACCGACGGCCGCGCCAACCGCTACGCCGAAGAAATAGCGCCGCCGCACGATTGCCTGGGTATAGCGAGCGTGTCGTATACTGGTATCTCAAGTAGACGTTGCACAGGGAACACGAGGCAGGAGATGTCTGGCTACGATCCGCGCTTCCCCCCGTTTGGGTCGTCGGGCGCGAACGATGCGAGCGACTGGGATGATTGGGATCCTGGTCGGGCGCGTCGTGGCTATACGCAGCAAATGCCAGCCATCTCTAACCTGCCACTTCCGCCAGATCCAGCCAATATCGACCTCCCTGGTATCATCACACCGCGGCGTCCGCAAAGCGGCCTTGATGCTCTCGGCCCGGCTGGCCTGGCGCTGAGCGCGCGCGCCGAAAAAGAAGACTACCTGACCGTCAACTACGATATCCACGAGCCAGGATTTGTCGAGCTTTACGACGCGCTGTTCGTGCCGCAATGGTCCACCCCATTTGGGCGGCTGCTGCTCAGCATCTTTCTGACGATGCCGCGCGATACCGGCTGGCAGGTGCTCGATGTCGGATGCGGCACGGGCTATCCGGCGCTGGAGCTCGCCCGATTTCTCGGCCAGGATTGCGACCTCGCGGGCATAGACATCTGGGAAGAGGCGATTCTGCTGGCGCGCCGCAAGGCCAGCGAAGAGTGGCTGCGCAACGTGACCTTTCTGGCTGAAGACATCTGCGAGACGGCGCTTCCTGAGGGCAGCTTCGATACGATCACCTGCAACCTGACGCTCAGCAGCTTCGACGATCCGCGGGTGGCGCTCGGGGCGATGTGGCGGCTCTTGCGGGCGGGCGGCCAGCTCATCGTGACGGCGCCATTGCAGTCGGCGCTACGGGAGTTCCTCGATACCTACCATCTCACGCTGCGCGACCTCAAGTTGCAGGACTACATGCAGACCCTGGGCGCGCAGGTCGCCGCCCGGCCGACGATCAACGCGGTCCAGCGGCTGGTCGAGGGGTCGGGGTTCATCATCCGCCGCACCGTGACCGACAACTTCGCGCTGCGTTTCCCCGATCCGCATGCGTTCCTGACGTCGCCACTGGTGCAGACCCTCTACCTCGGCGCCTGGCGCGACATCATCCCCGACATGACCATCCGTCGGCTCGTCTTCAACGAGGTGGAACGGCGTTTGCGTGTGCGGACGCAGGCGAATGGCGGTGAGCTGGTCATGCATGTGCCAATGCTGTGCATCTCGGCGGAGCGCCCGTGATACCATATGGTGAGGATATCGCTGCGCACGCCCGAAACGTTTGGGTGAGTGGAGGAAGCAGGCATGGCTGAGGCCGAGACACGGCATCTGAGACAGGCGCGCAAGTGGGGTGTGCTGCTGCTCCTGGTGGTCGTTTTGATCGCCGGATTGGTGGCGCTGCCAAAAGGCCAGGCAAACGGTCAAACCGCTCATGCTGCCCGGACACAGCAAGCCGCCGCGTCCCTCCATACCCTCTCGTCGCCGCTCAGCGCCGGGCATGGCGCGGTCTCGGCGTTCTCTCCGTACGGCCAGCTCGTGCCCGCAGATGCCCCCAGGATATACGCCTCCTCGGCCTATCTGATGGATCCCGTGACCGGCGAGGTGTTTTATTCCAACAACGCACTCGATGAAGTTCCCATGGCCAGCACCACCAAAATCATGACGGCTATCGTGGCCATGACATTTGGCAAGCCCGACCAGAAGATCACCATCGGTGCGGACGCCATAGCTGAACAGAACGGCGAGAATAGCGTGGCAGACCTGACGCAAGGAGATGTGCTGACGCTGAAAGACCTGCTCTATGCGCTGATGCTGCCATCGGGGGATGATGCGGCCGTGGCCATCGCCGATGGCGTGGCAGGCTCCCAGACCAGTTTCGTGGGCATGATGAACATGGAGGCAGCGCTGCTCGGCCTCGATCACACGCACTACACCAACGTCCACGGCCTCGACAAGCCCGGCCACTACACAACCGTTGGCGACCTGGCGCGCATTGCCCGTATCGCGATTCACAATTTCCCGCTGTTCGCCCAGATTGTCAAAACGCCGACCTACGTGGTGAGCACGCCGCTCCACGGACAATACACCTGGCATACCACCAACGAGCTGCTGACGCCTCCGCTCGATTACCAGGGCACAATTGGCGTCAAGACCGGGCACACCGGCAAAGCTGGCTACTGTCTGGTCTTCGCGGCAACTCGCAACGGTAGCACCCTCATTGGCGTGCTGCTCGGCGAACAGGACCAGAGCGGCGAGCAACGCTTCTACGACGCCACCGCGCTGCTCAACTGGGGATTCGCCCGCGAGAAGACCATCACGAACGTGATGAACGCGATTGCAGGCAAGCCCTAATCAGGGCGCCTGATATGCTACATGCGTCTTCTTGACCTGGAGCAATTAATAGCCTAACCTCATGCTTGACTCTCCCGTAAGGGGAGACGTTATCCTGTTTTCCAGCACAGGGAGGAGAGGGTGACGTGCTCAAGATTGGCGAGTTCGCGCGCATTACCCAGGTGTCTATCAAGACACTACGCCACTACGATGCCATGGGACTGCTCCGACCGGCCCACATCGACCCAGAGAGCGGCTACCGATTCTACTCCATGGATCAGATTGTCGATATGCTGCACCTTCTCGCGCTGAAAGATTGCGGATTCGGCCTTGAAAAGATTAGCCACCTCATGCGGCAGCACGATGCCCCAGCCATCGAAAGACTATTGCGTGAGCGTATCACCGCGCAGGACGACCTTGTGGCCACCGAGCAAGCCCGACTGCGGCGCATGACAGCTCGCCTGCAACAAATCGTTGCCACAAACGCGGACGAGGTCTTCGATATCGCCCTCAAGCGTACTGAGCCGATCACGCTGGTTGGCAAGCGAGGCTATGTCGCCTCCACCGACGAGATTGGCCCGTTCGCCGTCGCGGTCGTTGGTCAACTCGCGCAGGCAGCCATCGCGTTCACCAGACCGCTCGTCCATCTCTACTTCGATGGTGACGATGACGAGAGCACGAATGAGACAGATGATCGCATAGAATTGTTTGTCGGCGCACCGGTCGTCGCGATTCCACGTGTCCTTGGTGAATTCGAATGCCAGCGATTGCCAGGAGGCGATCAGGTCGCCTGCGTCATTTATCGTGGTGACTATGTCAGTATCGGAAAAGCTGCCCAGGCGCTGGATCGCTGGATCGTGACCAGCGGCTACCGGCAGAGTGGACCATGCCGCGAAATCTATCACCGCAGTCCAGCCCATACCGACGATCCCGACCAGTATCTCACCGAACTTCAGTTCCCAATTGTCGCCGCATCCGTGAGCAAAACACCGAAGGAGGCCGCATCATGAGCGTCCAAAGTATCCCGTTGGTCCCGTTCTCCGGGCGGATGAGCTACTGTCTGATACGCAGCCTGAAGATGGTGCTCGAATATCGCGGCCAGACCTATCCGACGCCCTGGCTGGAGTGTGTCAGCGGCGAGCCATTCGGATTCGTGTACGTTCGCCAGCTCGATGACCTGTTCGCCATCAATGGCTATGCCTACCATCTCGCCGGTGAGCATCTCTTGCGTACGCTGAACTACCCTTACACGTATACCGGCGCATCGGGTGCGGAGGAGGCGCTTGCGTCTCTGGACGCGGCCCTGTGCGATGGTCCAGTGGTAGTGGGCATGCTCGATGTAGGCTATCTCACCTATGCGCCCAATCATAAGGCTGCTCTCGGAGCTGACCACGCCATCGTCGTGCTGGCACGAGACGCCGAGCGGGTCATCGTCCACGACCCCGCTGGCTATCCCTGCGTGCCGCTCCCGCTGAGCGACTTTCTTGAGGCATGGCAACGTGATATCTACACCGGCAAACCATATGGCCTCTGGCACATCGGCGAGCAGAGCGAACCGCCCGAAGCCGAGACAATTTGGAACGCGACACTGGCGCGCGCCCGGGAAAACTTCGCTAAGGCCGATGAAGCAGTCGGCAATGGGGTCTCGCTGCTCTATGGCCCGGGCGCCATGCGCACCCTCGCGGCGGACCTTCGCGCCGAGCCAGAGCGGAGTCTCGGCGCGCTACCCTACTTCAACTGGCGCGTTTCCGCTCAACGCTGCATGGATAGCGCAATATTCCTGCGCGAGAGGCTACCAGAAGCAGCGGCTATTCGCTGGGAAGAAACCAGGATGTACGGGGAGATGCAGCAGGCGACTGTTGAGGAGAGGCGCAGCCAGCTTCCAATGCTGGTCGAGGAGCTGGCAGACTACGAAACCGCCTTCATCTCGGCACTTGCAGCGCATTGCTAGCCAGCATCATACGTCTGGCTCGCCGCCGAAGAGATGCTGGCGGGCCAGCAATGTCTGCTTGAGCAGCATCAGGTTCGTCAATTGGCCGACGCCGCCTGGCACCGGACTCAGCGCGCCCGCGACCGCCATGACGCCCTCGGCATCCACGTCGCCGATGAGCGAGCCATCTGGCTGGACATTGATACCCACGTCGATCACCGTAGCGCCTGGCCGCACCATTTCCGCCGTCAGCAGCCCGGGTTTGCCCGCTGCTACGATGACCAACGAAGCCTGGCGCGTCTGCTCGCCGAGATCGCGCGTATAGATATGGCAGACCGTTACAGTAGCATCGCGGTGCAGCAGCAGAAATGCCAGGGGCTTGCCCACCACATTGCTGGCGCCAACGACGACAACCCGCTCGCCGCTCATGTGTATCTCGGAGCGGTCGAGCATTTCGAGCACCGCGGCACAGGTTGAGGGAACAAAGGTGGGCAGGCGCAAGAAGAGGTCGCCCGCGCTCCGCGTGCTAATACCGTCAACATCCTTTCGCGGATCGATAGTCTCGGCGACGAGGCGTTGCGAGAGATGTTTCGGCAGGGGTAGCTGCATCAAAATGCCGTGAATACTGGTGTCGGCATTCAATACCTCGATGCACGCGCGCAGGCCTGAGGCGTCAATCTCATCTGGGAGCGGCAACATCGTCGCACGCACGCCCACCTGTTCGGACGCGCGCAGTAATGCCCGTGTATACACCTGCGACGACGGATCCTGACCGACGTGCACAATCGCCAGCCCGGCAGGTATCCCGTAACGCGCCTCCTCGCGGGCCGCCATTGCCACCAGATCATCTCGCACAGCACGGGCAATGCGCCTGCCATCTAGAATGCGCGCTGTCATGGCTCAAGTCCCATCCGCTGGCGAACCGTCCCCATCGTCTGCTGACAGAGATCCAGGGCGAGCGCCTCAAGGCCCGCGACCTGCTGGCGAGCATCCGCCGCGGCAGCTTTGTCGCGCAGCAACACGACATTTGCCAGCACATTCAGCGCCGCCGCACGGACTGCCGCCTCGCCAATGATGGCGGCACAGCCCGCGTCGCTCACGACCGTGCCATTGCCAATGCGCGCTATTTCCTCGGCCAGCGCCAGCACGTCACAGGCTGTGGACACCACCGCCAGCGGCGGCTGCATTGCTGCGCCCAGAGCTCGCTGAATCGCCGCCTCGCGCGACGCACGCTCCGCCTCGTCGGCCTTCGGCAGTTTATACGCGGCAGAGACAGCCTGAAACGCGCGCTCGTCATCCGCCATGAGCTGGACAAGTCGAATGCGCGCCGCTTGCAGGCGCGCGATGATCATGCGGACACGCTCATCCACCGTCGCGTATTTTGGACGCCCTGCCGTCAATTGCGCCACCATCTCCGCCAGCGCTGCCGCGAGCGCGCCCGCGAGCGCACTCGCCGCGCCACCGCCCGGAGCGGGAGCGCTCGATCCGAGCGACTCCAGAAACGCCGAGAGTGTTGTATCGTCCGCCATGAATTATCCTGTTCTGGTGAAAGATGCCCGCGCGGTATTGTACCATTCTCAACAGATAGAGCGAGCGGATGGCGCGTGGAGAGTGTGAGAGTTGGGGAGAGGAGCCGATACGGTGGGTGACGAACGCCCCGACGTGGATGGTGAACTCGCAATGAAGGTTGCGCGCATCTACGAGAAGCTGGTTGCCACCTACGGCATCCCGCCATGGGAACCGAGCGGCGATCCGCTTGGCGAGTTGGTCGCCACCATCCTCTCGCAGCACACATCCGATATCAACTCTGAACGCGCCTATCGCCAGCTACGCGCCGCATTTCCTACGTGGGAAGCGGTACGCGATGCCCCCACAGACGCCGTGGTCGAGGCGATTCGCTCGGGTGGACTGGCACAGCAGAAGGCAGAACGCATCCAGCAGATTCTCCGAATTTTGACGGCGCGGCTAGATGATGCGCCGCTCACGCTCGATGCCCTGGAAACAATGCCGTTAGACGACGCGCTGGCCTGGCTACGCGAGCTTCCAGGCGTCGGGCCAAAAACCGCGGCATGCGTTCTACTATTTGCTCTGGGCAAGCCAGCTTTTCCGGTGGATACTCATGTCTGGCGAGTGACGAAGCGGCTAGGACTCATTGCCCCACAGGTGTCTGCCGAACGCGCGCAAGAGACGCTCCAGACGCTGATACCGCCCGAATGGCGGTACACCATGCATATCGATCTCATCCGGCATGGGAGACAAATATGCTATGCCCGCAATCCGGCCTGTTTCCGCTGCCCAATCTCGTCGGAATGCCGGTATTTTTGGGACGTCGTGGCTGCTGGCGAGGCGCGCTGAGCAGCATGCTAAAGCGAGCGCGATGTGTTACACTAGGTGGCAAATGTCGTTTCCAATTATGAGACAGAGATAAGAACAAGCGAGCGGTGGGCACTGGCGGGGCATCGGCAAGGGCGCCGAGCCTGGGGCAGTAAACCGCACGTTTCTCTTCCTGAAAGCTCAGGACGTATCGTACACGGGAGGTGTACAACTCCGGCGGGTATGCTGGGGTACTGAGGAGGCACGGCGTTCATATCATGACGATCTGGCAGCACATCGACCAGCGCCCAGACACGAAGCTACGGCACTGGCAACGCAAAGCACGAATATTGGCCAGGAGGGCCGCACATAAGGGTCACATTCAGTCTATTTTCACCTGGCGCATCTGGTCCGCATTGCTCATCCTGCTGATGGTGATAATAAGCCTGCTGGCAAATCCCGCATACCGCCACTGGGTGCTGACTGTACTTGCGAACATTGCCATTATTGGTGGGATTCTGGCTGCGCCAGTGATCTCGCTGGTCGCGTGGATCGGTGTATCACTTCCCACCCATGCGCCGCTGCATCAGGCTGCGCCCACCCTCTTTATCGGAGCGCTGCTCTGGATGGCGATGGGCATTGTCTCGGCCCACGCTCGCCGCGATGGCCAGGCCAGTCACTGAGCGATATGCGCCGACTTATTACATCTCGGGGAGATCAGAGTGGTTGCCATACGCCGTATACGGCGTATGCGCGCGCTCGCCAACCAGGCGTAACAGTTCGCGCACCTCGGCGTCGGAAGTTGGGGTGAAGTCGTCGTACCAGAGGCCGACGCCATAGAACGGCTCAGGCGTCGCGACACAGACCACCTCGTCCGCGATGGCACGCAGCTCCTGGCAGGTCACCATCGGCGCAACCGGGACGGCGGCCACCAGGCGTAGCGGCTGCTTCAATCGTATGGCAATGAGGCCCGCACGCATCGTGGCGCCCGTCGCCAACCCATCATCTATCAGAATAACTAGCTGATCCTTGATGATAGGGGCTGGGCGGTCGTCTCGGTATTCGCGCTCGCGGCGCTCTAGCTCCCGCTCTTCCGCCGCGGCCACAGCGTCAATCGTGGCTGGCGAGATGGCCGACCCTTCGACGACATCGCGGTTGATGACGCGGATACCGCCACTAGCAATAGCGCCCATCGCCAGTTCTTCGTTTCCTGGCGCCCCGAGCTTGCGCACAAGAAAGACATCGAGCGGCGCGCGCAATGCGCTGGCGACCTCATAGCCCACCGGCACGCCTCCGCGTGGGAGCGCAAGCACGATGACATCTGGCCGGTCAGCGTATGGTGTGAGGCTGGCTGCCAAAGCCTGCCCAGCATCCCTGCGATCACGGAAGCGCATAGATTATCGCCTCCTTTGTGGCTCATGTACTCTACGTGCAGGGGTCGCAAAAGCTGTACCAGTCGATGCTACTTCCATGGCATTCCTGGAATCGCGTATTCAGCGTGGCGCTGGCCGCCAGCGATACATTCCAAGTAGGCGTGGTATAGCACCTCGCCGCTCGACGTTAGATGTTGGCGAGCTGGCTCATTGCGATACTGCGACGAATGGAGCGCGCTCCATCCCCCAACGTCCATGAGCTGAAGTCACCATCGGCAAGACGAGTCTGCGCGACGATGGCGGCGCCTACTTCTGGTGCGTGACGCGGCGTTTCCAGCCGTGCCTGTGGAGCGATGCGCTGGACTGCCATGCGCAACGGGTCGAGAACCCAGGTCGTGGACTTAAAGACACTGCCGACGATGCCAACCGGGAAGGCAACCTCTTGCATGGCAAGCTGAGTGACTATCGCCTCGATATCGTCGGCGATGTCGCACGCCGCCTGCCGCAGAATATCCTGCGCGATGTGATCGCCTTCGTCCGCCGCCTCGCCTACGCAGCGCGCAAATTCGGCAATCCGTAACTTGCCCAGGCTGCCGCTGTCCGCCAGACGGCGCATCGCCAGCGCCCCATCCACGCGATAGAACCCAGCGAGCTTGTCAAGCAGGCGTGTCGGTTGGCGACGACCATCCAACATCTTCATCGCCTCGTGGATAGCGGCAAGACCAATGCGATAGCCACTGCCCGCATCGCCGAGAATGTAATCCCATCCATCCACACGCCAGAATGCGCCGTCGCTATTCATGCCAAGCGCGGTAGCGCCTGTTCCCGCGATGGCGACAATGCCAGGTCCACCATCCGTCGTGCAGGCCCAGGCTCCCACGACGTCATTCTCAAGGATGACCGCGCCACAGTACCCCAGCAGTGCGATTGCATGCTGCGGCACAGGCAGATCAAGCTCAGTATCGAATCCAGCCAGGCACATACAAATCGCGTCTATGCGCTCAAGCGGGACTTTCGCCACGCAAAGCGCCTGCGTCACCGCGTCCACGATGTTCTGGCTGCTAGACTCTCTATCAGCGGAACGATGATTCGATGGGCCGGAGATCCCTGCTCCCAGTGCGCGCAGGTCATCTCCTACCACCGCCGCTGTGGTTTTGGTGCCACCACCATCAACCCCAATGACGTATCGCACGAGATCCCTCCTCACCCCCTTCCGAAACCGTTCTTCCGAGAGACGCGGAAAGCAGCTTGAACGTCGCCAGACGAACGCATCAGGCGGGCCTGGTATAGAGCGGCACAGTCAGACTTTTGCTAGCCAGTGCGATGTATCGGCGCAACTATCTGGCTGGCGAGCCAGGCGCGCGAGCCAGGAGATCACGATACCAGTGACCGCTTTCTTTGACAATGCGACGTTGAGTGGAGTAGTCAACGTAGACCAGGCCGAATCGCTTGGAGTATCCTTCGCCCCACTCGAAGTTATCCATAAACGACCAGACAAAATAGCCCTGTACCGGCGTCCCTTGAGCGATGGCCTGAGCAACTGCCTCGATGTGAGCAACAAGATACTGCCTGCGCTCAAGATCGCTAATGCTGTCACCACCGTCCCATTCATCGTTATAGGCAGCCCCATTCTCGGTAATATAGAGCGCGGCTGGCGCGTAGTCGCGATGAAGGCGCGCCAGGAGATCACTCAACCCTTGCGGGAAAACCTCCCAGCCCATCGCCGTATGGGCGCTTCCTGGAACTGGATAAATTGTCCGGGTTGATCCGGGGTTGCTTGGGTCGCCACCAATCACCTGGCGGGAATAGTAGTTGACGCCCAGGAAGTCAATTGGAGAGGATATGAGCGCCATATCGCCTTCCTGGATTGGCGGCGCGACATGCTGCTCCGCGAAGAGCGTCTCAGGATACGTTCCACGATAGACAGGCTCGACGAACCAGCGATTTCTGAAGGTATCCTCAGCCGCGACGGCTTGCTGTGTCTCGGGCAGGTCATCAGCGGCATAGATCGGACAGAAATCGAGGGTAATGCCAACCTGGGCATCGGGCGTAAGCGTGCGTATGCGCTGGACGGCAAGCCCATGCCCAAGCAACACGTGGTGGGCCGCGATGACCGCTGCCTGCGGGTCGTGCATGCCTGGCGCATGTTTGCCATCCAAATGGCCAAGATAGGATATACAGAATGGCTCATTGATGGTGATCCAGTGCTTCACCCGATCACCCAGATGCCCCACAACGGCTTCGGCGTAGTCAGCAAAGGCAAAGGCAGTATTCCGACTCAGCCATCCGCCCTGCTCTTGCAGAACCTGGGGTAGATCCCAATGATAAAGTGTCGCCATAGGCACAATGCCATGTTCGAGCAGTGCATCGACTAGCTGGCTATAAAATTCCACGCCAGAAGGATTGACGGCGCCAACTCCGGTTGGGGTGATGCGCGGCCAGGCAATCGAGAAGCGATACGAGCGAATCCCAAGCCGCGCCATGAGCTCGACATCTTCGCGCATATGGTGATAATGGTCCGCGGCAACGTCGCCGTTCTGCCCCTGATAGACCGCGCCGGGCTTCGTGGCAAAAATATCCCAGATAGATGGGCTGCGTCCGTCCTCATTGGCAGCGCCCTCGATTTGATAGGAAGAGGTCGCCACACCCCATTGAAAACTGGGAGGAAAGGTTGCTACGAGTGAGGGATCGATATCGCCACGCACCTGGGTCGTGTCGCTCAACGTCATGAACGTGTCTCCTGCATATTCTGCTTAACTTTGTGTGGATGTTTGCGGGCTACTGCTGGCTTCACCGTACAGAAAGCAGTGGGTGAAGTGTCCGCCGCCCAGATCGGTACGCGCGGGAAAGCGCTCGCGACACACCGGCATAGCGTGCGGGCAGCGAGGGTGGAAGCGGCAACCGGTTGGCGGATCAATCAGGCTTGGCGGCTCGCCCCGGGCAGGCAATTCGACGATTCCCTTTTTGCCCTGAGAGACGATACGCGATGGGTCAGGCGCCGCGGAAAGGAGAAGCTGTGTATAGGGATGTTTCGGTGTCTTGATAATGGACTCTGTCGGACCTCCCTCGACCAATTGGCCAGCATACATCACGAGGATCTCATCGGCGAAGTAGCGCGCGCTCGCGATGTCATGAGTGATGAACAGGAGGGCCAGCCCCAGCTCATCTTTGAACCCTTCCAGCAGATTCAGCATATCGAGCCGGATCGAAACATCCAGCATCGACACAGGCTCATCGGCAAGCAGAACGCTCGGGCGCACCGCCAGCGCGCGGGCAATGGCGATTCGCTGCCGTTGGCCGCCACTCAATTCGTGCGGGAACTTCTCGATGAACTGCTCGGCAGGGGTCAGATTGACACGACGCAAGAGATCGAGAATCTGCTGCCTCTCCTGCTCTTTCGTATGGATATGTCCGAAAATGCGGAGCGGGCGGGCAAGGTGATAGTGCACGCTATGCACCGGATTGAGCGAGCCGAACGGATCTTGAAAGACCAGCTGGACCTGACGATGATGCGTTTTTGGCACTGATCGACTCACGTCGATCACCTTGCCCCGGAATTTAACCGTTCCCCCAGTTGCTGGGTACATGCCCGCCAGAACACGGGCAACAGTTGTCTTGCCACTGCCGCTCTCACCAACGAGCGCAACCGCTTTGCCGGGATAGAGGGCAATGTCCAGAGGCTCGACCGCTTTGACGGTGCCGGAACGGCCCAAAACCGCGCGACTCGACACCGCAAACGTCTTGCGTAGCGCGGTCGCCTCAAGGATAGGCTGGGGGCGGTCATCGATGGCTGGCGAGCTGTGGGTCGTAGTCATTATGAGCCTCCTGTGGAGGATGCCAGTTGGCCACGCGGTGTTTCAGCCGCCAGCGAAGGATCCACCGAGATCGGGGGATGGTTAGTGTTATAAGCTGGATCATAGAGATGGCAGGCTACGACGTGTTCTGATTCCATCGCGTCGGGAGCGCGCAATGCAGGCATGACTTTCTTGCATGCGTCAAACACGAAGGCGCAACGCGGCGCAAACGGGCAGCCAGTCGGCAAGGTGCGCAAATCAGGCGGATGGCCAGGGATGCCAAGCATGTGCTTCTTCTCGCCCTGAAGATCAGGGAAGGAATGGATCAGGCCGTATGAGTATGGATGATAGGGATGAACGATCAGCCCCTCCTGGTCGGCCAGCTCCACAAGGCGCCCGGCATACATGATTGCAACGTGGTTGCTGATTTCCAGCAGCAGCGAGAGATCGTGCGTGATGAAGATCACCGAGAAGCCGAACTTCTCCTGCAACGCCTTGATTTCGTTGAGGATTTCGCGCTGCACGACGACATCGAGCGCGGTGGTCGGCTCATCCATGATAATCAGGTCAGGATTCAACGCGAGCGCAATGGCGATTATCGCGCGCTGTCGCATCCCTCCACTCAGCTGATGAGGATAGCTCTTGAGGCGATCCGGCGAGATGCCAACCAGTCGGATCAGCTCGACGGCGCGTTCGCGGCGCTGGCGGGCATCCAGCGAGGGATCGTGAGCCTTGATGACGTCGGTCACCTGCGTCTCGATAGTCAGCACCGGATTTAGCGCGTTCATGGCGCTCTGAAAGACAATCGAGAGCTTTCTCCACCTGAACTGACGCAATTCTTCCGGTAGTAGCTCCAGCACATCAACGCTATCGCCAAACATCTCCTCTTCTTGCGGGCTTTGCCGGTCAGCCTGGAAGCTGAAGATGATCTCACCATTCGTGATCTTCGCCGGAAACTTGAGCAGCCGCGCAAGCGCGAAGGCTAATGTTGATTTGCCGCTGCCGCTCTCTCCCGCCAACCCAAATATCTCGCCGCGCTTGACGACGAACGAGACATTGTCGACCGCGTGGACCGTACCTGTGTCAGAGGCGTAATCAACACTCAAGTTGCGCACTTCGAGAATGTTCTCACTCGCCATGCTGTTGTACCATCCTTCGCGCGTATTTCTTCGGGAAGAGCAGCGGCAATCGTGAAGCCAGCCCCGAGAGACCTGCTGGCTTTTCGGTCGGGATGGACCGCAGACGAGGGTTGACGATGGAATCGATACCATAGTTGATGAGCGCCAGGGAGGTACAGAGCAGCGCGATGCAGACGCCGGGCGGGACATACCACGACCAGTAACCGCCCAACAACGCATCGTTGTTCTGCGCCCAGTACAGCATCGTCCCCCAGCTCACCTGGTTGAGATTGCTCAAGCCCAGAAACTCCAATGTCGCCTCTGTGAGAATCGCGGAGATGGTGGCGAAGATAAAGTTCGTGGCAATGATCGCGCCCATATTCGGCACGATCTCAAAAAAGACCAGGCGAAACGTGCTCTCGCCGCCCACGCGCGCCGCCTGCACATAGTCACGCTGCCGCAAAGTCAGCGTAATCGAGCGCATCACTCGCGCGCCCCAGGCCCACCCGGTAATCGTGATGACGATGATAACCGTGCCCGGACCGCGGCCACTGGGGACGAGCGCCGCCAGTACGATAATCAGCGGGAGCTGAGGAATCACCAGGAATACATTCGAGATCATCGAGAGGAATTCATCGATCCAGCCGCCGAAATATCCTCCTGTCACGCCAATGACGATCGCGACGAGTGTCGTCAACAGACCGCAGGTGAAGCCTATCAGCAGCGACAAGCGCGTGCCGTCGACAAGCTGGCGGAAGATATCCTGCCCGATAGTTGTCGTCCCTAACCAATGCTGTGGTGAGGGCGGGAGATTGCCAAATCGCGTGGTTGTATTTGGATCACCGGGCACGAGAAGAGGCCCGATAAGCGCAACCACGATGAAGAACGCCAGAATGGCGAATCCCAGGCGCATCGCCCCGGACCGAGGCAGCGAGAGCCGCATGAATCCGGCTTTCTTTTTGGGATGCATATCAGATGAATCGGTGGGCTGAATCTCAACCGAATCGAGTACTGTCATCGCCGCTATCTCCTTTCATCCCGCACGCGAGGGTCCAGTAGAGCGTAGGCGATATCGGCGAGGAAATTGGCGACTAACACGGCGACCGCGATAAAGAGGAAAATCCCCTCGATCAGTGGATAGTCCTCGTTGAAGACGGCCTGGATACTGAGGAAACCCAGGCCAGGGTACGAGAAGACATACTCGATCAGGAACTGCCCGCCGATGATGAACCCCAGCGCATTCGCAAAACTGGCAACCTGCGGTAGGATGGCGTTGCGGGCGGCGTAGGTGTACATGATGCGACGCTGCGGGAGTCCTTTGGCCTCGGCCATCACGACATGGTCTTCGGCCAGCGTATTGAGCATCGCGTTACGCATCCCCACCATCCAGCCGCCGATGGAGACGAGCACAAGTGTCAGCGAAGGCAGGATGGCGTGCGAGATGACGTCCATGTAGTAGTTGATATTCTTGTCATTGGGATCGGTGTCGATGCTGATTGCGCCAAAAACGGGAAACCATTGCAGCTTCAGCCCAATGAAATAGATGAGCAATAGGCCAATCCAAAACGCTGGAATCGACTGGATAAAGACCAAAAGTGGTGGAATGAAGCGATCAATGAACGAGCCGCGACGCCACGCGGCGGCGATACCGAGCAACGTGCCAAGGCCAGCGCTGATAAGCAGCGCAACGCCAAGCAAATTGATCGTCCAGAAGATGCTATCGCCCAGCATGCTGGTGACGGTGGCAGGGTAATAGTCAAACGAAACGCCGAGATTGCCGTGCAAGAGGTTGCCAAGATAGGTAAAGTACTGCTGCCAGAGCGGATCATGACTCAGACCGAGCTGCGCCCGTAGCGCGTTGACCGCAGCTGGCGGAAGGCGTCCCTGACTGCGCGCGATGATCGCGTCGATTGGGTCTCCTGGCATCATGCGAGGCAGGAGGAAATTCATGGTAACCGCGACCCAGAGCGCGACAAAGTAGAACCCAAGTCGGCGAAGGAAGTACGCCATTGTGCTATTCCCCATTCAAGGCGTCGTGATGAGGCCCTTAAAGGAACTCCACCTTCGGCAGCAAGTGCGGTGTGGAAGACCAGCCTGGATGCATGGGCAGGTGGGCATGTGGGAATAATGATACGGAGTATTGCGTTGGAGGAGTGGCAGATAACCAGATTGGCTATCTGCCGCCCCAATCTCCAGCGACTCCACTACTCCACTAGTGAGATGGTGTCAGATGGAGCACTACGCGGGCATCCTCAGGATGCTGGTACGGGCTACCCGCATCGAAGTAGTTGTCCGCCGTCGGCCAGCCGGTAAAGTTCGTCGTGCGATACTCGTACGCGGCGAAGTTCTCGTAGAGGACGATGACCGGCAACTGCGTGACCATTGCCTGCTCGACAGGCGTCAGCGCGGCAACTTTATCGGCATCGCTCGTAGCCGTCGTAAACTGCTGCAGACCGGTATCAACGCCGGAATCCGTGAAACGCTCCCAGTTCGTGGGGTTCGCCTGCTGGCCAGCAGCAGCGGAGTTGACGCTATCCAGCAGCGCGTATAGCGGATAGTACGGGCTTGGTCCCTGGTTAGTCCAGCTGATCGCCGTGTCATACTTGCCCGTTTGCAGGCCGCTGTAATAGTCGGCGAACTGCGTCTGATTAGCCGTGACCGTCAGCCCAACCTGGTTGAGGTTCTGGACGATAATGGCCACGATTTGATCCCAGTCCGTCCAGCCAGAGACGACGTTCACACTGAACGTGATCGGTTTGCCGTCTTTGCCCAGATACTTCCCAGACGAATTCTTCGTGTAGCCAGCGTCATCCAGAATCTTCTGCGCGCCGGAGACGTTGCCCGAAGGCGCCGCGTCTGAGCCGAACTTCAGGTCGGCGAACTGTGAGGCGATAAACTTCTGGTTTGCGGGAACCAGAACGCCCGTCGGGCTGGCTGGCGAACCGAGGCCCCACGAGCCCTGGCTGACGATGCTGTCGCGATCAATCGCGGCGCTCATCGCCTTGCGGAAGGCAAGATCGCTAAAGGGCGCCTTCTGCAGGTTGAGATACAGCTCGACGACATTCGTCGGCGCATAGAAGTAGTGGTTGTTGGAATTTGCCGACGCCCACTGCTTGATATTCGGATACGCAACACCCGCCCAGTCGATCTGGCTGTTGTTGAGCACCACCTCAGCGCTGGTATTCGAATCGAAGGCCGGGTATTTCAGCGTCTTGATCTTGGGCAGACCCTTCTGCCAGTACTTGGGATTCGCCGTCAGGGTAATCAACGACGGCGAGAAGTTCGACAGAACATACGGGCCGGTGCCCACTGGCTGCGAGTTGAGATCCTTGCCAGGATCCGACAGCTTGCTGAAAGTGTGCTGCGCCACAATCGGTGTCTGCGCGGCGAAGAACCACTCGTAGACGGAGGCGTTCTGGTTGAACGTCATGACGACGGTGCTGTCGTCTGGCGCGGTCACCGAGTTAAAGAGCGCTTTGCCTGTGGTGGCGTTCGTCGTCCAGAAACCGGCGGTATCCAGGGCGGGATACTGCTTCTGCAGGTTGAACGTGTAGGCTACGTCGGCAGCGGTGAACTTGACGCCATCGCTCCACTGCACGTCGGTGCGCAGCTTGAAGGTGATCTGGGTGAAGTCGTTATTCCACGTCGCCGATGTCGCCAGCCACGGCTGTGGCGCGGTCCCGTCGAAGCGATTCTGCGCCATAAGTGGCTCGTAGATCATGCCGAACGAGGAATCATTGGTCGCGCCAGTCAACAGGGGATTGAAGTTCGCGGTGAAGTTGCCCTTGGGCGACGGAACGATAGTGAGTGTGCCTGATGGGCCGCCCTGGCTGTTGCTGCTCCCGCCGCAGGCTGAGAGCACCATGGTAAACAGCACGACACCGGCCAAGAGCACGGCCATGATGCGACGATGCGGAGATACCATCGGTGAGAATCCTCCTAAATTGGACTCTTATCGATCAACTCTGATCTGGCACTTGCGTAACCGGTTACGCAATCAAGCGAAATAGGCGCGCGCAAACCTCCTTCTTGATAAATCGTCCCGGGTTTATCCAGCAAGCTCGGATGACGGATTCTTCACGGAAGTACTGGAAGCTCGGACGATAAGGGTCGATGGCAGTTGGATGCGGATGGGATCTGGCGCTCGAAGCGGAAGATCCGCGGCAAATGACCGCAGAGACTGAAATGACGGCGGGATACGAGTTCTCGACGCTTCCAACAAGGACAGCAGCAAGGAGATGGCCTGTTCTCCCATCTCATAGAAAGGCTGGCGGACGGTCGTGAGCGGCGGACGCATATGCGCTGAAGGAGCGATGTCGTCGAATCCAGCGAGCGCGAGATCGTCTGGTATGTGCAGTCCCAGGTCTTCGGCGGCCTCCATCACCCCGTAGGCCATCTCATCATTGCCAGCAAAGATGGCGGTTGGCCGCGGCGTCATTTCGAGCAGCCTACGTCCGCACGCAAGTCCAGTCGGCGGCTTGAAATCGCCTTCCAGCACGAGTTCCGGGCGCACTTCGATACCAGCGTCCTGGAGCGCGTCGAGATAGCCTAGCTGGCGATCCTGAGACACTTTGAAGCTCTTGGGTCCAGAGATGTAGGCGATATCTCGATGGCCAACCTCAATCAAGTGTTTGACGACCTGCCTGGCGCCCGCGCGATGGTCAGTACCAACCCATGGAAGGGATGAGACTGGACTCTGATCGTCGATGATCACGATGGGGAAACCCTGCTCGTGGTACGCGATCAGGTGTTCTTTTGCATGGCCCGGGAATATCGCCAGCATGCCAGCCGTCATTTTGGAGCTCACGATGCGGTCCAGAACCACGCGATGATCCAGCCTCTGGCCCATGGTGTAGAGGACTAGATCGTAGGTGGTCTGTTCCGCGAGGTCGCCAATCCCCAGCATCAGTTGGGGCATCAACGGCCACGTCAGTGAGGGAATGAGCACTCCGAGCAAATGCGTGCGGCCGCCCGCCAGCACAGCGGCAGCAGCATTGGGAACGAAGTCTTGCTCTTCCATGATGCGCAGGATCCGTTTGCGAGTCATCGCATCCACGTCCGGCTTTTGGTTGATGACACGTGATACCGTCGCCTTCGACACGCCCGCAAGGCGAGCAATATCCTGGATGGTAACCCTGTCTGCCATCATGGTCCTCACAGGTGAGAACGACGCCTGGGGCGTCCGAACGGACACTGTAAGCGGTATCTGTAAACGGTATTAGTAACGCTTACGTGACCGGTTACAATGCAGTGTACTGATAGAGGGGCAGGTTGTCAAGTGGTTACTCAGGAATTGCTTTTTGCCCTTAATGCTGGTGCTCTTCGTCGAAATGGCGCCGCACAACCGCAGTTCCTGCGCGACGGTCGCATCGTGGGAGGTCGAGAAGCCGCCCGCCTGCACTCGATGAGCGAGAAATTGTGATGGACTTGAGACTCATATTACGGACACGGACGTTGGCAGCTTACTGAAGATCGAACAGCGACCGCACGGTAATCGATTTGCTGGTGAGACCGGGAGCGCTCAGGACGACCGGCTCGCCAGGAAAGAGATCGAACCCGTTATCGCTCCAGGCGACATGCTCCGCAGTTTCGAGCCAGATACTTTTCGCGGGAGCTTTCGCGTGGACCAAAAGTTCGTCGGCAGAACCACGCTCGAAGGCGAGTTCGGGATCGGCAAGTGTGAGATACCTGAGTGGCTCCGGCCAGAGTGAGGCAGTCGCCCGCGCAGCGCCGTCGATGAGCAGGCGCGCCTGCAAGACGTGTGTGGCATCGACGGCGAGATCAATGTTCCCAAGCGGAGTGGTCTGATGGGGCGCAAGCGTGACCGCAAGCTCCTTTTCGCCTTCGATCTGCCCCGAAAGCGACCAGCGACGGACCTGTACCACGCCGTGAACCTGCTCGCTCGTGCTGTTTCCTGCCCAGAGCGCGCTGGCTGTCTCGGACTCATGTCCCAGCTCCAGCGCAATTGGGGCGAGCGCGCGACGCATGGCGTAATAGGCGAGCTTGGGGTGCGCGGCATCGTCGATGATGGCCCAGCTGATGCTAGGCCAGCAATCGTTGAGCTGCCAGACCAGCGCTCCCCCGCACCCGAAATGCCCATGGCTCTGGAACTGGCGCCGCCACCCGCGCACTGCCGCGGCGAGCGCCTCAGCCTGCATCACCTGCGTTGCGTAGCGATAGCGGTCGATATCCGCCGGTATGCGCACGTTCTCGCTCAGATAGACGGCAAGCCGCCGGACGCCGCCTTCCGCCTTGAAATGATAGTCAAGTGTTCGGCTGCCTGGATAGCGCTCTGCCGGGTCCGCCATCGCGGCGAGCGACGCCGCCGATGGAAGCGCAACCATGCCAAATTCGCTGACAAAGCGCCCACCGTTTTGCAGATAATCCTGATAGGGCAACATGGTCTGGTGCCAGATAGTCCAGACGTGGCGGTCCCCTTCCAGAGCGTCATTATTATCATCCGAGGCGCCACCATACGGACTGCCGGGCCAGTACACCCTGCCGGGATCGAGCTGCGCGCACAACTCCGGCAAAAGCTGTTCATAGATGACGCGCGCCGGGAAGGCATCAGTTATTGGTCCGGCTATGGGACGATTCTGCGAGCGTGCAATGTCGTAGTCCTCGTTATTCCCACACCACAGTGCCAGGCACGGATGATGGCGCAGACGCTTAATTGCGACCTCAGCCTCAGCGCTCACGCTCTGCAAGAACACTTCATGCGCTGGATAGATCCCACAGGCGAAGAGAAAGTCCTGCCAGACAAGCAGCCCAAGCTCATCGCAGAGATCATAGAAGATGTCAGCCTCATAGATGCCACCGCCCCAGACGCGAATCATGTGCATGTGCGCGTCGGCGGCAAGTTGTAGATAGGTGCGATAACGGTCGGGGCTCACTCTTGGAAGCAGCATGTCCGCCGGAATCCAGTTGGCTCCACCGCAAAATATCGGAACATTGTTCACTTCGAAGAAGAAGCTCTTACCAGCTTCACCCACAACGGCGCCTTGCACGAGCCGCAGACGCCGAATACCGAGCCGCTGCTCCTTCACTTCCGTAACGGCGTCTCCTTCGCGTAACGTGGAGACGAGACGGTACAGCGCTTGCGCGCCGTAGCCATGCGGCCACCAGAGCACCGGGTGCGCCACATCGAATGTATGATCGAGGGTCTCTTCTAGCGGCGAGAAGGTGCGTTCGCCAACAAGCTCGCCTGCCGGATTGTAGAGGGCCAGTCGCAGCTCAGCGTCGGGCGAATTCTCAGGATGCTCGACCGTAATACGCGCAGGAAACCGCGCATGCTGAAGGTCTTCGGTCAACTCGATTGGGCAGTGCATACTCGCAATGCGCGTCGCGGCGGATTCCAGCCAGATGGGCTGCCATGGGCCAACGGTGAGGAGACACGGACCCCAGTCCCATCCATAATGATATTGAGCCTTGCGGACGTAGACGCGGCTCGAATCGCCATTCCAGACAGGCATTTTCCCCGTCTCAGCCTCGCGCGCCTTGCCGACGCAGAGCGCCGACTCAAATACGATGAGCAATTCATTGTCGCCTGGCAGCAGATGTGCCTGGACAGGGATGCGATGGGCAAGAAACATGTTGTCACTAGCCAGAATTTGGCGGCCGTTGAGCCAGACAGTCGCAATCGTATCCAGCCCACCCAGGCACACCGTCGTCTCGCCATGGGCTGCATCTTTCGGCGACCAAGAGAAGCGACACCGATATATCCAATCGGATTCGCCCACCCATTGCACAGCCGCCTCATTCAGCGCGTGAAAGGGGTCGGGGATGAGGCCCAGAGCCAGCAGGTTGGCCTGCACGACACCGGGAACAGACGCGGGGAGCCAACCCTCCTCCTCCACGCAAACCTCTTCCATCGTTTTCGCCGGATCGCGCCGTTTGAATGTCCAGCCCTCAACAAGATCGCGCCGCTGCATCGTATCCTCTTTTCGCCAGGTAATCGCTCTTTTTTCTGATGACTGATTGGTGATGGGAGTTCACTCAGGTTCAGCTTAACCGCGTGAGCTATGGTGCATGAAGAACCTGTTCTCGTCAACCTCCTTTGAGGGGAAGGCTCTCGACGTGGCCGTTATGGGCATACAGGGCACTGCTGTATTAACTTCTGGTGAAGATACTGCTTCCGACTCGTCTAGCTGACGCCGAATCACCATCATCCAACTGTTGCGGCGGAGTGCATCTTGACACTGGTCGCTTTCAGCGTCAGAATGCCATCATACCGTGTTGACGGGCATCGAACACGCTCAGAGGAACAGAGGAAAGTAGCATGGACGACAAGCTCTTTCGGTCGCTTAAGTGGCGCTGTATTGGACCGCACCGCGGCGGTCGGGTGGTCGCCGTAGCCGGACACCCCACCGAGCCAGGCACATTCTATTTCGGTGGCTGCGCTGGAGGCGTATGGAAAACCACCAGCGGCGGCGCGCTCTGGGAAATCGTCTCCGACGGCTATTTCGCGACATCCGCGGTGGGCACGATAGCCGTGGCGCCCTCAGCGCCGAATGTCATTTACGTCGGCACAGGCGAGGCAACGATCCGCGGCAATGTCTCGCACGGCGATGGCGTCTACAAGTCCAACGACGGCGGCTCGTCGTGGCGCAATGTTGGCCTGGCGGATACCCGCCACATCGGCGCCATCGTTGTTCATCCGACCAATCCAGAGATCGCCTATGTGGCGGCGCTGGGCCATGCCTGGGGACCAAATGCGGAGCGTGGTGTTTATCGCACACGCGACGGTGGCGCTTCCTGGCAGCAGGTGCTCTTCAAGAGCGAGAACGCCGGCGCCATTGACCTCGCCATGGATCCGAACCAGCCGGATATCGTCTACGCGACCATCTGGCAGACGCGGCGCTACCCCCACGCGCTGGTTAGCGGTGGCGAAGAGTCCGGCCTGTGGCGCTCGACCGATGGCGGCGATACCTGGGAGGATATCTCGCGCGCGAAGGGGCTGCCATCGAGCGGCATCTATGGCAAGCTGGGTGTGGCGGCCTCGCCCGCGCAACCCGGCCGTGTCTGGGCCATAATCGAGGCGGCGGACAAGGACGGCAAAGACGCTGGTGGCCTCTACCGCTCTGAGGATTGGGGCGGATCCTGGGAGCGGGTGAACGACAAGATGGACCTGCGCAAGCGTCCCTGGTACTACATGCATATCTACGCTGACCCGCGCGACCCCGACACCGTGTGGATTCTCAACCTGCGCTGCTGGAAATCGACTGACGGTGGCAAGAGCTTCATTGGGGTGCCCACGCCGCACGGCGACAACCACGATCTCTGGATTGACCCGCGTGACACGAACCGTATGATCGAGGGCAACGACGGCGGCGCATGCGTCACATTCGATGGCGGGCGCACGTGGTCCTCTATCCTCAATCAGCCCACCGCGCAGTTCTACCATGTCGTCGCCGACGACCGGATGCCTTACAACGTCTACGGCTCGCAGCAGGACAACTGGGCGATGCGCCTGCCAAGCATTGATTTCGAGGGCGCCATCACCTGGAAAGACTACGTCGAGCCAGGGGGCGGCGAGAGCGGCTATATCGCCATCGGCCGCAAACCACCGTACACGGTCTTCGGCGGCGGCATCGGGACAGGTCCGGGGCACGGTCGGCTGATCGCCTGGAATCCTGATACAGGACAGAAGCGCAACGTCACCGTCTGGCCGGAGGTGCATAGCGCCAGCGTGGCCGGTGTCGGGGCGAGCACCCTGAAATACCGCTTTCAGTGGACCTTCCCAGTGGAGGTTTCGTCACACGACCCCGAGGCGGTCTACATCTGCTCGAATCATGTCCATCGCTCAACCGACGAGGGTACGACCTGGGAGGTCATCAGCCCGGATCTCACCCGCAACGACCCGGACCGTCAGGGTCCGTCTGGCGGGCCAATCACGCACGACAACAGCGGCGCGGAAATCTACTGCACGATCTTTGCCTTCCGCGAGTCGCCGCATGAGCGCAGCGTCTTCTGGGTCGGCTCGGACGACGGACTGGTCCACATCTCACGCGACGGTGGCGCTTCCTGGCAGAACATCACCCCGCCCGAACTGCCTGAGTGGGCGCTCGTCTCCATCATCGAGCCGTCGCCGCACGATCCCGCGACGGCATACCTGGCTGCGACATGCTACAAGGTTGATGACACCGCGCCTTATCTTTTCAAGACCAGCGATTACGGCGCAACGTGGACGAAGATTTCGGGCAACCTGCCTGACGGCGCATTGACGCGGGTCATCCGCGAGGATCCCAACCGGCGCGGCCTGCTCTACTGTGGCACGGAGACCGGGCTGTATATCTCGTTTGACGATGGCGTGAACTGGCAGTCGTTCCAGAGCAACCTCCCGGTGACTCCTATCCACGATCTGATCGTGAAGGGCACCGACCTTGTTGTTGCCACCCATGGCCGTTCGTTCTGGATTCTCGACGATATTACGCCGCTGCACCAGATGGCAGATGGCAACACACCGATTGCACTCTATAAACCGCGCGACACGCCACGCTATCGCATCTACGAATACACCGAAGCGGAAGGCACGCCGGGCTACGTAGACTACCTCATGGCTGGCCCCGTTACGGTGGCATTCCGCCACGACGAGGATACCGCGGGCGTGCAGACGCGCAAGCTGCTCGACGGCGGCCAGAATCCACCCACTGGAGTCATCCTCCATTACGCGCTAGCCGAGAAGCCGGAAGGCGACGTGATGCTGACGCTCCTCGACGCCGATGGCAATACCGTCCGCACCTTCACGAGCACAGCAGAGGTCGGCGCGAAGCTTCCCACTGAGCCAGGCGCAAACCGGGTTGTCTGGGACTTCCGTTACGAGCCACCAGCCGCTCTGGAAGACGACAAGGCCGAGAAGCAGGGTCAGAAGGAAAAGGAGGAGGCCCGCATCGCGCTCGAGGCGCTGGCGGCGCGTGCAGTGCCAGGTGACTATGAGGCGCGGCTTACCGTCGGCGATATCACCGTCACGCAACGCTTCGCCGTGCTGCCGGACCCACGCCTCGCCGTGACGCCGGAGCAGCTTCGGGCGCAATTCGACCTCAGGCGCACGATCCGCGACCAGGTGGATGAGGCACATCGCACCATCAACCAGATCCGGCGACTGCGCAAGCAGGTAGCGTCGTGGGAAGAGCGCGCGAAGGCTGGCACGGGCCACGAGAGCATTGTCGAGGCCGCGGGTCCGCTCAAAGAGAAGTTCACCACGCTTGAGGGGGAGATGACGAATCCCGATCCTGATAAACCTCAGCCTGGCCCGGCGCGTATCAAAGAGAAGCTGGCCACCCTGAGTGAGATGGTGGACGAATCGGACGACGCCCCAACACAGGGCGCGCTCGAGGTCTTTGCGTCGCTCAGCGAACAGGCGGCAACCGTGCGGCGCCAATTGCAAGAACTGATCGATGGCGATGTGGCCGCATTCAACAAACTCGTACAGACATCTGGCCTGCCCGCCGTCGGTGAGTAATAAACAAGGCGAGTAGCAATCGCCACGCAAGTCGTCGGGCAGCCGGAGACGTTTTCGTAGAACGTAGCGCCCGACGACTCCTGGCGCTTTCACGCCGCGAATACAGCGCAGGAAGGAAGGCGATATGGGCCGTGTGCTCGTGCAAGGAAGTCTCAACGTCGATCACGTGGCGCAGATCCCCCATCTTCCAATGCCTGGTGAAACGGTCCTCGGCGAAGCTTTCCATATTTTCGCGGGGGGGAAGGGACTCAACCAGGCCATCGCGGCACACCGTCTCGGCGCTGATGTTCTCTTGATTGGATGCATCGGTCAGGATCACCTCGGCGACCTCTTGCAGGCGGCGCTCCTTGCCGATGGCGTGGAGACATCTCTCGTCACACGACAGGCACAATTCGGGACGGGCGTCTGCTGCGTATTGGTGGGTACTGACGACGGGCAGAATATGATTGGCAGCATCCGGCAGGCCAATATGGCGTTGGACGCCGCGATGGTCGACGCCGCCTTTGACCATATCGCCGCAACTCCTGTTGAGGCGCTCCCGAGCGTTTTTCTGGCACAATGCGAAACAGACATTGGCGGCGTCGTGCGAGGCCTTCAGCGAGCGCGCGGCCTGCACATGGCCACCATCTTGAACCTTGCCCCGGTTCCGCGGGGAGCGCTCGACGATCACCTCTTTCAGCTGTCGGGTGTTCTCATCGTCAATGAGATCGAGGCGGGCCTTCTTTGCGGGATGACAGTCGATGGATTCGCGCCCGCGGCAATCGCGGCGCAAGAGCTCTTGAACCGTGGACCACGGCAGGTGGTTATCACGCTGGGAGCGTTGGGCGCAACGTACAGCGCGCGCGTTGACGCCGATGCCGACTCGGCGACAGGGATAACTCACCGTGAATGGCCCGCATACCATGTCCGCGCGGTGGACGCGACCGCCGCGGGTGACGCATTCTGTGGAGCGTTTGCCAGCAAGGTGGCCGTGGAAGCGCCCATAGACGAAGCGATGGCGTTCGCGCTCGCGGCTGGCGCTCTGACCGCAACACGTCCGGGCGCGGCTCCCTCACTCCCCATACGTCTTGAAGTCGAAGCCATGCTGCAGAATCGGCCTGGATAACCTGTTCGAGGCGCCCATTGAATAAACAAAACAGTCTCAATGCGGATGCATCACGTCGGTTATGACCGAGACGCTTCGGTGGACCCGATGGGATTAGAATGCGCGAACACTACCTCGAATCTGTGTGGCAGTTCGCTGAGGCATTTATGGCCTCACATTAAACCGGTCGGCGTATCATGCAGAAGCATTCTACCCCCCAGCATGCAGTAGCTTCAGTATGCCGTACCATATGTGGTTTCTGGATGCAGTTTCTGGCGTTAGTCAGTAACGGGGTAGTGATAGGATAAGCAAAACCAATGACTCACTCAGGGCAGGCAGTGAATTGTCACATGACGGGATTGCCACATCCGAACGATACCAGTGCGTGCGACAATATCCAAACTCTAAACAACTCGTTGAGTTACTACTTGAAGAAGGCAAGTTGGGAGGCAAGTCATGATCCACGAAGAAGTGCTTACCGAGTTATCTCAGCTCATCCAGGACTACTTCTTATGGGCCGTCACGAATCCTGAGCAAGCGGCGACATTAAGCCGTGTACCATTGCCTTTGCAGCAGCAGATCGGCAAAAACAAGCAGCCCCATGATGAGCACTCGGACTTGTTGGGATTTTCACGATGGCTGGCTCAAGGGAGAAAGTGACGGCGACTGGACACACAAATGGGAATACTGCAATTGCGAACAATTAGAAAAGAAAACGCTGGATGTGATCGTGACTTATCAAGAATTGTGATGGAGATAGACGAATCTTATGCGCTACGATTTTGCACGTCTGCACTCAGTGACCGTATCGAATATAGCCAAGGCGTTGTCGAGACGACTGTGCGCCACTCCAGCGCTCCTGCTGGTATAGTTCGTGCGCCTTCTGCGGCAAGATCGAAACGATGTAACCGACAAGGAGGCGTCATATGGATTCCCCACCGGTTTGGCGGTACAAAACGCGCCTGACGCATGATCTCGCCGAGGACACCCTCGTTGCATTGCTTAACCAGGAGGGCGCCGATGGGTGGGAGCTCGTGACCATTCAGGCGGTGATGCAACACGTGCCGCGGGACGAGGACACACTTCCTGGGTTAATGAGCCATGATCTCACCGGCGACTATCTTGTCGTCTTCAAGAAGCTCCATGGATAGCTCATCAAGCCATCCAAAAAACACACGATTACGAGACATGCACTCGCCTCATGCTGTTACCGAGCGTGCTCTAGACGAGAGCAGGATGTGTAAACGCACCGCTGGCGGGTGCGAAGATGCAAGGAGCGATGGTGCGATGGCGAAAGTAGCATTGCTCTGCGCGATGATGCGCGGAGTGTCACGGCAGCGGTAAGGTGAAAGCACAAGCGCGGGGTGTGCGCTTGTGCGTGGTGTGCTGGTCGCGTCCGAAAAGCCCCCGACAGAGGAACGCTCCGTATTCACGACAAACGGGTCGTGACATTGAAGCCACGACCCGAACGTGCTGACGTTTCCTGCCGACTACCAACAGCGAGCAGGCATGACATATACATGTCGTACTGGCGGACCCGACGGGGATAGAATACGCGAGTACAATACTTCTCTGCAAAGTGGCGCAGGGCAAGCTGCTTCTGCACTCCCAGCATATTTCCCCGTCAGAACACCTTCTCAATCAACGTCAGTGCTGGCTCGGCAACGTCTAATCCCTCGAGATCTATGGCCTGAGATCCGCAGTCGCTCAAAACAAGAGTCTCTGCGGCAGCTCGCTGCTGTCTATGGTGTTTCTCACGAGGCCATCCGGCGAATTCTTCTGGCAAAGAACGAGAAGCAGTGCGAATGAGTCACGTCCGACGCCTACTCTGAGCGCTCGACCGTCTCTTCCGGTAGTTTCCATACCCCGCTGTCAGACTCGCGAAGCAGTTTGCGCTGACTCACGACAGCGCGCCCTGCTGTGGCCTCGATCCGCCCCGCTACATCGATATCGCCGCTGATTTGCTGGAAGCCGTGCGAGCCATTCGAGACATACAGTTCCCGAGCAACTGTGCTTGCCAAGGCATTTAGAGCAAGCTCCGTCGCCGTCATCGCAGGCGGCAGACCGTAGTGTGAACGCTACTGTGAATTTCCCGGCCAGTCTGGTCTATTCGTCGGGGCCTTCGGGTTCCGGCATGCTCCCGATAGACAACGGTCCAGCCGGACACGGTATGAATTAACACCGCATATCCTTCGTATGGCATGATACTTACGAACCGTCAGCAAAGTATGACAGTGATATTGACATGTTGACAAGCTCATGTATACTTATCCCTGCCAGCTATCTACCTAACGAGTATGAGTCCACAATACCGATTGGCAGATTGGGATTATGCCTACGCGCAAAGGAAGAGAGCATCGGAAAAAGGAACTTTGCCGCACAATTAAGCTTGGCCGATGCCATAACCACAAGAACAAGCCGCACCCCGCATTAGGATCGCCATATTTCCAAAAGGAGCCGCTTCATGGCAGCACGACAGCAGCGACCATCTGGCTTCCAACAGCAGGCAAACACAGCGCCAGTGGCATCAGAAGCACCGCATGTTTGCCTGCAATGGCTACGGCGCGCAGCGATATTCTGCGCGTCCCTGCTCCTACTGCTCAGTGGATCGCTGACGCAACTGGCGCAACCCGGCTCGTTTCTGCTGTCGATTGCTACCGTGCACGCCGCTGCCGGAGATCCCCCGGATGGCAAGAATACTTATCAGCCAGTCTATGATAAGGGCGGCACGCCGATACGGCCCGCCGATCAAGTAGATACAGCCACGGCAAATAATACACCTGAGGTGATCCAACGCAATGCAGGTCAGCTCATGCCCGCGTTCGATGTGCCGCTGAGCCCTACCGATGCCGCCACCGTGACAAGCTCAGATGGACAATTGGAGATTGCTATTTCCGCCAAAGCCGTCAGCCCCGCGCTCATCACCAAGGCAGGTGGCGCGCTGCATCTGCACGTCACCCAGTTGCAGGGGCCATCTGGTGGAAGCGCTGGCGGACACATTCTCTTTGGCTCATTCCTCATCACCCTCGTGGGGCCGCATGGCGTCGTACCGGGGGCGTTAGCGCAACAGATCACCGCAACGCTGCATTTGCCGAGCGGTTTCCGTGGCGCGGGCGCCGACATGCAGCACGTGCAGGTCGCGGTCACTCCCGCTGACGCGCATGGGAGGCCACTCAAGGCCGCAAGCAAGAGCGCAGCCGACCAGGCAGCGGTGGCGGCTGTAGCCAAGGGAGCAAGCTATGCGCCGCAGGCTCACACGCTGAG
>DATBIB010000038.1:0-24432 GCA_036557205.1 Ktedonobacterales bacterium | reverse complement strand
CAGCCAGGTCTATCGCGATCCCGGCCGTCGCTTCCACTTCACCCGGCCCGCCCTCTGGACGCTCACCCCGCGCTCAGATGGGGTACTGCTCACCGATGGCGACGGCGTCAACAGCATGACGCTGACCATCAGCGCGCCATCATCCGGCGAAGACGCCAAAGCCGCCGCCGACGCCCTGGCGACGAGCCAGAATCTGGGGGCCGCGCCGCCACAGCAGTTCGCCGGGGCGACGTGGGAGGTGCGGAGCGGCCCGCATACCGACGCGGATGGCGTCACCCGGCAGACGACGCTCTACGTCACGCTGCACGATGGCGAGGTGTATAGCATCGCGTGCGTGAGTCCGCTGGCCAGCTACAGCGCCACCAACAATCTGGTCTATCAGCCGCTGCTGGCCACGTTCGCCTTCGGGTAAGTGAGCCTGGTTGTCCTGGCCTTACGGGAACGATCACTCTGACGTGCTTTGCGCGGCGATACGCCTTTTGACGGCCGCGAGTTCTCGTATTCGTTTGATCATGAAGAGCGCGATGATAAACAAGACAATCACCGCGATGGAGCTGAATATCACAGGATTAGTGGCATCGTGCTCATTTTGGCTGAATCTGTCCTCATAGGTATCCGTGTGATCGAGCTGACCATTGATGTAGACGTCGCAGACATCATCCGGCTGCATAACCTTTCCGTCGCACATCGGCGGGCTAACGTGCTGGGCCAATCCGGCGCTCCATATGGCATTAACGCTGCAGGCAATCATCCCGCCGAAGAGAAGCACGACCAGGATAATACTATTGATCAGGTAGCCGCCCGCTTCGTCGACAGTGTAGTTCGTGATCTTGTCGCGCGCTTCTGGTTGGTGAGACACGTTGAACCTCCATTCAATAACTCCACAGGCATCAGGAGCCTGGCATCGCATCTTCCAGATGTCCCATGCTCTACCGCATCACCTTCGTGGCATCGAGCGATGAGCACACATCGGTACAAGACAACCGCTCATTCGCTATACAGTTTGGACCGTTCGCTTGGTGTAAAGAATTTACTGTACCCTAGCCGCCGAAGCGCTTGTTCCCGCAATCGAATCGCGAGGCGACTGCCAGCCCCTTCATTCTCTTCGGAGGCCGCGACGCCAGATTGTGGATCAGCATACGGCTTGTTCCGTTGAGAGATCTCGCGAACCATTTGAACCAGAGCGGCAATGATAACGATAGACCCCACAAGATATATGACGGCAAGCAGAAGGTTGCAGCCCCCGGCCCCGCCGGCCCCGAAGTAATCGCTAATAGACTGACGCAGCGCATCCTTCAAGGGGTTGGGGATCGCCACTAGGCAGGCAATGCCAACCCACACAATCGCCAGGGATATCGAGAAACACGCGAGAAACAGTATTTGTTTGCGCCTATCGGCAATCTGGCAGGTACTACAGAGAAACACCCACTGAGAGCCAGCGATCTGGTAGTGTGTCTTTGTGGTGACAGTATTCTTAGATAGCGAGCTGGTCGTCCGCACATACTTACCGTAAAAAAACGTGAAATGAGCGCCATCCGCATTGCGCCCGCACTTTTCGCACGTGTCTGCCATAGTCGTACCCCTCCCTGCTCGCTTGTCGCCGTGGCCGCTGCCAGATTGCACGGAAAGCCGCCACAAGCCCGCAAGGACTCGCGGCTTTGGCGCTTATCAACTCAGACTTCCCAAGCGGTCTCTCAGGCGGTGGGAGGCGGGCTGTTGAACTCTTTGGCAGTGAAGAGCTGGTACAGCGGTATCGCGATCAGGATTATGGCAATCAGGATGAGGATGTTGCCGCTGAGCAACAGCCCGATGAGCAGAAATAGCTCCAGCGCCCCAATCACGAGTGCTGCCGGGATGCGCGCCCACTTCTGCATGCGCCAGAGACCCCTCGCGACAACGAAGCTGATGGCTGCCACGATCAGCGCGCCAACGATGAACAATGCGCCCTCGATATACTGGTTCATCGCCGCCTGCATGCTGCCAGCGATAACGCTGATACCGAGAACCAGACCTATCACCAGGACAATGAGACCCAGCATGCCAAACATAAGCCCAAACTGGCCAGCGACCGGTGACATTGCTTGCCGCGAGCCTGGCAAGAGCGCGCCGTTGCGCTTGACTACCAGCGCGGTCGCCGCCGGAACCTGAAGAGTGAGCCAGGAGCCATCGGGCAGCCTGACCGACTTCTCTTGCCCCAGTTCTCCCGAGGGGAAGGTAGCGACCACAGTGCCATCGAACGTGATCGTGCAGGACTTAAAACGGACGGCGCTCCAGGTGATTTCAAGACGTTCGGGGCCACCGCTTTCAAGTGGATAGCGCTTGGTTGGCATACAGCGCTCCAATCTCTGGTGAGGTACCAGACAATCTTCTGCGTTTTCGTCTCAGAGCATCGCACGAGGGACGAAACAATCGAGGAAAATGAACAATACCGACGACACACACAACACACGCCAAACCAACCTACAGGGCCTTTCTGGAAGCTCACGGTGCGAGCTTCCTTGATTTGCTGATTCTTGCATAAGTAGAAATATCTGTCAACAGTGCGAGGATAACATTCGGTCAGATATATTCTAGCATGTGAGCGGTGATTGAACGGGGGGAAGGTGAAGACGCCCTGGAGAGTGCTCGGCGGCACGGCGTTCATTTTCTCGCAATTCCCGCTGGATTACCCGCTCTGGGATGCCTGTGACTCGACCGGCAGCCTTTCGGGCGGCTCTGGCAATGCGGGCGTCTCAGGCGCGAGGCGCAGGGTTCCCATCCGCCGCAACTCCGGCCAGACCAGGGCGACAACCAGCACCACGAGAATCGTGCCCACGCCACCGCCAGCGACCGAGGCTGTCGCGCCGAACCATTGCGCGGTAAGACCGGACTCGAAGCCGCCGAGCTGATTCGAGGCGTTGACGAAGAGGCCATTGATCGCCGCGACGCGGCCACGCATCTCGTCCGGCGTGCGGGTGAGGGCGAGGGTTGAGCGAATGACCACGCTGACGTTATCCAGCCCGCCAAGCGCCAGGAGCATCGCCAGCGAGAGCCAGAACGACCGCGACAGCCCGAAGACTATGGTGGCTGCCCCAAAACCGGCGACCACCAGCAGCAACGTCCGGCCAGCGCGCTGAAACGGCGGCCGGTGCGCCAGGGTCAGCGCGACCACCAGCGCGCCAATCGAGGGCGCCGCGCGCAGCCATCCCAGACCGATGGATCCGACGTGCAGAATGTCGGTGGCGAAAATCGGCAGTAGCGTGGTAGCGCCGCCAAAGAGCACCGCAAAGAGATCGAGCGTGATCGCTCCCAGCAGAACAGGCGTGCGCCGTAGGAAGCTCATCCCTTCTCCGACGGAGCGCCAGGTGGAGCGCTCCTCCGTTGCCTGCCGGATCACCGTTTTCGCGGGCTTGACCGGGATGAGCAGGAGCACGAACACAAGCGCCGCCAGTGCGTTGAGTGTATAGACAACGGTGGCGCTGTTCATGATGGCGATGATCGCGCCCGCGCCCGCCGGGCCAATGACCGTGGCCAGCTGCCACGAGCTACTGCTCCAGGTCGCCGCGTTCTCGAAGGCTTCCTCCGGCAAAACGCTGGCGGGCAGTGTCGTGGAAGCAGGGGTGTTGAACGTCATGGCCGCGCCCATCACCAGCAGACAGCCATAGATCAGGATGAGCGGCCCCTGCCAGTAGGAGAGTGCGGTAAGGGCTAACGACGCCAGCGCGACCACGATCTGCGTCACGATGATGATGCGCTTGCGATTGAAGCGGTCGGCCACATGGCCCGCATAGAACGAGAGGAGCAGGGCTGGGAAAATCTCGGCAAGTCCGACCATACCCAGCAGAAAGGCGGAATGCGTCCGCAGATACAATTCCCATCCGAGGGCGAGCGTCAGCATCTGCTCCCCGAATGTGGCAATGAAGTTGCCCAGCAACAATAGACGATAGTCGCGAACGCGCAGGGACTGATAGGGGTCGTGTTGGCTCGCGTTAGTCACAATACAAGTGCCTCAGTTTCGTGGCGACATCAGTGGTGGCTTCTATTGTATCTCAACCATGTGACGCCGGATAGCGCCGTGTGCTTTTCGGCGCAAGAAGGATAGGCGACACATTTTTCAGCGTCGCCTGTTTGTATCAACCGGGATACCTGTTCTTTCGTTCCGCTACAGTTCCTCGATCCGTTTGGCTGCACGCAGCGCGCGGTTGAGCGTCGCGGCGGTCGCCAGGACGATCAGTGCGCCCTCGAAGACCAGAATCGTCGGCAGCACACCAAACTGCTGCAGGAGCAGTCCCGTTAGCCCTATGCCCAGCGCCTCGCAGCTGAAGGCGACGAGGCGAAACGCGCCATTCACCCGCCCGCGCAGCGCATCGGGGATCAGCGTCAGCCGATAGCTGATCTGCGCCACATCGTACGTCTCATCCACCACCCAGAACGCGCCAAGGATGATTCCCAGCGCCAGCGCGGATGGCGCGACGGCATACAAGGGCCAGAGTAGCGCGAAGAGCCAGAAAGCCGCGACCATGATCTGGCCCAGCCGCAGCCGCTTCTGCGCCTGCGAGCCGAGCAGCGCGCCCGCGATGCCACCCAGCCCGCTGAGGCCAACGATCAGGCCAATGGCATACGGCGGGGTATGCATACCTTCGGCGATCACCACCACGAGCAGCATCATGCCGCCGTAGGAGAAAACCACGCCGCCGTGGAGCAGCGCGAGCGCGCGAATCACCGGCTCGCGCCAGAGCCAGACCAGCCCTTCCCACATCTCGGCGCGCAGGCTTTGTGTGCGCGATGCCCGCTCTTCCTGAAATGGCACGCGGATCCACGAGAGCGTCAGCACCGAGGCGGCGTAGGAGACGGCGTCCGCCAGGAAGGGCAGCGCGCGCGCCACGCCGAAGAGCGTCCCGCCAAGCGACGGCCCCAACAAGGTGACGATGCCGCCAGTGACCTCATTCTGCGCCGTGGCGGCGGGCAACTGCGTTTTCGCGACTACCCGTGGCAGCGCGGCGGACTCCGCCAGACCAAAGAAGACATAGAGCGTCCCTTCGAGCACGGAGACGAGATAAATCTGCGCCATCGTCAGGTGATCGAGCGCCAGCGCCAGCGGGATGCTGCCCAGCGCCAGTGCGCGCCCGGCGTCGCAGAGCATCATCACGCGCTTGCGGTCCCAGCGGTCGACGAGCGCCCCGGCGGGCAGCCCGAGGACGAGATAGGCCAGCGCGCGTAATGCCCCGGCGATCCCGGCCTGGACGGGTGAATTGGTGACGGCGAGCACGAGCAGCGGGAAGGCCAGTTGCGAGGCCTCGCCCCCTACCGACGAGATCGCCTGGCCGCTCCAGAGAAGCAGGTAATTGCGGTTACGCCGGAGCGGCAATGGACGTGAACGTGAGGCCTCAGGCGCCGCTGACGACGCCTGTTGGTCGAGTGTCATGAGATTGGCATCCACTTTCATCTGAGCCATGGCTGGCACGTAGAGCGTCACAACGCCCGCACACGCGCGCCACCCACGCGGTAGAAGTTCGCAATGGGATACCCGGCGCGATGCCAAAGAGGGTTCTTTGGGGAAAGCAATGAAGCGGGAGGAACGGCGTCTGCTCGATGCGCAACCACATCCAGCGCTCACAGCAGCCAGGAGTGGCCAGTGAGCGAGCGAGTCGGCATCAGGCAGCGCCATGTCCTGCCGCGTAAGCAAATGCGCCGGGCTTACGCGGCCAGAACAGGAAGTGGTGTGCCTGCTCGTGCTGTGCGATACGCCCAGGACAGGAGTGGCTCCCGGTGGGCGCACATGGTGGCAGTACTCATGCGGCCAAGTCTAGCATCGGCGGCGCGCCGTCGCAAGTGCTCCACACGATGTCAGGTAGAAATCTGGCCCTATGGCCATTGTCCCTCCTTGACCCGCTACGGTACGCTACCGTTTATGCGGTTATGCGCGCGAGGGCTGCGCCATCTTTCCGTGCTGAGCCACGCATGCGCACCGACGACGATCCACGGATTTGGGGGGAGACCACAATGAGCGACGAGCGCGCGGAAAGAGCCACGGTTGGGTCGAATGGGAGTGCGCCTGGAGCGAATGGCGCGGCCGGGGCGGCTGGGGCGGCTGGGGCGAATGGCGTCGGCGCGCCACCAGAACTCGACCGCGGCCAGCTGATCCTCGCGCTGGCGGGTGTCTTGCTCTGCATCCTGTTGTCCGCCATCGACCAGACTATCGTCGGCACCGCGCTGCCGCGCATCGTCTCCGAGCTTCAGGGCTTCGACCGGTACGCCTGGGTGGTCACGGCGTATCTGCTGACGGCGACCTGCGTCATTCCCATCGCGGGCAAGCTCTCCGACCAGTATGGCCGCAAGCCTATTCTGATCTTCGGCGTGATCGTCTTTGTGCTCGGCTCGGCGCTCTGTGGCCGTGCCGCGACAATGAATGAGCTGATTATCTTCCGTGGATTGCAGGGCATCGGCGCGGGCGCGTTGCAGTCCGGCGCGTTCGCCAGCATCGGCGACCTCTTCTCCCCCCAGGAGCGCGGCCGCTGGCAGGGTGTCATCGCGGCGACATTCGGGTTGGCCTCGGTGCTTGGGCCGAGCCTGGGCGGCTGGATTACCGATAATCCCGGCTGGCGCTGGGTCTTCTACGTCAACTTGCCGGTGGGCGTCGTCGCGCTGATCACCCTGGTGATCGGCTTCCCAACCACGGGCAGCCGGCGCGGCAGTCGGCGCATTGACTGGTTCGGCGTCGCCACTATCGTCGCTGGCGTAGTGCCGCTGCTCGTCGCGCTCACCTGGGCGGGATCTACGTACCCCTGGGCATCGCCGCAGGTTATTGGTTCGCTGGCGTTCTCGCTGGTGATGTTCCTCGCCTTCGCCTTGATCGAGTCGCGCGTTGCCGACCCACTGTTGCCGCTTGATTTGTTCCGCAATCAGATCTTCACCGCGGCGTTCATCGCCAGTTTCTTTGTCGGACCGCTCTTGCTGGGGCTGGGTGTCTATCTGCCGCTCTTCGTGCAGGGGGTGCTGGGGCAGACGGCGACCAGCTCCGGCGAGGTGATTACGCCGCTGACGCTTGCCGTCGTGGTAACCAACATTCTCGGCGGCCAGCTCATCTCGCGCACCGGGCGCTACCAGCGCGTGGCCCTCTTTGGCCTGGTCATCTGCGTGATTGGCGTGAGCCTGCTGCTTGGCATGGGGGCCAATACCGATAATTTCACGCTCGTGCGCAACATGATTATCATTGGCCTTGGTCTTGGCTTCGTGCTGCCGGTCTACACGGTCGCCGTTCAGAATGCGCTACCCTACAACCGGCTCGGCGTCGTCACCTCGTCCGTCCAGTTCAGTCGCTCGATTGGCTCGACCATCGGCGTTTCAGTGCTAGGGGCCATCGTCGCCAACGTCTTCGCCACCAGTTTCGCCTCGGCGCAGTCGCCCGCCATCAGGCGCGTGCTGGCCGCGGCGGCGGCGCAAAAGCACGCAATCCCAACCGATCCACAGGTGCTGGTCGATCCTGCCACCCAGCAGAAGATTCTCGATGGCTTCAAGACCTTCCTCGGTCCGCAGGCGGGGAAGGCGCTCTTTGACCAGTTCATCTCCACGGTCAGCGGCAGTCTGCTGGATGGCGTGCGCGCCGCATTTTTCGCGATGCTGGTCATGGCGGTCGCCGCGCTGGTGGCAACGCTCTTCCTGAAAGAGATACCACTGCGCGCCACCAACGCCGCGCCAGCGGCAGGCGAAGGCCCGGCCATCCCGGAGCCCGCGACGCCGCTGATGCTCGAATAGCTGATAAGCCGTACGCGGCGCTTCAGGCAACCTTTCAACCCGCGGCGGTGTCGTGCGTACTGTAGAGTAGGACAGCGCATGAAGCGCGTTGCCCGCGTCGGGATGGCAGGCATGGCGAGGGACTCATGCGCCGCGCGGGCAAGTCGAAGTTGCATTGAAGTGTTTTGCGAAAGAGGCCTGGCGCGTGTCAACGCAGTCGCAGTCGAACGATTTAGGGTGTCTGCTGACTACCCTGATAGTGGCGGTCTGTCTCTTTGTGCCACTGGTTGGCCACATCTTTCTGACGGTGCTGATTATCGGCGATAATCTGAGCACGACGGAGAAGCTGCTCTGGCTGTTGCTTGTCTGGCTGGTGCCAGTGGCCGGCCCACTGCTGTACCTGCTGCTCGGCCAGAGACGTAACCGGCTGCTCTAGCCGCATGCACCCAAATACAGATAACCATCTGCCGACGCCTTGACTGAGGAAGCTCAGATAGGCGTCGGCCTCTTATTTTCCAGGAAACGCCGTCATGGACGCCTGCCCCGATTCGCGTAGCTCAACCGCGCGCGAGTCGGCAAAAACAGGGATGCGCCAGCACTGCTGGACAGATAAGTATGTATATGTGTTACACTTGCCGTATCTTCCCTGAATGAAGTGTCGTCTGGCGCTGATGGAGTGGCGCTAAAGGCGACCCGGCGGATGCACATCTTCTCGACCTTGACGCTGTTATCGTGATACACGCGAACGGAGGGACGATGGCCAATGGATATTTCCAGCAGCTACACGCTGAACGCTCCCCGCGAACAGGTCTGGGACGCCTTGCTTGATCCTGACCTCCTCAAACGCGCCATTCCCGGGTGCGAATCGCTCGAACAAACAGGCGACAACCAGTACGCGATGCGCCTGAATGTTGATGTGGCGGGGGTCAAAGGGGTCTACCAGGGCGCCATGCGCATCCTCGATGCCCAGAAGCCGGAGTCGTACCGTGTCGTGGTCGATGGCGCGGGCGCTCGTGGCATCCTGCACAGCGATGGCGTGCTGCATCTGCAAGCCAACGACGCAGGCACGACGGACGTCCGTTATAGCGGGCAGGCGCAGCTTGGCGGGCCAGTTGCCAGCATTGGCGCGCAAGTGGCAAGTGGGGCGGCCAGTATGCTCCTCAAGCGCTACTTCGGTCGCGTAGCAAGTCTGCTGCCTGCCGCGCCAGTCGCTGCCCCCGTCGCCGCCCCCGTCGCCGCGTCGGCTGTTTCGGCTGTGCCTGAGGCGCCCGCGCCATCCGCGATAGCCGCTCCGGCTGAGTCGCCAACCAGCGCGCCCGCCGATATACCACCCGCCGTCGCCGATGCTGCGCCGATAGAGACGTTTACCATACCAACGCCCGCCTCGGCAGTGCCGGGGTTATACGCTCCACCGCCGCCCGCCGAGCTGGTCAGCGAGCCGCCTCCGCCCGCGGAACAGATGGCGCCTGCCGCAACTGCCGCATCCGCTGTCCCTGCCGCGACCGTTTCGCCGCCACCCACGCCCGCGCGAGCGCCGAGTTCGGCTAGCAGCCCCGAAAGCCAGCGCAGTTCGGCGGGGTACATCGGCGTCGTATTAGCCATCATCGCGGTGGTAATCGTCGTGATCGTCGTGCTGGTCGTCGTCGGAGCGTTTCGCTAGCCGCGCCAGCTAGCGTCGTCACCTGTCCAATTCATCGCCAGAGCATACCTCCCGGATATATCTCCAAAAGCGAAAGAAACGGCATATTGTAGTGCGGAATTGTAGTGCGGCATGCGGAGCAGCGGCGATGCGCATTCAGGCGGCATCGTCACAATCGCCACAACGGCCAGCGTCACACCGTCCCGGACGGTCGTCTGGGGACGTCATCAGGCGGTGACGCGCAAGAGAGGACCGGAGACGTGGAACAAAACATTCGCGTAACCGTGAACGGGGAAGAGCAACAGAACGCTGTCGAACCCCGCACGCTATTGGTGCATTACCTGCGCGACGTACTCAATCTCACCGGCACTCACGTCGGATGTGATACTGGCCAGTGCGGCGCCTGCACCGTCCTGCTGAACGGCCAACCTGTAAAGAGCTGCATGGTGCTGGCGGTCCAGGCGGATGGCGCGCAGGTGCAGACGGTGGAAGGGCTGGCGCCGAATGGGGACTATCACCCGATTCAGGCCGCCTTCTGGGAGAAGCATGGCCTGCAATGCGGCTTCTGCACGCCCGGCATGATGATGGCGGCGGTGGCGCTGCTTCAGCGCAGCCCGAACCCCACCGACGCCGAGATTCGCGAGCAGCTCGAAGGCAATCTCTGCCGCTGCACCGGCTACCAGAATATTGTCGCCGCCGTACGCTCCGCCGCCGACGCGATGCGCACCGGCGCCGCGCAGCCAGCAACCGCTGGAACCGCTGGCGAGTAGAGGGAGGATCCAGCATGTCAGTCTCCCGACTCTTTGGCGCGACCGTCAAGCGCCGCGAAGATCCCCGGCTCATCACCGGCAAGGGCATGTATACCGACGACTTCAAGCTGCCCGGCATGCTCCACATGGTTATCCTGCGCAGCCCCTATGCCCACGCCCGCATCACCTCGCTGGATGTGAGCAAGGCGAAGCAGTTGCCCGGCGTGCATGCCGTCCTCACCGGCAAAGACCTGGCGGGCAAGGTGAATCCCATCCCGACCGCCTGGCTCATCCCCGCTTCTGACCTCAAGACACCGCCCTACCCGGCGCTGGCCACCGACCACGTGCGCTACACTGGTGACGCTGTGGCCGCGGTGGTTGCCGAGACGCCCGCCATCGCACGCGACGCGCGTGACCTGATCGACGTGAACTATGAGCCGCTGCCCGTCGTCACCGAGACGGAGAAGGCGCTGGCCGGTGGCGCGCCCCAACTGCACGACGAGGCGCCGGGCAATCAGGCGTTCCACTGGTCGTTCGCGAATGGCGACGCCGACGGCGCGATCAACAACGCCGAGGTGGTTATCCGCCACCGGTTTGTGCAGCAGCGGCTCATCCCCAACGCGATGGAGACGCGCGGCGCGTTGGCCAGCTGGCAGCCCGGCGCGGATGAGCTGACGCTCTATAACACGACCCAGAATCCGCACATCGTGCGCTTCCTCTGTTCGGTCACCAACAACATCCCGGAGAACAAGATTCGCGTCTTCGCGCGGGATGTTGGCGGTGGCTTTGGCAGCAAGATCCCGTTCTACGGCGGCGACGCGCTCACCGTCTTCGCCTCGCAGGTGACGGGACGGCCCGTCAAGTGGATCGAGGATCGCCGCGAGAACTATCTGGCGACCATCCACGGGCGCGACCAGGTTACCGATGTGGAGCTGGCCGCCAAACGTGACGGCACGATGACCGGCCTGCGCATCAAAGCCTATAGCAACATGGGCGCCTATCTCTCGACCGCCGCGCCTGGCGTGCCGACGTGGCTCTTCGCGCTGATCGTGCCCGGCTGCTACACGATTCAGGACTACAAGTGCGATGTCTGGGGCGCCTTCACCAACACCACCCCGACCGACGCCTATCGCGGCGCGGGTCGCCCGGAGGCGGCCTTCCTGATGGAGCGGATGACCGATCTGCTGGCGGGCGAGCTGGGCATGGACCCGGTGGACGTGCGCCGCAAGAACTTCATCCCCGCCGACGCCTTCCCCTACACCACTGGCGGAACGCTGACCTATGATAGCGGCAACTATCAGGGGACGCTCGATAAGGCGCTGCAGATGGCCAACTACAGCGGCTTCCGCCAGCAACAGCAGCAGATGCGCCAGCAGGGGCGCTACCAGGGCATCGGCCTCTCAACCTATGTGGAGGTCTGCGGCCTGGCGCCATCACCCGCGGCGGGCGCGATGGGCTTCCAGGGCGGCCTCTGGGAGCCAGCGACGGTGCGCATGCTGGCGACGGGCAAGGTGGTCGTGCTGACCGGAACGAGTCCCCACGGCCAGGGCGAGGAAACCACCTTCGCGCAGCTGGTGGCCGATCAGCTTGGCGTCGCGGTCGAGGATGTGGATATCGTGCATGGCGACACCGGAGCCATCCCGATGGGCTGGGGCACCTATGGCAGCCGCAGCACGGCGGTCGGCGGCACGGCCATCTTCAAGGCGACGCAGAAGGTGATCGAGAAGGCGAAGAAGATCGCGGCGCATCTGCTCGAAGCGGCGCCCGACGACATCGTCTTCGATTCCGGCACGTTCCATGTGCAGGGCAGCCCGGATAAGACCAAGGCGATCCAGGAGATCGCTTTGATGGCGAACCTGGCGTGGAATATGCCCGAAGGGGTCGAGCCGGGGCTGGAGGAAAGCAGCTTCCACGATCCGACCAACTTCACCTATCCCTTCGGCGCGCATATCTGCACGGTCGAGGTAGACCCCGATACCGGCGAGGTGAAGATTCTGCGCTATGTCGCGGTAGATGATGTTGGCGTGGTGGTCAACCCGATGATCGTGGATGGCCAGGTGCATGGCGGCGTCGCGCAGGGCATCGGCCAGGCGCTCTATGAGCACGCCATCTATGACGAGGCGGGCCAGCTCATCACCGGCAGCATGACGGACTATACCGTGCCAAACGCGGCCCAGATTCCCACCATCGAGACGGCGCGCACCGAGACGCCCTGCCCCCATAATCTGACGGGCATCAAGGGCGTCGGCGAGACCGGCACCATCGCCGCCAGCCAGGCGGTTGTCAACGCGGTGGTGGATGCGCTCTCGCCTCTGGGCATCAAGCACATTGATATGCCGCTGACGCCCGAGCGCGTCTGGAAGGCGATTCAGGCCGCGAAGAGCGCTGGAAGCTCCAGTGCGAGTCAGCCCGGTCAGCCGGGTCAATAGCGCGGGAGGAGGATGCCATGTATCCCACAAACTTTGCCTATGCCGCGCCAACGTCACTGGCCGATGTGATCGCACAGATGCAGGCCGCCGGAGACGACGGCAAGTTGTTGGCGGGCGGCCAGAGCCTGATTCCCATGCTCAAGTTCCGGCTGGCCGACCCGGCGACGCTAATCGACCTAGGGCGGGTGCAGGAGCTACGCGGCATTCGTGTGGATGGCAATAACATTGTCATTGGCGCGATGACGCCGTACTATCAGGTGCTCAACTCAGGCGATGTGCAGAGCCGCTGCCCGCTGCTGATTCAGACGATCCGGCAGGTGGGCGATCCGCAGGTGCGCTCGCGCGGCACGGTTGGCGGCAGCCTGGCGCATGCCGACCCCGCGGGCGATCTTCCCGCGGCGGCGGTGGCGCTTGGCGCACAGCTCATGGCGACGGGAGCCAGCGGCAACCGTCTCTACGACGCCGCCAATTTCTTCCAGGATGTGATGACGACCGCCCTGGAGCCGAGCGAGGTGCTAACCTCGGTCAGCTTCCCGGCGACCGATTCGCCCGGCACGGGAACCGCATATCTCAAGCACCGCCATCCCGCCAGTGGCTACGCGGTGGTGGGCGTCGCGGCAATCGTGACGGTCGGCGCGGACGGCGCCTGCCAGTCGGCGCGCATCGGCATTACGGGCGCTGGCTCGCATGCCACGCGGGCGACAGCCACCGAGCAGGCGCTCGCTGGACGGCCACTCGACGCGCAATCGGTCGCGGCGGCCTGCGCCAACGCGGCCAGCGGCGTGGATCTGATGGGCGATAGCTACGCCTCATCGGACTTCCGTGCGCATCTGGCGCAGGTGCTGGCGCAACGGGCCATCATGCAGGCGGCGCAAAACGCCCGGCGGTAAGGGTTCCCTGGACCTCACCCCAACCCCCTCTCCTCGCGGGAGAGGGGGCTTTTTCTGTGGCGAGATTCGTTGCGGATGGCCAAGGGAAGCGGTAAAGTGGTAAAGCGGGTTCGCGGCATGAATGCCGCGGCTAATCCTGGGCGAGCGTGCGCGCATATTGGTTAGAAGGTGTTTTTCTGTTAGTGCGCCAGTCCGCCAGCACGGCGCTGATTGCGGATATAGGCGCGGACGGTTGCCAGCGAGTCATCGGTGTGTCGCGTGTTGTAGTAGCCGCGCGTCCAGAAATGATACGAATTGAGGTCGCCACGCAGCCATGAGTATTGTTCCAGCAACGTGCGGGCGGTGCGCCCTTTGAGATAGCCGATAATTTGACTCAATGGCTCCCGTGGGCCTTTTTCCAATAACAGATGCACATGATTGGGCATGGTCTCAAGCTCCAGTAGCACCCAGTTCTTCTGCTCGGCGATCTCATGTGCTAACTGCTTGAATGCCATATCAATGTCGTCATTCAGAAAAACGGGCTTGCCGCGCGTGACACTGAATACCACATGGTAATATATGCGCTCGCTGGCCATGTTCTACTCTTCCCATCTGCTAAGCGCTATATCCTCGCTTGATCGATTTCTCGCCTTCATGCAGGACTGAACGGGCAGCGTTAGCCGCGGCATTCATGCCGCGATGTTGGATCGTCTCTCACCTCTCCCCAGCGATGAATTCCCAGCCCAGTCCCCCAACTCAAAACAGCGGGAGGTAGCGCTCCAGCTCCCACGGATGCACCTGGCGGCGATATTCGAGCCACTCTTGCGCCTTCGCCTCGTCGAACCAGGCGGCCACCAGCGGCCCCAGCGCCATCCGCACCACATCGTCATCCGCCAGCGCCACCAGCGCCTCGCCCAGCGTCGCGGGCAGCACGGCGATGCCCTTGCGCAGCCGCGCCGACTCCTCCAGGGTATAGAGTCCCTCCTCGACCGGAGGCGCGAGCGTCAGGTCACGCGCGACGCCATCCAATCCCGCCCGCAGCATCGCGGCGAACGCCAGATAGGGATTGCAGCTTGGGTCGGGGCTGCGAAGCTCCACCCGTAGCGATTCAGGCTGGCCCGGCGTCGCCCGTGGCACCCGCACCAGCGCCTCGCGGTTGACACGCCCCCAGCTAATCATCACCGGCGCCTCGTACCCCGGCACCAGCCGCTTGTACGAGTTGACCAGCGGCGCGACGACGGCGCAGATTGCCGGCGCGTGATCGAGCTGGCCCGCGATGAACCGCTGCCCCAGCGGGGAGAGGCCGTAGCCCGCGTTGGAGGGATCGGCAAAGGCGTTCGAGCCGTCCTCCATCCGCACCAGCACCTGATGGGTGTGCATGCCGGAGCCATTGACGCCATAGAATGGCTTGGGCAGGAAGGTCGCCATCAAGCCGTGGCGCTGGGCAACCGCCTTGATGGTATAGCGCGCGGTGACGACCGCATCGGCGATGTGCAGCGCATCATCGGGGATGAAGTCGAGCTCGTGCTGGCCCGCCGCCACTTCGTGATGGCTGCTCTCGATGCCAATACCCATGCGCGCCAGCTCCGCGCAGATCTCGCGGCGGACATCGGCGGCGGGATCGGTCGAGAGATCGAAATAGCCGCCACGGTCGTGGGGCAGCGGCTCCGGCATCTCATCGTCCCCTTCCTGGAGCAAAAAGAACTCCAGCTCCGGCGAGACGATATAGCGAAAGCCCTGCGCGGCGGCCTCTTCGAGCGCGCCCTGGAGGACGGCGCGTGGGTCGCCCTCGAAGCGTTCGCCAGTTGGCATCAGCACATCGCAGATCATCCGGGCCGTCTCGCCGCCAGTTCCATCGCTCGCCGCGATCCCCGCGCGCCACGGGACCACCGCGAATGTCGCCGGGTCGGGCCGCAGGAACATATCGGTCTCGGCCACGCGCGCAAACCCTTCGATGGCTGATCCGTCGAACCATTTGCCATTTGCGAGGCAGTCGGCCAGTTGCTCGACGGGAATCGTCACGCACTTGGCCAGCCCGACCACATCGGTAAACTCGAGGTTGAGAAAGCGCACATTGAGCGATTCGGCATGTTCCAGCAGCCGCGAGATGGCCGCCTGGTTCGCCACGCCAGTCGGAGACGACGGGCGATTAACGCGATTGGAATCACTCATGTTGGCGCTCCTTCCTCGCGGATGGCCTGATTGGCCTGATTGGCGCGGCTGGCGCGGCGCTGCTCGGCGTCATGCCAACGGGCGCGCTCTTCGTCGCTGCGCACGAGCAGCGGAGGAACGGCTGCCGACCGCCCCTGGTCATCCAGCGCGACGTAGACGAGATAGCACGTTCCCGCCGCGCGCACCTCGCCCGTGCGCATATTCTCCGCCTCGATCTCGGCCTGCACCTCCATGGACGTGCGCCCGGTGTAGGTCATGCAGGCGCGAATGGTGAGCAGATCGCCGATATGTACGGGCTGCTTGAAGGTCATCCGGTCTATCGCAACGGTGACAGCCTGACGGCGTGAGTGGCGAATAGCAACCGCGCCGCCCGCCTCATCCACCAGCCGCATGATGACGCCGCCGTGGACATTTCCCCACGAATTGGCGTCGGGCGGCTCCATGATTCGCGACGTGACCACGCGCGTCTCGTCTACCGTCCTGCCGTCTGCCCGCGCATCGTGCGGTATGTGTGCTGTCTGTGCTTTGCCCATGCTCTCTTCTTTCAGCGACCCGCGACCACTGCCTGTCGTAATTGCGTTGAATTCGATGATAGCACGGAAAATGCCCGTTCCGCATGCGAATTTTTGCCGCACGTAGGCAATCGAGCGTTGGGCGCTTGACGCATACCATGAGACATGATATGCTGCTTCTGACGAAAGGAGGTGGTGTGTAATGGGTGAACGTATTTGCTGCGCAGGCAGCGCGAATGCTCTCCACACCGATTCCATGGGAGAGTTAAACTGCTAATGTGGCAGTGAAATTCGCCTCACGGGCGGCGGAGATGTCTGCCTGCGCGGCGGCCGGGGAGAATTGGCCAGTATGGCTGACTCCCCGGCTTTTTTTGTTGGCCGAGAATACATTCGTCACGATACACGGCGTGGAACGGAGCGCCAGGTATGGACAACTCCCCCGGAAACACGACACACCTGCTGGACCTGGCGGCGCTGGAGGTTGGTCTCGCGCCGGTAACACTGGGCCACCCACTGATCTACCATCCAGCGCTCGACTCCACCAACAGTACCGCGATGACGCTGGCGCGGCAGGGCGCAGCGGAAGGCATGCTCGTCACCACGGACGATCAGACGGCGGGACGCGGACGGATGGGGCGCGCCTGGCAGTCGCTGCCGAATGAGCAGCTAGCGCTCTCGCTGGTGCTGCACCCCTCGTTCCCGCCGCACTTTCTGGTGATGGCAAGCGCGCTGGCCGTCGCCGAGGCCATCGAGATGACGACCGGGCTGCGGCCTGGCATCAAATGGCCCAATGATGTGCTGGTGAACGGGCGCAAGGTCTGCGGCATCCTCATCGAGACCAGCGAGACGATTGCGGTGCTGGGCATCGGCGTCAATGTCAACGGCTCACTGGCAAGCAGCCATGAACTGGCGGCGCGCGCCACCACACTGGCCGATGCGCTTGGCCACCCCATCCCGCGGGAGCCGCTCTTGATCGAGATCGTGCGGCGTCTGGATAGCCTCTATGCGGCGCTCAAGGCGGGCGGCCAGCGGGCGCAGCGGCTGCTACGCGACTCATGGCGCGCGCGGCTGGTGACGCTTGGCCAGCGCGTGACCATCCAGCAGGCGGAGACCACGCTCACGGGCATCGCGCAGGACGTGGACGAGTCGGGGGCGCTCATGCTGCTAGCAGACGACGGAACGCGGCATGCGATCACCTGGGGAGATGTCGAGTAGTCCTGGGTAGCTACGCATGGTTGACCAAATAAGGTACACTCGGCTCAGGCCATGCTTGCTGACGAGCGCGGCTCTTGTTCGTCACGAAAGCGTCTCTATACAGGTGAGGTGATATTCGCCAATGTCAGACTATTCCGAAAACCCCAATCTCCAGGGGACATATGCGCAACCTTCTGGCGCCGATACCCCTGCCCATGGCCGTCGGCTGATGGGGGGAATCGATCCCCGGAAGGCCCTCGATCCGGCCACCGTCGAGCGCATGATACACACGCAACTGGCTGCGCGCGCCCAGGCGCAGGCCGCGACGACGATGGTGCTAGCGACCATCGTCAGCCTCATCACCGCCGCCTTCAGCTTCGTCGCCGCGCTCGCCTGGAACTCCGCTATCCAGGAGCTTCTCAAGGAGAATGTGAAGCTCAACAGCACGTTCCTTGGTATCAAGATATCGGACGGCGGCGTTGAGGCGATCTACGCCGTCATTGTCACGGTCATTGCCGTCGTCGTCGTAGTTTTCCTCAACCGCATCGCCAAGCGGGTGGCGAACAAATCGGCCTTTGATAAGAGCTAAAGCGATTCAGCGGCCCGCACACACGCCACCATTTCACCCGCCCGTAGCCCGGTAACACACCTGGCGACGGGCGTTGTGTTTTGTCCGCGCGAACGGGGTAGCGGATGCAAGGGAGCGACATAGGATATAGTGCTATCAGGTGACAACTCCCCTGGCCTGGAAGGCCGGGGCTTCTCGCGACCTGGCATCCTTTCGAGATGCCCCTCTCGGCAAGGCTATCGGAGAACGGTATCCAGCCCTGAGGACCGATCATTTAGGCGCTGGCGGCGCCCCCGTCATGCCGTTCAAGTGGGCAGTATAGCATAGTGGTTGCCTGACGGCAAGGGACCATTCATCCCCATGCCTGAAGGCAGGGGCCCGCTGGTCCCAAAGTCCGGTAGGATATCTACATAGTCACGTTATCTGGCAGAGTGGAAAGGAGCGCGGACCATGCCGACACTCGAACTGGAGACCATGCGCTGCGAGGTGGTGGGCGCGTTAGGACGGCTCCGCCTGAACCGCTCGCAGGCGCTCAACGCGGCGAACTGGCAGTGGGTGAAGGATCTCGTCGCCGCGACGGAATACCTGGCGGCCCAGCACGAGGCGCACGTGGTGATCGTGAGTGGCGAGGGTCGGGCATTCTGTAGCGGGCTGGACGTGAAGGAGCTGGCGGCTGGCTCGCTCACCCCTGACTGGTTCGATACCTGGGAGATCGGCGTCTCCAACCTGGAGCGGCTCGACGCCATCACCATCGCCGCTGTCCAGGGGTATTGCCTCGGCGGCGGGTTGCAGGTCGTGCTCGCCTGCGATCTCCGGGTCGCGGCGACCGATGCGGTGCTGAGCATCCCGGCGGTCCGCGAGGGCGTGGTGGCGGCGCTGGGGCCGATGCGACTGGCGCGGCAGATTGGCGCGGCGCGGGCGAAGCGGCTCTGTCTCTTGGGGCATCGCTGCTCCGCGGAAGAAAGCGCGGCGCTGGATCTGGTGGATGCGGTCGTCGAGCCATCCGCACTCGATGCGCGCGTGCGGGAGCTGGCGGACGAGCTGCTGGCGATTCCCTTCACCGCGCTCAAGGAGACGAAGCGGCAGATCAACCGGGCTTTCGATGCCGACATGGCAACGTTGCATGCGGAGATGGTGGCGGCGCAGGAGGAGTGTCTGCGCTCGCCCGAGCACGCGACGGTGATGGCAACCTATCGCGAGCAACAGGCGGGGCGCAAAGGCCATACAGGCGCGTAGCGAGCATTTCGGGCGATACCGCCAGGTATCAGAAAGGCAGGCGCATAATGATCTTTCGCAGTCCGTATGCCGATATCACGATTCCTGATATGCCGCTCACGCCCTTGCTGCTGCGGCATGCCGAGCGGCTGGCGGAGAAGCCCGCGCTGATCGACGACACGACCAAACGCGCCTATACCTACGGCGAGCTGGCCACGATCGTACGCAATCTGGCGGGAAATCTGGCGCGGCTTGGATTCAAGTCGGGCGATATTTTCGCCATCTGCGCGCCCAATTCTCCTGAGTACGCCATCACGCTGCTGGCAATCTGGTCCTTGGGTGGCCGCAGCCTGACCATCAATCCCCTCTACACAGCGCGGGAGATGGGCGATCAACTACGTGACGCGGGCGCGCGCTACGTGCTGACGGCGCCGGAGCTGGTCTCGCGAGTGCGGGAGGCGGCGGGTCCGACGGTTGAGACGATCTTCGCATTCGGAGAAGCCGCGGGCGCTGTTCCCTTCGAGCCGCTGCTGACAGAGGTCGCCGAGCCGCCAGACGTGAGCATCAACCCGCGGGAGGATACGGCGGTGCTGCTCTACTCCAGCGGCACGACCGGTCTGCCCAAAGGAGTGATGCTGACGCACTACAACATCGTCGCCAACATCTGCCAGGCGCAGGCGATTACGCACGCCAGTGACCAGGACACGCTGATCGCCTCGCTGCCGTTTTTCCATATCGCGGCGTGGGTGGTGCTCTTCCACCTTGGCTTATACAACGGCGGTACCGTCGTGATTCAGTCGCGCTTCGACCTCGAACGGTTTCTCGCCGCCGTACAGGACTATGGGGTGACGCGGACCCTGCTGGTGCCGCCAATCGTGGTGGCGCTGGCGAAGCAGCCCGCTGTGGACCACTATGATCTCTCGAAATTTACGGCACTGCTGGTAGGCGCGGCGCCACTGGGTGAGAATGTCGCGCGAGCATGCTCGGAGCGAATAGACTGCCTCGTGCAGCAGGCGTACGGCCTCTCGGAGACAAGCCCGCTGACGCACGTGAACCCCGAAGACGCGCAGAAACTGAAGCTTGGCTCGGTAGGAACCTGTCTGCCGAACACCGAATGTAAGGTGATGGATATCGCATCTGGCGAAGAATTGGGCGTGCGGCAGGAGGGCGAGCTCTGGGTGCGCGGGCCGCAGGTGATGAAGGGCTACCTCAATCGTCCAGAGGCCACGGCGGCAACCATCGACCAGGACGGCTGGCTGCGCACTGGCGATATCGGCTACGCCGACGAGGATGGACACTTCTATATCGTGGACCGCCTCAAAGAGATGATCAAGTATAAGGCGATGCAGGTCGCGCCAGCGGAACTGGAGGCGATGCTGCTCTCGCACCCCGCCGTCGCGGATGCCGCGGTGATTCCCAGCCCGGATGAGGAGGCTGGCGAGGTACCCAAAGCCTTCGTCGTGCGCAAGGCCGATGCGACCGATGTGACGCCAGAAGAGTTGATGGCCTACGTCGCGGAGCGGGTGGCGCCGCATAAGAAGATTCGCCAATTAGAGTTCATCGAGGCGGTGCCAAAGACGGCATCGGGCAAGATCCTGCGCCGCGTGCTGATAGAACAGGAACGGGCACGCGCGCAAAGCGAAAAGTAACAAGCAATGACTTGCGCGCTCGGATATCATGTGGCGCGCCACGTTCACCCAGCGCCAACCAAGAGCACTATGAGCTACTGTACACTGGCTGCGGAAGGTGGCCCTGGCGCGTGTGCTCGAAGATGCGCCAGAGCAGCGCGAGCTCGATCCCACCCTTGAGCGTCACCAGCGCGGCGACTGCCGAAAGCCAGTAGGTCAGATCGGGCTGGAACCAGACGAGTTCTTTCCACTCCGGGACGGTGAGCGCCACATACAGAAGCGCCAGCGGCCAGGCGAAATGCAGCGCCGCGACCCAGCCGCCGCGCCGCGCCAGCTCTGACCTCTGCGCGATTCCGCGCTGGGCCAATCGCCGGTAGCGCCGCGGCATCCGCGCGAGCGCGAGCACCAGCGCACCCGTCAGCGCGAGCGCGAGCAGGCTGTAGATCAGCGATACCCGCGCAATTCCCAATCCCTGAGCGGGCAGCGGCTGATTCGTCGCCAGGCTCAACACGCTTTGCGCCATGCCACGGGTAGTGATGGAGGCGAACGTCACCGAGCCAAGGGGCGATGAGAGACCGTCCAGCGCATTCATCACATTGGCGGCGATGAAGACGCCCACCCGCTCCTTCGGGTCGAAGAAGACCGAGGCCTGAAAGTTGGCAGTGGCGCCGTCCTGGTTCACGAGCGGCCGCCCGTTGTCCCAGCCATTGCCGTAAGGGATCCCGGCCGAGCGCGTCTGCAGAAAGTCAGTCCCCTGCGGGGAGAGGATGGAGCGATTTTGGTACTGCCCGCCATTCATCTGCGCGATCAGGTAGTGGGCCATATCCTGTGCGCTGGAGATGAGATATCCGGCAGGGAGCTCCGCGCGGTTGTAGGGCAGGGTGGCGGGAATCGGGAACCCGAACCACCAGCGATAGCCCGTAGCCATCCCATGCCGCTGCGCCTGCTGCTGCGAGGCGAAACTCGTCTGCATCGCGAGCGGGGCGAAGATGTGCTGCTCGATATAGGCTTCGTACGGCTGGCCGGAGACGGTCTGGACGATCAGGCCGAGGGTCTGATAGTTGGCGTTGGAATAGCCAAAGCTCCCTATCGGGCGGGCCAGCGCGACCGTCTTCAGGTAACGCACACTCCGCTCGAGCACGCCCGCATCCTGGTCGGTCCAGAGGAAGGTGTCGGCCTTTTGGGGAAGTCCGCTGGTGTGATTGAGCAGGTTGCGCACCGTGATCCGCGCCGAGGCGTGTGGGTCGGCGACACGAAACCACGGCAGGTAGCGCTGCACCGGCGAATCCAACTCCACCTTGCCAGCCTCGACCAGCTGCATCACCGCCAGGGCAGTGAAGGTCTTGCTGACGGAGCCGATGATGAAGGGCGTTTGCGGCGTCACCGGATGCCCGGAGGGATCGGCCTGACCGTAGCCTTTAAGGTAAACGATCTGATCGCCTTTCACAATCGCGAGGGACAGCCCAGGAATGCGGGATGTCTGCATCCGGGCGGAAATGTAGTTGTCAATGGCCTGGAAGCCACTTTCCGCGCGCTGCGTCTTCACCGTCCTGCGAAAAGCGCCTATCCCGCATAGCACGAGGCACGCCCCGGCCACGATGGTGATCGCTCGGAGATATTTGGTAAGCATCAGTACCGTCCATTCCTTGAGATTGGCAACTGCCGGAACATCCTCTGATTCCGGGCCTGGCTATCATCAATCCTGGAGTCGTCCGCATACCGCGTACCGCACTGGACACAGCCAGGCTTCTCTCTGCCCAACGCACCTACTGGCTCAGTAGGAAAGTATAGCGCGGTGAGACATTCAGCATCAGACAAACAGCTGTCGAGCGCACAGGGCCGCAACCAGATGCCCTGGCGACGGGGCTAGATTTCCTGTCCCTTCGTGACCACGTCTTCCGGCACACGATGGAAGACCGCCCAGAGTGCCAGGTCGTAGGCGGCTTTGAGTCCGCCCGAGAGCAGCAGCGGCAGCCCCAATACGATCAGCGGCCCCTGGAGCAGCACGCCCGCCAGGATCGGGCTGGTTGCCGAGCCAGCGCTCCGGGCGAGCGAGGTGACGCTGGCCGCCGCCGTCCGCTCGGAGGGGGCCACCAGCGCCATCGTATAGGCCTGGCGCGTCGGCACATCGAGCTGGGAGAGGCACTGCCGGACGAGCAGCAGCGCCGCCGCCAGCGGGAACGTGGGCATCAGCGGGACCAGCATCAGCAGGATATTGCTCGGCAAATGGGTAAAGACCATCGTGTTGAGCAGCCCGAAGCGCCGCGCCAGCCACGGCGCCGCCAGGAATGAGAGCGCCGAGAGCAGGTTGGCGCAGAAGAAGAGCGCTGCCAGCATTTCGAGGTCGGCACCGAAGCGCAGATGAAAGAAGAGCGCCAGCAACGTCTGGCCGATCAGCCCACCAGCGAAGGCATCCACGCTGAAGAGCGCTGCCAGCCGCGCCACGATACCGCGCGAGTGGGGCAGCGGCGGTATCAGACGACGCCAGGTTGCGCCCTCCTCCTTGGACGCAACGCCCGGCGCTTCGACAGCGGCGGAGAGGCGCGCCGCCTGCCACGCCACCACCAGCGCCGCCAGCGCATAGAGGCAGAAGGCGGCCGCCAGCAAGGTATCGAACGGCAGCCCTTTTTGCGCGAGAAGCGCGGGCAGCCCCGCGAGCAGCGCTCCGCATGCGCCCGCAATCGACGCGACGAGATTGTAGCGCGCGAACACCGCGGTGCGCCCGGCGCCCGACCCCTGCGAGCCAAGCATCGCCTGCTCGATGGGCAGAAATGGCGCGGTCTCCGAGCCTGAGGCGCCGAGCGTGCCGCCGAACGCCGCCAGCAAGAGCAGCGGATACCAGTGCAGGAAGCCAAAGACGAGGCCGGTCAGCGCCATCAGCAGTGCGAGGACGACCAGCGTGCGCCGTCGCCCCCAGCGGTCGGCGTGGTGGCCGATGACCAGCGTGCCAAGAAAATCGCCGACCAGCGAGATGGCCACAAGCGCGCCGATGGCGGCGGGCGAGAATCCGTCGCGGGTGAGCGCGATGGCCAGCACGACCGCCAGCAGCCCGTAGGCGCCCTGGCGCAACCCGCGCATGAGAATGATTCGCCGACCATCGCGCATGAAGCGCCACCTCTCTATCCGTTGACAGCATGGCCCATGATACAGCAGTTTTCCGCATGCTGCTGCCCTCTCCCCCAGCCCCTAAAGAGGGAGGGGGTCAGACGCCAGAATGCCAGACGCTCTATCCCGACGTGCTACAATTTGGCTCGGGAGCAGGTAGGCAATTTGGAGACGCCGTGAGCTCCTGCAATCCTTGCGAGAGAGGGCCAATTTCTATATGACCAAAGAAGAAATCTCAGGTGGTGTTGTCCACGACTTGCCCGACGACTTACGAGACACCCTCGCGTCTGACGCGGAGGCGCTAACGATATGGGAGGATCTTACGCCGCTTGCGCGCAATGAATGGATATGCTGGACCATCTCCGTGAAGAAGCCGGAAACCAGACAACAGCATGTCGAGAGGGTGCGCACGGAACTCAAAGAGGGCATGCGCCGACCTTGCTGCTGGCTCGGCTGCATTCACCGCACGGATAAGGCCATTAGCCCTTCGGTACAATATGTGCTCAGCAGACGAACGAAGAAGTCATCGTAAATGAGTGCCATCCATCGGAGCGGGCATATCCGTCAGCCTTGCGGCTGGGCGCTCGGGACCAGCGCCGTGAAGATTTCCTGGCTGCCGGTGCGTGTATCGTTCCAGAA
>DATBIB010000037.1:0-93965 GCA_036557205.1 Ktedonobacterales bacterium | reverse complement strand
CAAACGCGCCGCTGGAACCAGGCCGATGCGATGGATCCTTCGCCATCGCCCAGGAGACCGCCTCATCCACGTCGCGTGAGACATCGCGTCGCATCGAGCGTAGCGGCCGTGGCGTCTCGGTCAGGTGGCGCGCCAGAATCCCGTTTAGATCGTCGCCCTCGAAGGGCGTGTGGCCCGCTAGCAGCGCATACGCCACAACGCCGAGCGCGTAGGTGTCGGTTGCCGCGCTGACGGCCTCGCTGCGCACCTGCTCAGGCGCCATGTATTCGGGCGTGCCCATCGCCACGCCCGAGACCGTCAGATCACCGCCCTCGAAGACCGAGGACACCTCCGGCAAGTCCGCCATATTCAGCGGGCGGGCGATGCCAAAGTCGCCCAGCAGCAGCCTGCCATCGGGATGCAGCAGCAGATTCGACGGCTTGACATCGCGGTGAACGATGCCGTGTTGATGGGCATAGTCGAGCGCCGCGGCGGCCTGGTCGATGTAATCGACCACCTGCGCCACCGTGAGCCGGGCATCAGGCGCGAGGAAATTCGCCAGCGAGCCGTCGGAGAGGAAGGGCATGACGATGTAGGCCAGCTCGCCCTGTTCGCCAAACTCATAGATCGGGACGATGTTGGCATGGTCGAGCGCAGCCGCGGCATCGGCCTCGCGGCGGAAACGCGCCAGGAATATCTGCCAGGCGTCATCGTCGGCGGCGATCCCCGGACGCAGCACCTTCACCGCCACATGGCGACGCGGTCGCTCTTGGCGGGCCAGATAGACCGCGCCCATGCCGCCGATGCCGAGCGGGCGCTCGAGCGTAGATGACCCCAGCCGCTTGCCAATTAGCGCGTTTGCGTTCCACACATCCATGTTACTGTCACTTCCGCGTCGCCACTGGCGCTAGATATGCTTCTCGATGGCCTTGCCGACCTCGCCGACGATGCCTCCGAGATTTCCCAAATCGCCTTCGACGGTCTTCTCCGCCTCTTTTACCGCCCCGATCAGGAACCGAATCACCTCGACCATCAGCACCGTCAGCCCGGCAGCGTAGGCCAGGGTGAGGCCAATCGCGGCGGCGATAATGTGAGTGATGGTGGTCGGGCCGCCCGTGGTCCCGAAGAATGCCGCTCCTTCGACGATGGCCGCCCCAATCAGTCCAAAAATGAGGAAAAAGAGCAAGATGCGCCCAATCGCGCGCCGCAAGCCGCCTAAAAGATGCCCTACGACACCCATGGTCCTGCACCTCCAGTGCCAATCGGTAAGGTACCTGCGATTCGGACTCCGCAAGTAGCGCGCCACTCAGGCGGCGTACCTAAGTGTAGCATGGATAACCGCTTGCTGCTAGCGCGCTGGGAGGGAAGGCACAGCCCCCTCTAAGGCTGGCGGCTAAAGCCGCGCCTAAGCGCCTCACGTCGTTCGGCGGCAAAGGCCGCCTGCACGGGCTGCAGAGCGTATGCCCCGCTTTCCCTCTCTGGGAGCCTGCGCAGGCAGGCTTCGCGGCGGAGCGAGAGCGTAGCCCATAGGCGCGGCTTTAGCCGCCAGCCGCATCACCTGCGTACACCATGAATGTGTATATAGAATCACCATCTGCGGTCTTCCCACAGGAAAAAGCCCCAAATCGGCTATCGTGGCGCCGCGATGGATGCATGCCTGATGGGAGCGTCAACCCCGATATTTTCTGGATTATGCCTATGGGGGAGCACGCCTTGTCAATTGACAGCCGATGTTACAATCAGAGATGGTGACTCGCTTCGAGGCGCTTTTGCCCGCCTCTCACATCCTCAGAGAGTTGCTGCGGTCCAGTGGCCAGTTTCATAGAGGAGCAACTTCATGCCTGATTTGGCGACCGTGGCGTTTTACGTGATCGCGGTGCTGCTGGTAGGATCGGCGCTGGCCGTGGTGCTGTTGCGTAATATCGTGCGCGCGGCGCTCTTTCTGGCGTTGTTCTTTGGCCTGGCAGCCGGAATCTACGTGCTGCTCAACGCCGAGTTTATCGCAATCGTCCAGATCCTCATCTACGCGGGCGCGGTTACGGTGTTGGTGCTCTTCGCCATCATGCTTACCCGTAACGCGATGACCTCGTCCAACGCCAACCCATTCGCGGGGCAATGGTGGCTGGCCGGAATCATCTGCGTCGTGCTGGCTGTTGGCATCATCTACGCCGTCGGAAGCAGCACGATGGCGATTGCCAGCGCAAGCGCCCCGGCCAACCTGGTCAATGCGGGCGACGCGGGCGGCTCGGTCGTCCGGCTGGGGCAGCTGCTCTATAGCCCCTTCGATTACAGCTATGTGCTGCCCTTTGAAATCGCCTCCATCGTCATTCTGGTAGCGATTGTGGGCGCGATTGTAATAGGCCGGGAGGATTAAGCGCGATGGTGACACTCAACGCGGTGCTGGTGCTGGGCGCGGTCATCTTCTGTATCGGCCTCTTTGGCACGCTGAGCCGCCGCAATGCTGTCGGCATTCTGATGAGCATCGAGATTATGCTCAACGCCGTCAACATCACGCTCGTCGGCTTCGCCTCCGCCTTCGTCCACCACGGGACGCTCGGAGGCCGCCTCACCGGTCAGGTCTTCGCCGTCTTCATCATTACCGTGGCCGCCGCCGAGGCCGCTGTGGCGCTGGCGATGATTATCGCCATCTATCGGCGAAGGAACACGATTGACGTCGGCCAGATTAATCTGATGCGCTGGTAGTCGCGACGGGGTCCGGCTCCGCGCCGGGCAGTATCGCACGCCGACGCATTCGGCAACGGAGCTGGAGTATGGTACAGTACGCCTGGTTGATTCCCGCGCTGCCCCTGGCCGCGCTCATCATCGTCCTGCTGGTGACGCGCCCGCTGGATGTCGCCGCCCGCCCGCGTGTGCCGCGTCCGGCGCCACCGGCTGACGTCGCGCATGGAGCAGCCGACGCTCACTCCCACGAGGCTCATAACGCCGCCAGCCACGAGCATGAAGCCCATGCTGCGGACGATGGCGGGCACAGCGGCGGCCACGATGAGCATGGCGGCGCGACGCCCTTCTGGGCGCAGGTCGGCAGCACCATCACGACGGTAGCGATGCTCGCCGCGTTCATCATCGCGGTCATCATCTTCATCCAATTCCTGACCAACAATATTCCCGCGTCATTTTCTGAGCCGTGGGCAACTAAAGACCTGACAGGCGGCGGGGTAACGCTTCATCTCTATGACTGGTTCAATTTTGGCCCGCTACATTATCAGATTCAGTTCCGCGTGGATACGCTCACGGCGATCATGCTGGTGGTGGTGACGGGCGTCTCGATGCTGGTGCATCTCTACTCCAGCGGCTACATGGCGGGTGACCCCGGCTACTCGCGCTTTTTCATCGAACTCTCGTTCTTTACCGTCTCGATGCTGATTCTGGTGCTCGGCGCGAACTTCCTGGTGCTCTTCATCGGCTGGGAGCTGGTGGGCCTCTCGTCCTACCTGCTGATCGGCTTCTGGTTCGACGCTGCGCCACCCGGCGACCCCGCCGACCCTGATACCCCGCCCTATCCGCCGCCCGCCGCGCTCAAGGCATTCGTCACGACGCGCCTGGGCGACTTCGGCTTCCTGATCGGCATCCTGATACTCTTCTTCGGTACCCAGACGTTCGATTTCATCCAGTTGCAGACAGCGACTAAAACCATGAATGTCGCGCTCTTGACGCTGGCGATGATTCTGGTCTTCGCGGGCGCGGTCGGCAAGTCGGCGCAGTTCCCGCTGCATGTCTGGCTGCCAGACGCGATGGCTGGCCCGACGCCTGTCAGCGCGCTGATCCACGCGGCGACGATGGTGGCCGCTGGTGTCTATCTGGTCGCGCGACTCTTCCCGATCTACGCAGGCGTGGCTGGCCCCCAGGCGTTGGAAGTGGTGGGCTATATCGGCGGCTTCACGGCGCTCTTCGCCGCCACCATCGCGCTTACCCAGAACGACATCAAGAAGGTGCTGGCCTACTCGACCATCAGCCAGCTCGGCTATATGTTCGTCGGCCTCGCCGTCGCCGATACCAACGCGACCGGCATGTTCCATCTGGTGACGCACGCCGCCTTCAAGGCGCTGCTTTTCCTCGGCTCCGGCTGTGTCATCCTCGCGGCGCACCATATCCAGAATATGCGCCAGATGGGTGGAATGGCGCGCTTCATGCCGATCACGGCGCTCACCATGCTCCTCGCGACGCTCTCGATCTCGGGCATACCACCATTCTCGGGCTTCTGGAGCAAAGACCCGATCATCGGCGCGGCGTTCGAGTATGGCACGGCCAACGGCGGCAACTACTGGCTCTACGGCATGACTGCCTTCACGGCCTTCCTGACTGCCTTCTATATGTTCCGCCTCTACTTCATGACCTTCGGCGGTCGTGGCGGCAGCTTCGCGGGCTTCTGGAGTGGCGCTCAGTATCGTGGCGAGGGCGAACCCCACGAGGCGCCCTGGACAATGTGGCTGCCGCTGGTCATCCTCGCCGTGCCAACGGTGATCCTCGGCTTCTGGAGCATCAATAGCGGCTTCGCCGACTATCTGACCGGCGAAAATGTGCCCTACACCAACCCGTTCACCGAGACGCTGACCTATACCGGCATCGCGGTCGCGGTGGTGGGTATCGTCCTGGCGTGGCTGATGTACGGCGTTGAGGTCGTGCCGAAGAAGCTCTTTACCGGCAACCCCATCGGCGGGTTCATCTACCAGGTGCTCTTCCACAAGTATTATCTCGACGAACTGTACGGCGCGATGATCAAGTACATCGTGATGCCGCTGGCTCAGGGCTGCGCGCTGTTCGACAAATACATCATCGACGGGCTGGTCAACGGGACCGGCCGCTTCATACGCGGGCTGGGCGGCGTCTTCAAGCGGTCCGAGACCGGGCTGGTGCAAAACTACGGCGCGGCCATGTTTGGTGGCGTCATCGTGATACTGGTGATTGTCTTCTTCGCGGTTGGCGCGTTGAAGTAGCGAGAGGGAAGGAGAGAACGCGCTATGCTGACCGCCATTGTCTTCCTGCCCCTGCTCGCGGGTGTCATCGTCTTGCTGGCGCCAGAACGTTCGGCGCGCTGGATCGCCGCGATCTTCACCGGGGGCGTCTTCCTGCTGAGCCTCTGGCTTTACTTTGGGCTGCTCGGCGGCAGCTTCGGCGATGTGGCGCACCCGCAGTGGTATGAGCACCTCGACTGGATCAATCTCCAGGTCGGCACGACCACCTTCCGCGTGGACTACGCGCTCGGCGTCGATGGCCTGAGCATCCTGATGCTGATCCTCAATGCGCTGCTGAGCTTTCTCGCGGTCATCGGCTCGTGGAACATTCAGCCGCGCCAGAAGTTCTACATGGCGCTGCTGCTCTTCCTGGAGACCGGCGTCGCGGGCGTCTTCGCCTCGTTCGATCTCTTTCTCTTCATCTTCTTCTGGGAGGTGGAGCTGATCCCGATGTTCCTGCTGATTGGCATCTGGGGTGGCGCGCGCCGCGAATACGCCGCGTGGAAGTTCCTGCTGTATACCCTCATCGGTTCGGTCTTCACGCTCGGCGGCATTTTCCTACTCTACTTCCAGGCGGGTGGCAAGTCGGCCAACTTCCAGTATCTCTCCGTCGCCGGGCCGCGGATTGCGGGCACGATTCCGTTCTTCGGCGCGGCGCTCTCGCTGCCGGTGGTGATCTTCATCCTGATCTGCGTCGCCTTCGCGGTGAAGCTGCCGATGTGGCCGGTGCATACCTGGCTGCCAGACGCCCACACCGAGGCGCCGACGGCGGTCAGCGTCCTGCTGGCGGGGATCCTGCTGAAGATGGGCGCCTATGGGCTAATTCGCATCGGCTTCGGCTTTTTGCCGCAGGGACTGGAGCCAATTGCCGCCTGGTTGGGCATCATCGGCGCGATCAGCGTCCTCTGGGGCGCGGGCGCCTCGATGGTCCAGAAAGACATGAAGCGGATGATCGCCTACTCCAGCGTGAGCCACATGGGCTACATCTCGCTGGGGGTGGCGGCCGCGGCAGTGGCGACCTCCGCCGGAAACCTGGACTTCCGCCAGGCGGCGCTGACCGGCGCGGCGCTCCAGATGGTGACCCACGGCGCGATTACGGGTATGCTCTTCTTCTGCGTCGGCGTGCTTTATGACCGCGCCCATACCCGCGAGATAGACATCTTCGGCGGCATCGGCAAGGTGATGCCCTTCCTGATGCTGCTCTACTCGTTCGCCTGTTTCACCTCGCTCGGCCTGCCGGGCGGCGGCGGCTTCGTCGCCGAATATCTGACCTTTACCGGCTCCTATGCGACGCTGCCGGTGCAGACGATTCTCGCCGTCTTCGGCGTCGTGCTGACGGCGGGCTACCTGCTGTGGATGCTGCGGCGCTCGTTCTACGGCGCGCTCAACACCAAGTGGGCCTGGCTCACCGACGCGACGCTCCGCGAACGTGCGATTCTGGTCTCGCTCGCGGTGGTGATTCTCTTAATTGGCATCTTCCCCGGTCCCTTCGTGGATGTGATGACGCCGAGCCTGCAACATATACTCTCGACGGCCCAGTTAGTGGCGGCACGATAACGCTCGAAGGCAGGAGATAGTTCCGATGACACCTCAAATCGATGCGGCGCAGATATGGCTGCTCTCGCCAGAGCTGAGCGTGGTGCTGCTCTCGTTTCTCGTGCTGGGCCTGGACCTGGTGACGCGCCGCAAAACACTGGTCTGGGCGGTGGCGTTCTTCGGCCTGCTCGTGCCGCTGGCGCTGACGCTCTCGTTGACGTTCGACTGGTTCGGCCCGCGCCCGACCACCGGCTTTTTCGGCATGCTCACCACCGACTCCTACGCGCTCTTCTTCGACTATCTGTTCCTGGTTATCGGCTTCAGCGTGGTACTGGTCTCCTTCCAGTATGTCGAGAAGTTCCTGCGGGCGACGCCGGGTGAGTATTATGCCATCATCCTGATGTCGCTGGCGGGCATGATGCTGATGGGCGGCACGGGCGAGCTGATTACGATCTACATCGCGCTGGAACTGACCAGCATCCCGCTCTATATCCTCGCGGGCCTCGCGCGCCGCGATGGACGCTCCGCCGAGGCAGCCATCAAGTATGTGCTACTGGGCGCGATGTCGTCGGCGATCCTGCTCTATGGCATGGCGCTGCTCTATGGCGCGACCGGCACGACCGACCTGACTGAGATCGCGAAGACAGTCACGACGCTGGGCAACGGCAACCTGATGGTGCTGGCGGCGGATATCTTCATCTTCGCCGGGTTCGGCTTCAAGATTTCGGCGGTGCCATTCCACATGTGGGCGCCGGATATCTACGAGGGCGCGCCCACGCCCGCGACGCTCTTCTTCTCGGTCGGCTCGAAGGCGGCGGGATTCGCCGCGCTGGTACGGGTCTTCGTCTTCGGTGGCCTCTTCGCCCATAGCGATGTCTATCTCTGGGTCGTGCTGGCGATTGTGGCGGCGCTGACGATGACGCTGGGCAATATCGTGGCGCTAGTGCAGACGAACATCAAGCGCATGATGGCCTACAGCAGCATCGGCCAGGCGGGCTACCTCTTGCTGGGGCTGGCGGCCATCGCCATCCATGACGAGCCGGTGGGCACGACGGCGGTGCTGGTCTTCCTGGTCGTCTATGTCGTCACTAATATCGGCGCGTTCGCGGGCATCATCGCTCTGGCCGATGCGACAGGCAAAGAGAACATCCGCGACTTCGACGGCTTCGGGCGGCGCAGCCCATGGATCGCGGCGGGCATGGCGTTCTGTCTGCTGGCGCTGGCGGGCATCCCGCCGATGGCAGGCTTCCTGAGCAAGCTTTTCATCTTCTTTACGGCCTGGGGGCAGGGCAGCGCGCTGCCCTTCCTGGTCATCCTTGGCCTCATCAACAGCACGATCTCCATCGTCTACTACGCCAACGTCGTCTGGCGCATGTATGTCATCGAGCCAGAGAAGAAGGAACGCATTCCGGTGCCTGGCTCGGTCTCGCTGACGATGGCGCTCGCCGTCATCGGCATCTTCGCGCTGACCATCGTCATCGGCGTGCTGATGGCGCAGGCGGCGGGCGGCGCGGGCAGCCTTATCCAGGTGTTCGGCCACTAGCACTGTCTTCGGCTGGCGGTATCAACCCCACCGCCCCTCTCCCACAGGAGAGGGGCTTTTTTGCGGCCACGTTGGCGCCGCACTCCATGCCCACCGCCGACGTAACCTCAACCGTACCGCAAGGTAGGCGAATTTGGGCGCAAGCAGGCGATAGTAAATGGATGTCGCGCCCGACGAAGGAGGTTCCCTACCGCATGAAGATGATCCGCTTGTCGGCACTTATCCTCTGCCTGGTCTGCCTTGCAGCTTGTGGCTCGCTCTCTGGTATCGCTGGCACGAGTCAGGAAACGTCCACTCCCACAACAGCGCCGATTTTCGCGACGTTGACGGCTCTTCCCAATCTGCGGACCCCAATCGGCAATGGAATACTGCCTACGCCACCAGGCGTTGATGCATTCTGTCCGACATCTCAGGCCTTAGCCCCCATTGTCGGCGAAACCATGGTAACTGACATTGGGACGCAGACAACTGGTAGCACCACGACGTGCGGGTATAAAAGCGCCAAAGGATTCGATACGGCTGAGTTTGATATCACCGCGTTTGCGGATGCGCCTAGCGCGCAGAGTTCGTACATGCAGGTTTTGCACGATTCACAATCCGTGGGACAGGTACAGACGTTGAGCGGAGTAGGAGATGCCGCGTTCTATTTTGTCAGCGAGGCTGTTTACGTCCTCAAAGGAACTTATAACTTGGTGGTCAAGTTCTACTATTTCCAACAAGGCGGAACACACGAGCAAGTGGACGTAGCAATCGCCCGGATGTTAGCCGCCAAAGTCTAGGCTGCCCTCGGTTTGTCTGTGGCCATGCTGCGCTGCGGTACGCATGCGCTTCCGCCGGGCTTGTATCTGTGCTGGCCTCAATAGTTCACCGGATAGCTCCTCAACGCGGCAGATAGAATTGCAACCTCGCCCCTGGCTTCTCGGCCATAAGGGCGAGGTTCCTGTTATGTTGGCGTACTCCAAATTGCGTAACCTGCCGCGTACCCCTATTGTGTGCGCCTTCGAGACGATAGTAGGCGCCCTGCGACGTATCAAAGTTTCCACTCGCGAGCAAATTGACCCTGTGACAACTCCCCTGGCCTAAAGGCCGGGGCTTCACGCAACCCAGCACCCTTTCGGGATGCCCCTCTCGGCGCGAGTATCGGAGAACGGTATCCACCCGCGAGGACATTCTTGACGCGTCGGCAGTGCCCCTGTCGTGCCGTTCTTATTTGATTGTACAACGGATAGTTGCCTGACGGCAACCGAGCTTTCACCCCCATAGCTGAAGCTAGGGGCACTCAGCCCGATTCTTTGGTAGGGCAAGGACATGTACGAGACATCGACGCCCGAATTCAGCGCGTATGGCAGACGCCCTGATTGTCCCTTGATGCTGGCGCTCCTCGCTCGCATACCCTTTACCGCCAGCACGCGACACGAGCCACTGATCGTCACGTAGCCACCTCCTGTAGCCACCTCCTGTAGCCACCTCCTCGTAGCGCCAATCCCTGCCCGGCGGAAATCGGGATGGTCACGGCCACAGTCGGCCACATCCTGTGCTCCGACCAATGATGAGCATTGCAACAGCAGCGCAACACAGCGCAACACGATGCGCCAACGATTGCCAGAAATCAGGAGGATAACCATGATACGACGGCACGTCGCCATCTCCACGATTGCGGCGCTCACGGGGATTGTGGCGTTCGCGCTCGCGGTGGCCGCGCCCCTAGCGCAAGCCGACGCCGGTTCCTTTATTGGAAGGTTTCACACCGTCGGCGCCATCGCTTCGACCGTGCCTGCAAACGGCGATGTCAATCCGTATGGCACAGTGATCGTTCCGCGAACAGTCGGCAAACTGGTGCGGGGCGATATTCTGATAAGCAACTTCAACAACAGCGCCAACCTGCAAGGCACTGGCACGACCATTGTGGAAATCACACCAGGCGGCCATCTCACCCAGTTCGCGCAGATTGACGCCAGCAAGCTGCCCGGCGCCTGCCCCGGCGGAGTCGGACTCACGACGGCGCTCGTCGCGCTCAAGAGCGGCTTTGTGATCGTTGGCAGCCTGCCAACCACAGATGGGACTTCGGCGACTGCCAAGGCCGGATGCTTGATCGTCCTGAATAGCCGGGGCCATGTGGTCGAGACGTTCGCGGGCGGCCAGATCAATGGCCCATGGGATATGACCGCGCTCGATCTGGGCGATCATGCGGCGCTGTTCGTGACCAACGTCCTGAATGGCACGGTCGCGGCAGGCGGTAACGTCGTGAATGGCGGGACCGTCCTGCGCATTGGGCTAACAATCGGTGACGAGGATTGGAGTGTGCCCCGGATCACTTCGGAGAAGGTCATTGGTTCCGGCTTCCCCGAGCGCACCGACCCGGCGGCGCTCGTGATTGGCCCAACAGGCGTCGGCCTCGGCTTCGACGGCACTCTCTATGTAGCTGACAGTGTAGCAAACCGCGTCGCGGCAATCCCCAACGCGATCTTCCGCCAAAGCGCCAGCCGTGGGATCACGGTGTCGAGAGGCGGAGCGCTGAACGACCCACTCGGGCTGACTCTGGCGCCCAACGGCCATATCCTCACGGCGAACGGGAACGACGGCTTCATAGTCGAGACGTCGCCCTTTGGCGCGCAGGTGGCCGCGAAGCTGGTAGATAATACTGGCAGCCCGCCCGGAGCCGGGACGCTCTTCGGCCTGGCCGTGGCTCCAGGCGGTGGCGGCGTCTACTTCGTCGACGACGGCAGCAACACGCTCAACCTACTGCACTAGACAAACGGCGTCACTGGCATGTGCACGGATGCCTTCATCCAGGTGATCAGCCACGAACACGACTGATGTAGCGATTGCACCCTATGTCCTCTTTCCTCCTGGAGAGAGGGCATTTCTCTATGGTGTATGCTGTGTCCAGGCGCCGCTCTGGGTGGCAGCCGCCAACAAGGATGGAGCGCGCATGTCCCTCGACGCGAAACGCACGCGGTCAACACAGTCAATCGAGCTGTGGACGCTAGTCGGGACGATTCTGGCGTCCAGCATGGCGTTTATCGATAGCTCAGCGCTGAATGTCGTTCTCAGCAATCTCCAGCGCGACCTCGGCGCATCCGGCGCGCAGCTGCTCTGGATCGTGAACGCTTATCTGCTGATGCTGGCGGCGCTCATTCTCACGGGCGGCGCGCTGGGCGACCGCTTTGGCCGCAAGCGCATCTTCAGCGTGGGCATCGCGCTCTTCGCCGCGGCGTCGCTGGCCTGTGGTCTCGCGCCAACCATCGGGCTGCTGCTGGCCGCGCGGGTCATTCAAGGAATCGGCGGCGCGCTGATGGTGCCGGGAAGCCTGGCGATCATCACGGCGACCTTCAAGCGGCGGCGACGTGGCTGGGCGATTGGTATCTGGTCCGCCGCCAGCACGCTCACCACAATGGCAGGGCCAGCCGTCGGCGGGGTCTTCGCCAGCCTCGGCGCCTGGCGGCTCGTCTTCTTCATCAACGTGCCGCTGGCGGTCATCGCGCTCTTCGCCCTCACCCGTGTGCCCGAGACGCGCGACGAGTCTGAGACGGGCCGCTTCGATGTAGTGGGTACGCTGCTGGTCGTGCTGGGGCTGTTCGGCGTCACCTTCGGCGCGATTAGCCTGGGTAACCGCTCCAGCGCGGAGGGTGTCAATCCGTTGGATGTGCTCTCGTTGGTTGGGGGCATTGTCGCGCTGGCGCTCTTCGTCGTCGTCGAGATGCGCAGCGCCCACCCGATGATGCCACTCTCGATCTTCCGCTCGCGCACCTTTGTGGGCACGAATGTGATGTGCGTCTTCCTTTATGGCGCGCTCTCCGGCACGCTGTTCTTCTTTCCACTGAACCTCATCCAGATTCAGGGCTACAGTCCCGCGCTGGCGGGACTCGCGAATCTGCCCTTCTCGATTCTGCTGGCCGTACTCTCGCCGATGATGGGACGTATGGCCGACCGCGTTGGGCCGCGTGTATTGCTGACATTGGGGCCGGGCGTTGTCGCGCTGGGCTTTCTGCTACTGGCGCTGCCAGGCATCACCGCAGGGCCTGTCGCGTACTGGTGGACCTATTTCCCCGCCATCCTGGCAATGGGCGTTGGCATGGGCATCACCGTCGCACCCCTGACGACGGCGGTGATGTCGTCGGCCCCGTCGGAGCATTCCGGTCTGGCATCAGGCGTCAACAACGCCGTCACGCGCTCGGCGCAGGTGCTAGCGCTCGCCATTCTCGGCGCGGTGGCGATCTTCACGTTCTCCAGCGCGCTCCAGTCGCGGGCCGCGACGCTGCCACTCTCCCCGCAGCAGCGCAGCGCGCTCGTAGCCGACGCGGGCAAGCTCGGCGAGACGCCCCCGCCACCCGGCCTCGATCAGCAGGCGGCCTCGCAGGTGACGATGGCGGTCCAGGAGACGTTCGTCAACACCTTCCGCCTGCTCTCGATCATCTCCGCCTGTATGGCGCTGCTGAGCGCCGCGCTCGCCTGGCTGCTCGTCGAGTCGCCGCGTCAGATACCTCAAGCGGCGGCCTCCAAGCAAAGGGCGGCAAAAGCATCATCCTCGGATGCGTCGGTCGGTTAGTGTTGCATAACCGGGCGGGGCGTCTCTGTCCGGTTGAGCAGCGTCCGCGCCCAGACGGCCGCGCGACCCAATTCCCCGGTGAGCAGCGGACCCTCTTTGCCATCTACGAAGAAGCTCTCTGGCGGCACAACCAGCGTGATGTCCATGCGCCGCAGACTGGCCGCCATCCGGCGCGCAGCCGACCCAGTAATCCAGCGCGGCTTCTGGAAGCGCGTGTCGAAGCAGGCGACGGCCCGCCCATGAAGCTGCTGTGGTGTGAGGTTCGCCAGCAGCGCCTGCATCGCCACCGTGGGACGCCATCCCTGCGTGGGGCAGCCCAGAATCAGGAGGTCCACGCCCTCCAGATCGAGCGGGCGCTCAGCTTCCACGCGAGCCAGCCGCACCTCTCCTGTCGTGCGCAGGGTATCGGCGATTGCCGCGGCGATGCGTTCGGTATTGCCAAATTGCGAGTCATAGATAACCAGGGCATGCATATGCGTCCTCCTTTGCCTGGCTTTGGCTTTATGGCGCGGCCAGATACGCTGGCTCGGCGCCATCCACTGGCAATGTAGCATGGACGCATCACCAGCGCGTCACAGGAGTGGCGCGCTGGGTCACAACTGGCTCATCGTGGCTCATAGCGCTGGTTATCAGACGCTTTGTGATGTGCGATAGCGGCGGACGCGCGGACGGTTGCTGTAGAAGCCGGAGCCATGCAAGCCCAGGTCGAAGAGCAACCCCAGCAGCACCCAGAGCCATGCGGCCCCATTGACGCCGTTGCCAAAGGCGTAGACAACCACGTAGGCGAGTGTGGTGAGAGGCAGGAAGATAATGCCGAGTAGTGGCAGAATCCAGCCGTCGTGGAACGCAGTCTTGACCAGCGACGTCTGGGTCCAGACGACGAGCAACCCTATCCGTGCAAGCAGCGCAAGCAGACAACCCATAAGAGATACCTCCAGATTGATGGCAGGCGTACATGCGTCAGCGCGGCTGGCCTGCCACATAGCTGGTGAAGCAGCCGCGCCACCCTGCAATAAACCATACGTTCAGCGAGCCGCGCCACCGAGCTGGAAGAACCGCCAGGCGAGCAGAATGTACCAGATCATGGTGGGCACGAGCGCCAGAAGCGAGAAGGCAATGCCAACTGTCCCCGCGGACGCCGGCACAAGTGTGAGCACGCCCATCGCGAGGCCCGCATAGCCAGTTGCTTTGCTGAATACCTTGCTACGGAGCATGACGATGGACACGATAATCGCGAACACAGCGCCGATGAAATACGCCACATTGAACGCGGTGCCGGTCCAGTTGGCGATGATCGCCTGTCCGGCCCCCAGTAGCGCCGTTCGCTCGGCAACGGTCGTCGCGGCGGCATATTGATGGCTCAACGAGAGCATCGAGAAGGCGGGATTCGCCGCGATATATGCCACCATGCCGACAAACGCGAGTGCCGTCGCCAGCGCCATGAACGGTTGATTGACCCGCCTGAGAGCGCCGTAGAGGGCAACATAGATCACCCCCAGGAGCACATAGCTCGCCAGCATCATCAAGTCTGCGGCAAGCAGACCCCGGAGCCAACTTTGATTGAACAGGTCGAACCAGCCAGCTATAGTGGTCGGGATCGGATTGACCGCGAACACGATACCCGCGACGACGATAAACGCGACCGACAACAGTGCGACTACGGCCGCTATGCGATAGAGTGGCTTCCAGGCCGCGTCAGCCTGTTCGATAACTGGGGCATTCACGCGCTGACCGATTACGGCAGCGGATTCTATGACGGACGTGCTCATAACACTGCTCCTTTCCAGCAGGGACATCCTCCTGTCACTGGTAGCAGATGCGCCTCACCGATTGGTCTCATGTCACGGAGGCGCGAGCACAAGTACATCACAGAACTCAGAAGCTGCCAGCCGAGCCACCGCCGCCACCCGCCGCGCCGCCGCCAGAGAATCCGCCGCTGGCGCTGCCACCGCTGGAGACCGGCGCCATCCTCGAATGGAAGACAATCCAGTAGGGGTAGAAGCCCGGGGTGTACGTCGCCACCTGCTGACCGTCACGCTCGGCGCGGAACCACGCGGGTGAGTAGCCGCGCTCGCTTGCCGCCTTCAGCCGCGATGAGAGTTTGCCCAGCAGCCCCATCGACACGATATAGGGCAGGTCGGTATCGAGATTCGGCTCGTAGGCGCGATCCGAGACGCTGGCGCGATAGCCTCGCCACGGCGCGGCGGCAATCTCGCCCTCGACGGTCGTGTTGGAGACCGAGTAACCCGCGACAAACGCGGCCACGCTGGCGAGCACACAGATAACCATGCCAATCACGGCCCAGCCCTCCTTCGACAGCACGATGAGCAGGATAGCCACCGCCGCCAGCGCTATCCCAATCGCGCCCGCGATGTAGAGCGGACGTCGGCGCGCGGAGGCCGCCTCCGGGTCATACCAGCCACGCTCGGTCAGGTCGCGGCGCAATTCCGTCCTGGGCACGCTCCACCTGAGGCGCGCTCTGGCGAGGTCATCACCGCTGAGCGTATGGTCGCTCTCGTCGGCCTGCTCCTCAAGCCCATCCCAGACGCTCCGCTCGAAGCCCGTCAGGTCTTTGCCGTCGCCAGTGAGGCGCATCTGTACCTTCTTCGCGCTCACCGGCTCGATGGTAAGCATACCGCGCCGGGCGAAATCGAGCACGGTCGCCTCGATTTGGGCATCGCTTACCCGGCCATTGAGGAGCGCTCCGGCCAGAGCGGGCGCGAGATCGCCGGGAGTCGCCAGGGCTAGCGGGTCGAGATGCACGCCATCGCCCGCGGTGCTCAGCGGCAGATGGCGGCGCATGCGCGTGTAGAGCAGCCCGACCGCGCCCGCGAAGAGCAGCGCTAGGATGTTGTACGGCAGCTTCCCGAGAAACGAGGAGACTACCTGCGACTGTGGCGGCGGGGGCGGCCCATAGACCAGATCGTGCGCCACCTGCTGCAGCCCAGCGGCGATTCCCGCAGCGGTCTGCCCGTCCGCCAGCAGCGGCGTCATCACATCGGTACGTATCCGGTCCAGCTCGCCCTGTGGCAGATTGCCGTGCTGATAGTGCTTCTCGCCTGCGTAGAGCGCAACCGTGCCATGGCGAAGATCCCCTGGCTTGAGGTTGAAGAACATCACAAAACCATCGCGCGCGCCAGGATGCGACTCCACATTCCAACGGTTCATCAGGTCAATGGCGTCCTGCAATGTCTGATCCGCCGTGGTATCACGCACCTGCAAATACACGATGGTGGGCGCGCCAGCGCGATCAACCGCTGCGGCGTCCGCCTCCAATGTGGCGATCTCCGCTGGCGTGAGGAGACCCGTGCAGTCGTAGATATGCTGGCCAGCAACCGGGCCGGTGCAGCTATTGCGTGGAGCCGACGAAACGCCCGCCGCGCCGACCTGGGCCAGCACGACAGCCAGCAGCAGGGCTACTGGCACAAGCGCCACGGCCCACCATCTCCGCCAATGATGTGCGTGCATCAGCCGTCTCCTCCAGGCTTAGCAAGGTGTACGGTCTGCTACCATCGCGCGCGTCACCCATACTGCTGCGTATACGATACAGGCGATGACGCGCTCGCCTGTATCGTATACGCAGCAGCGCGCCATTAGGTGCAAGTCGCCGTGAAGCGCCGCAGATATGCGGCTCAGGCAATCGCTCCCTGCCTGGTCGAGACTTCGTTAGCGTATAGTCGAGTACTCAGGTGACTGCGCGGCCACTGGCTGAGGCGCGGTCGGCGCGGGCATATCCGGCATCGGTTGAGGTTGTGCCTGTGCCATGTAAGGCGCTGGCGCTATCCCTGTTCGACCGGCGGGCAAACCATCTGGCCCGGCGACCAGGTAGGCCACCATCGCGGCAAATCCGAACACGCCAGAGACGAGTCCGAGGATACCGCCAGCCAGCAAAATGATGAACCACGCCTTGTCTTCAATTTGATAGGTATTGACGAGCGCCCCGATCCAGGCCGCCAACTGTACGATGCCACCCGCCGCGGCAATCGTGAAGCCCACAATCATGAATCCGACGGTTGTCCAGAAGAATCCATTGATCGTGGGAACGAAGTCAGAGCCGCTCCCAGACGCCGCTGGAACCCACGTGCCGCCGTTGGCGAGCATCAAGCCAAGGCTGATGCCGCCCATGGCAAGCCCTGCGACGAGAACGATCAGTCCCGCTATCCACATCCTGGTGATACTGGCTTTCGACATGGTGTTCACCCTCCTTCCTGCTGAGCGGTCATTCCTGACTGTCTGTCGTAGCCCGCTCAGCGTCACCATATCCCCAGGGCATTACAGATACGTCACAGCCGACCGCGCTGACTACACGCGGCAATCACAGGATAGCGACACGGATTAAACGGATCAATGCCACCCATCCTCACTCGTCAAAGTTTGTGAAGAGGTTGTTGAGCGACTCGGCGAGCGTTGGGTGCGCGAAGACCGCATCGCGCAAGACTGTGTAGGGCAGGCCCCCCAGCATCGCGATCTCCACCATCGCCATCAGCTCGCCGCCCTCGATGCCAAGTATCGCGCAGCCGAGAATCTGCCGCGTCCCGGCATCCACCACTGCCTTCATGAAGCCGCGCGCCTCGTCCACTTCATCCGCGCGCGCCACCCACGACATCGGCATCTTCGCCACCTTGATGTTGCGTCCCTGCTGTCGCGCCTCCTCCTCGCTCAGCCCCACACGCCCAAGCTGTGGGTCGATAAAGACCGTATATGGCACGAGCCGGTCGGTGGTTGTGGCATTGCCGCCCTCCAGCAGATTCGTGCGGATGATGCGGAAGTCGTCGTAGGAGATGTGCGTGAAGGCTGGTGGTCCCTTCACATCGCCGAGCGCGTAGATGCCCGGCGCGCTCGTCTCCAGCAGCTCGTTCACCCGGATGTAGCCGCGCTCGTTGTTGGCGACGCCCGCTGCCGCGAGGTTCAGCGCCTCGGTGTTGGGGACACGCCCCGCCGCCGCCAGCACATGCGAGCCGGTGAGATCGTGCGCGCCGTCCGGCGTCTTCACACGCAGCGTCACACCAGTATCTGTGGTTGTTGCCGCTGTCGGCGAGCTATTCAGCAGGATCTCGATGCCATCCTCCGCAAGAATCTGCGCCACGGCCTCGGCGACATCACCATCCTCGCGTCCGAGCAGTTGCCTGCCGCGCTGGATAATCGTCACCTGGCTGCCGAAGCGGCGGAACATCTGGGCGAACTCCAACCCGACGTAGCCGCCGCCGATGACCAGCAGATGTGATGGCACGACATCCAACTCCATGATCGAGGTGGAGTTGAGGGTGCGCGCTGGATCGAGGCCCGGCACGTTCGGGTCGGCTGGCCGCTCGCCCGTATTGATGAAGATGGTCTCTGCCGTCAGTTCGCGTTTGTCGCCGGAAGGCAGCATGATTTGCACGGCCTTTGGCCCGGTGAAGCGCGCCTCGCCATAGATCAGGTCGAGGTTCGGCACGCCTTCAAGGCGGCGCTCACTCCCCCCGCGAAAGCTGTCGACGATCTCGCGCTTGCGCTGGCGCACCCGCCGCATATCGACCGTGACATGGCCAACGTCGACGCCATAGTCGCCGCCGCGCCGGGCGAGATAGGCCACGCGGGCGCTGGCGACCATCGTCTTGGTGGGAGTGCAGCCCTCGTTGATGCAGGTGCCGCCGACATGCACGCGCTCGACGATGGCGGTCTTGCGGCCAGCGTTTGCCAGCGCTGTGGCGAGCGGTCCGCCCGCCTGTCCCGAGCCGAGAATCAGGCAATCATACTGTTCCGTCGCCACGATCTTCATCCTTTCAGTGGAGACTATCGCGCCTGCTCCGCCTGCCAGCGTTCGAGCAGTTGCGCGGTCTGCGCGATGTGTTCGTCGTAGTGGTCGATCAGCCAGCCGAAGATAGCGGCGACCGAGGTAGGATAAGGGTCGGTTCCAGGGGAATAGACGACGTCGGCCTGGCGTGTCACCGCTGCGTCGTCTAGCGCGCGGAACCGCTCCGTCACCCGCCCATGGGTTGCGTTCAAGTCGTCGAGCAATGCGGCCCGGTCCGCGCCGGTGGGCTTCGTCGTGACGAGCCGCTGGTGTTGCGCCGCCTCCCGCTGCGCGAGCGTGGGGTCGGCGCCCAGATCTACCAACCCAAAGCTCGCGGCGGTTATGCGGCCGTAGACATCGAGATAGTGGTTCATCGAGTCTTGCAGGTGTAGCGGCAAAATGCCCAGAGCATATTCCTCGCCCGCGGGCGTATAGGGGAGCGCCTCATCGGGCGCCTGGGCAAAGGCCGCGAGGAAGCCGTCGCGCGCCGCGTCGAATCGCGCGATCAGCGTCGCCGCCTGCCCCTGTGGATCTTTTGGTCCGCTCATAGTCTCTCTCCTCCCAATACATTAGTTCAGTGGGCGCTGCTCAAGCCGCCATCATTACCGTTGCCCAATAGTCCGCGCGATGTCAAGCGGCGTTACAGGGGCTGAGGAATAGGAGCGTCTCTCTGCTTCTGGTCGCCAAAGAGGGAGGGGAATAGAGAGCCGATTCCCTGACCCATTTCACCGCAAAACCTCGCCTATTGCCTCGCGTGCCCCCATGCAACCATCCGCCAGGCATGCTACGCTGCTAGAAGCGACTCACGATGAGTCACCGTCCCAAAGCGTGCGGTAGTGGAGGGTCGCGACAGCAGCGCTCATGCGCTGTTAGGGGATCCTCGACAAAGTTGTGTTACACCCACACCCTCGTGCGCCGCTTCTGGTTCCCCTTTTAAGGAAGGGAACCAGAACTGCCCTGCCAATTCACCTCCCGGCTTAGGGAAAGGTTGCTCGCTGGCTTACCAACCGCGTAAACCGTTGAGGCAAAGTCTCCAGCCCCTCTCCCTTTGGGGGAGGGGTTGGAGAGGGGGCCGCCCAACAGATGACATCTATCACTGGCGCAACGTCGTCAGATCGGGTTAACTGCTAAGGGGCGAGACAATACTCACCATATGCGAGAGAAGGCGGCATCCATGATTCGTATTCTGCTAGCCGAGGACCAGGCGATGGTGCGGGGCGCGCTGGTGGCGCTGCTCTCGCTGGAAACCGATATGGAGATCGTAGCCGAGGTTGCCCGTGGCGACGAGGTGGTCGCCGCCGTGCTCGCCGCGCAGCCTGATGTGGCGCTGCTGGATATCGAGATGCCCGGCTGCGATGGCCTGACTGCCGCCGCGCAGGTGCACGCGCAGCTGCCATCATGCCGCATCCTGATGCTGACGACCTTCGGGCGGCCCGGCTACCTGCGTCGTGCGATGGAGAGCGGGGTTGTCGGCTTCCTGCTCAAAGACGCTCCGGCGGCGCAGCTCTCGTCGGCGATCCGCCGGGCGATGGCAGGCGAGCGCGTGGTCGATCCGACGCTGGCTGTCTCGGCGCTGAGCGACGGCGTCAGCCCGCTGACCGAACGCGAGCGCGATGTGCTGGCGGCGGCGGCTCATGGCGCGAGTGTCGCCGAGATTGCCGCCACGCTTTATCTCTCCGAGGGCACCGTGCGCAACTATCTCTCGGTGGCGATGCAGAAGCTCAACGCGCACAACCGCATCGAGGCGGCGCATATCGCCGAGGAAAAAGGCTGGCTATAACTATCTTGCCATCTGCGGTATGCTTGAGGAGAAGGAGGCTTGTTCACATGTCAGCAGATGCGACCAATCAGATTCCAGCAGCGGGGACGCCCGCGCCTGATTTCACGCTGCCCGCGAGTGACGGCAGCGCGGTGACGCTCTCGGCGCTCCGTGGACATCACGTAGTGCTCTACTTCTACCCCAAAGATGATACACCCGGCTGCACCACCGAGGCGTGCAGCTTCCGCGACAACTGGCACACGCTGGAGCAGCGGGGCGTGCCCGTGCTGGGCATCAGTCGCGATAGCGTCCAGTCGCACCAGAAGTTCGCCGAGAAGTATGGCCTGCCGTTCACGCTGCTCTCGGACGAAGGTGGCGAGGTGACCGAGAAATACGGTGTCTGGGGCGAGAAGAGCATGTACGGCAAGACGTATATGGGCATCTCGCGCGTGACCTTCGCCATCGGGCCGGACGGCGTCATCGAGCACGTCTGGGAAAAGGTGCATCCCGAGGGCCATGCCGCCGAGGTGCTCGCCTTCCTCGACGGGCAGGCCAGCGCCTGACCTTCACGACAATCCACTGACTTGGCGCACCCGAACTCTATCCCACCGCGATAGAGAGGGCTATCGCCGCGCGCACGAGCAGGTGTATGCTGAGGTTGAGCTTGAATCCGCGATCCGCCCGCGAATGAACACTTTGCCCCACAGGTGTATCTCTCAATTTGTGGGGGAGCTGTTCTCGGCCATAAATGGCCGGAGTAAAAATGGGCGGGCCATGAATGGCCATCCACCATTCTTTGGCGCGCTGGACCGTTGGGCAGGGCATGTATGTCCCCACTCATTCCTAACTCCGGCCATTTATGGCCGAGATTGGTTGCGTGACCGCGCGATTGACCATGGTGCCGACAGTTGGGAGCGCGAGAGATGTACGGCGCTGAGAGTGCGAGGAGCTTCGCCGCCACCGTGCCGCTCCATGCCGCCGCCATGCTGCGGCTGGCCGCCGCGCTCATCGGGCCAGCGGAGGCCGAGGATGCCGTACAGGAGGCGTCCATGCGCGCGTGGCAGGCGTGGCCAACGCTACGCAATCTCGACGCCGTGCGACCCTGGCTGCTGCAAATCACCCTGAACGTCTGTCGCCAGTGGCGGCGCGGCATCAAGGGACAGCAGCAGGCGCAGATGCGTCCCCTGCCCGAAGAATCCGACGTCCAGCACCTGCACCTGCTGGTCACGCTTGAGGAAGACCCTGGCACGAGCAATAACACCGGCGCGCTGGACCTCCGCGCCGCCATCAACGCGCTGCCCGATGACCTGCGCGCCATTGTAGTGCTGCGCTTCTACGCGGGCCTGGACGCCACCGAGATTGGGACGATGCTGAGCATCCCATCAGGCACCGTGCGTTCGCGGCTGCATCGCGCCATGGCACAGCTGCGCGAGCAACTCCAGCCGCCGGACCTCGCGGGCGCCACGCACCCTGAGATGGAGGGCCGCTCATGACGCATGAGATGCACGAGCCAAACTCCCTCAACCACCACAACCATCACCATCATCACGATGAGCGCAACACCAATGATGCGTTTCCGCCTGAGCTCGATGCCCTTGCCGCGCGCCTGACCGCCGATGGCGCCGCCTGGCAGAATCGCCTGCTCGACGCGGCGCGGGTGGCCGCGCGTATCCGCGCCATCCCCGGCGGAGCGCCACCCGCCGTCTCTATGGATGATGCGACTCTGCCGATGGGTGTCGGCAGCCCGGCTGACTCCGGCACTGTCTGGAATCAACCTCCTGCTCAGCCGAGGCGGCGCACGTCATCGAGCGGCTGGGGACGCTTCGTGGGACTTGTCGCCGCGGCGGTCGTCGTGGCTCTGATCGCGACGGTCTTCGCGCACCTGGCAAGCCGCGGCGGCCAGACCACCGGCCCGGCGATCCATCCCGCGCCGACGCACGCGCAGTCACAGCCGACGGTGGCCCCGACCATCCCTGCTCCCACGGCGACAGCCACAGGCTACCCGGTGCTCGTCTACTTCTCGAAGAACCCCGATTCGTACAATGATTCCACAGCGGTCTTCCCGGTCCACCGGACCTCGCCAACGCTGGGGGTCGCCACCTATGCTGTCCAGCAGCTTATCGCTGGGCCGACGTCATCCGAGGCGTCCGCTGGCTACTTCACCGAGCTCTCCACGGTACTCCAGCGCACTGGCGCATCGAGCTGCGGAGGGCCGGACTTCACGATCACGCTGAATATGCGTGGCGCGACGCCTGAGACGGGGACCGCGACGCTCCAGTTCTGCCGCCAGACGGCCTCCCCTGGCATTGGCGCCGATGCGCGCGTCAAAGCAGAGATCGAGAAGACGCTGACCCAGTTCTCCAATATCACCAAAGTGGTCATCCTGCTGCAAAATGGCCATTGTTTCGGCGATGAGAGCGGCGCGGACCTCTGTTTGCAGTAGAATGTGGCATATTTCCCAAAGGCAACGCGAAAGGAGTTGTGACCGATGGAACACTGGATCTGCGTCACCTGCGGCGCGCAGTACGCCGCAAGCCAGGAGCCGCCCGCTGAATGCCCGATCTGTCTGGACCAGCGCCAGTATCTCGGGGCAAACGGTCAGCAATGGACGACGCTGACCAGCATGCAACAGGAGAATTACCGCAATCTCATCACGCAGGAGGAGCCGCACCTGACGGGGATTGTCACGGAGCCGTCCTTCGCCATCGGCCAGCGGGCGCTGTTGGTGCAGACCGAACAGGGCAACGTGCTCTGGGACTGTATCTCCTATCTCGACGAGGCGACGGTCAAGGCAGTGCAGGCTCTTGGAGGCATCGCGGCCATCACCGCCTCCCATCCTCATCTCTATGGCTCGATGATCGACTGGGCCGAGCGCTTCGGGGCCGCCATCTATCTCCACGAGGCGGACCGCCAGTGGGTCATGCGCCCCGACCCGCGCATCTCCTTCTGGTCCGGCGAGACACACGCGCTTCCGGGCGGCCTCACGCTCGTGCGCCTGGGCGGGCATTTTCCCGGCAGCAGCGTGCTGCACTGGCCAGCGGGCGCAGACGGTCGGGGTGCGCTGCTGACCGGCGATACGATCTATGTGGTGGCCGACCGCGCCTGGGTCAGCTTCATGTATAGCTATCCGAACCTCATCCCGCTGCCCGCGCCGAAGATTCGCCATATCCGCGATACCATCGCGCCCTATGGCTTCGACCGGCTCTATTCGGGCTTCGCCGGGCGCGTGGTCAGCACGGACGCCAGCGCCGCCGTCCAGCGCTCCGCCGAGCGCTACCTCAAGGCCATCGCGGAGGGGCTAGAGGGCGACGCACGATAACTCACCGCAGTTCCAGAAAGCCCACATCCTCGGCCATTGCCACCATGGTGCGGATGTCATCGTAGTCAGAGTCAGTCATCGGGACGAAACGTGCGACGAAGCCATAGTCGAGGGCGTCGCGCGAGGCAGGATCGTCACCGATGGCGCATAACACAGCGCGGAGCTCATCTCGTAATGCAGCGGACACGTGACGCGCGGCGACGACCGGCTGAATGGTTGCGGGGCCAAGCGTGTCGATGATTCGCACGCGCCCGGCAAGATCGGGATGATCGCGTAGCTCGATGGCGAGTACCTGCGAATCGATTGCTGAGGCATCTACGTGTCCATCGGCGACCATGCGCAGCGCCTCCTGATGGAAACCAGCTTCGACGACGCGCCCAAAGAAGCCGTGCGTCTCACCCAGCCGTACCAGGGTGTAACGGGTGATGTTATAGCCAGAATGTGAGTTGGGGTCGTTATACGCCCAGGTGCAGCCACGCAGGTCTGCGAACACGTGATAGGGGCTGTCGCGCCGGACAATCACATCGGAGAAATAGATGGGCAGATCGTGGTAGCGCTCGCCTTGAAGCACTGGCGCGGCGAGTAATTCGACCGGCGCGGGACTACTCCGCGTCAACTGAACGTAGGGAAGCCCGCAGATAAAGCCAACATCAATCTCGCCGGAAGCGAAGGCGGCGAAGGATTCGCCGACGAGAAGCTCGGTACGGCATCCGAGTTGCTGTCCCGCATAGCTCGTAACGCACTGGTAGACTCGATACATATTGGGGGCAAGGTAGGTGGCAAAGCGAATGGCGCCGCGATTAACAATCATGCGAATTCTCCCAGGGGTCGCCACTTGCCGCGCGTTTCACGTGTTTGGTGTAGACGGTCTTTTTACAGCCACTATACACCGGTAGGACGAACAATACTCGGAGGCCAGGCCATATGCAAGCGCATATGGCCCCACGCGGCGCGTCATCCGCGGGACTTGATTTGCTGGAACGGTCATGGTATGGTTGTTACGTCAATCTACCATGAGATTGACCTGTGGATGAGCTGGTCTGCCGTTGCAGTAGATGTGGTGTTGTGGAGGCGGTGGAGCATTCGGCTCTGGCCAATTCCCCTCTGTAGTGCTCACCCACTGGGTTCGTTGTGGGCGTCCTCTGTGTGTCCTCCTGTATGTTCCGCCTGTATCTGTCACCTCGTATGTCGTTGTGATGCTCACCGCTAACATGATCTCGCGGGTCTTCGCCTGTCGTCGTATGTCGTCGTGTGCATTCCGCGGCCACACCGCAGCAAAGGGGAGGAGATGCATATCACACCGGCGGCCTATCGGCCTATCGCGCCGCCACAATCACCGAGTCCCACATCAGGGGATCGAGACACGCAGCGACCGCGTTTCCATGCAGGGCACACCCATCTCTGGGACCGCGCCATCTCGCGGCGAACGGTCATCAGGACGGCTGCCGTTGGCTCAGCGGTTGTCTTCGGCTCAGGCGTGCTCGCGCCGGGTCTGGCCGCGGCTAAACATGGTTCCACCGCGCCAAGACCAATACCCGAGACGATTTTCCCTGGAGCCCCATTTCACGTTCTCTCACCCGGCAGCGAGGAGCCTTCGACCATCACCGACTTCAACGGTTTCATCGCCGCCACCGAAATCCAGGGTACAGGAACGGGCGGTCTGCTTTTCGACGCGGACATGCGGTTCATGCAGGGCACGTATGTTGGCGTCGATGGGAAGGTCCATCACGACACCTTCGGCTTTGTCTGACTGGATGTCTTTGTAGGTCAGTTTGACTTCAATACCTTCTCGACGCAGATCCACGATTTCAACCCCGGGATCTTCCCGTACCCCGATGGCCTGTTCTGGACTGTGCGCATCCCTTCGGATGCCGTTGGAATCCATCTGGGCAAGGGCAGCGCGACATTCGAGGGCGAACACCAGCACGTCCGCGACTTCTTCAGCATCCCCAATTCCCTGAACAACGGCCCATCTGACCCCGCCGTCGTTTCGTATACCGTCCGATGGCATGGCGTGAAGCAGCGTCGCCAGGTCAATAACTCTGATCTGCATGTCGCCGGGTTGTTCCTCGACACCGACGCCACGATTCACTGGACTGGGAAAAACCTGGCCACTGGCTTCACGTTCTCGTCGCATGCGGCGGGACAACAGGCGATCTCGGCCCAGATTGGCCATGAGCGTAACGGCGTCTTCTTCAGCTAGCGTAATAGCCGATGAAGCGTTGCGATGCGCATAAACCTCCTCCCTCTCTGGTAGGAGAGGGAGGAGGCGGTGTGGTCAGCCAGGAATGTGTTGGACACATCGCTCAATGAGTGGCGCAGACACTCCGAGACTGTAGACGATGACGACGTAACTGGTCGGCTCGATCCCCGGTATCGCACCCAGAATCGCGAGCGCCTCCGCCTTCGATTTGCCCGCCAGCCTCTCTTTCCGCTACATCAACTAACCCTGTCGCAGACGGCTATCCACCTGTGTGGCGCACGCCTGGAGCTGATCCTGCGTGCCAAGCGCGCCCCCAGTGAGAGGGCCAAAGGTAAGGCAGTCGTAGAAGAATGGACCTTCAAGAACGTAGAAAACAGTCGCCGAACCAGTAAATCCCTGATCTGTCGCGGTAAGACTGACGAACTCCGCTTGAACGCCGATGCCATCGACAGGAGTCATCTGGTTTATCGTGATGTTGGATGAGCCAGAGGACTCAGCGATCGCGGCCGCTATATCAGCCTGGGGAATCGGAACCGGCCCCTTCCAGGCAAAGAAGTAGATGATCAGCGGGATCCTTGTCTGCGAGGCGAGATAGTTGCACGCGCCACCATCTTCACCATGGGTCGCGACGAGTGATGTTGCTGGGGTTGGTGGCTGAATCATGGTATTGGCCTCGTCCAACGTCATCAGTTGCTGGCAGAGCGCCTGGGTGATGGTTGGGAGCGCCGTGAGCGCGGGCTTTGCCGTTGGCTGCGCTGTGGTGGCGGTCGCGTTGCCGCTCGCTGGCGTACCGGACGCCGCAGATGTCCCGCCGGGGCTGCATGCGGCCACAGAGAAACTGAGACAGGCACAGACGAGAAAAGCCAGGATGATGCGAACGCGAGCGCGAGCGCGTTTCATTGTCTTCATGTGCTTCATGGCATGAGCTACCTTTCAGTCTCGAATATTGCGCGTTACACGCCATACGAAGGTGAACGCGGCAACTGCGCGACAGCTACCAAAACGCCGTCAGAGGGTGGCGTCGTCCAGACCTGCGTCCCCTCAGGCACGAGGTGGTGGAGTGACTCCAGTTGTTCCGCCGCCCGGCTGGCTTCGAGCACGCACATCAACGCGCCGCCGGGACGCAGCTTCGCGGGAAGCCGCGCAGGCAGCAGCCCGTTGAATGGCGGTAACGATGCATCGAACTGGCCGCAGACGATCAGGTCCGTCGGCTCAGGAAGCGCATCGAGCGCTTCGCCCTCCACCCAGTGGATGACCAGGTTGAGGAGATAGCGCGCTCCATTGGCCGACGCCACCGCAAGAATCTGAGGCGCGGCATCCACCGCGTAAATACGGATGAAGCGAGGCTCCAGCGCCGCCAGCGCCAGCGCGATAGCGCCGCAACCGGTGCGCAGCTCCGCGGCGATCAGTTGCTCAGGAGCGCGGGTGCGCGCCCACTCTAGCGCGGCCTCCACCAATCGCGATGCGCCAGGAAAGGGCAGCGGACTATCCCAGCCAATCGTGATGTCCAGCCCCATGAATTCCAGATGTCCGGTGACATAGGGCATCGGCACGCCACTCGCACGGCGCGTCACCCAGGCGTGGTACCTCCGCGCGTCCGCCTGGCGCATCGTTGACTGGGGCCGCGACTGGATCTCGGAGACGGGCAGGCCAAGCAGATGGCCCAGCAATTCGATGGCCTCCTGCCGCGGCGATGGCAAACCGGACTCGGCCAGGATGCCTTCGGCGCGAGTAAGTTGCGCACCCCACGTCAGAGTGGAATCTGACTCGCCAACCATGCGCTTGCCCCCAGATGCATCAGATGCGCTCGGAAACCAGCCCTCCGCCCCAGCATGTATAGTGTGCCTGTGTCTAGCCGCGCAGACCAGCGAAAATCCGTAAAACCGCTCGTAAAAATCGGCTCCTGAACGTGAACAGAATCACTACTATCGCTGGCCGATGGTGCTACAATGGTGGCGACTACGGCAACCAGTCTGAGCACGCAGACCTGGAGGTGATTCCATGTCAGCGGTAGATACCCCCGACTTCGCCAGCCTGCTCCGTCGTTACCGGCGTCGGAGCGGACTCACGCAGGAAGAGCTTGCCGAGCGCGCGGGCCTGAGCGTGGCGTCGGTAAGCCTGCTCGAACGCGGGATTACGCTTGCCCCGCAGCGAGCGACCGTCAGCCTGCTCAGCGAGACACTCGCGCTCTCCCCTGATGAAGCGGCGGCGTTTGCCGCGAAGGCGCGTGGAGGGTATTCACACGGGGACGCTGATGACGCCAACGCCCAACCGCGCCCCAATAACTTCCTCGCTGGCGATCTCCCTGTGCCTTTGACCTCACTGGTAGGGCGCGAGCGGGAGCAGGCGGCGCTGCTAGATTTGCTCGGGCGCAGTACGACACGGCTGCTGACGCTGACAGGACCAGCGGGCGTGGGCAAGACACGGCTGGCGTTGGAGCTGGCGGCGCGGCTACGGCGCGAGTGGCAGAGTCAGGATGTCGTCTTTGTGGGGCTCATCCCCATCCGCGAGCCGGAGCGCGTGCTACCGGCTATCGCTCAGGCGCTGGACGTGCACGAGAGCGATAGTTTGCCCCTGCACGAAACGCTGATCCAGACGCTCCGCGACCGCGAGCTGGCGCTGGTGCTGGATAACTTTGAGCAGGTGTTGCCAGCCGCGCGCGCTGTGCTGGAGCTGCTTATCGCCTGTCCGCGGGTCAAAGCGCTGGTGACGAGCCGCTCGGCCTTGAATGTGCGCGGTGAGCAGTGTTTTCCGGTCCCACCGCTCCCCCTGCCCGATGCGGCGCAACGGGAGTCGCTCGATGCCTTGCGCCAGGTTCCGACGGTGGCGCTTTTCCTGGATCGCGCCTGCGCGGTTGTGCCGGACTTCGAGCTCATAACGCTAGCGGATGGGCGCCTCGTGGCCGATATCTGCGCCCGCCTGGATGGGCTACCGCTGGCCATCGAGCTGGCGGCGGCGCGCGCCCGGATCTTCGGGCTCCATCAACTGCACGACCGACTCGCTCAGCAGACGTTTCTGGGGATACTTGCGGAGGGCGCTCAGGATCTGGCCGATCACCAGCGGATGATGCGCTCGACCATCGCCTGGAGCTACGACCTGCTTAGCGATGGGGAGAAGCGGCTCTTTCGCTGGCTGGGGGTGTTTGTGGGCGGAGCCGCCCTTGACGCCATCGAGGCAATTACCAGCACGCCAGATGAGACGCTCATGACCCGCCTCGCGACGCTGGTCAACGCGAGCCTGATCTACTGCCTGGATAGTGGCGGCACGCGGCGTTATTCGCAACTGGTGACGCTACGCGCCTTTGCTCAAGAGCAACTGCGCGCCCAGGACGAATGGGACGATGCAAGCCGACGACATGCCAACTATTTTTTGGGACTGGTTGAACTGACGTTTCCCGATCAGGCAGACCAGCCTCAGGCGGTTATGGCGCGGCTGGAAATGGAATATGAAAATATACGCGCCGCGCTCGCCTGGGCCTGGGAAACGGGCGAGACCATGCAGGGGCTGCACATGGCGGGACACTTGCGCCGCTTCTGGGCTTCCCATTCCCAATACCTCGAAGGTCTCGACTGGCTCGACCGTTTCATCGCCCGCGCCGGGACGCCGACACAGCCGAAGGAACGCGCCACACTCGCCGAGGCGTGGACGGGTGTGCTGATGATCACCCACCGCCTGGACCGACTGGAACGCGCGCGCCATGCGGGAGAGACGGCCCTTGCCCTCTGGCGTGGTTTGGATGACAAGTGCCAGATTGCCTACTCGAAGATGAATCTGGCGAACACCATCACCGCGATACACGATTATGAGCGCGCGCAAACGCTCTACGAGGAAGCCCTTGCGCTCCACCGCGAGCTAGGGAATCGCAAAGATCAGATCTTCCCGTTGATGAATCTTGGCGGACTCTATTACGAGATGGGGATGCCGCGAGAAGCGCTGGCCTACTATGAGGAGTCTCTCGCGTTGAGTCGCGAGGTGGGCGAGACAGACTGGGCGCGCGCGCTCACCTGGAACAATGCCGGTGAGGCCTACATCATGCTCGAAGAGCCAGCCCGCGCGATCGAGGTCACCGAACCGAACTATCAGCTCTTCACCCGCGAGCATGACATCTTTGGCGCTGCCACCTGCGCATTCACCCTGGGACGCGCATACTGGCGCGCGGGCAATAGCAATGCGGGGCGCGACTATCTGGATGAGGCGGAGCGCCTGATCCGCAATCTGGGCAACCCGGCGATGGCGGCGCGTATCCTCTACTTCCGCGCCACCTTTGCGCTCGAAGTCAACGATGCGGCTGCGGCGCGGCGCAATCTGGCGCAGGCGCTCGGCGACCTCTCTGGCCAGGTGCGCGCCAGTGAGTATATCTGGTGGCTGGCGGAACGCACGGGAACGCTTGCCCGCACCCGTGGCCATCCGGAGCAGGCCGCGCGCCTCCATGCCGCGGGAACGAGCCACCGCGACGCGATACGCGGACCAGTGGAGCCGGTCGAGCGTGAGATGCGCGCTCGCGATCTCGCCTGGCTCCAGCAGACGATGGACGAAGCGACGCTGGCCCACGCGCTGGGCGAGGGACAGGCGCTTGATCTGGATGAGACCGTTGTCACACTCAGAGAGGCACTCGAGGATTAACCTGCCAGGCGACTGGCGCAACGATCACGCCGTCTGACCACTCTGTGCCATCCCTCTCAGCCGCCACGACAGCACCAGCATCAATATGCCGAAGATGAGCGCGAAGATGCCGATAAGCCAGACCAGCGCCAGCGCCCCGCCGCTGGGGAAGAGGAGCAGGAGTACGCCAAAGAGGACCGACGCCGCGCCGCTGAGAATCAGCAGCCACTCGTTGTCGATGACACGTCGCAGCTCGATAGCCTCGAAGATTTCCATAACGCCGGTGATGATCGCCCAGGCGGCGATGAACGCCAGCAGCACAAAGGTTGTCACGCCGGGCCAGCGGAAGGTGATGATACCGATGAGCACGCCAGCGATGCCCTCGACGAGCAGCCAGCCCCAGTTACGATTGTTCTCGCGCCCGCGAATCGCCAGATAAATGGCGATGATGCCATCGATCAGCACGTACGCGCCGAAGAACGCGATCAGCACGATCAACGTGATGCCCGGCACCACCAGTGCAAGAATGCCAAAGAGGATCGCCAGCAGCCCCCGAAGCCCCACCGCCCACCAGTGTCGTGTAAGCAACTTGTCCATAGATAGCCCCCTTGCCGAACAGTATCTGTCCTCGTAGCCTCATAGTGTTTCAAGTGTACAACAAACTGCCAGCGCCAACATTCACTATGGTCCTTGAGACCACAGACGCCTTCGAGAGCACTGCGCTGGATCTGCACAAGTGCGTGATGGATGCTCTGCCTTCAACAAAGCGACCTTTGACTGTGAGGTGGATGTGACGCCTCCCCTGAGAGGGTTGATGACTATGTGATGCGCAGAGGGCACTCTCAAACTGTGGTACAGCCCCCAGGACGCGAATTATCCGTCAGCGTACATCGAGAGGCCTGAGGGCCTTCCACAGCGGCTCAGACCCCCAGCAATACCATCAGGAGGACATCAATGAATGACCAACATCCTTTGCCATACCGAATTGTAGCGCCAGCACTGATCCATTGCGTGATCAGCACCATACGTCTGCTCGCACGCGATAGCATCCATCTGCCACGGCAGCACATCGGGAAGCGGCTGCACTTCGTCGATGGCACGGTCGCCCAGGTCTATCGGGAGACCGTCGTTGACGGCACACCGCGGAATCCCTGCGCTCTGCTTGTCGAGTTCCGGCTATGGCCATGGGCAGTCCGTGGTCACCGGACACACGCCCTCTTTCGCTGGGAGAGTCTGTTGAATACACCGCTCTTCGTGGGCTTCCCCGGCTTTGCCTCCAAGCTATGGCTGGCCAACGACGAACATGGCGTCTACCGTGGCGTCTATGAGTGGGACGGCCCGGAGCGCGCCGAACACTACGCTCGTTCCTTGTGGCGCGTGCTCGCGCTCGGGTGCGAGCCAGACTCGATCCACTACCGGGTGCTGCCCGGAGTGCGCCGAGATGCCCTGCTTGCCGCTCCCCATCTGTACGCCTCCACGACACCCGACCTCTCATCTGAGTCCGTGACCGGGTGGTGGCGATCATTAGAGGTTGCATAATGCGCATGGCACGACCCGCGGAGATTCTGATAGTCGGCGCGGGCCCGACCGGTCTGGCTCTGGCTCTACAGGCTCATGACCACGGCGCCAACGTCCGCATCGTCGAACGGCGCAGCGAGGCTTTCCGTCCCTCCCGTGCGCTGATCATGCACCCTCGCACATTGGAGGCGCTCCGCCCACTTGGCGTCACGGAGCCGTTGCTGGCTCGCGCCGATATCGCTCCTGAGGGTTACCTGCACCTGGGTTCTCACGTCGTTCGTGCCCGCCTGGCCGAGCTTGCGCTGCCAGATACCGCGTTCCCACACCTCTCGTTCGTGCGGCAGATGGATGTCGAGACTGTCCTTGCGGACGCGCTCGCCGATCGCGGCATCGAGGTGGAACGCGGCACAGAGTTGATCGCGGTGCTGAACCGGGACGATGGCGCGAGCGCAACCCTTCGGTCATCTGCCGAGCTTGAGCGTGTCGAGTGTGATATCGTCGCCGGCTGCGATGGCCCAGACAGTCTTGTGCGGCGCTCCGCGGGCATCCGCTGGTATGGGGGAGTGTACCGACAGGAGATCGTGCTTGCCGACGTCGAGCTTGAGGCTAACCTCACCCGTGGTGTCGCCCATGTCGTAGCTGGGAAGCGTGGGCTACTCTTTATCTTTGCACTCGGTGAGCGTGCCACCTGGCGACTGCTAGCGACCCGCCCGGCTGGTGATGACCCGCTGTCGTTCGGGCAGCCGGGTCCCGCCGTCCCGCTCGCCCAGCTTCAGACGCTGCTGGACGACGCTGGCCTGGATGCGAAGATCACCAAACTTGTGTGGTCGGCGCGCTACCGCTTGCAGCACCGACTCTCCGCACGATTGAGCCGCGGCGGCCTCTATCTTGCGGGAGACGCCGCCCACTCCTTCTCGCCAGCCACCGGGCAGGGGATGAATACGGGAATCCAGGATGCCATGAACCTTGGGTGGAAGCTCGCCTTTCTGCCCACCGCGACCGATCCGGCGGCTCTCCTCGGCTCGTACGACCACGAGCGACGACCAGCGGCGCGCCAGGCACTAGCTATGACACATCTGGCGTTTTGGTTCGAGGCCTCCACTGATCCAATTCCGGCACTACTCCGCGGCGCACTGGCCGCGCTTGGCGCTCCGGCAGTGCCGATTCTCATTCAGCAACGGCGGCTGGTCGCGGAAGGCATCCGCTGGTTATCTCAACTGCGCCTGGCATATCTGGACAGCCCGCTCTCAGTCGAGGGGATACCCCGGCTATATGGCTGGATACGCCCTGGCCATCGCCTCCCAGACGCGACCGTCGTCGCGGAGGGCCAGCGGGTTCGGCTACACGCTCTGCTCGCCCATCCTGGTATACATGTGCTCCTGCAGCGCGACGCCGCCGACATCAAACATCTGGCCCTGGGCGCACGAGTCACGGTCCACCGCCTGATGAACGTGCCTGGCGTGGGCATGGTGGCAGTCCGCCCCGACGGCTACGTGGGCTTCCGCTGCGGGATCGCCGACGCAGGTCAGTTAGAGTCCTGGCTTACGCGTATTGGCGCGGAGAAGGTTCCGTCGGCGTCGCTGCCATCAGCGTGATAGCCACTCCTAAGCTAAAAGTTCCTAGCAAAACGCCGTTCTTAGCCGCGGCCTTCATGCCATTCACGCCGCGAAGCTGGCCCACTCCTCATCAGTGCCACCGGGGCATGACAATTTTGTGAGGCATTCCAAGCGGAATACGGCAACCAGCTGGCGCAATCGTTCAAGATGCGGGCGGGGTGATACGCCCGATGGCATGCTCACCCAGCTCGGTGAACCAGATGTTGCCATCGCTGGCGGCGACAAGAGCCAGTGGGCCGCTCGATGGATGCGGCAGCGTGTACTCAGTCAGCTCGCCGCTGGGCGTCATCCGGGCAATCGCATTGTATGAATTCTCGGTGAACCAGAGATTGCCATCCGGCCCAGGTATGATGTTATACGGGCTGCGCGGCAGCGAATTCGGCAGCGCGAACTTTTTCGTCACACCCTTCGTCGACATCTGCCAGATACAGTTATCGCCAATGTCGGTAATCCAGAGGTTCTTGTCTGGCCCCACCGTGAGACCGTAGAGTCCACGCCCGATGATCGGCACGGCAAGCTCGGTGATCTTGCCATCATAGGTGATCCGCCCGACGAAGTTGCGGTAGTTCTCGGTGAACCAGAGCGCGCCGTCGGGGCCGACGGTGATCTGGTTGGGGAAACTCGCGGCGACGGGCAGCGGAAATTCGGTGACCTTGCCCTCTGGGGTGATGCGCCCAATCGCGTTGCTTCCTGGCTCGGTGAACCAGAGATTGTTGTCCTTGCCTAACACGATATCCAGCGGCCCACCATTCGACGGCAGCGGGAACTGGGTCATCACGCCCGCGGGTGTGATACGCCCAATAACATTGAATCTGGGGACCGTAAACCAGAGGTTGCCGTCGGGGCCATTCACGATGGCGTCGGGGATCTGTCCCGGTCCGGGCATCGCATGGGGCGTCAGCACCGCTTTCATGGTCAGGCGGCTGACTGTTGGAATGTCGAAGGTGTCATCTGGCGAGAAATGGCCGGTGATCCAGAAATTGCCGTCTGGCCCGATGACGATGTCATACGGAAAGCCATCACGATCTGGTACGGGGTATTCGACGAGCGCGGCGGACTGCACCTGCGTCGTTGCCCCGTGCAAGTTGATCGTACCGGTGGGGCCGCGCTGAACCGTCGGTTCGTCGCAGGCAGTGAGGGCCAGGGCAACTAACACGACACCAAAACAGAAGGTACGTAGCAGTCTGGAACGAACGGCTGGAGACACAGACACGCTCCTTTGGCAGCCATCAAGTAAGTGATTCCATGCGCACGGTTGGCTGAATACGAGTATATCCTAACGGGAAAGCAGACGCTTCGAGTATGTGAGCATTTTCATCAGAAGACAGCTTGACCCTCCCCACGGCTGAAGCCGGGGGATTCCTCCTTCACCGAGACGCGCCGACGCGGGCCGGACGAACCGAAGCCTTTGCCGGTCTTACCGTCTCTCCAGAGGCTGAGACCGTGAGCCCCACGGCCAAAATATTGTGCGCGGCGTTCACATCGCGGTCATGGGCTGTCCCGCACGCGGGACATGTCCAGTGGCGTACATCAAGCGCCAAGGAGTCAAGGATATGCCCGCACACATGACACCGCTTGGAACTGGGATACCAGCGGTCAATCTTGACCAGGGTACGCCCGTACCAGGCGGCTTTGTACTCCAGTTGGCGGACGAACTCGCCCCAGCCGACATCGTGAATGGCCTTCGCCAGTGTCGGATTCTTCCCCATCGCCTTTACCCTCAGACTCTCGATGCAAATCGTTTGGTTCTCACGGATGATGCGGGCCGAGAGTTTGTGCGTGAAATCACGGCGACGATCAGCAATGCGGGCATGAATGCGCGCGACCTTTTTGCGGGCTTTGTCGCGGTTCTTGGAACCGCGTTGCTTCTTGGCGAGACGCCGTTGCGCTTTGGCCAGCTTTCTCTCATCATGCTGAAAGAAGCGCGGATTGCCCACCTTCTCGCCACTATTGAACACCACCACATCATGCAAGCCCAGATCAATGCCGACCTGTGCGGCGCTGAGTGGCAAGGGCGTTATCTCATCTTCAATCAGAATACTGACGAAGTAGCGCCCAGCCGTATCCCGACTGAGAGTCACCGTGGTAGGCAGTGCGCCATCGGGCAGCGGACGCGACCAGTGGATGTGCAGCGGGGTCTCCATCTTGGCCAGCGTCAGCGTATGCTTCTCGGCGTCCCAGCGGAAGGCGCTACTGGCATAGGTGGCGGATTGCGCCCCATGCTTTTTGTGGAAGGTGGGGTACTTGGCGCGTCCCGCGAAGAAGTTGCGCAGTGCGGTTTCCAGATGCCTGAGCGCCTGCTGGATGGGAACGCTGGACACCTCATTGAGCCACACCGTCTCGCTCTGCTGCTTCAAGGTGGTGAGCGCCGCCGAGAGGTCAACATTGCTCAGACGTTCTTGCCGCTCGTAATAGGCGTCTGTGCGCAGACGCAAGGCCCAGTTGTAGACGAAACGCGCACACCCAAACGTCCGCGCCAGCACAGCGGCTTGCGTGGGCGTCGGGTAGCAGCGATAGCGATAGGCGTGTTTCTGGGTCATATGCTTACTTTCTCGCACAGTGCCTGTAAACCTGTAAAAGGGAAATGACTTTGGAGAAAAGAGGTCAGGCGGCGTTTTAATCCCCACGCCTGCCCATGCCTGATGGCCGGGGTCTTCACGCCGGAGATTTGATAACGCGATAGCTCAACGATATCCAGACAACACCCAGACATGCTACCATTAGGCCATGACAGACGATAAAGAGAAGACTTCCGCCCTCGCGCCGGGATCCCACGATGGCGCAACCAGCTCGCACCAGCCCTTCGACGGCGACCTGACCGATCTCGGCACGCTGAAGCGGTTGCTGGCGCGCCACGGTATCTCCCTCAACAAGGGGCTGGGCCAGCACCTGCTCACCAGTCGCAAGGCGCTCAATGCGGTCGTCGGCGCGGCTGACCTCATGCCTGATGATCGCGTGCTGGAGGTGGGCGCTGGCCCCGGCGTGCTGACCCGCGAGCTGGCGCAGCGGGCGCGACGGGTGGTGGCGGTCGAGCTGGACCGCGCCGTCTTGCCAGTCTTGCGCGAGACGACCGCCGACCTGCCAAACGTCGAGATCATCCCGCGCAATCTGCTGGAGGTGCAGCCGGAAGAGGTCTTCGGCACGGAGCCGTATAAGCTGGTCGCCAACCTGCCCTATTACATCACCTCGCTTATCCTGCGCCATCTGCTCGAATCCGCCAACCCACCGCGCGTGCTGGTGGTGATGGTGCAGCGCGAGGTCGCCGAGCGGCTGGCGGCTGGCCCCGGCGAGATGAGCCTGCTGGCGCTCAGTGTGCAGATCTACGGCACGCCCCGCATCATCACCTATGTCCCGGCGTCGGCGTTCTTTCCGCCGCCACAGGTCGATTCGGCGGTGGTGCGCGTGGACCTGCATCCGGCGCCTCTGCTGGATGCCGCTACCACCGAGCAGTTCTTCGCGCTGATTCACGCGGGCTTCGCCGAGAAGCGCAAGCAGATCCACAACAGCCTGGCGCGCCACCTCGACGTCTCGCGCGAGACGGTCAGCCGCTGGCTGGCCGAGGGCGAGATCGACTCGATGCGGCGGGCGCAGACGCTGAGCCTAGAGGAGTGGCTGCGGCTGGCGCATATCGCCCAGGCGGAGGAATCGGCGTGAGGTGGCGTGGGAGCGCGCGTCGGTTGACAGCGGCGCGGGGCCAATGATACACTACGGAGCGCCAGCCATACTCCGGCATACGCCAAGGTAGCTCAGTTGGTAGAGCACAGCACTGAAAATGCTGGTGTCGGCGGTTCGATCCCGCCCCTTGGCACCTTTCCTCCTCATCCCCATTTTCTTCTCACTCACCCACTCTCAATCCAGCCCTATTCTTCCCGGCGCGCATACATACTGTTCGCTACCTCACATATGGCTGGTGTCGCGCCTGCCGATTGCCACCTTTTGCGGCCAATTGCGTATATGCGATGCGGGAAATCGCAGAAATATGGGCCAAAGCATTTTGAGACACGCCTCTGTTCGGACTAGACTAACACCACAGGGACGTGAACGCCCTGGAACTGATCTGGTAGCACACGATGAATCACGGGCGGAGGATCGCGGTGAGGGCAGAGTACAGGGCAGGATACAGGGCGACCTTCAGACCCAGATACAGGGTAAGGGATACCGATAAGCCAGAGGAGTTGGCGCCGGTTTCCTGGCGAGGAACAGCCCTTGCGATCATCACCATCCTCGTGCTGCTCGGCGGATTCATCACGCTGGTGGCGCAGATGTCTACGCTCGCCAAAACGGCGAAGCACCCCGTAACAACCAGTGCGAGCCTCGCGGGTGGCGCGCTCAAGCTGCTCTCGGCCAACGCGCCGAAGATCACCGCGGTCGCGGCCTACGTCTTCGATGTCAACACCAATACCGTGCTGTATAGCAAAGACGCCGACGCCAAGCTCCCGATGGCGAGCTGCACCAAAGTCATGACGGCGTTGCTGGCGGTAGAGCATGGCAATCTCGACCAGATGATTACGGTTGGGGCCGACGCGCATGCGCTGGTTGGGCCGGATAGCAGTTACATGGGCCTCGATACCGGCGAGAAGCTCACTCTACGCGATCTGCTCTATGGGCTGGTGATGCCGTCCGGCAACGACGCCGCCGTGGCTATCGCCGATGCTATCGGCGGCACCGAGGCGAAGTTTGTGGCGATGATGAATGCGCGGGCGGCCCAGTTGGGGCTAACGCATACGCACTTCGCGAACCCGCACGGACTGGACGCGCCAGGCCACTACACCAGCGCCCGCGATCTGGCGGTGCTCTCATCTGTGGCGATGAAAAACCCGACGCTGGTGACGATCATGTCCGCGACCAGATATGTTATCCCCAAGACGGCGACTCATAAAGCGTATAAACTGTTCACTGGCAACGATCTGCTGGCCGGAGCGGGCTCACCGTATCCTGGCGCAATTGGCGTCAAGCCAGGCTATACCGGCCCCGCCGGATTCTGCCAGGCGTTCGCCGCCATCCGCCACGCCCACCTGATCGTTGGGGCCGTGCTTGCCGACCCATCGTGGCAGGTGCGGAGGGTCGATATGCGCCGACTGCTCGACTGGGGCTTCGAGCAGGAAGGATTGCCGCCAGCGCCCCCGCCCGTCTCCGGGTCAACGCCGCCAAATGACTGAGCAAAGGTCATACCTATGTTCCCGCTCGCGCATGCCTGGCTGATACAGCAACTGGTTCCCGCGACGATGCCTGCCCACTACCTGGGATGCGTCTGGCCGGACATGCTCTTTGGTAGCCCGCTCTCACACACGGAATCGCACCGGAGCGGCGCCCGGCTGGCGGAGGCCGTTAACACTGTGCCCGCTGGCCCGGCGCATGATGAATTTCACGCCTTCGTCGTGGGCGCGCTCTCGCACGGCGCCGAGCCGCACGGCTTCGACTGGTATAGCGACGAGGAGTATGGCGGTCGTCCCGCACCCGAGCGCGGCTATGCCTTCCAGCAGGCGGTCCCGCTGGCCGAAGATGCTGCCCGCGCCTGTGGCGTCGCGCCGGAGCAGGGCTGGTGGAAGGCGCACAATCTGGTCGAGATGGCGTTCGAGCAGCCACTCTATCTCGCCGCGCCCCACCTCGGCGCATCGCTGATGGGCGCCTGCGCCGATGATGTGCTCTGCGCGCGTATCGCAAGCGTGCTGGCGAGCATCTTTGACCACCCCGCCGATGCCCTGGCTGGCGCGATGCTGCGCTTCCCTTCGGTGGTCACGTTCGCGCCCGCGACGCCACGACCACAGGCCGAGACGTACGCCCATCAGACGCGGCTCAAGCACGCGGGCAGCAATCCCGATCTCGCCGCGCTGGAATCGCTGATCGAGCGCGCGCAGGCGATCATCGCGCCGACCCGCGACGAGTATCTGGTAACGTGCAAAAAGGCTGTCGGGCGGATGGTGAGCGATACGCTGCCAGACGTCATATAGGCTGTTTCTCAGGGTCGCGCGTAGACGACCACCTGCCAGAAAGCGTCACGGCGCAGACTCCGCCGCTCTAGTCCAGCACGCCTCACCGTGGCATCCACCAGGGCCGCCGGGTGTACGAAGCTGCGATAAGGGTGACGCCTCATCCGAAACGTCGCGTTCTCGATTGCGCTGAAGGAGCGAGTCCACCAGTCGTCCCGCGGATAGACGAGGCCGTAGAGCCGCCGCGCCTTGGCGGCGGACGCCCCCACCAGGGCAGGCATGTCATGATAGCAGCAGATGACCCGGTCGAGCGTCACGATGTCAGCAGGCTCGATCTCAGGCGCAAGCTCGACGAAGTTGCCGTGGCGGTAGGTGATCTGGCCATCATACCCGCGCCGCCGGGCCTCCGCACGAGCCACGGTGATATACTCGCCTGAGGCGTCCACATCGGTGGCGCTTTGCACTCCCGCTGAAAGCAGCTCAAGCGGAATGACGCCGACACCGCCGCCGATATCCAGCAGGGTTGCGCCATCAATACCCTCTGCCCGCAGCGCATCCAGCAACATGCGTGTTGTCCGCGCTGGCCCACGGCGCAGGTAAGCGCGCAGTTTATGCGCAGCCTCCTGCTTGCCAAAAAGCCGCTCGATGCCCTCGCACTGGCAGCAGGTCCGACAATTCCTCATCGGTGCCCTCTTTCTGCCTCAAACACTACAGGCGTGAGGCACTCATCTCCCTCGCGATGGCCTGGACGATATACCCCGCATCCTCTCCGACACCGACAAGCGTACCTGACTTCAGGCCATCCAGCCATGGGATGCCGACAAAATACAGGCCCGGAAAGCGGGTGACGCCACGTGTCTGGATGGGGAAGCCATAGTCATCGAGCACCGGCAGCTTGATAAGGCTGAAGTCGAAGGTATAGCTTGCCGCCCAGATGACGGTCGAGACACCAGCCGTCCGCACATCCAGGCTAGTGATTTCTTTCACCGTATACCCGTCGCGCAGCTGCGGTAATATCTCACGCGGCGCATCCAGTCCCATCTGCTCCACATAGCGGTCTATCATTTCGCAGATCTCGGCCTCGAACTGATCCGCCTTGGCGAGATTTTCGCGCAGGTCGGCGGCGAGGGTGATGACGCCGTCATGCGCGCCTTGCAGATGTCCGAGCAGGGTGACGCCATCGCGCGCGAACTGGTGCAGGTTGAGCGTGTGGCCGCCGCGGGCGCCCGAGATATGGGGCAGCCCCCTGAATCTGGCCTGTGGCGACGGAAGTTGTTCGGCGGGGAGCGCGAAAAATCCGGTGCGCATCAGCCACCGAAAGATATCATCACCGCGATAGCGGCGGGGCGCACGGCCTGCGCTGCCCACGCACAAGTACACCTGTCGTCCGCTCCGATAGAGTTCCTCGGCGATCTGGCACCCCGATTGGGCCGAACCCACGACCAGAACGGCTCCCTCTGGCAGCGCGGATGGGTTGCGGTACGCGCTCGAATGGATCTGATGGATGCTGGTTGGAAAGCCATCGGCGTAGGCGGGAATTTTCGGCTGCTGGTAGAGTCCCGTGGCAACCACAACGTTCGCCGCGGTGAAGACGAGCGGCTCGCCATCAACCGTCTCGGCCTCCAGCCGGTATCGTCCGCCATGCCCATCTGCCGCAGGCTCAATCTTCGTGACGCGGACACCACAGCGCACGGGCGGATGGAAACGGGCAATGTACTGATCGAGGTAGGCGACAAGCTCGTCGCGGGGCATGAAGGCGTCAGGCGCGTCCCCATGATAGGTTGCGCCCGGCAACGTAATGGACCAGTTTGGCGTGACCAGGGTAAACGAGTCCCAGCGCTCGCTACGCCAGACATGAGCGGGTTGCGCGGCCTGCTCGAGGATCAGATGGGAAGAGCCGTGCTCGGCCAGGCAATAGCTCGTGGCCAATCCACCCTGGCCGCCGCCGACGATGATGGTGTCATACTGTTCGCTTCGGTTGCTCATGATATGTTCCCCTCTCTTCCGTTGTGCGCATGACCTGCGCGATGACAGTTGGCATAGCTACATGGTCAGGAAGCGTTCGATCTCGTTCACGATCCGCTGGGGATCGTCAAGCCAGGGGAGATGCCCGGCGTCGGGTACGTGGGTAATACGCAGATTCGAGTTCCGCGTGGCGATGGTCATCCACGCCCGCCATACATTGGGCGACATAAAACCGTCGCGGTCGCCGCACAGGAATAGCGTTGGCGTCTTCAAGTCTTGCCAGCGATCTCCCAGAATCAGTTGATCCCGAAGACCCATCAGGTTTGCCACACAATGCACGAGGCTGAGCATGCTTTCGAGGTTCCGGCGCGAATGAGCAATATCCGCGTCCAGCAGTGTGTTGTCGAGACGCTCAGGATGTACTACCAGAAGCTGGCCCCAAAACGCTCGGGTACTCTCACGGCTCTGATTGGACAGCAGGCGTCGGCCAAGCGTCTGCCCGACGAACGGCGAGGCGAGCATCCTGAGCTGAAGTGGAACTCCGCGGGCTACGCCAGCGGCCGCGCCGACGAGCACAAGCCGGGAGACGCGATCCGGGGCATCGAGCGCGAAGGCGACCGACCACAACCCACCGAGCGAGTTGGCCACGATAGCAACGGTGCGCAACTCAAGCGCGGCCAGGATATCGCCGAGAAAGGTGCGCGCATGGTCGAGTGGATCTATACCGGTGTAGTCAAATGGATCCGCTAACCCGTGGCCTGGGAGATCAACGACGAGCACCCGGTGGTTTTCAGCGAACGCCGGAAGTATCGGCGCCCAATAGAATCCGCTGGCCAGGCCGCCATGAACCAGCAAGAGCGCCGGGCCAGCGCCAAGCTCCATCACCTGTGTTTCACCCTGCGACCAACGCACCCGGCGTATGCGCGTTCCTTGAGCATACCGTGCGAGTAGCCTCGCCTGCGCCGCCTCCAGTGGTTCGGCGTACGGCGAGTGCGATAACGCCTGTTCAGGCGCCGATCGGCCGGGTGGGACGTTCTTAGAAGTCATATTGCGCATCCCCTTTCTCTCGCGCCAGATGCAGCAGTTCAGCGTGGCGCCGCTGGAGATGCGACCGCAACGCCGCGATGAGCTGGCCTGGTTGGCGCTCGTAGCGTAGATACCAGAAGAGCATCAGCACGGTCGAAGTCATGTAGAACGAATGCAGCGCCCAGATCGGGCCGGGAGGCAGGTGAAAGACGTAGATCGAGTAGACGACGTTGCCCATGTTGGCAAACACGATGTTGCCAAGGCTGTACGAGCGCAGGTTCTTTGTCTGGAATGCCTTCACGAGCATGGGCAACTCGCCGGATGCGAAGAAGATGGTCGAGATCGTTCCAGCGATGATCGGCAGATTGATGTCCATTGTTAGTCCCCCCGTGAATGCCTCGTGCGGCGCCTTTCGCTACGCGCAATGATATGCGGGAGCGACGATGGCGTGATGCCCAAAACGGGGTATGCGCCAGGGGTATTTTTCAGCGGTGAGAAACGTTGAGAAGCAATGTAATGAGCCGCTCAGCCGAGCAGATCCAGTTCTCTGGCTCTGGCCGCGGCTTCAGTGCGATTGCTAACGCTCAGTTTTCCGAAGATGCTGGCGGTATGCTTTTTAACAGTCTCTGGGGAGATGACCAGCGTCTCGGCGATCTCGCGGTTGGTCAGCCCGGCGGCTATCAAGCGCAGCACCTCCAGTTCGCGCAGGCTGAGCGGCTCTGGCAGCGGGCCACGCTGAGCAGTGGAGCTGGCGAGGTCGCTCTCGAAGACCGCCAGCAGGAGTTCGATATAGTCATGCATCACCGCGCGGGAGCGGGCCTCCTGTAGCAGGCGCGCCATAGGCAGGCCCAAATCAGCGAAGAGACGCACGTAGCGCTCGGGTTCGGCCAGCCGCAGGGCGCGTTCGAGGTCGGATAGCGCAATCGCCTGATCGCCCTGGCGCCAATGGGCAAGGGACTGAAGCGTGAGCGCCTCGACGGTGACGCCTGCCCGCCCTTCATCGCTCGCCAGTGGCAACAGGCGTTTGAGCAGCGCGAGCGCGCGCGTGAGGGACTTGTGATCGGCTTGAACGATCAGCGCGCGAGCCAGCGCCAGCCGTGCGACTTCGCCTTCCACACCACCTTTGAGGTCATCACGCCTCATCATCGCGTCGGCCTGTTCAACGGCGGCAAGATTCCTGTGACGCGCCAGCTGGCATTCCACCTCCAGGCGCCCGAAGCGACCGGCCCAATCTGGGAACGTGGCGTGCTCCACCAGGGGACGCGCACGTTCCATACACTCACCAGCGGCGGTGATGTCGCCCGCCGTCAGTTTCAGGCGTGCGGCAAGTAGATAGCCAGCGATCATCCCACGCACATCACCACCCAGCTCGGCGCGCTGCAGCCCGCGTGCCAGAGCGATATCGGCCTCACTCAACTGATTCCACTCGTAGAGCAGTTCACCCAGGCGGATATACACCCAACCGATGAGCGGTAGTGGGAAACCGCGTCGCTTCTCGCGCTCACCAATCACGTCTAATGCGCGCCGCCACCAGGTCGCAGCATCCCGAAGGTGGCCCTGACGCAGATCGAGGTCGGCCAGCGCGCCAAGCGCCTCGACGGACTGAACCCGAAACACCACCTTCTGGGGGGCATTCAGTGACTGATCAAGCGCTTTCAGATAGTACTCTCGCGCTTCCTGCCAGCGTCCATTCTGGCGGTAGAGGTCTCCGAGCGAGCCATGCAACCCCTGCCGCAGGTCAATATCCGCTTCCGGCAAATCCTGGAGCGCCTGGAACGCCAGCGTCTCCGCTGGCACAACGTCGTTGTTATAGCAGGCGACGAAGCAGCGCATCGCGGTCACACGCGCCAGAAGCCAGTGGTTGTCAGCATCTATGTCTGCGTCTGCGTCTGTGGCTGTGGCTGTGGCTGTGGCCGCACGCGCCCGGCGCTCCACGTCGTTGAGGTGACGCACAAACGGCTCAATCTGGCCAGTGAAAAAGAGAACACTAGCCCGAAAGAGACTCAACGCGAGATGATTCGTGTACCACGCCTCTGGAAGCGCTTCGAGCCAACGATTCGCGAGGGAAATTTCGCCACTCAGCACCTTCAGGAAGAAGTAGCGCTCGAATATCTGAATCACAAGATCTGCGCTCTCGCCCGCCACCGCGTGGTGAAAGGCTGGTTCTGGCAGATCGTGCGCCAGAAACCACTGTGCGGCGCGACGATGAAGCGGAATCTGTTTGTCAGGGTAGCGCCGTTGTAACGTGTCGCGGAGGAAGTCAGCGAACAACGCATGATAACGGAACCACTCGCGCCGATCATCCAGCGCCACGAGAAACAGGTTCGCGCGCTCCAGCGATTCAAGCATCGCCTGGCTGTCTTTCCCTTCAGTGACCGCGTCACACAGCGAGCCGCAGAAGCGATCCAGGATGCTGGTCTGGAGCAGGAACCGCTGCGTACCGGCTGGTAACTGTGCGAGCACGTTCTCGCTCAGGTAGTCTGCGATGAAGCGGTGCCTACCGCTGATCACTTGCATATCCGGCGCGGAATGGTGTTGGTGGCTCATCGCCACCAGTTGCAGCCCGGCGACCCAGCCTTCCAGCCGCTCTTGCAGCGCCGCAAGCTCCTCCCGCGAGCAATCGAGTCGCATGAGGTGATTCAGGAAATCGGCCGTCTCGTCCAGTGAGAACTCCAAATCGCCCGCGCGCAGCTCCAGCAACTCGCGGCGAGCCCGATAGCGGGCAAGTGGCAGCGGTGGATCCGCGCGGCCCGCCAGCAGAAAGTGAACGGTCGGCGGCAGGTGGTCGAGCAGAAGGGTCAGCGCCTGGTGGATGGAGGGGTCTTCGATCAGATGATAATCGTCGAGGACAAATACCAGTTGATCGGACACATCGACCGTGGCGTTGATGAACGCGGCCAGAATTGCCTCACGCTCCGAATCCGCCGCGCCGAGCAGCAGGCCTAGCGGGCTTTCGCCGATGTCTGGCCGCCACTGTTCCCACCCCGTCACCAGATAGCGGAAGAAGCGCTCAAAGTCGTTGTCGTCTTCGCCCACTGAGAGCCAGACGATCCGCAAGGAACTTGCGCGCGCCCAATCGGCCAGCAGAGTCGTCTTGCCATAGCCAGCCGGGGCGGACATCAGGAGGAGCCTGTAGAGCGGGATACTCTGCTCGAGCGCGTCAACGAGACGTGCGCGCCGCACCCGCTGGTGCAGGGTTGGAGGGATGCGCAGTTTGGTCGCCAGAAGATAGCTATCCATGCGGCCACCTCATCGCTCGCATGCGCGAATTATGAAGCCATGGTACCATTCCGCTCGAATATTTACATAACCTTATTGGTCTACGTGGTAATGCGCAGCGGTGGCGGATTACTGGCGCTGCCGCCATCCGGCGGCGAAGTCGAGCAGGCCAGAAATGCCCGCGCGCAGCACATCGGGGGCGCTGGCGAGCGAGATGCGCACATAGCGGGCGGTGCGGCTGCCGAACGCCATTCCTGGGGCCAGCGCGATGCCCCGCTCGGCGATCAGCGCCGCCGCGAACGCCAGCGAATCAAACGGCTCGTCCGCGCCATAGCCCGCCGCCCGCGCCACCGGAACGAGCAGATAGAACGCGCCCGCCGGGGTATATTCGAGCAGCCCGCGCTCGCGCAGCAATCCCGTCGCGAGGTCACGCCGCGCCTGGTAGGATGCGCGCATCTCGGCGACGCACTCCTGTGGCCCTTCGAGCGCGGCGAGCGCCGCCCGCTGCACGAAGAGCGGCAGGTTATTGATCTGCGCGGCGGTGGTCAGTCCCAGGGCGGGAGCAATCTCTGGCGGCGCCACCACCCAACCGATGCGCCAGCCCGTCATCGCATAGGTCTTCGAGAAGCTGCCCACCGTCAGCACGCGCCCATCAGGGTCGAGCGCAGCGGGGCTTATATGGCGCTCGCCGAAGGCCATCTCGTCATAGCACTCATCGGAGAGCAGCCAGAGGTCGTGCCGAGCGGCGATCCCCACCAGCGCGGCGATGGTCTCCGCCGGATAGACCGCGCCGCCGGGATTCGAGGGCGAGTTGATGAGCAGGACGCGTGCCCGCGGTGTGATGGCGGCTTCGAGCGCGTCAAGGTCGGGCAGCCAGCCGCGCTCCGACAACAGCGGATAATACGCGCGCTCAACGCCCGCAACCGCCAGCATCGCGTCGTAGCCAGGCCAGCCAGGGTCGGGCGTCAGCACAATATCGCCCGGCGCGCAGAGAGTAAGCAGGCTGCCCATCAGGCCGCCAGTGCCACCTTCGGTCATCACCACCTGCTCGGCGGCTGGCGCGAACCCATTGACGCGCTGGACACGCACGGCGACGGCGGCGCGCAACTCGGCGATGCCATTGCCGGGGCCGTATCCCTGGCGCTCGTCAGTGATGGAGGTGCTGGCGGCGGTGGCGATATGCGCTGGCGTGGGGAAGTCTGGCTCGCCAAACTCCAGATGGAGGATGTCGTCGCGGCCATAGACCAGCGCGCCGATGCGAAACATCGGGTTGGGATGCTGTGACGCGAGCGCCGGATTCGACCGGGGCATGGGAGACGCTCCCCCTCAATGGTTGTGTTTGTTGCCGAGCTTGCTGAGCGCGCTCAGTTGTTGAGCATATTGAGCATCGTGAAGATGCCGATGACCAGCACATTCAGGCCGAAGGCGATAAACGCGATGATGGCGACGGTAGCCCCACTCTGCAGATTGGAATAGGTCGTAACGCCCCAGACCGCGACGGCATGCACTACTGCCGAATAGACGAGCAGCCCGAAGGCCTGCAAGCCGCGTCTGAATCCGCTCACCCGCTTGCGGCGGTAGATTGGCCGACTGATCGCCTGGCCGCCAATCAGGCTGGCCAGTACGACGACGATGAGCCAGGCGCCGACGAACGTGACGATGGGGAAGTTGTTGCCTTTGGTCACCGCCATCACCACGCCCAGCGCGATGATGAGCGCCCCCCAGAGTGTCTCGACGAACCCAAACGCCAGCACCACTTTCCCCGGACCACCCAGACCCGTCTGGCCAATCCTGATCCAGGACGACTTCACCGACGACGAGGATCCCACCGCCGCTGGCGCGCCAGTCGCCCGGTTGATCGCTTTCGGCGGATTGGCTGGGGTGACGGCAACACGTGGCGCGAGGGCCGTATTCCCGGCGGTAGCCGCCGCTGCGCCATTGCCCGGATAGTTGAGGATCGATGGCGTTGGCAAATTAGACACCGCGGGCTGTTTGCCAGTGCCGCGCGCGGCAGAGGCGGCGGATGGCGAGACAGCGGCGTGTTTGTTAGAGCCGCGCTGCTGCGCCGCGATGAGCGTGCCTTTGGTCCGCTGATCGTCTGCCAGCGGATGCGCCACAGGGGGCGGCGCTGGCATCGCGGGCATCTGGGCCGTGCCTCGTATACCCGAAGCTGCGGGCGGCGCGACTTTCGGACGTTTTCCCGAGCCGCGCGTGAGCGAGTCGCCAGCCCCATTGAGCGGTGCGCCGCAGTTGGCGCAGTTGAGCAGCCCTGGGCGATTCTGCATGCCGCATTTCGCGCAGACCGGCCCCATATCCAGGGTCGCTGGCCCAGCCTTGCCGCCCTTGAGGACAGACTGCAACTCGCGTTGTAAATCAGCGGCGGACTGCTGGCGTTGTTGCGGCGAAAGCTCCAGGGCTTTCTTGACGACACGGTCGGTCGCCTCGCTGACCTGCGGATTGTAAAACCGAATGGGTTTGAGATCGGCTCCCTGACCTGCGGCTCCCGTCTGGGCGAGCAGGCGAGCGGGCGCTTCGGGCGCATCGCGGCCGGTCAGGCAGGCGTAGAGGGTTGCGCCCAGGCCATAGACATCGGTGCGCGCGTCGGTCTTGCCTTTGGCCATGTATTGTTCTGGAGGCGCGAAACCTGGCGAGACGCCCTGGGCGGCGGCCTGGGTATTTTTGCTGGGTTTATGCAGCTTCGCCAGCCCAAAATCGATCAGCACTGGGCGACCGTCCGGCGTGATCTTAATATTGGCAGGTTTTATGTCGCGATGGATGATGGGCGTCTTGAGCGAGTGCATCTCGGTCAGCGCGTCGCAGACGGCAATGGCCCACTGGAGCACCTGTTTTTCGTCGAGGGGCTGCCTGTGCGTCTTCAGGCTGTCATTCAGAATCTCTTCGAGGTCTTTGCCATGCACATACTCCATGATGAGGTACATGCGTCCTTTATCGTCGAGGAGATAGTAGCCACGAGGAATATTGGGGTGTTTGGTGTCTATCAGCAGGCGAGCTTCAAGCTGGAACTGCATGCGAACACCGGGGTCCGGATCGATCACTTCTTTGATCGCACGCTCATAGCCGAAAGTGAGTTCAGTGGCGCGATAGACATTCGCGTAGCCGCCACTGCCAATCAGTTCCTCGATGCGATAGTTGTTGCGAATGATCGTTCCGGGAGCAAGTGCGCTTTTTGCGGGAGCTTGCGGCACGTCCTACTCCTTCATCCATGCGACACCATGCAGCACCGGTGCGTTGCTCAACACGCCGCCATGCCAACTCGCATGTGTCACCGTGCATCGCCTGTGCAGAGCATATGACTCCGCCATTTTCCAATGCCGTGCTGCGCCATCAGAATACCGCACGAGCACCTTGCCGTCAATGATTGCGCGGCCCGCCTATGACTTATGTGCCTCTCACCACATAGCACAGGTAGATTGATGGCGCCGCCTGCCTACCATGCATCTATAGCAAACATCGTACCAGACTGGCAGCGCAGGCGGCTTGGCGCTCTCTGGCACGCACGCTCAACCCAATGGCTCTGAAACGAGTTCCGCGACTGCTTCCAGCACACGCTGTGTCTCGCGCGCGGAGTTGGTGAACCAGTCGCTTGACCAGATACGATGCAGCTTCCAGCCCATCTGTTCCAGTTGCCATTGGCGAAGGCGGTCGCGGTCGCGCGCGGTCTTCGAGGAGTGATACGATGCGCCATCACACTCGATACCTAGCAGATAGGCGCCGGGATGCTCTGGATCGCGAACCGCCATATCAATACGATACCCGGAGCAGCCGACCTGGGTATCCAGCGTCAGGCCACGAGCGGTCAGCGCATCATAGACAGCCTCTTCCAAGGGGGAATCGAAACGCAACGCGGATGCGCCTGGACCATGCTCGGCGCCTTCAGCAGGCTGCTCTACCAGGATTTGGGCTGCGCGTTGTGCGCCACCATCCGAGCATGCCTCCGCATATTGCAGGTAGTCACGCAGAATGCGCGCGCCCCGCGACGCCATATCTGGTGGCAGATCGCTCGCCCGCATCGAGCTGACAACGATCACTTGTTTGCGCGCGCGTGTCACAGCGACATTCAGGCGTCGCTCACCGCCAGCGTTGTTGACCGGGCCAAAGCGTTTGTAGATATTCCCGTAGACATCTGGCCCATAGCCCACGCTCAGAATAATGGCGTCGCGCTCATCGCCCTGCACGCTTTCCAGATTCTTGATGAAGATGCCGTCGGGATCCTCTCCGCTCAGGAGGACATCGCGATAGCGCTGGAGATCGGGTTCGCGCCTCATGCGATTGTCGAGCTCCTCGCCAATGGCATCCTGCTGGGCGGCGCTCAGGGCGACGATGCCCAGCGAGGGATGCTCTTCGCCGGGATGCTGGCGGAGATAGTCGAAGACAATATCGGCGACACGCATGGCCTCGTTGCGGTTCCTGCCACGGCTGTAGTTGCTGTCTGCGACGTATTCGAAGCGAATGCCCTGATCCGCGCCGCCATGTGAGCTGGGGAATGTGACCAGACGCCCATCGTAAAAGTGATGGTTCGAGAAGGCAATTAAAGCTTCATCAGCGCTGCGATAGTGCCATTCGATGCTGCGCGTCTCGAAGCTCGCGCCGAGGCACTCATCGAGGATGCTCTGTGTGCGTCCTTCTTCTTCGGCCTCCTCTTCCTCCTCTTCCTCAGCGCCACTCTCATCCGCCAGCGATTTCGCGAAGAAGCGCGTCGGAGGAAGCTGCCTGGGATCACCCACGACAATCAACTGCTTTCCACGCAGGATAGAGGAGATGCTGTCTTCTGGGCAGACCTGCGACGCCTCGTCAAATATCACCAGGTCGAAGAGCTGAGCGCCAGACTCCAGATACTGGCTGACGCTGAGCGGACTCATCATCCAACATGGCTTCAACTCGAGCAGCGCGGGAGCCGTCTTCACGACCGTCTTACGGATCGGGCCGTGACGTTTCTTTTGTAGCTCCCGGCGGAGCGCGACCTCCGCGCGAGACAGTTCCGGCCGGGGATCACCGCCCACGCCAGTGAAAATCTGGCGACGATGCTCTTTGAGCCGGGCGTTCAGACGTTGCCGGGCCAGCGTCTTGTGGCCAGCGTCAAGAATCCGAAACGCCTCGATGACGTGTGAATACTCAAAGCCCTGGAAGTTCTTGAGCGCAGGCGACTGGCCGCGCACATGATCGAGCCAGAGCACATGAAAGCGGCGGCGGAAGATGGCGCCGATATCGGGTGGAATCGGCCGTTGACTCAGCAGGTTCGTGACAAAGCTGTCCAGCCCAGACTGCCGACATGCATTCAGCCGCTGCTGGCAGGTGAGCCAGCGATCCAGATCATCCAGGTGTTCCACCAGGAAGTCCACCCGGTCTGCCAGCGCCGCGAGTGGGGTTTCCTCAAATGTTTTGCCCGGCTGATGGAGTGCTGAACGCGCAAGCACCGTATCGCTGAAGGTCAACTCTTCATTGGTCGCCCCCATCATCTGCCCCATCATGACGAGCGCCGCATGGAGTGCAGCGCGGCTGGTAGCATCGCCGGGATACGCCACCAGCGCACCCGTCTTCTCAGGGATCGATCGGCCGGTATAGCGCGTCAGGAAGCCTTCCGTCCAGGTGATGGCGGCGAGAATCTTCTGCCAGTCGGTCGCCGCGCTGTGGTAGAAATGGCCGAAGTCGCGGATGTACTCCTCGGCCTTCGCGGCAAGATGCGCCTCGAATGCCTGGATATGCTGCGCCCGCTCCATGTCTTCGCAGAGCACCGCCCAGCGCAGCGGCTGCCCCGCCGCTGGTGGCAGATGGCAATGGCGCAATACCGTATCCACAGCCTGCCAGAACGCACGCAGGTCACCCAGCAGCTTCTCAATCGCCTCCTGCGCCTCTGCGGGCGCCGCGTCGTCAAATGAGCCAGCGCCCCGAAGGAGTGGCGCCATCTGGAGGTGCGTCATGCAGAGCGTCTCGATATCTTCCCACGCGACAAATAGCCCGGCAAGTCGATCAAGCGCGACATTCACGGGCCGAAGCGCCTTTGCTGGCCCAAGTATCAGGTCAGCCATTGCGGGGGAAATGTGTGCACCCGCCAGAAGGTCGTGAAGTTGCATGACCCAGCGTAGCGTCGTTGTCAGCTTCTCCCAGTCGGTCTGCGCGCCATCAAAATAGCGATCCAGCGTCCTCGCATACTCGATTCGCTTCGCGGACAACACCTTTTCGGTATCCAGCAACTTATCCGCCATGGTGATATCGACTTCGATCTGCGCCGCGTTGCGCGCCTGTCCCAGCAGAAGCAGCGACCGCACCAGCCTGACTTCACGATGATACGATAGCTTGAACACGCGGAAGAGCGAGCGATACTCCGTGCGGAAGCGCTCTGCGATACCGTGCGCATCAAGCGCGAAGAACGACGGCTGGTAGATGCTTTCCAACGTCGCGCGCATCCGAGCGCACTGCGTATACTGCTCCTGCGCCTCAGCCGCCGTGGCCCGCGCCACGCCGCATGCCGAGGGATCAAGCCAGGCCGCTGGCGGAGGTGGGGTGGGCCGGTCGAGCAGATGTTTGGCGATGGCAACGAGTGTGTTTATCTCGCCCAGCGTTTCCGGCCGCTCGCTGCCACACAGGTCGGCCAGGGTGCTGGCTGCCGCGGGCAGGTCCGCCAGCGGTTGGCTTGCGGCGGCAAGCTGCGGCTCAAGTTCGGCGCGAAGGGCAATTGCCGTATCGTGGAGCGAATTCGACTGAAGGCGCAGGCATTCCATTGCCCACGTACTGTCTTCGGTAAGCGCCTGCCTCAGGGCTGGCAGATCCTCGGAGAGCAGGGAGCGGTTGTACGTGGGAGTGAACTGGCTCAGGTGCTGATTGAAGGTCGCCGACCGCTCCACCATATCGGCCGCCACTGGATGCAGCCGCGCCAGCGTGTCGCGGCTGAGCCACGAACGCAACGGCTGCTGACTCTCCAGCGCTGCCTGCGCGAGGGCGGCTGCCCATGGCATGGTGGCAAACGAGACAGGGGCGTTCTCGCCGAGCAGCTCGTATATTTGCGACAGCGCTGTGTGTTGCGTGCGCAACGCCTCGGAAAGCCGTGTGGAGTGGGCGCGGATGGAGGTGGCAAGTTCCAGTGAATAGCTCGCGGCCCGGGTCTCGCGCCAGGTGTGAACATCGTACCGCTCCAGCACATCGTTGCAGGCATCAAGCTGGTCAGCGGCGCGCGCCATCGCGGCATAGTGACTGGGAGTGACTGCGCTAATGCCGGGAATGGCGAAATCGCGGTCGGGCGTGTCGCCCAGCTGAGCCAGGGCGCCGTAAGCCTCGAAGGCTGTCTTTCCGAGCGGCTGGCGCAGTAGATGCAGCTCCCGCACATAGGCGTTGAGCTCGCTTCGCCGCTCCTGCAAATCTGAAGACTGGCGCTGCCACCTGGCATCAGTGCTGGCTACAGTTGGCCTCGCTGCATCGTCGAGCGCCGCTTTTAGGGCAGTGAGGAATGCGGACTTCTGTGGAGAACTCGTCCGAGGGTTGTGCAGGTCGAGACAGAAATCGCCCAGCCCCGCGTCGTGCAGTCGCTTGCGCACCACATCGAGCGCGGCCATCTTTTCGCTGACGAAGAGCACCTTCTTTCCCTGCCCCAGACGCTCGGCGATGATATTGGCAATCGTCTGGCTCTTTCCGGTGCCTGGTGGGCCTTTCAGCACGAAGCTGACATCCTTCTTGGCCAGCAGAATCGCCTCCTGCTGGCTGGAGTCCGCGTCGAGAATCTCCAGAGTCTCTTGTGGACGGAGGCGGTCGTCAAACTCGTCTGATCGTGGCAGGTCGGGAGGGAGCGCGGGTCGCACCGCCTCGCCACCGAGGACCCGCAGCAGCGGATGAACAAGCACGCCAGCTTCGTGGCGCTGCAAATCCTGATACATCACCAGTTTCTGGAACGCGAAGCGACCGAGATGCACATCATCGCGTAATATCCTCCAGCGGACATCGCCTCCGGTAAGCGACCTCTTTATCGCGCTCAGCAGGTCATTCAGGGCGGGCAGCGCTGCTCCAGTACCATTGCCATTCTCGCCAATCAAATCGCTCCATGTCGGCAGCACAATCTTGAAGTCATGATTCAGCTTTTCACGCAATGTTGGATTGATTTCGCAGTCAGCATCATCGAGCAGCTTCAAGGTGAAAGATCCCGTAGCGGCTTTATAGTTCAGAGCGACGGGTACAAAGATGAGCGGAGAGCGTATCAGCTCCTGGCTGTAAGGCGATTCATACCATTCCAACATACCAAAGGCCAGATAGAGCGTTCTGATGCCGCGATCCTGCTCATCCTCGCGCACCCGCGCCTTGACCCTGAGGAGACGACGTTCCAGCTCATCAGGCTCCATCTCACTCGCACCCACCCACGGCACGTCGTTGAGCGCTATCGTTCCGGGAGCGCCACATAGTTGAGCGAATAGCAGCGACGGATTCTCCGGTAGAAATTGGATGCCGCTGGGACGTTTGCCGTCACTCTTATAGTAAAGCAATGGGTTGCGCCTGCTCATATCAATCAGGTCTTTGCGCCAGGTGTCAAGTTTATTGCTGAGCGACATGAACAAATCCTCCTGTCAACGTATGTGGCAGTCGCATATATTTGGCTAGTTGCGGAGAGCGATGAGTGGGCGCACGAGGCGGGCAGGCGCATAGCGTGCTGTGATGGGACGTTCGACAGCACTCTTAAATTGCCAACACGAGGTCACAGACAAGAGCGCAGAGTGAGAGGCGAGACCCGTCCGGCATCCCAGGCGCATAGAGCGCGGCGCAGCGAAAGCATACTCCCAGTATACGCTTCCAAATATATCGCATCAATATATAGTTATACGTAAGGCATCGTGCCTACGTCACTTTCGGTCATCGAACAATACTTTCATCTTCGATCTCCCACTTGCGGAAGAGCACCGGACCGGGCTGGACTCGCGTCCCAGCCGCGAGCTGTCCCCAGACGGTGACATCCACCCATGGCGCGCCCTCGTCGAGCGCGACGCCCAGTTGCGCGGCGATCTTCGCGGCGGTCTCCGGCAGAAATGGCACGAGCAGTTGCGCCACCAGCCGAAGCGTTTCCGCTAGCGTGTAGAGCGCGGTATCCAGCCGCCGCACCGCCTCCTCGTCGCCCGCCTTGCGCACCTTCGCCAACTCCCATGGCGCTACTTCGGCCACATAGCGGTTGGCCGTCCCGACTAGCTCCCAGATGGCCGCCAGCGCCTCGTTCGAGGAATACGCGCGCACGGAGGCGTCCACCAGGCCGGGGAGCGCCTGCGCCTGTGCGATGAGCGCTTGCTCGGCGTCTGTCAGGGAGCCGGAGACGGGAATCACGCCGTCGGTGTAGCGCTGGATCATATTGATCGTGCGGTTGAGCAGGTTGCCTAGCTGGTCGGCCAGGTCGGTATTGCAGGCGCGCAGAAACCGCTCCAGCGTGAAGTCGCTATCGCTAAATGGGCTTATCTCGCGCAAGAGAAAGTAGCGCAGCGGTTCCACACCGTAGTCCGCCACAATCTGCGCCGGGTCGATCACATTACCCAGCGATTTGCTCATCTTCTGGCCGCCGCTGGTAATAAAGCCATGCGCCAGCACCGTCGTCGGCAGCGGCACCTGCGCCGAGAGCAGCATCGCGGGCCAGTAGATGGCATGGAAGCGTATGACATCCTTGCCCAGCACATGCAGCCGCTGGGGATTCTCCTGCCAGTAGCGCTGGTAAAGCGGGCCATCGTCGGCGTAGCCCAGCGCTGTGATGTAGTTGCCCAGGGCGTCATACCAGACATAGATCACCTGCGAGGGGTCGCCCGGCACGGGGACACCCCAGCCGTGGGCGCGCTCGCGGGAACGCGAGATGCTGAAGTCTTCCAGACCGCGGCGGATGAAGCTGAGCACCTCGTTCTTGCGTGTCTCTGGCACGACACGCAGCGTATCTGAGGCGATCAACTGCTCCAGCTGATCGGCATAGCGCGAGAGGCGGAAGAAATAGTTCTCCTCCTCGACCTCCTCAGGCGCGATATGGTGAATCGGGCAGAGGCCATCCACCAGCTCGTCCTCGCGATAGAACAATTCGCAGCGAACGCAGTAGAGGCCGTGGTAGTGGCGCTTGTAGATGTCGCCGTTCTGGGCACAGGCCTCCCACAGCTTATGGACGCCCGGGGTGTGGCGCGGATCGGCGCTGGTGCGGATGAAGTCGTCGAATGAGGTTTCCAGCGTCTCGGCCAGCTCGCGGAAGCGCGTTGAATTGCGCTCGACCAGTTCCGCAACAGGAACGCCCAGACGTTCAGCGCTCTGGACGTTGGTTAGCGCGTTCTCATCGGTGCCGGTGAGGAAGAAAACATCGTCGCCGACGCGGCGATGATAGCGGGCTAGTGCGTCTGTTAGCACGTATTCCAGCGCGTGGCCGATATGCGGATTGGCGTTGACATAAGGGATAGTGGTGGAGACGTACCACGGTGACTTCTTTGCCGTTGGTCGCTTCGCTGATGCTTTCTTTGCTTTCGTCATGGCGCGTTCGCTCTCTTCGCTCGATAGATGATGCAATCAAAAAGGACACAAAAAGGGCCGCCTCCTCGCGGAGCGGCCCCGGTCTCGCGCTGACGATCAGCGAGCAGACAACCTGGACGATGCCCCGCGCGGCGTGCGCATGGCCATCTCCATCATCATGCTGATGCTCTGCTGAATGGTCGTCGTCATGAAATCATTACCTTGTCGTCAATGACTCGCTGAAGTTGCCCTCAGTATACCACACCCCGCGCGACCCTGACAGCTTGCCGCGCCACCCACAAGCGCTCAGTCCAAAGCGGGCTAGACTCACGTGGTCGGCTTGTGAATGTTGACCTCGCATCTCGGGTTGGATGTCACCCCTCTGTCAATCACCAGGTCTCCGCCTGGATGGGCCAACGCCACTCACGAGCAGGCGACCTGTACTGGCATCGTAGATTTCTATCACTCTCTCGCTGAAGTGTGGCCCAGGATTAGCCCCCGGCGGCATCGACATCAGCGACAAGAGGAACGGACCGCGCAGCACGACATAGCAGACGAGCGCATCATCGTCCGGCCCGATATACACCTTTATGCGGTCGGTCAGTTCTTTACAGGTTACGAATTCCACCGACTCAACGGTTGGCGCCTCTCCAGAGAGAGTTGGTCCCAACGAGCACTCTGGCGCGCCTTGCAGATAGGCCTTCATGTCGTCGGCGGTGAACATCGGCGCCCACTTGGATGTCAGCTTGAGGGCTGGGCGTCTGTGCGGCTGAGTGTCAGACATCAGTTCCCTCGCTTTCCTGGTCCAGCATGCATGTACGATGCGTGAAACGACTCTCTTCGGTATCGTAGCTGTGATGCTCGCCAATCCGCCAGCACGCTGCTCACATGCGCGCCGGTGCTGAGTTCACCCACCACTATCACTGGTTTGCGCCGTAATCCTGCGCCAGGCCGTCGATGACCGTCGCGGGGTCAACCGTGCGCGCCGGGGTGATGATGGTGACGCCCGCCTGCGACAGCACCGCGATGGTGTACGGGATGCCCTGGGCGTCAAGCTCTTGCGCCAAGATCGGATGCGGGTTGACGCGCGCGATGATGAGGCTGGGGCGTGCCGCCTCGCTCACGGCTCGCAGCGTGCCTGGCGGGCGCTGAATACCGCCCTTGACCACCTGATCGTAGTAGTCGGCGCAGACCGTCTGTCCATCAGTGCGGAAGGTGATGATGTTGCCGAGCCAGTGATTACACCAGGCGTCATGAATATCGTGCGTCTGGAGATAGTCGTAGAGCTGGCTCTGGTCCTGGCGAATGTAGCGGTAGAACGGCGACTGGAACGCCGTCTGCATGTCCGAGACGAAATACGTGCCAAATTGGATGACGCCTCCAAGCAGCAGCGCCAGCAGGGCGATCCGCCAGCCGTGGACGAGCATCCGTTGGTTGAGCGGCCTCGCGGGACGGCGCAGCACTCGCCGGAGAGCGGGCCATGCGAATGGCAGCGCGAAGAGCGCCAGCAGCACAAACGGCTCCGCCAGCGCCAGTGGGACGGCGTAGCGTCCGGCGAGATCGTACTCGCAGTTCTTCGAGGCGGCCCAGGCAGAGGTACCGAGACAGAAGACGGCGGTGATAACCGCGACAAAGAGCAGCGGCAGCCCGGCGCGGATCTGCCAACCTCCGCCATCTTTGCCACGGCGCAGCAGCCAGACGGCGCAGAGGATGCCAACCAGCGGCGGCACAAGTAGCAGCAGGCGTAGCGGCAGCCAATAGAGCACCGGCTCGGCAGGCATCATGCCGTTGAAGACCTGCGGCGCGATGCACCCCGCATAGTGGGTCGTGATCGCCGCCGCCAGCACGAGCCGTCCCTGCCGCGCCGCGCCGCTGACAGCCGGACTGACAGCGGGCTGGGTGAGATAGACCAGCAAGTTTTCGCCATAGTAGCGTAGCGCGTAGATCCAGGCGGGCAGTCCGCCGACAAGTAAGCCAGGAATTATGGCCAGCAGGCTTAGCGCGTTTGCTGGCTGGATTACATGCGTCTCAGCATGCGCGTTGTCGTTCCGGCGCAGGCGCGCCAGCAATCCGGGGAACGCCCGTTGCATGTAGGGAAACGCCAGCCAGAGGACGGCGGTGATGAGGGCGTAGACAATCAGCGGATTGACCCAGATGCCCAGTCCCGCCAGCAATCCCCAGATGGCCCAGCGCCGCGCCAGCTCGGCAGCGCCTGCCCCCTCGCGGAGCCGTTGCGCCAGCTCGACGGTGGCGAGCAGCAGCGCGAGGATGATGACGTAGACCTCGATCTGCCCGCCCCAGGTGCGTAGCTCGGTCACGGCGTCGTAGAGCGGCGGAACTGCGGCGAAAAGCGCGGCCAGCCCGGCAAGTAGCGGGGTCGCGCGCGCGTCACGCGGCAACAGGGCGTAGGCCAGCCGCCAGGTGAGATAGACCAGCAGCAGCGAGAGCAGGATGGGCACGGCGCGCATGGCCCAGGCTGAGGGACCAAACAGGCGAAAGAGCGCGGCGATCAGGTAGGTCTCCAAGCTGCCCATATACGCCTGGCCGTAGAAATAGGTGGGGAAGTCGCCATGGAGGATACGCTCGGCCTGGATGCCGACCATGGCCTCGTCGCCGTCGATCAGGGCATTCGAGCGGATGACCAGGAAGAGCCGCGCCAGCACGCCCGCAACCAGCGCAATCGCCAACAGAAGGCGAGGATGTCGCCAGGCCCAGTCGAGCAGCGCGTCCGCCCAGCGCCAGCCAAACATGAGGTGCTCTAGCGCATCGGACCCGGCGGATGTCGCCGCTGGCGCAGTGGAAGTTTCGGCTGCGCCATCCACCCGTGTCTCTCGCATGCCCCGATCCATCTCTCCTGTGTCACCCATCCCCGCGCTCAAGCCGTTTGATGGCGCATTTTCGCGTGCAGTATATCACTCACCGTCCGCGCCAATGGCCCGTAACGGCTCCCTCACTACCGCGACTTTTTCCGACTGGAGCCAACCGCCAGAGAATGCATCACCACAACCCTACTTCTTTCACTTCCTATTTACTCATACCCAATCCACGGGAGGCAGACTATGACACTCGACGAACAACTGGCGGAGCTGTTGGCGCAGCTTGGTGTCGTGCTGGAAGATCCCGCCGAAGAGCTGGCTCCCGCTCCGCCACCAACTTCCAGTATGCCCTATGCTCCTCATCGTCCCGCACAGACAGGGGCGGAGCAGGAGGCGGAGGATATCTTGCCGTTCGCGCTCGAAGGAGATGGCGCCGTGGATGAGGAGGCACGCGGCGAGGCCGAGCTTTCACTCTTCCAGACCTCGCGCGAACACTTCGGGGTCTTCTATCGGCTCGATCTGGTGGCGGGCGCGCCGCAACTGCGCATCTTTCTGCCGGAGAGCCAGGGCGCGATCAAGATGCGTTGCTATTTGGTGCGCGCCGCCATTGGCTCGCCGGTGCGCGACTGGTTCCTCAGCACGCGCGCCCACGACGGCTCCTCGGCCTACGCGGAAACGCGAGAGACGACGGAGCAGCACCTGCTCTTTGCCGCGGGCGAGGCGCTCAAACGGCTCTTCTGGCTCGGCGAGCCTGACCGCATGCAGTTCCCAGCGGAGATCGAGGTTGAACGGCTGTTGTAGCGAGCGCTGGCGGCTGAAGCCGCGCCTATGGGCTTCGCTAACGCTCCGCCGCAAAGCCCGCCTGTGCGGGCTTCCAGACTGCACCCTAACGGGATATCCGCTAGCGAGTGCAGAGATGAAACCCGTGACTGGCAGCCGCGCGAACTGGAAGCTAATGTTCTGGTTCCCCTCCCTTTTAGGGGAGGGGTTAGGGGGAGAGGGCCGCCAACCAGCTACTCCTAATCACGCCTGGGCGGGCGCCTGTCCCGACTGCGGCGTATGCGCGGCGACGAACTGCAATATCCGCTGCCACGCATCGTCCGACTCCTGCTGGAACTCCTCCTGCTTGCGGTCGAAGAAGCTGTGCGGCGCGTTGGGATAGACGATCAGCTCATGCTCGATGTGCGCACTGGTCAGCGCCTCGTCGAACGCATTGATGGACTCCTGCGGTATCCCCTGATCTGTGCCACCGAACAGACCCAGCACGGGACACTCGAACTCATCGATCCGCTGAATTGGTCCGACTGTTGCTCCCTGACGCGGCATCGGGGAGCCGTAGAAGCCAACCACCCCCGCGAGGCCATGATGATTGGCGGCCTGCAGGAATGAATGATGGCCGCCGAAGCAAAAACCGACGGTAAAGATTGACCGCGACCCGCTCCCCGGCATGCCGCGCAGATAGGCGACGCCTGAGGCGACATCCATGCTAACGGTTTCTGGTTTGGTCTGCATGACATGAGGCATATAGTCGAAAGAGTCCTCGCGCGGATCCAGCCCGGCGGTACGACCAAAGTAGTCAATCGCGACAGCGTCGATGCCCGCCTCGGCGAACCGTTTGGCAAGCTCGCGGTAGAACGAAAACAGGCCGCGTACATCTGGCATGATGACGATGGCGGCGTCGGATGGCGTGGGGGAATCGCTATGCGCGGCGAAGGCGTTGAAACGTGTACCGTCAAAAGCCGAGAGCACCAGTTCGTCCGTGCGTACCGGAAGACCGTGGTGCGGCGCGATGGGTGGCTGAGAGTCAACATCAAAGCACATGAGTCGTCTTCCTCCTGCGACACGAGACTGACACATCACACGGAATCCATCATCTGGGCATACGGACCGAGTTATACTGGCGCCACAATTGGGCTCCCCGATGCAGCGATGCTCTGTGCCACTATACTAGCGCTGCCTCACGACTCAGGCAAGGCCAAGCAGGCGAATCAGCCGACTGGTCGAGTAGTTTTCGATGCGCGGCGTGACGACACGCACCTCAACGCCGATACGCGCCATCGCCGTCTGTTTCTCAGCCAGGAACGGGTCATCGGCGGTGACGGCAAGGTAGCGCGGCGCGAGCGGTTGCAGCAGATCGACGTAATAGTCGGGATCCACTCGCTCGCCGGAAATGAGAAAGACGCGGTCCACCACCCGGAGCGCGGCTAGCAGATCGCAGCGGTCATCTTCTGACATGATGGGCCGGTCCGCGCCCTTCCAGCGCCGCACCCGCGCATCATCTTCGACGCCGACGATCAGCGTGTCGCCCAGGTGGCGCGCCGCCTCCAGGAAGCGCAGATGCCCGATGTGCAGCAGATCGAAGACGCCCGTGACGACGACCAGCCCACTCCTCTTGCCCGAACCGTTCGCAATCTCACCCTCGCCCATGCTGATCCTTTGCATCTTCTAAACTTCTGCCGCCATTTTATACGCCAGCTGCCCGGCGCTTCAGCTTCCCATTATACATGGCGAGGGCCTCGCCCGGCGCAGTGGTGGCGCTGCTATGGCCACGGAAGGCCCATCGGATTGGGTATCGGGACGCCGCCAGCACGCACGATGGTATCGCTCAGCGTGAAGGACAGCTCGCGCAGCCGCGCGCAGCCATCCGCGCCTAATGCCTTCCATGGGCGAGCGGCGAGAGCGTCAGTGCGCGCCTCCACCCACGCTCGGGCCTCACGGCCAGCCGGAGTGAGCATACCCGCGTCGTCGAGCCAGCCACGGGCGCGCAGCCGCGTCTCAGCGGCCTCCCACTCCTCATCGCTCCAACCCCGGTGCGGCTGGATCGCCTCGCGCGAGACCGTTCCGGTCCCAACGAGCGTAACATGTGCCTCGCAGCCATCGATCCCGCCCGCGAGCAGCGAGGCGACATGTCCATCGCCGCGATATTCGCGTAGCAACGTCGCCGTGTGCCAGAGGCGCATGTGAGCCGCTTCGGGCCAGGGGTGCGCGCTATGGGCGGCGAAGAGCGGCCGCCCCGCCACATCGCACGCCGAGGCTGCCATATAGGCCAGTTGCGCCGCCTCCTCAATGGCTGACCCCACGGCGGCATCGCCCAGCAGGCGACGGAGCGCGGCATCGGCGGAAGCATAGCGCGCCGTGACGATCTGTTCCGGCGAGGAGAAGCGCCATGCGTCGGGAATCGCCCGTGCGACCATCCGTGGATGGAAGTTGTAAAACGTGGCGGCGACCACCTCCGGTTCGACCGGCCCCATCGCCGCCGAGCGCGAGGCGAAATAGCCCATCCAGTAGCCTTTTAGCCCGGCCTCGCTATAGGCCGCCCGTGCCTCGGGCGCAAAGTAGATCATCGCGTGAATGGGTTCGAGCACCTTCCACATCGCTCGTGGCAGGGATATCGCGGGTGCGTCATTAGTCGGCTCAGACATCGTCGTTCTCCCTCTCGCTGGCGCCTCTCTCGCTCTGCTTCTCCGCTAGACGTATGCTACACGAAAGCCGCAAACATTGCGCAAGGTCTTCTGGGTGTTATTCACGGGCGCGGGCAATGCGCTGTGATATAATCTGGCGCGGCGTGGGCCAGCGATTGCGCGCCCCGCCGATGACCGGATGGAGGCCGCCCAACGCTATGACAGATTCACGCCTCGGCATCACCGTGCTTGGCAGCACCGGCTCGATTGGTCGCCAGACCCTGGATGTCGTGCGCGCTTTTCCCGACCATTTTCGCGTCGTCGCGCTGGCGGCGCGCGGCAACATCACGCTGTTGGCCGAGCAGGCGCGCGAGTTTGGCGCGGAGATCGTCGCCTATACCAGTGATGACCCCGCCACGCAAGCGCAGGCCGCCGATTTGCTCCCCAACGCGCTGCACGGCGTCGAAGGGCTGACCACCGCCGCCACACATCCAGCGGCCAAGACTGTTGTCGCGGCGACCTCTGGCCTGATCGGGCTGCGGCCAACGCTGGCGGCGATGCGCGCGGGCAAGACGATTGCGCTGGCCAACAAGGAAACGCTGGTGATGGCGGGCCATCTGGTGATGGCGGAGGCACGCGCGGCTGGCGTCGCGATTCTGCCGGTGGATAGCGAGCACAGCGCCCTCTGGCAGTGCCTGCATGGCGAGCGGACGGCTGAGGTGCGCCGCCTGCTGATTACCGCGTCGGGCGGGCCGCTGCGCAGGGCGACGCTGGAGGAGATGCGCGATGTCACGGTCGAGCAGGCGCTGGCGCATCCAACGTGGCAGATGGGGCAGAAGATCACCATCGACTCGGCGACGCTCGTGAATAAAGGGCTAGAGGTCATCGAGGCCCACTGGCTCTATGATATGCCCTACGACCAGATCGAGGTCGTCGTCCATCCGCAGAGCATCATCCATTCGATGGTCGAGTTTGTCGATGATTCGATCAAGATGCAGGCGAGCCTACCCAGCATGCACCTGCCCATCCAGTACGCGCTGAGCTATCCCGCCCGACTGAGCCGCGAGGTCACCACGCTCTCCCATCCGCTGAGCTGGCCCGCCGTCGGCCATCTGGACTTTGAGGCGGTGGATATGGCGCGGTTCCCTTGCCTGCGCCTGGCGTATGAGACGGGGCGACGCGGCGGCACGGCTCCTGCGGTGCTGGTGGGCGCGGACGAGCAAGCGGTTCCGCTCTTCCTGCGCGGGGAGATTCGGCTGACGGATATCGCCGCCATCCTGGAGGACGTGCTCTCGCGGCACACCGTCGTGGACGATCCCGACCTGGAGACGGTGCTGGCCGCCTGTTCCTGGGCGCAGGATGAGGTGCTGCGGCTACACGGCGAACCAATGGCATCCCACGAGCGTAGTTCCCTGTGAGGGCGTTTCGTCTCGGCCATAAATGGCCGAGGATTATGGACTTGCATATATATCCGAGATCGGGCACATGGCGGGGGGAGCGAATAGATGAGTTGGTACCTGTTGGCGGCGATACCGGTGTTCGGCGTGTTGATCCTGGTCCACGAGTTTGGGCATTTCATCACCGCCAAGTGGGCTGGCATCCGCGTGGACGAATTCGCGCTCGGCTTTCCGCCGCGAATCTTGAGCGTGAAGCGCGGTGAGACGACCTATTCGCTGAACGCGCTGCCCATCGGGGGCTACGTCCGTATGCCCGGCGAAAACGGCGAGACGACCGACGAGAATGGCAACTATGACGACCGCACCTTCGCCGCGAAATCGCCCGGCAAGCGCGCCATCGTGCTGCTGGCGGGCATCACGATGAATATCCTGCTCGCCGTCTTCTGCTTCACTGCCGCTGAGGTCGTCGGCCAGGTCAACTTCGTGTCGGCGGCTGGCACCGTCCTGAAGGGGTCACCGGCTGCTGAGGCAGGTATACAACCCCACGACACTATTCTCTCAATCAATGGCCATACAACTCGCTCCTTCTCTGATCTCGTGACTCAGGTAGGAGTCGCCACCGATGCCGCCCCGGCGGACGCCAAGACCGTTCCGATTGTCATGGTTGTCCGGCACGCTGGGTCCAGCGCACCCGTTACGCTGACGGTCAATGCCCTGGTCAATCCAGGGGAGGGCCAGGGCCATCTCGGCATCACCAGCGACCAGTCGCAGACTTATGTCACCCGCGTGCCACTCTGGCAGGCGCCAATCAAGGGCGTTCAGGATATCGGCGATGTCATCGGCGGCACCGTCAGCGGGATTTCCCAGGTCATCGCTGGCAAACTGGCGGTCAGTCAGGCGGTGATGGGGCCGGTGGGCATCGTGAGCACGACCGGCGAGGTGGCCAGCACGGTGCCTGTTATCGGCTGGTACCTGATGTTCTATCTGGTCGGCGCCCTCAGCATCAGCCTGGCTATCGTCAATCTGCTGCCGATTCCGGCGCTCGACGGCGGGCGCGTGCTCTTCATCGGCATCGAGGTGCTGCGGCGTGGCAAGCGCATCAGCCCGGAGCGCGAGGGACTGGTCAACCTGATTGGCATGGGAGCGCTGCTTTTCCTGATGCTGCTGGTGACGATCAACGACGTCGGCAATCTCTTCCACCGTTGATCTCCCCCAACGAATGCCGAAAGAATCCGGGCACGTCGCGTATCGCACCTGAGTGCGGGCAGTGAAGCGCCCTCGCGGGGTAAAATAGAATGTGGCGGGCAACGCCGCCCCAACAGGAACACACGCCGACGACTGGCGCAGTAGAATATTTAGTGAAATCCAAACATTCAGGCACTCATAGTTGAGCTTCATCTGGGAGAATCGCATGCGACGGAAAACGCGACAAATCGCGGTAGGAAATGTCTTGATCGGTGGTGACGCGCCGATTGCCGTACAATCAATGACCACCATGTATACCCGCGACGTAGAATCCTCGGTGGCGCAGATCATCCGACTCGAAGAGGTTGGCTGCGAGCTAGTGCGGGTTGCCGTGCCCGAGGAGGCCGACGCGCTGGCGCTGGGCGCGATCAAGAAGCGCATCCACATCCCGCTGATCGCCGATATTCACTACGACCCGAAGCTGGCGCTGCTGGCCATCGAGCAGGGTGTGGATGGCGTGCGCATCAATCCTGGCAATCTGCTCCACGGCCACGAGTCGTTCGTCGCCATCGTCAAGGCGGCGAAGGAGGCGGGCATCGCCATGCGCATCGGCGTCAACTCCGGCTCGATAGACGCGCTGGATCGTGAGCAACAGATGCGCAAGGTCAACGTGAGGCTGCTCGACGACGGCACCTTTGTCCAGAGTGACCCGGCGGAAGAGCGGCGCAAAGAGCGCGAGGAGCTGGTCGGCCGGATGGTGGCCAAGGCGCTCGAATACTGCAGCATGGCCGACGATCTGGGCTATACCAACTACAAAGTCTCACTGAAAAGCTCGAACGTGCTGACCGCTGTCGAGGCGTACCGCAGATTCGCCGACGCCTGCGATGTGCCGCTGCATCTGGGCATCACCGAGGCTGGTACGCTGGTCACGGGCGCGGTCAAGTCGTCCATCGGCTTCGCGCTGCTGCTGGCCGACGGCATCGGCGATACCATTCGCGTCTCGCTGACGGCCGAGCCGGAGGAAGAGATTCCGGTCGCCTACGAGATTCTACGCTCGCTGGAGTTGCGGTCGCGTGGGGTCACGTTCGTCTCGTGCCCATCGTGCGGGCGGGTCGAGATCGATGTGCTGAAGATCGCCAATGAGGTCGAGAAGCGGCTGGCCAAGGTGCAGACGCCGATTCAGGTGGCTGTGATGGGCTGCCTTGTCAATGGCCCAGGCGAGTCGCGCGACGCCGATGTGGGCCTCTCCGGTGGGCGCGGCAAGGGCGCCATTTATCGCAAAGGTCAGTTCGTGCGCACGGTGCCTGAAGACCAGTTTTTGGCCGAGGTGCTCAAGGAAGTGGCGAGCATGCTGCCAGAACACGAGGCGAAGCTGGTCTATCCCGGCGATGAGGCGCTCGGCCCCGTCAGCGGAGGCCGCACCCGCAAGACTGGTATCCACAATCAGGTCGAGCCTGCCTCGTCTGTTGCGCCCGCAACGCCAGGCAAGCCGCTGCCGATGCTCACCATGAATCCGGGCAATCGCGACGCCTAGTACCCCGGCCCGATGCGTGCGCGGTCAGGACCGCAGCGCCGCCACGCATCTGCCACACCTCCTCAGCAATCTCACTGATAGACGCCCAGGCTCAGCTATGGGACAATCGAGATAGCTCCAAACGCGACAATTGTTTATTGGCAGGTCGCCAGACACGCTGATATGATGAGGGCGCGTCTGACAATTGCCTCATAATGGTCCATCTGTTTCGGAGCGGCCCGTTGCGAGGCGCAGGGCCAAATCGTCATGTACTAGGTGCGGGATGGTGTGCGCTGGCTGATAGGTATCGCGCGCCAGACACGCTATCTAGAGTTTCATGAGTCGCGCGGCAGGTGGCCCGGCGCAATCAGGAAGGCAGATGCGCATGGTCTGGCAGGATATGTCACCCTTCCCCACACCTCGGATGGACGCCGAGGAGGAACGTGAATTGCGCCTGGCTGCTCAGGCGCGGGCGGGCGCAGAATGGGCGCTGGCCGCGTTAATCGCGCGCTATCAGCCCCCGGTCGTGCGCTACCTGGCCCGACTGACCGGAGACACCGCTCAATCGCATATGATGGCCCAGCACATCTTTGTGCGGATGGAGCGGCGCGTGCGTGGCCCGCATGGCGGGGAGCATTTGCGCCTCTGGCTGTTACGCGCCGCCACCGAGACGGGCCTGGACGCCCTACGCCACCCCAAACGCGCTCGTCAGTCACGTCTCAATGCTCCTCCAGGCCCACGCGGCCTGCTGATGGATGGCCTCCCTGGCACTGCCTCGGACCGATTGCGCGCCGGACTGGACAAAATCGCCGAAATTACCGGCTCTACGCGGCGTCAGGTGCGCCAGCTAATCTGGAACAGCGGAGAGCCAGCGGCGCCCGACGAGAAGCCTCACGCGCCGACGAGCGGTACACATGGCGCGAATGGGGCTACGGGAGCAGCCAAAGCGGCGGCTGAGGCGGTTGACCTCGAAATCGACACGATGACCCCGCGCGAGGAGTTGCGCCACCGTCTGATACGCGCCGTCCTCGCGGAGCTGCCGTATGGTGACGCGCAGTGTCTGGCGCTCCATCTGGTGGCAGGCCTGAATCAGACGGAGGTGGCAATGGCCCTGGGGATTCGGCCCAGCGCCGCCCGCCATCGCATCGTGCAGGGACTGCAAATGTTCGCCCACCGCTACGACGCCGCCATCACGAGCCTGGGTGTCCCCGCCGAGATTGCCTACGCCGACGACGGCCAGAGTCTGCCCGCGCCGCTGGCTGACCTGATGGAGTCGATGGATGTCTTGAACACGACCGACCAGGACTATCCAGTGCCGATGGCGCCAATGGCCGATGAGACGTATTCGGCCAGCGAGACAGAGCGCGAGGCGGCGTTTAGCGGCGCGTATGATCTGGCGGAGTCGCCCATGATGGAAGCGCCCGCAAGCTCACCACCGTCACCTCCGCCATCAGCGGTGATCGTGGACGCGCTGCCAGCGATAGTAAACGACGAGCTGCCCCAAGGCGACTGGGTAGACCAGCCGACCATGGTGCCGATTCTCTCCGCCGGGATCAACTCAGCGACCGACGATGTTGACGTCGCGGGTGGCGCCTCCGTTGCGGCACAAACGCCGCAGAGCGTCCCCGTGCTGACACCGCCGACGCCACAGACTCCCTGAGCGTCCATGTGTAGGATGCTGGCGAATTCTGGCGAATGCCGCCCAAGAGCGTGGTTTTTTGCCGCCGTCTGCGTTTCTATATATAGCGGAACCTCTCCCCCATGCTGGCGGTCATTAAAAAGACATCACTCAGGGAAGAGGCTGTGTTTTTTTGGGCTTCGCGCCGTGACCAGCCACGTCAAGACGCGCGGCGACATGGGTATACAGACCCGGTATTATAGGTGAGGTATTTCTCGCGCTCGCTCTTCGCGGACGGGCAACTTCGTCTGTCTGTTCATGGATAGAGCGCCTATTTCATACCAAGGAGCCTGGGATGGCGGAGATGATGACGCCACCGGTGCGTATCGCACGGGTGACGACGCGGCGCATGCATACGCAGACCATTCAGTGCCCGCTCGATCCCGAGATGCTCGTCGCCGAGTTTGCCGGTGAGCTACCGCCCGATATCGCCAGGCATGTGCGCGAGCATCTGGTCTTCTGCGAGACGTGCAGTGCGCGCTCGCGGGCGTTGCGCTCTCCGTACGAGCTGCTTTCCTCCCTTGGCTCAGAGCCGGTGCCCTATATGACAGACCTGCGCGATAGCGTGCGCGTTCACCTGCGTTCGCGGCGGGCGCTGCATGAGATGGCGCGGATGACGGCGCGGCTGGGGCGCGGCGGCACCATCGTGCTGACAGGCCTCCTGGGGCTTGCTGTCATCTGTGTCTTTCTGGCGGTCGCTTTCCTGTTTCCGGCGGTCGCTGGCGTCACCACACGCTCACAGAACGGGCTGACGCACGTGCCCTCGGCGGCGCCCAGTGGCATTCTCTACGCCGAGACCAGCAAGCTCATCCCCATCACCGACCACAGCGGCAGAACGTGGCAGGTGGCTGAAATCATCGCGGTCGATGAACACACTGGCGACGTGCGCCATTCGCTGCCAGCCTCAGGAGGGACGCTGCATGTCGCCCAGCCGGGCCAGCTGCCTGTTGCGGTACAGGTGAGCCGGGGGATGGTTGCGGAGCTGACCGCGCCGGGGAAGAATGGCAGCCAGGCGCTGGTCATCTTCGATGCGACGACCGGCGACATCAGCGCGATTACTCCGCTGACGCTGCCAGACGGACGCGCGCTGCCCAGCGGAATCAGCGGAGCCTCGCTGGTGATGGCGTTTAATCAACCGGTGGCATACATCGGCCTGGACAAACCCGACTCACGGAGCGATGCCCCAGATATCCTGGTGGTGGACCTGGCTACTGGCGCGATAAGTGGCTCCTTGAACCCGGGATATACGACATCTGTCCCACTGCCGCCGCCGCCCGGCAGTCTGCCGGTCTCGGCGTTCCCATCAGCCATTCCCTACCTCGACATCAGCAAGATGACGGTGGCGACGGGTCTGGATGGCGCGCTGGCGCTCTCGCCGGACGGCCAGTGGCTCTTCGACGCGCTCGCGCTGACCGGCCCCGATCAGCAGCATTACGTCTTGATCCGACGCTTTAGCGGGACCAACGGCGCGCTGAGCCAGGAGCTTGCGCTTCCGGGCGATTTCTCGCTGGCGCGGCTGCTCATCGGTAACAGCGCCGACACGCCACAGTTGTACCTTGTCAATGGCAGCCCCGACGCCCAGTGCTACATTCTGGACGCCAGCGATCAGGGGCCGACGCTTGTGGGTGAGGTACCGTTGGGCGGGCCAATTTCGCTGCCGGGCACGCGGTTCACTGGCTCGATGTCTCTGACGCTCTCAGCCGATGGCAGGCAGCTCTACATCACGCAGGACGCCACCAGCGTGGACGGCGAGATTACTGGCCATGATGTCTGGATCGTGGATGTGCGCGGCATGGCCCTCGATGTGCATCACAGCACCTCAACCAACGCTGGTATGGTCCTGCCCAACGGTTCCGACCAGCAGGGCGCGCGGACGTTTGCGCTGCGTGGTGGGGTCATCAGCCTGACCGACTCGCAGCTCGCCGGAAACCTGACGCCGTGGCTTCAGTTGAGCGATGGCAAGCCGGTGATTCAGCTGCTTACCACCGTGGCAGGGTAGCGCCTGCTATTCTCCCGTCGTGGGCGGCTTCTGCTCCGGCGTGACGCGCTTGCCCTGGCGGCGCGGCTTGCGTCGGTAGCCCGCTAGATCGTGCAGCTGATAGAGCGCGCTGACGATGGCCTCGTCGTTCCAGCGTGAAGTCAGCGGCGGGGCCAGCCCCAGCGAATCGAGGATGCCGTCGCTGCCGGTCAGCGCCACCAGCGTCGTCGCCATGCACTGTGTCACGGCGTCCAGGTGATAGCCGCCTTCCTGCACCACCACCAGCCGACCCTCGCAATAGCGGTCGGCTATCTCGGCCACCTCCAGCGTCATATCGGAGAAGTCGGCGTTGCTGAGGCGCATATCACCCAGCGGATCCATCCAGTGGGCGTCGAATCCCGCCGAGAGCAGGATCACATCGGGCTTCATGCGGTCGGCCACCGGCCAGAGCACCTGGCGTATGATGGGATCGTAGACGCTCCAACCAGAGCCGGGTGGCAGCGGCACATTGATCGTCGCGCCTTTGCCCGCGCCCTCACCCAGTTCCGTGGAGGCGCCCGTGCCGGGATACCAGGGGAACTGGTGGGTCGAGAAATAGACGACGTCGGGATCGTCATAGAACATTTCCTGTGTGCCGTTGCCGTGGTGCACGTCATAGTCCACGATGAGCACCTTCTGCCAGCCCCATCGCTGCTGCGCGTAGCGGGCGGCGACGGCCACGTTGTTGAAGAGGCAGAAGCCCATCGCCTGCGCGGGCCGGGCGTGGTGGCCAGGGGGACGCACCAGCGCGTAGCCGTTGTGGGCGCGCCCCTCGCCGAGAGCATCCAGCGCCACCAGCGGAGCGCCCGCGGCCAGTGTAGCGGCGAGATAGCTGCCCGGCGAGACATAGACATCGGTGGCGAACTTCACCGGGCCAGCGGCGTCTCCCTCGCGCTCGCGCAGTCGTTCGACCGCCAGCTGCACTTTGGCGACGTAAGCGGGCGTATGCACCGCGACCAGCTCATCGATGGTAGCGGGGCGCGCGTCCAGCCGCAGCACGCGCTCGGCGGCCAGTGTCTCCTCGGCGATCAGCGCCTCGATCAGGGCGATACCGCGCTCCAGCCGCTCTGGCGTCTCTGGAAACTCCTCCGGCACGAGGTGATCGAGCATCGCCGGATCATAGACCAGCACTGTCGGCAGCCGCGCTGGCTCGACCGGCTCAACCGACTCGACGGTTTCGGCAGGCGCTGGTGATGCAGCGGCCAGGTCGGCATCTGGCGTATCTATGGTATCGGCCACAATGAAACTCCTTGCGAAGAGCGCGGGCGGGTGCAACCACCTGCCATCACATCGACTGGGACGTGTTTACTATGCCACAACCTGCATCCCTGCTACCACTACACTACCGGCGTGGGCAGCATCGGGAAGAAGTGATAGAATGCATACTGTTCGTGCGCGTGGGTGTTGGTGAGTGCCACCGCGCCAGATCGCGCCACTGGTTCCCCACTTTGATACCCGATGCATGGCGGTGTGCCAGCAAGTCCCACAAAAAGGAGCGAGCCCACCAATGGGATTCAATATGAAAGACCTTCAGCGGATGCAGGCGAAGCTGATGAAGATGCAGGAAGACCTGCAAAACAGCGAGTTCGTTGGCACATCCGGTGGCGATGCCGTCCAGGTGACGATGACTGGCCGCTTCGAGGTGACGGCGCTCAAGCTGAGCCAGGAAGTGGTTGATCCTGAGGATGTGGGCATGCTCGAAGATTTGATTCTGGCAGCCTGTAAGGATGCGTTCGAGAAAGTGGTAGACGCGCAGCAGAAGATCATGAACTCGATGACGGGCGGTATGAAACTGCCACCGGGCATGAGCTTCTAACGGCGCGCGTTTTTTCGGGGAACCGCGAGCAGAAGAGCATACGATGCAAACAACGTCCGCCTCGGTGACGGCGCTGATCGAAGAGCTGGCCAAGCTTCCTGGCATTGGCCCAAAGACGGCGCAACGGCTCACCTTCTACATTCTTCGCAGCCCCGCCGAACAGGCGCGGCGACTGGCGGAGGCCATTACGCAGGTCAAAGAGAGCATCATCCAGTGCTCGATTTGCTATAACCTGACCGAGACCGACCCCTGCCCCATCTGCGCCAATAGTCAGCGAGATCGCCACATCATCTGTGTCGTCGAGGAGCCGCTGGACGTGCTGGCGCTCGAAAAGACCGGTGTCTTCAAGGGGCTGTATCACGTCTTGCATGGCGCGCTTTCGCCCATCGAGGGCATTGGCCCGCGCGACCTGCGCATCGACGAGCTGGTCGCCCGGACACGAGCGAACACAGGCGCCAACGCCAGCGCTAATGGCGACGACAATGAGCCAGTGAGCGAGGTGATTCTGGCGACCAACCCCAACTACGAGGGCGACTATACCGCCGCCTATATCGCGCCGCTGATCACGCGACCTGATCTCAAGGTGACACGGCTGGCGCGCGGCCTGCCAATTGGCGGCGATCTGGAGTACGCGGACGAGGGTACGCTGAGTCGCGCGCTGGAGGGGCGGCGGGAACTCTAGCCTGGTGTAGCCCATGCTTCTCAGTGCTCGGAGGATCGTGAGAGATTTCAGCATTTCTTGGCGGAGGATGATGTTGAAGACTGATGATACGCTGCATGCGCTTCGCGAACAACGGCTGACGACGCTCGCCCTGGCCGACCAGATTAAGGAGGACCGCTGGCGCGAGCCGCTCTTGCCCGGGGACCGGTCGCTGCACGATCTGCTGGCGCATATCCTCGCCTGGGACGAGTGGGCGGTCGGCGTCTTCGAGATCAGCCGCCTGCGCGCGCTGCCGCCCGTGCTGATCGACGCGCTGCGCGATGTGGACGCCTACAACGCTCGCGCCGTGCGCCGCTACGCCAACATCACCCGCGACGACCTGATGTCCGCGCTCCAGGCCTCCCCGGACCGCGTGCTGGCCAGCGCGATTGGTCCCGGCGGCGAACACTGGCAGGAGCGCCGCTTCCCGGAGCTTGCCCACGCGCGCACGCTGGACGCGCAGAAAGATGAGTCGGTCGTCACGTCGCGCGGGCCGAGCGTCGGTGGGCTGCTCCGCCTGCTGCTGCGCCACGAGACAAGCCATCACCAAGAGATTAGCGAGGCGTTTGGCATCACGCCCGATCTGGAGCGCTTTCGCGACGACGAAACCGTTCCGACGGCAGAGTGACCCGAAAGTCCCCGCGTTGTGGCGGCTTCCGGTCGGCAATAGCCCGAAAAGAAAGGACTATTGACGCCGGAGCCGAAATCGCATAAAATTGTACGTATGTTCTAGCATTTAGGACAGGTGTACACATCCGAGACATCCGGCGACACATTCTCCCCAACATCCTGAATTCGCTTCTTCTCTTAGGTAGAAGAAGGTTGCGCCCGCCATCATTAGTACCGGGCGAATGAAAGAGGAGCAAGGCATGCCTGCAGATCGCGGCAGCAACAGCGCTACCCCGGTGGCGTACGGCGCAAGCGCCAGCGAGCGCGAGAAGTCGCTGGAGTTGACGGTCTCTCAGATCGAGCGCCGCTTTGGCAAAGGCGCCATCATGAAGCTCGGCGAACACCGGGCGCACGTCAAAATCGAATCTATCCCAACCGGCTCGATCATGCTGGATCTGGCGCTCGGCATCGGCGGCGTCCCGCGCGGGCGCGTCACCGAGATCTATGGGCCGGAAAGTTCGGGCAAGACAACGCTCTGCCTGCACATCATCGCCAATGCGCAGCGGCGCGGCGGCATCTGCGCGATTATCGACGCGGAGCATGCGCTCGACCCCGGCTATGCCGAGCGGCTGGGCGTCAATGTCGGCGATCTGCTGATCTCACAGCCAGACACCGGCGAGCAGGCGTTGGAGATCGTCGAGATGCTGGTGCGGAGCGGCGCGGTGGATGTGGTCGTGGTGGATTCGGTGGCCGCGCTAGTGCCACGCGCCGAGATCGAGGGTGAGATGGGCGACTCGCATGTGGGCTTGCAGGCGCGGCTGATGAGCCAGGCGCTGCGCAAGCTGACCAGCGCCATCAATAACTCACGCACCTCGGTCGTCTTCACCAACCAGTTGCGTGAGAAGATCGGCGTCATGTTCGGGTCGCCCGAGACGACTCCCGGCGGGCGTGCGCTGAAGTTCTACTCATCGGTCCGGCTGGATATCCGCCGCATCGACTCGATCAAGACGGGTACCGAGGTGGTCGGCAGCCGGGCGCGGGTGAAGGTGGTCAAGAACAAGGTCGCAGCGCCTTTCCGCGTGGCTGAGTTCGACATCATGTTCAATGAGGGCATCTCGCGCGAGGGCGGCCTGATTGATGTTGGCCTGGAGATGGGCATCATCAAGAAGGCGGGCGCGTTCTTCTCGGTTGGCGATATCCGGCTGGGCCAGGGGCGTGAGAACGCCAAGGAATACCTGCGCCAGAACACCGATGTCGCCGACGCCATTGAGGCGCAAATCCGCGCGGCGGTCGCCCCGACAGCCGGACCCGAAGACGCGGACGACACCGGGGAAGACGAGGAGATTTAGGGAACCTCACCCCCAACCCCCTCTCCTTGCAGGAGAGGGGGCCATTGTTTGGAGACACCGACATGGAGGAGCGCCCGCTGCCGCTGGTGATCGTGGTGAATGGGCTGCCCGCCACCGGTAAGACGACGCTGGCGCGGCGGATCGCCGACGACTTCTCCCTGCCGCTGCTGGCCAAGGACGCCATCAAGGAAACGCTCTTCGAGACGCTCGGCTGGAGCGACCGCGCGTGGTCGCGACAACTGGGGACGGCGACGATGGCGCTGCTGTATATGTTGCTGGAAGAACATCTGCGCGCCAGGCAGCCCTGCGTCGTCGAGTGCAACTTCTACCCCGACCGCGATGGCGAGCGTTTTCGCGCACTGGAGCAGGCGTACTCTTTCACGCCCTTCCAGATACTTTGCATCGCCAATGGCCCAACACTCTACGAGCGCTACTGCCAGCGGGCGGGCTCAGCGGATCGCCATCCTGGCCACGTGGAGACGCACAACCTCGACGAACACCGGGAGCTGCTGCTGCGTGGGCGCATCGACCCCCTGCCACTCGGCGGCACGCTCTACGAGCTGGATACCACCGACTTCGCCACGATGGACTATGCCAGGCTGCACGCGGCCATTACGCAGGGGAGCACCCGGCAATAAGCGGTTAGCCCGTGCCGCCACCCAGTTGCTGGGCAAGTTTTTGCATGATCTTTTCGTGCTGCGTCCGGGCGACGCCGAAATCCATAATTGAAAGCGCCCGCTCGCTGCACCGCAACGCCTCGTGATAGCGGCCAAGCTCGACCAGCGGAAATGTCATGTTGTGCCAGATCCAGGGGTCGTTGGGGTTGAGCGCGCATGCCGCCTGAAACGTCGCAACCGCCTCGTCGTTGCGCTTCAGGCTCATCAAGAGCAGCGCCTTGCTGGAGAGAATCGAAGCCTGCTCCGCTGGGGTTCTGGCGAACGCCAGCGCGCGGTCGGAGCAGCTCACCGCCTCCTCATACTCGCCGCGCACGCGGTGGTAGAACACCTCGGCCTGGGGCAACCGCGGATGATTTGGCGCGACCTGCTGAATCATGCTCAGCGTCTTGGTGGCCAGTTCCTGCCAGTAGGGCGCGCGACAGGCGACAAGCAGCTTGAGCTGCGTGACGAGCGCATCTGGCTGGAGCGGCGTGTGAAATTGCGCGCGAGATGCGAAGCGCAGACCCTGCTGTAAGCCGACCGGCGCGAAGGTCGTGCCGCTCAGATACGAGAGCCGGAACATCACCTCGGCGGCGCCAACATAGCAGAGCGGCTGCGGCAGCCCAGCGAAGACATGAACCGGGCTGCGTAGCTTCGCCCAATCCCCAGAGGTCGTCAGCACCTCCGACATCGCCGCATCGAAGACGGCGCGCACCTGCTCATTCGGGTACTCCACGCGATCACCCCAGGGAATCTCGCGCAGTTGATTGGCATTAGTCTCGATCTGCGCCAGATCGTCCGGGCTGATGCCCTGTGGCTGATTCTTCGGCAGCGGCGGTATCGGCAATATCTTGCCCTCGGCAAGCAATTGCTTGGCGCGCGCCTCGCTCTCGGCGACGGCGGACCGCATGCGGCGCTGGCCGCGGCCGATGAAGACGTTTCCGATCAGCACTATCAGCGCGAGCAGCAGGAAGAACGCAGCGCCGATGCCGAAGGCGATATCCTGCTCGGTGTTATGGTCGGCCAGAGCCAGTACGAAGAAGAACGCAGCCATCACCAGGAATAATGCGCCCAGAATCCAACGCCCACGCTGCGTCTGCATCAGGCGGTCGCGCAGCATGTCGAAGAGCTTGCCGATGAGGTTGCCGGTCACGTTGTTGGGGAGGTTACTGGCCATGCGTCCGCCTCCACCCTCGCATCCCTGTACGCTACGCATTTTTGCGGGCGCAGTGCTGCGCCAGTATAGAGGATTGTGACTGCCTCGTCAAGACACGCCTGCATGCTCAGCCATGGTAATTGCCGAGACAGTTGCTTGTCGCGCGGTTTACGTTCTATCGGTAGGAGATTCCTAGTCGAGCAGGCGCATCACGAGTTCAACAGCCGGGCGCGCTCATCGCGGAGCTTCTGGACGACCTGTTCCGCCGACTCGCCGCCGAGCGCCATCTGCTTGAGCGAGGCCACCAACCGCGCCCACTCGCCCGCGCGTTGCTGAAACCGCGCGTCACGCTGCAAAAGCTCCTCGAAGATATGCGTCTCGAGCTGGAGCCAGGTGGAACGGTCGCTGCTATCCAGCCCATTCTCGTCGTCCAGCTCCCATTCGCTGTCGCGTGTGCCGTCGTGGATGCGCACTACCAGCGGGTGAAACATTCGTTGCGCCGTCTCCTCCAGTTGGGCGCGGTCGAGCGCGCTGGTGTCGAAGCTCAACACGCCCGTGAGCGAGACATCCACCACCGGCTCCAGCCCCGGCGCGGGCTGCTCAGGGACGGCGTATTCGCGCGCCTTGCTCCGGCAGTAGCGCTCGAATGCCTCGTAGAGCGCGGCGGGGTCGCGCAGCCCCTCGACGTTGAATGGCAGCCGCAGAAACGGGCGGCGCGGATTGACGACATGCTCGGCGATGTGGGTCGGCTCTCCCTCGGGCGCATCGGTATTGATCCGCACGACATAGTAGCCGCGCTCCCAGGCGCTTTCCTCCGCGCCCCAGGTCTCCGACGAGCCGGGATTGTAGAGCCAGCTATCAATCTCATAGGGCTTATGGACATGGCCAAGAGCGATATAATCCACCAGCCCGCGTAGCGGCTCGAAGTCACTGCGCTGGGGCAGGCCATGCAGCGTCGGCAGCATACCCTCGACGCCGGTATGTAGCAGCAGCAGCCGATACTCGACGCCCGCGGCGTCCTCCGCCTCGCGCGTGGCCGCCAGTTGCTCAGCCAGGCTTTTCATCACCCGCGCCGTGCTCGCGCCATACCAGGGCAGGCCGTAGACGCGCATCTTGCCGTCCTTCAGGTCGATGTACGCGCCGCGCATCTCATCCTGGTTCCATGGCTTCAGCTCCGGCGCTCCATCGCGGATGTAGGGATTCAGCAGGATCAACTGGTTCTGCCAGCAGAGAAACTCCAGCCAGGAGAAGCCGTCACGGTAGTAGCTGCGGTCGTGGTTGCCCTCAATAGCCACGCAGGGGATGCCCGCGTCGCGCAGCCGCTCCAGCCCCTCCTGCGCGTGCATCAGCGTGCGCGCGTCGATTGCCCGTTTATTGAAGAGGTCGCCCGCGATGACGAAGAGATCGGCCTTGCGGGCAATGGCGTCATCGACAATGGCCCAGAAGGCGCGGGAAAAGTCGTTGAAGCGCTCCTTCATCCCATATTGCTCGTAGCCCAGATGATTATCGGCGGTATGGACAAACAGCGCCTGCATGGTGATTCTCACATTCTGGTTCACATGATATGACTTTGCAGAGTATATCCTTAATTCATGATATCCAGCCCGGAGCGCCCCAAGCGGAAATCCAACGCTGAAAAGCTCTGGTCCCCCTCCCACTTCAGGTGAGGGGATTAGGGGGAGTGGTCCGTCAATGAGAAGAGCGCCCAGTGAGTAGTGGAGCGCTCTTGCATCTCATCCGCTGGCACTGGGATCCGACTTATGGGCCGGTGACTGGTGGCGTATCGGTAGGTGCCGGCGTCGCGGTCGGCTGCGGCGTCGCGGTCGGCTGCGGCGGTGTTGTCGGCGTCGGCGCTGGCCCGGTGCTGACGACCAGGTTGACCACCGTAACGCCCGGGGTCGCGGTTGCCCCCGCCGCAGGATCGGTTGAGATGACTTTGCCAGAGTCAACCGAGTCGCTTTGCTGATATGACTGGACATTACATTGAAGTTTTAGCGTATCGGCAGCAAGCGCCTTACAGGCATCCGAGACGGTCATTTTAGTCACATCAGGTACGGTGACCGTGTCGGCGCCTCCACTGACGGTGACGCTAACTGTCGTGTCGTAGGCTACCTTTTGCCCGGAGGCAATGTCCTGCTTGAGCACCTGATCTAACGGCTGATCGCTCGATATCACCTGCTTCTGCAGCTTAAGGTGGTTCGACTGCGCCAGGGAGAGCGCTGCCGTGTACTGCTGGCCAACAAAGTTGGGAACGGTTGTTGTCAGTGTGGGAGTGGAAGTCTGGCCACCACCCAGCACGCCGTTCATGAGGGCGAAGACCAGCACGCAGGCTACCCCCAGCAACAGCACCAGTCCGCCGATCATGGCGGCAATCAGGCCGGTCCTGGGCTTGCGGCCCTCCTCATAGTCGCCCTGCGGACCTGAGATGCGCGGCACCGTCCCGCGCGCGGTTGCCCAGGGCGTGGTGCTGATCCCATTCCCATTCCCCATGCCACCATCGAAGTCCTCGAAGGTGGGCGCATCGTAGCCGTCGTTCGCGACCACGTCTGACCGACGCGGCCCGCTGATCACCGCCGAGGCGCCAAATTGTGACGAGCCGCGTCCCGGCTGCGGACGGGAGTCGATGCCTGGCAGGTCCAGCGGGCGGCCTGTGCCGCTGCTGCCAAAGCGCCGGGTGGGGCCGCGCGCGAACTGATCGAGCGCATAGGCCAGCGCGTCGCCGTTGGGATAGCGGTCGCGCGGGTCCTTCTCCAGACAGCGCAGGATGATCCGCTCTAGGTCGCGTGGGATCATCTGGTTGATGCGGGACGGTGGCTCCGGGATATCCTGAATGTGGCGCATCGCCACCGCGACGGGCGTATCGCCATCGAACGGCGTCCGGCCGGTAAGCATCTCATACATGACGATGCCCAGCGCGTAGATGTCGGCGGCGGGAGTCACAATCTCGCCCTGCGCCTGCTCCGGCGCGTAATATTGCACCGTGCCCAGCGTCATGCCCGTGGTGGTGAGCCGTTCGGCGTCAACGTCCTTATAGACGCTGGCGATGCCGAAGTCGGTCAGCTTGACCAGCCCATCGTCGTTGAGGAGGATATTCTGCGGCTTTACATCGCGGTGGACGATGGTGCGGCGGTGGGCAGCGCCGAGCCCCAGGGCGACATCATGGGCGATCTCGACGGCGCGATCGGGGGTGAGGACGCCTTCGCGCTTGAGGTAGCGGCGCAGGTCGGCGCCATTGATGAGCTCCATGACGATGTAGTAAGCGTCGCCGCTCTGGCCATAGTCGAAGACCTGGACGATATTGGGGTGCTGCAAGGCAGAGGCGGCGCGCGCTTCGCGCTGGAAGCGGGTGACGAACTTGGGGTCGCTACTATAGACCTCGCGCAGGATCTTGATGGCGACCTCACGGCCCATGCGCAGATCGGTGGCCCGATGGATGGTGGCCATACCGCCGCGACCGATAGGCTCGCCTAATTCGTATCGATCCCCGATCAGCTCATTCGGTTCCATGGTACTCCTCATCACGGCGCTGTCCCGTTACGCGCCGTGTGTCCCTGTCGTCTGGACCTCACCCGCCGTGACCCGCTTCGCTTCTCTCTGCGCGGTCTCTGCCGAGCCGCCTCCGAGTCGTATGAGCAGTATGAATATCGAAGCGGCAGCCGTGGCACGCCAGGCAGAGTTGCCCTTCATTGAGGAATAATAGCCAATGATGGTCAATTCTAATAGCCAAGCCTACTCTAACGCGCTGTGCGGGCGGTGTCAAGCCGGGCAACCGCTCGTCTCGCCTCACTGTGTGTCCTGAAACGATGCGCCCGCTGGAACTCGACAGCAGTGTATCACACCGCCCGATAACGCGCTATGGCCGGGGTCACACAGTCCTACCGCCTCAGCAATTTCTCAGCATCGAGTCATCCAGGATTGAAGGCGCGCTAGAGTGGATTGAGGACGTGCGTCATCTGCTCAGCGCGCGTTGACGCTCCGCATGCCCGGTGCTATACTGCCCACGGAGCGCGCGCCGCTCCATACCTCAACTGGCCGATGTAGCTCAATTGGCAGAGCAGTGGTTTTGTAAACCTCAGGTTGCGGGTTCGAGTCCCACCATCGGCTCCCTCCAGGAATTAAGCGGGTTTGTGGGGGTTCCAACGCTACGCGAATAGCACTGCTCTGCCACCACACCACAGGTTTGAGGAGTGATAACCTCTGGTTTCTGACATCTTCCACACCGGAAAACGTCACCTCAATATTAGCACCTCGCTTGACCGGAAACAAGCCCTCTTCAACTATCAGCAGAGAAGCAGCTCAATTACCTCTGAATGTCACGCCTAACCTCTCGCTTGATACGTCGTACATACTGATGAGTGTGTGTCAAGCAGGAGGTGTGACTGATGAGCAAGCAAGGGCCAACCCAAGCAGCGACGACTAACCAACCGAAACCAGCACCAGACGGCTTTCTGACATGGAATGAGTATTGGACGAAGGAGCACAACCAGCCGTGGCGCACAGAGCCTGAGATTGACGATACCGGGCAGCAGTATTTGGCCGAGCGGCGGGCTATCCAACCGGACATTGAGAAGGGCGTCTACCCATTCGGCGGGGTCAAACTCAACCGTGCGGATGTGGAGTGGTTGCTGGCGACACACGAGAGCGGCGGGATGCGCGGACCGGTCGATTGGAGCGATGAAAGTCAGCGTGGGCGGCAGGGAGTGGACCTGCGAGGGGCCGACCTCCACAGGAGCGACCTGCGAGCTCTACCGCTCGCTCGGCTACGTGGCGGGCTGTCGTTTGAGGAGAGCCGCCGCACCACCGTATGGCAGGATGATGCCGCCGCTATCCATTTGGAGGACTGCACTCTTAACGAGACCCATCTGGAGGGAGCGGTACTGAAAAATGCGCAGTTGCAACGGGTGTCTGGAATCGGCACGCGCTTGGAACATGCCTTCCTTGAGCAATCTCATTGGGACGAAGCCTATGTGGAACATGCGCATATGGAAAACGCACACTTCTTCCGCGCTCGCTTTCAGGGCGCCATTTTGGATAGACTGCATTTTGAAGGCGCCAATCTGCTTGGTGCACAATTTGATGCGACGACCGCCATTTTTGATGCTCGTTTCAGCAGCCCCCAACACGGGACCGCGTTCCTCCTCAATGTCGACTGGGGCGGCGCCAATTTAAACACCATGAACTGGGCGCAGCTCGGGATGCTCGCTGAAGAACAGATGGCGCGTCACCCGGACCGTCCAGTGCTGGCACCTATCCCGCCGTCACTGCATACGCTTCCGCGAGCGGCTTTGTTTGAGAATGCCACCCGCGCCAATCGACAACTGGCCGCTGTGTTACGCGAACAGGGCATCAACGAGTGGGCTGACCATTTCGCCTACCGGGCCAATGTACTCCAGCGTCAAGTCCTTCGACGACGCCATCAATACCTGCGCTATGGTGGTTCGCTGCTTCTTGACCTCATCTCTGGCTACGGCTATAAGCCCATGCGCAGTCTCATCGCCTATGTCGTCATCATTCTCGCCTTCACCGGAGCCTACCTTCTCAATGCACAATTCGCCGCGCCACACCTGACCTGGGATGAAGCCCTCGTCCTCAGTATCAGCGCTTTTCATGGCCGTGGGTTCTTCACATCGGGCATCAGCTTAGGCGACACGCTGGCACGTCTGGCAGCAGGAGAAGCTATCATCGGCCTCTTGATTGAGATTACCTTCATCGCTACGTTCACCCAGCGGTTCTTTGCACGGTAGCTATCAGGCGGCTATGGCTATCGTTGGTTTGACGCCTCGCCTGAAGCAGCGTAGAGTAAGCCCACGATATTGAATGCTCACGCTTATAGTGAGGAGTGTGCTGTTGTGGTACACGATGGGTCAGTACGCCCACCCCGTCCTGGTTATTATCAGGGTCGTCACTACACCACCTATGTCGAAGAGGTGAAGGCACTTAAGCGCAGTGGTGACAATGAGGCTGTTGAGTGGTTGTTACTGGCACTGATAGACGCCACAGAGGCAGAGAGTCGTGCCAATGAGGAGGGTGTCGCGCCTGCGTGTATCCCATTTCGCTGCTCACAGATTCGGTGAGGTGCCGTTGTGTTGTCTCAATAGACGGCAGACGGCTTTCGCGGAGGACATGCATTCATGTATAACAACAAGACTAGGTATACCCCTGCTCAAAAGGCGTTCCTCATTCCAATCCGGTCGCCATTCTATGTAGTTGCAGTCATTGTCGCGACAGCTTTCTATTTTGGCTGGCTCCTTTTGGCCATTCCCTACGACCTTATTTGTTTCCTTTTTGTCCGGTTATCAGATCTACTCACCTTCGTATTCAGCCATCCTCAAAAGGAAAAATATTACCCTGTGGTACAAGAGGTTGCGCGGTCCTTTCGGGACACACATGTTGGACTATTCGAGTGGGTCACCTGCAATTAACACTTAATCGACCGCCTTCTCCAGCACCCGCAGTGCCCCCTCTTATTCTTCACTCCGTGTGTAGCGCTCGAGCAGCGCGCGCAGGGTCACATCGTCACGCGCCAGATAGGTCTCACCGACGCGTGCGCGCTCGCTCTCGTTCTCGGCGAGTGCAGCAGCGAGTCTGTTGACAGCATCGAGGCGCCAGGAGGTGGCTGCCTCTGCTTCGGTGAGCGCAGCGATGATCTACGTACCCGATGAAACGAGCCGAAACTAGGACAAAGTCAGGCGAAACGGTTTTGTAAACCTCAGGTTGCGGGTTCGAGTCCCACCATCGGCTCCCACAAAAAAAACCAGAATTCAATGGGCCTCACTGAACCAGCAGTGAGGCCGCTTTCTTGTGCCTGGACGCTACTACCTCAACTACAACGCCAACAAGTGATTGGCGACAAGTGAGTTGCGTCATTGTCAGGAAGTCACTGAGTGAGAACGCTTCTCGTTGCATCAGCAACAGGCCAACAGGCAATGCTATTGATGCGTCTGGCACGCGCCTGTCCCGGAAGCATCAATCGTGAACGGAATCTGCCTATCGAAACCAATGGCCGTGTCGAACTGGCGCAATGTATGCTTTCCAACGGAGATCTGCTGTGGCGTGAGGACCACACCAATCTGTATGTAGAACTCCTGGTCGCCGTAGTGCTGCTGGGAATAGGCGGGATCGACCGGTTTGACAGCTGTCCGTGTCGTCTGGAGCGTCACCCCATCAATCGACTGCTGGGGCTTATAGTTCTCTACGTTTGTCTGGGAATCAACGAGCTGAGACGAGACAAGGTGCCAGTCATCGGCACAATAATGACCACCCACTTCATAGATGCGGCCACGATCCAGCTTGGGACAGGGCACACCTTGCCCTGCGAGGGAATAGGTCGCCACATCGTCACACGCAATCAGGAATCCACCGAAGAGCGCTCTGGCATCGCCTTCCGTCACCATATCCGACGACACCAGTGTCGCGGTCGCCGCTGCCGCTGTGCCAGTCGCCGTACCGCCGACCAGGGGCGACGTATTGCGGCCCATGACTACGGCAAAGACCGTTCCCATGGAGACGATGATCACGAGAATGATGGCGAGGGCGATCCAGATCCGCGGGCGAATGGTGCGAGCTGCCCGCACCTGCGAAGGAGGTTGCGGAGGAAGGTCAGAGATGAATGACATGAAGGTCGTTCTCCCATTTTGGCGCGCATGATCGTACAAGCGAGAAGCAAGTTTGCTCCACGTTTCGTCGGCCGCCAGCTTGGACGGTGGGGCTGAAGCGAGTGACGCCAAGCATCAGGCAAGTGCGCCAGAGATCTCACTTGCGGCGCATCGCCGTGTACCCATCGGCGGGCGAGGCGCACTAAGACGAGTCGTCTATTAGCCATGGCTCGTCCCTGTGTTGGCAGCTTGCATGCCTTCTCTCTACGGTACGGGGCAATGTTACGTGCCGCCGCGCCCTCTTCGACCGTATAGCAACCACTGATTTTTCCCGACATAGCGGATAGCCGCGGCCCGTGATGTATCGAGCGCATGGATTTTGTAAACCTCAGGTTGCGGGTTCGAGTCCCACCATCGGCTCCCATGTCACTCCCCATGTCAGGCGGTGTCACCCCCTATTCGTGACGCCGCCCCTCTGTTTGATAGCACCATCAGCGCCGCATGATGCCTATCGCTGCCACCCAGGTGTATCAGGTGTATACTGCACGCCGGGTGGAGCAACGATGCCAGCCATCCACCAGTGAGCCATGTTGGTATGGAGGTAGGTGTCCATGCGTCCACGTTTGGCCAGGAAAGCATCAGCATATACCAGACTGCTTGCCATTCTTCCCCTGCTCACACTGCTAATAGGGCTGACCCTCTCCGGCTGCACCACCGTGACCGATGTGCTCGCCCCCAGCGCCCTGCGCGTGAGCATCGATATCAAGGACTATCACCAGGGGACGACGCAGGTCGCCATCCATTTCGCCGATCATGCGCTCAATACGGTCGAGTTCGTCCACGGCGAGACCATCACCTGCAACGGCGTCTTTCTCAAGTATGACAGCGGCTACTACGCGCGCATGCTTGGCTACGGCGCCTATATCGGCGATGTGCCGTTGCAGCCCGCCGGGGGCGCATACACCTTCGTCTATACGCCCGCCTCGGCGGCAGCCGGAGGGGATGGCGGCAGTCCGGTCACGATCGCGGTGGCGGTGGTGCATGCTCCCCTCACCATTACCGATCCTGCCGGTGGCGCCACGGTCGCCATTCCGAGCAGCGGATCATTCGTGGCGCACTACTCGCCCAGTGGCCTCGCCCATTCCATCGTCGTCGGCAGCGCCAGCGATAGCCGCGCCCATACGGCGCTCTCGCTGGCATTGTCAGATACCGGCAGCACCCGATTCAACGCCATGGACTTCAAGGATTTCGCGCCCGGCGCTGGCATCCTCTCGCTCTCGCGCATCACCAGCAGCAAGCCAGGCGGCGCCCCGTTTGCCGCCGTCGATGCGAACTACGAGAACATCACGTCGATCTCGGTGACCTGGCAGTAGCCGAACTGGCATGGGTGCAGCCTCTTTGGCTTTGCCGCGTCTGGCCATTTTGACCGCAATATGCCAACACGGCAGCTGCGTGTGCCACTATTCCTTCTAGCGCCTCGTATGTATGGCATCGTTTGCGCGTCATATCGCTGAGCGATGAGTAACAGCCCACCGGGAACGTTGTCTGAGCATGAAGAGGTGAACCGATGCGACGTCGTCTCTCGCTCGTGGTGATCTGGGGACTCGTGGTGAGCATGGCGATAACTGCCTGCGCCTCGTCGACGACGAAGACCCAGCCCACCGCAACGGCCACCCATGGCGACCCGGCCACGACGAGCACGCCCGGCGCACCGCTTGGACCAGGCGCCATTCACCTCCAGCCCTTCGTGACGGGTCTACAAAGTCCAGTCTATCTTACCTACGCGCCGGGACAGACCGACCGCGTCTACGTCGTGGAGCAGACGGGGCGTGTCCTGGTGGTAGGGATGGACGGCACGGTGCGCGCGCAGCCGTTCCTGGATATCCACCAGTTGATCTCCACCGGCGGCGAGCGCGGGTTGCTGAGCATCGCCTTCCACCCGGACTACGCGCAAAATGGCTACTTCTTTGTGGACTATACCGCCGTCGACGGGACTGTCACCGTCGCGCGTTACCATGTCTCGGCGAGTGATCCTTATCGCGCCGACCCCGCGAGCGCGCGGATCATCCTGACGGCGGCGCATCCGGTCTCGAATCACAATGGGGGTCTGCTGCTTTTTGGCAGCGACGGCTACCTCTACATCGGTATTGGCGACGGTGGCAGCGGCAACTCGGCCAACGGCCAGCGGAAGAACACGCTGCTGGGCAAGATCCTGCGCATCGATGTGGACCATACCTCGGCGGGCCGACAATACGCCATCCCATCCGACAACCCGTTTGCCAACCAGGCGGGAGCGCGCCCCGAGATCTGGGCGTATGGGCTGCGGAATCCCTGGCGCTACAGCTTCGACCGCACCACCCACGATCTCTTTATCGGCGACGCGGGCCAGAATGAGATCGAGGAGATCGACTACCAGCCAGCCGCGAGCAAGGGCGGCCAGAATTACGGCTGGGCTATCTACGAGGGCAACAGTTGCTACGCGGGTGGCAGCGCCTGCTCGACCGGCGGCCTGACCGCTCCCGTTGCGACCTACACACACGTGGATGGCAACTGCGTGGTTGTCGGCGGTTACGTCTATCGCGGCCAGAAGCATCCCAGCCTGACTGGAGCCTATTTCTATGGCGATGATTGCAGTGGCCGGATCTGGAGTTTCCCGGCGGCTGATGCGCGTGACGGCCATGCCACTGCTCAGCAGATTCTGGACACGTCGCTCTCCATTTCGTCGTTTGGTGAAGACGCTTCCGGCGAACTCTATGTAGTAAGTCTGGATGGCAGCATCTCGCGCATCACCGGATGAGCGCTGCCACTGGCGCGTAGCGTACGTCGCGTTATGTCGCGTTCACATTCGCCACAGGGCCGAGCGGCTGCCGCGCCAGCAGAAACAGCACAAGGGGGACACCATGGATGAAGCACTGGAAACGTTGCGGGCACGGCTTGGAGATAGTCAACTGAGCATCAGTCAGTCTGTCCTCGAAGCGCATGGACGCGACGAGAACTTTCCGGAGGTGCGCCCGCCGCTCGCCGTGGCCTATGCGCAGTCGAAAGAAGACGTGCAGACCGTGCTGGCGTGGTGTCGCGAGCAGCAGACGCCCGTGATCCCCTTCGGAGCGGGCACCAGCCTGGAAGGGGCGCTGGTACCCGAACGTGTCGGCGCTCAGGTGCTCAGCCTCGATCTCTCGCGCATGAATCAGGTGGTGAGCATCCAGCCGGAGAACTTCCTGGCGGTGGTTCAGCCAGGCCTCACGCGCACGGCGCTCAACGAGGCATTGCGCCACACTGGACTCTTCTTCCCGGTCGATCCAGGGGCGGACGCCTCGCTCGGCGGGTTGGCGTCCACCAACGCCAGCGGCACCACCACCGTCCGCTACGGCGGCATGCGCCAGAACACTGTGGCGCTTGAGGTCGTGCTGGCGAACGGCGAGGCGCTGCGCGTCGGACGGCCAGTGCGCAAGACGAGCAGTGGCTACGATCTGAAAGATCTTTTCGTCGGCTCTTCCGGTACGCTTGGTGTGATCACTGAGGTGACCGTGCAGCTGCATCCCGTGCCGGAGCATATCCACACGTTGCGGGTCTTTTTCCCGTCTATCGCGGCGGCGGCTCAGGCTTCCTATGCGATCATGGCAAGCGCCCTGCCCGTTGCGCGCATAGAATTGGTGGATGAGCTCGGCATGCGCAGCATCAACAACTACCTGGGGCGCGGCTATACCGAGCAGACCGCCCTGTTCCTGGAGTTCCACTCCTCGACCGCGGCGGCGATTGAGGAAGAGATTCGCCTGGTCGAAGACCTCGTGCGCGAAGCCGGTGCGACCGACATCACCATCGCCCGCACGGCGCAAGAGCGGACGGAGCAGTGGGAGGCACGGCACCATCTCTACTGGGCCATGGTTAATATGCATCCTGGCCACAGTTTTATCATCACGGATACTGCCGTACCGCTCAATCATCTGCCAGGATTGATCGCATACGCGCAAGAATTGCTGGCGGACATGGGCATCGAGGGCAGCATCATTGGACACGTGGGCGACGGCAATTTCCATACGACCATCGCCACGAAAGCGGAGGACTACGACCGCGTCCAGACGTTCTCAGAGCGACTGGTGAATCAGGCGCTCGCCTGGGGCGGCACGGCCAGCGGCGAGCACGGCATCGGCCTGGTCAAGCGCAAGTTCATGGCGGAGGAGCACGGCGCCAGCCTCGACTGGATGCGTCGCATCAAGGATCTCTTCGATCCCGATCACCTGCTGAACCCTGGCAAGGTGGTCTAACCGAGCGCTGATATCCCCAACTACCAACCAAATGCCAGGCGATGCGCATGAGGGCTAGGCGCGCTGGCGGTACACGCTGCGCACCAAGTCATCGTATCGAACGCTGCGGCAGTCGGGGACGCCTCAGGGAACAATAGGCAGGGACATTACCGCGGCATCGCTAACTGTACTTCCACTGGCCGTTGATACAACATTGCTGCCGCTTCCCTTGATCGCGTATCATTCGCTATTGAGTATATACTGAACTCAAACCTCCACGCTTATTGCTAGTCTGCTCCTATACGATAGTCTTGTATGATGGTCTTGGCGTCAGGCGCGTGCTGCCTCGTGCCGAGCGTACCTAACTCCGGCGTGCGTCACACAGTCACCTCACGGACGGAGGTTGCCATGCACGATCCCAAACTGCCATGGGTCCGTGCGCGGGTCACGCTTATCAGCGGAGTGCAGGGCGCGCACACGGCCCTCTCGCTTGAGGTATCCGAGTGGCGTGCGCTCCTCGTCTCACTGCGCACACAAGCGGGCTGGCGAAAGGCGGTCGGTGCTGTCCTGCCACTCTTCGCCTACGCCGTGGCATGGATCATCTCCCTGCACGTGACCACGGTGCTGGCCTTAGTACTTAACCCCAGGATAGAAGGTCCCGACCCTCTGTTTGTCAGAGGCGCAGTCACCGTCTCCGCTCTGCTCCTGACGCGACCGCGTCGCTGGTGGCTTGTTCTCCTGTTGACGCTTCCCCTGGTCCCGCTCGATTGCTGGTTTCTGGGCCTGCCGAACACGGCGACCGTCCGGGAAGTTGCCTTCTTCGCCTACGTCATCATCGTCTGCATCTCGGTCGTGACGGTGAGCTTGATCCGCCGCTACCTGGCGCTGCCTTTGCGCTTCGCCAGTGTTGGTGAAGTCAGCCGCTTCATGGCCTGCGTCGCCGTCGGCGCCGTGCCCCCCATCCTCATAGCTGCCTTCGCCCGCGCCATCGTCTTCTCGTGGGACATCTGGCTCAGCTGGCAGATCGGATACCTCGGGTACGTCCTGGGGATTGTCGTCTTCACCCCCGCGATCGTTCTGTGGCTGACGGAGGGACCCCGAGGGCTGGGACTCACCTCACGTCGGGAGCAGGTGGAGGGCGGTCTCCTGCTCCTCACAGCGGTGGTGGCGAGCGTGGTCGTATTCGGGACGCAGCTGCCAGATAGATTGCTCGCGGACGCCCTCCTCTTCGCATTGGTGCCGACGCTGATCTGGGCCGCCGTCCGATTTGGCCCGCAGGGCTTGGCCAGCATGTTGGCATTGGTTACCATCGTCGCCATTACCGGCGCGGTGAACAACCGCGGACCCTTTGTAGGTGGTTCTGCGACCGACGGCACGTTGGCACTTCAGCTGTATTTACTGTTCGTCGGCGTGCCCCTCTTCTTCCTTGCGGCCGTCGTGCAGGAGCGCAAGCAGGCTGGTGTGGAGCTGCAAGCGAGTGAAGAGCGATATCGTGGCGTCGTCGAGTCGCAAACAGAGCTGATCAGCCGCTATTTGCCGGATACCACACTGACATTCGTCAACGAGGCGAACTGCCGGAGTATGGGGCTATCGCGGGAGCAGCTGCTCGGCACCAAGTTTATCGATCTGCTGCCTGAATCGGAACGTGAACCCGTCCGTGCCATGATCCGTTCGGTGCTGGCGCATCCAGGCGTCTTGACCTTGGAGCATCAGACGAGGATGGCGGATGGAAGCCTGCGCTGGCAGCAGTGGGTCAATCGCACGATCCGCGACGACATGGGCCGGGTGATCGAGATCCAGGGCGTCGGGCGCGATATCACCGAGCGCAAGCAGATGGTGCAACAGCTGTACGAGAGTGAGGCGCGCTACCGCGCGACGTTCGACTCGGCGGCGATTGGCGTAGCGATCACCGACCTCGCCGGACGCCCGCTGGAGGTCAATGAGTACGTCTGCCGGATGGTGGGCTACACAGAGGACGAGCTCCGCGCCATGGCGCTGCGGGACTTCACCCATCCCGACGATGTGGCGGATAACGAGGCTCTGCTGCGCCGCGCGCTCGACGGGGAACTCGGCAGTTACCAGTTGGAAAAGCGCTACCTGCACAAGGACGGCCACGTCGTGTGGAGTCGCCTGAGCGCTAGCCTGGTGCACAGCCAGGACGGCAAACCGACGTATTTCGTGGTCCATCTGGAGGACATCACGCCGCGCAAGCAACTGGAACACGAGCGGGCCGAGCAGGCTAAGCAGTTAGAAGCCGTTATGGAGGCAGTGCCAGAGCCGCTCACCGTCTATGATACCGATGGTCGCGTCATGATGGCCAATACCGCCTACCATACGCTGGTGGCTCGTCTCCTCCCGCAGGCACATCCGGGCGAGACCGTCAGACAGCGCGTGCAGCAGCTAGGTGGGTTCTACGCTCCGGACGGAACCCTGCTCGAGGAAGACGAGTGGGCGCAGACCCGCGCACTCAGGGGTGAGGTGCTTGCAGGCAGCGACGCAGTCGAAATCAAGTTTCACTCCCCGGAAGGAGAGCTTCTCTCCTTCAGTATGACTGCTGCCCCCTTGCGCGACTCGGGGGGACATATTACCGGGGCAGTTGTGATGAGTCGAGATATTACCGCCTACAAGCGGCTGGAACGTGAACACGAGGAGGCACGCGCCCAGGCAGAGCGCCGCGCCGAGGAGCTCGACCGCGTGTTTGAGGCGATGACCGATGGGGTCGCCGTCTATGACCAAGCCGGGCAGATGGTTCGCGCCAACGCCGCTCTGCACCGCCTGCTGGGGCTCGATACGGCTCCCCCCGCATTCGCCAAGCTCTCGTTGCCTGAGCGCTTCGCTCTGTTTGCGACGCGCGACGCCCACGGGCAGCCGCTCGCACCGCACGAGGGGCCGATGCTGCGCGCCCTCGCTGGTGATGTCCTCGCGGAGGCGGAGGCGTTGGACGGGTACCTGCGGACACTGGATGGGCGTGAGGTCGAGCTGCGGGTGAGCGCCGCTCCCATCCGCTCCCCTGCTGGGCAGGTGGTCGGCACCGTCTTGGTCTACCGCGATGTGACCGAGCGCAACCAGTTGTTGCGCGAGCGAGCCGAGCAGGCAGAGCAGCTCAACCGCATCTTCGAGGGAATCGCCGATGGGCTGGTCGTCTACGACGCCGACGGGCATGTGGTGCGGGCGAACACCACCGCGCGCCGCATTCTGGGGCTGGACGCCGCCCCGGCTGACTATGCCCAGGTTTCGACGCATGGCCGAGCAGTGCTCTACGAGGCGTACGACGAAGACGGCCGACGGCTACCGCCTGAGGAGTGGCCGCTTCTCCGTGTGCTGAAGGGGCTGGTAGCCGATGCGGATGCGCGGGATGTGCGGCTGCGTGTGCTGGATGGGCGCGAGGTGGAGGTCCATACCAGCGCTGCGCCGCTGCGCGATGAGACGGGGCGGCTGGTAGGCGCGGTGAGCATCCTCCATGACCAGACGGAGCGTCGCCGCCTAGAGCGCGAGCGGGCGGAGGCCCAGGCGAATGAGGTGGCCGCGCAGGAAGTCGCCCAGCATATGGACGCGTTCATTGCCGCAGCGTCCCATGACATCCGGACCCCGACCACGGTTGTCTCTATTTTTGTGGAGCTGGCGCTGCGGCGGGCCAAGCAACTGGCCGAGGATCTCACGGCAAGTGCGCCAACCACTCCAGTATCTTCCGAGACCATTGAGCATGCGGTAGGTACCGTGGAGGCCGTGATAGACAAACTAGGCGACGCACGCGCGGGTGTCGACCAATTGCAGCGCTTGGTCGAGGTCCTGTTTGACGTGGCCCGGGCTCGGAGTGGGATGCTGAAAGTGGAACTGGCTCCCTGCGACCTGGCCGACCTCGTGCGGACGAATGTGGCCATGCAGCAAGCGGTGGTGTCGGAGCGCCGCATCGACCTGGAGGGGTGCGAAAAAATCGTGCCAGTTGTGGCGGATGCAGACCGTTTGGGGCAGGTGCTGGGCAACTATCTAACGAATGCGCTCAAATACTCCCCGGTTGACCAACCGGTGACCGTGAAGCTGGACGTACTGGGAGACCAGGCGGTGGTCAGCGTCGTGGATCACGGACCAGGCTTGCCCGTGGAGGAGCAGAGGCGCATCTGGGAGCTGTTTCACCGTGTGCCTGGTGTCGAGGTCCAGCCGGGGAGCAGTTTTCTCGACGGGAGCCTGGGGCTTGGTCTATATACCTGCAAACAACTCATTGAGCTGCATCCGGGAGGGCGCGTCGGAGTCGAGAGCGTGCTGGGAGAAGGCTCTACCTTCTGGTTCCAGCTACCGCTTGCCTCCTCTTCCTAGCCTATTCCGCTCCAACGTTCTCCAGCATTCATCAACGTAACGTAACGTAACGTAACACAACATAACATGACGTAATGTAACGCAACACAACGCTTGCCGCTCACATGCCCTGAACAGCAGCGCTCAAGCGAGCTACGAACGTGGGCGCCCATACCAGGGCTAGGAAAATACCCACCCTTCGGCCAGCCCAAAAACCCCCTGGCGGACTCACCTTATATGCGGGGCGCATCCGATTCCCTTCGTCTACGCTGATGCTATGCGTCCCCGCCAGACTCTGCTGCGCGAAATCCGCGAGCCATAGCACGAAACGACAGCCCCACGCAGAGGTTATCGGACGCACGACGGTGGGAGCCGACACCAATATGAGAGCCAATCACAGGAGAGGGAGCGCGCCCATGGTTACCAGAGTGCAGGCAACCGCCAAAGAATCCGCGCAGGAGACGGCGCAGTCCGCAACGCCGGTTTCGGTTGATTCCCGCAAGCAAGTGGCAGATATCAAGTCGTTGACCGTGGAGCAGCGCATGGAGCGTGGGCGCGGGCTGCGCGCCAGAGTGCCGCGCAGCAGCCATGCCTTCTGGGCAGAGACTCCCGAACGCCCTGATCCTATCGCGCTGCTCGAATCGCAGGAGGTGACGCGCGAGCAAGATCTGATCCCCATCCGGCATTCGCGCATGCGCGTCTCGGCGTTTGCCTTCTATCGCGGATCAGCAATCGTGATGGCCGAAGACCTTGCGCGGACACCGATGACAGGCATACGGACGCAGCTCTGCGGCGATGCGCATATCTCCAACTTCGGGTTATACGCCTCGCCTGAGCGCACCCTCCTCTTCGACATCAACGACTTCGACGAGACCTTGCCAGGGCCATGGGAGTGGGATGTCAAACGCCTGGCCGCGAGCGCCTATATCGCCGGGCGTGGCAACGGCTTCACCGAGGTGGAATGCCGCGATGCCAGCCTGGCCGCTGTGCGCTCGTATCGGCTGCGCATGGCTCAGTTCGCTACCATGGGATTCCTGGACGTATGGTATTCCCACGTCACCGCCGACGATCTGCTTGCGCTGATTCAAGATCAGCGCGCCCAGAAACGCGCGCAGAAGGCGCTGGGCAAGACACGCCAGCGCAACAGCATCCAAGCGCTTTCCAAGCTAACCGAGGAGGTGAATGGGCAGCGTATCATCGCCAGCGATCCGCCACTCGTCATGCGCATTACGGCGGAGAACGTCGTGAGCCAGGTGCAGGGACTGTTCGACATCTACCTGGGGACGTTGCGTGGCGCGCAGCGCCGCCTGCTCGAACGCTACCGCATCGTCGACTTCGCGAGCAAAGTGGTCGGCGTGGGCAGCGTCGGCACGCGCTGCTTTATCTTGCTGCTGCTTGGCCGCACCGACGACGATCCGCTCTTCCTCCAAGTCAAGGAAGCCCCACCGTCCGTGCTGGAGAGGCATCTGCCCAAATCCGAGTTCAAGCAACAGGGCGAGCGTGTGGTAAACGGGCAGGAGCTGATGCAGGCGGCGTCCGACATCACCCTGGGCTGGCTCCGTGGCCCAGAAC
>DATBIB010000036.1:0-3261 GCA_036557205.1 Ktedonobacterales bacterium | reverse complement strand
GTGCTGCCGGGGACGAGTCAGGCGCCTGCGCCCTATCTGTCCGGCCAGTTTGTCACCCTGGCGCTGCCCACTCCACGCGAGACACTCTACCGCTCGTATTCGCTTTGCGGCGACGGCGATCCCTCGCGCCCCTGGGAATTGACCATCAAGCGCATGCAACAGGGCGCCGTTTCCAGCTACTTCTACCAGTCGGTGCAGCAGGGCACGCTCCTTTATGCCAGCTTGCCTCGCGGAACCTTTACCCTGCCGGGCCGCCTCAGCCCGGAGATGGCGTTCGTTTTTGTCGCGACTGGCAGCGGTATCACGCCGATTATGGGTATGTTGCGAGCCATCCACCGGCTTCCCGCGCAGGAGCGCCCGCTGGTGCAGTTGCACTATGCGTCGCGCACCCCAGACGACATCATCTACGGCGATGAGTTGGACTCGATGGATCCAGATCGTATCTGGCTGCGGCAACTCCACTATGTCTCGTCTGAGGGCTATCGGATGACCGTCGACGACATTCTCGATTATGCCGGGCCAGCCACGGTGCGCGCCCACTGGTATATGTGCGGCGCCGATAATCTCAAGCGGGAACTGCAGACCGAACTGGAGGCGATGGGCGTCTCAGTGCGGCAGATTCACACAGAGGTCTTTGGCTCGCAGCATGGTCCGGCGTATCGGATTGGCCAGGCGGCGACCTCTACCGAGCCTACCGATCTGTTCATCGCGGATACTGGTGATGCGCTCAATGTCGAGCCGGGTGAGACACTGCTCGCGGCGCTGGAGCGCAACGGCTATCATCCCGATTTCAGCTGCCGCGCGGGCATCTGCGGGTCGTGTAAGCTGCGCATGCTCGAAGGCGAGGTGGATCAGCCGGGCGAGATCCTCTCACCAGCCGAGAAGGCCAATGGCTATGTCCTCAGTTGCATCGCGCATCCGCTGAGCCAGGTGACGCTCGCCTCTGGCGGTCGCGCTCCGGCGGGGATGGTGCGCCGCAAGGTGACTGGCATCAGCGGCGGGCGCTCGCACACCTCGGTCACAGGCGTGCGGGCGGCAGCGCTGGTTGGGATGAGCGCATTGCTCGTTGGATCATGGTCGCTGACGAACCATCAGCCGGGTAGCTGGGCTGCCGCAGCTGCGGCCAACCCACAGCCGACGGCGCCAGCCGATACCAGCCCTGGAGCGGTATCGCCCACAGCGGGTGCGATAACTCCCACCACCGCTGGGGGCAAGTCCACGCCAACGCCTGGCGGCAACAGTGGCAACGGTGGAGGTGGCACAGGTGGCGGCGCGGCGCCAACAGCTACTCCAGGAGGCAGCGGTGGAGGAACCGGGGGCTCGTCACCGACCGCGACGCCCAAGCCCGTGCCCACGGCGACGCCCAAGCCCAAACCTACGGCGACCACATGCTCGTCGAAGTGCTGAGAAGTGCCCGTGATGAGTCCCAGTCAAGAGCTGAAAGCGGTTGAGCAGCGTCGGCGTATCATGGCTACGCCGATGAGTATCCATCTCGCTGTCCCGCCTGAGGAGGCGGGGATGGCGAACGCCGCGATTATGCGAGGAATGGCCTGGCTCGAAGCGCTGAGCGACCGGCTGACCCGTTTCTCGCAGGAAAGCGAGTTGGCGCGGCTCAACGCGTCGGCGGGCGCGTGGTGCGCGGTCTCGGGTACGCTCTTCGCCGTCGTCGCGGAGGGGGTCGCGGCGGCGCGGGCCACCGATGGCCTCTTCGATCCAGCTCTGTTGCCGCTGCTCGAAGCCATTGGCTACGACCGCGACTACAGCCAGATCAAGCATCGCGAGATAGGCGAGGTGAGCAAGGCCCGTGGAGAGTCATTCGTGGCGGGAACGTGGCGCGGCATCGAACTGGATGCCCGTCGATTGCGCATTTTGCTGCCAGAGGGGGTCCGCCTCGACCTCGGTGGCATCGCCAAGGGCTGGGCAGCCGATGCCGTGCTGGAGCGCTACTTCAGACAGTACGACAATGTGCTGATCAATGCGGGGGGCGATATGCGCGCGCAAGGCGGGCCAAAGCCAGGCGAACCCTGGCCCATCGGCATCGGCAACCCACTCGCGCCGCCAGATGACGAGACGACTGGCGAATCGACCGAGCAAGCGGTAATTCTGACCATGGGGCACGGCGGGATCGCGACATCTGGAGCAAACTGGCGCTGGTGGTATCGCGACGGCGAGCGCCAACATCACCTGCTCGACCCGCGCACCGCCCGCCCAATGGATCTCTGGATTGATGCCAGCGACAACGAGCGGGAAGACATATCGAGTCTGATCGCTTCGGTCACCGCGCTTGCGCCCACCACGGCCCACGCGGAGGTGGCGGCGAAAGTTGCGCTCCTGCGTGGCTATCCTGACGCGCTAACTCAGGTTGAGCGGTCGTGGGATGCGAGTCGTGTCGCGGACGCTATTCCCTATGGAGATGAGGCGGTGGCGTTGCTCATCATTCTGGGGAATGGTGCGGTCATCTGCTCGGCGAATATCCATGAGGTTCTCAGTCACGTTGGAGGCGGTGGAGATCTATGGCTGGACTGACGATTCTTGCCTGGGCGAGCGTCGCGTCACATTTGCCTTCGCTGGCGAGCAACACGGCGACAAGCCCGACCCTATGGTACCTGACACGCACGACCGCAGTTGCAGCCTATGTCGCGCTGACATTTTCGGTGATGCTCGGATTGTTGCGCACGATCGCGCGTTCTTCTGCCGAGCGTCTCTCCTGGGTCGTGGATGAGCTACATTCCTTTGTCGCCACCCTGGCAGGAGTGTTTGTTGTTGGCCATCTGCTGACGATTAAACTGGATACGTTCGTCGTGTTCTCGCTACGTGATCTGCTCGTGCCGGGGCAGGGGCCTTATAAGCCAATCGCCGTCAATATCGGCATCTTCGCGCTTTATGTGATGGCGCTCGCGTTGCTCAGCTCATGGATACGGCGATTTATCCCCTACCGGTTCTGGCGTGCGCTTCACTACCTCAGCTTTCTCGCCTTCGCGCTGGTCACAATCCACGGCTGGCTCGCTGGCAGCGATACGAACGAGCCCTGGCTACGCGCGCTCTATGTTGGCGGCGCGGCAGCGGTCACTTTTCTGACAGTAATGCGTTTGTTCGCGCGCCCGAGGGTCGCGAAGCAGCCCGCCTGACTGCGCGCAAATATTGACGCGACAGCGGCTCACCGCCGACTTTAGAGTCGGACTCTCCTGGCATCCCGCCCGTATGAATCCCCTGCAAGAGCAGCCCAGCCCCCTTCCATTTTACGGATTTACGGAGACTCTT
>DATBIB010000035.1:0-64465 GCA_036557205.1 Ktedonobacterales bacterium | reverse complement strand
CCACCTCATCATGGCCGGGTCAGCTACCCCCGAGAAGTTCTACGACATGGAGTGGCTGGTGCGCTGGCGCGACCAACGCAATGGGTAGCAGACCTCACCCCCAGCCCCTCTCCTACGAGGAGAGGGGGCCAGATTCATTTTCACCCGCTGTCACACCGGTCGCCCTGGCCCTCCCCTTCGAGGAGAGGGTGGCCGAAGGCCGGGAGAGGTGGGAGCCGTGGCATGAATCGATCAGGGCTACCGTGCGGCGACGGGGACGCGCGCCAGCGCTTGTTCTAGGTCGGCGATCAGGTCGTCGGCGTCCTCGATGCCCACCGAGAGGCGCAGCAGCGTATCGGTGACACCACGCTTCTCGCGCTCCTCCGCCGGGATCGAGCCGTGGGTCATGCTGGCGGGATGGCAGCAGAGCGATTCGATGCCGCCGAGGCTTTCCGCCAGCGCGAAGACCTTCAGCCCACGCACGAATGTATCCACGTCCTCGCGCCTGCCCTTGAAGGCGAATGAGACCATCCCGCCGAAGTCGCGCATCTGCTGGCGGGCGAGCGCGTGGTCGGGATGCGACTCCAGCCCCGGATAGTAGACCCGCTCGACGTTGGGGTGCGCCGCCAGGAAGGTGGCGACCCGGCGCGCGTTCTCGCAGTGCTGGCGCATGCGCACCGCCAGCGTCTTCACCCCACGCAACGTCAGCCAGGCATCGAACGGCGACGGCACGCCGCCCGCGGCATTCTGGTAGAACTTGATCGCCTCATACGCCTCAGTATCCGAGGTCAACACCGCGCCGCCAACGACATCACTGTGGCCGTTGATATACTTCGTCGTGCTGTGGACGACGATATCGGCGCCGAGGTCGAGCGGCTGCTGCAAGAAAGGCGAGGCGAAGGTATTGTCCACCACCACGCGCGCGCCGTGAGCATGAGCAATCTTCGCGACGGCGGCGATATCCACCAGCGTCAGCAGCGGGTTGGTTGGCGTCTCGATCCAGACCAACTTCGTCTCTGGCCTGATCTCGGCGGCATAGGCGTCCACGTCGCGGGCGTCCACATAGCTGATGGTGATGCCGGTCGGGCGCAGCACCTTCTCGAAGATGCGATACGAGCCGCCGTAGAGATCGTCGCAGGCGAGCACATGGTCGCCGGGGCGCAGCAGACTGAGAATAGCGCTGGTAGCCGCCATGCCGCTGCTGAAGGCGAGGCCGTATTGCGCGTTCTCCAGCGAGGCGAGGCACGCTTCGAGCGCGGTGCGCGTCGGGTTCCTGGTGCGGGAATACTCGTAGCCTTTATTCTGGCCCAGGCCCGCCTGCGTATAGGTCGAGGTCTGGAAGATCGGGGTAATCGTCGCGCCGGTCGAGGGATCAGGCTCCTGCCCGGCATGAATCGCGCGCGTCGCAAACTTCATCGTCTCTGCCTCACTTCATTGTGGTATCCACCAGGGCTGGCAGCCCCCTCCCCTAACCCCTCCCCCTAAAGGGAGAGGGAAACCAGAACTATCCCGGCCGGGGGCACTGGGTCAAGTATATCTTATCGCGGCTACATGCGCCTCATGCCAGGGCCACAGTTTGCCCGCGCCTGGCGAGGCCCGCGGCGAGCAGAGCCAGCAACAGCAGGGGAATCGCGATGCCGAAGGCCTGCCCGATGCCAATGTGGTCGGCCAGCGCGCCCAGGATGAATGGAGCGATGAGCGCCGAGAGTCCAGCTGCGACTGAGAGCCGCGCCGATGCGCGGTCGGCCTGGCCGGGCGCTGCTCCCGTCGCCAGCGCGACCCCCAGCGGATAGACGTTCGCCAGCCCCAATCCGACAATGAACAGGCCAATGACGCGCACGACTGGAAGTGGGACCAGCCAGAAGAGCGGGAAGCCGACGAGCGCGATCCCCAGCGAGGCTGCCAGCACCACGAGGCCAGGAAACGCGCGCGTCAACCGACTGCCGATGACACGGCCAATCAGCATCGCGAGAAAGAAGGCGGCCATCGCGGTGGCGGCATCGGCCTTCGAGAGCGGCGAATCCGACGCCAGGAAGCTCGCGCCCCAGTAGACGACCGACCACTCGGCGCCGGTCTCCAGCGCAATCAGACACCAGAACGCCCAGTAGGCGAGCGGGAGCCGCATGCGCCCGCCAGCCGCTTTCGCTGGCTCGTGGTGGTCCGCCGATCTCGCTGGAACTGGAAACGGCACGGACCAGTAGCGCAGCCCGATAACCACGAGCAACGCGAGGACGGGGAAGAGCGCCAGCCGCCACCCCAGGCCAATGCCGGTCACCAGCCCGACCATCAGCGGCGCGAGTAAGGCGAACCCGCTGGCGAAGACGTTGGCCTCGGTCAGCGCGATGGAGCTAAACTGCCGGTGGCGATCCGCCAGGGCCGCCTGGATGGTGATGAGCAGCAGACTGCCCAGCAACCCCATGAGGAGCGCGCCCAGAATCGTCCCGACGGCCATGGGCGAGAGCGCGACCAGCAGCGCGCCAGCCGCCATGCCGAAGCCACCGCCCCAGAACGCGCCGCGCCGACCCACTCGGCTGGTGATGCGGTCGGCGAGGGTTCCCATCGCGACCGCGCCGAGCGCGAACGCGCTGAAGTGGAGACTTGCGAGGGTGTAGCTCAGGCGCAGATCGCCGCGAATGAAGGGCATAAGCGGGCCGAGGACTGCGTCGAAGAAGGCAAAGTAGCCGAGCATCCAGTAGGATGCCCAGGTGAGGCGCCCGCGGACAAAGCGCGGCGCGGCAGGTTTTTCTAGCTCTTTTTCTATCTCATGGATGGTGGTGGTAGTGCTGCTCATCTCTCGTTGTACTCTAGAATGCGTGCGCTATCGGCCGCAAGCCGCGGCCAGAATACCCAGTCAGGGATTGCCATCGCGCGAGCCATGAGCCAGGAGGGGATAGACAACCGGGGACGATAACCGGGACACCTGGTGAAACAGCGCGATGGCCAGAATGGTTTCATAGAATGAGTACGGCGGCGAGTTATGCTGTCAGCATGTATATCAGATTTCTGATAGCACAAACTCGACACAGGTGGTACAATTGCCGACGTGTGTGAGAGCGCCTTCGTGAGAGAATTGTGAGCGAAGGCCCGCACAGCACCTTCGCATGATGCGCGATGGTATTCCCCCGTTCACCTCATTGGGAGGCACGGAGCCAATGTCTACATTCCTGGAAGTTACTGCGAAAACGATCCGGGCCACCGGAGTCTGCTAGGCGCCAGGCGCGTCTAGCGGACCAGGTTCTGCCCATCGTACTGGTCGCGTCCGGATCGCCCTGGTCCGTCTGCGCGGCCCTCCATGCCATTTTCCATGGCATCCCCGCACCACTTGCTATGGCTACGTTCCCAGCATTCGGTGCATCTACCTAAAGCGATGGGCGCTCGTCACACTTGCAGCCTTTTTCCAGGAGGAACCCTCATGGCTACCGATGGTACGCCCGAATTCGCGGCCAAACGCTGCGGCGAAGCGATTGCGCGTCTGCGCACCCTGCGTGGCTGGTCGCGCGCGCAACTCATTATCCGGCTCTATAACGAGCTGCCACCCGAAGATCCTAACTACGACAGCATCAGCGAGACATGGCTCGCCCGGCTGGAGAACGGACGCATGGTCAAGGTCCAGCGCCAGACCGTCGAGGCGCTCTGCCGGGCGCTCCACTGCTCGCCGCAGGAACGCGCCTGGGTGCTGCTCTACGCCGACCGCAATGTGCTGGTGGACGCCGAGAGCGCGCCGACACCAGCCGCCGAGGCGCTAACCTTCGTCATGGATCGGCTCTATGCCGAGGCGGGCGACCTGCTAACGGCGATGGTGAGCCAGCAACCCGGCATCGCCCAGGATGAGCTATCATTGCTCGAGGCGACCGCCGCCGCGCTGGAGTATGTGATCGAGCACCATCGACGCACGCCACAGACGACAGAGGCTGCCAGTGGGTACGCCGCCGCCACGCCGATGTATGCGTTACGCCGCACCAGAACCTGAGACGGGCTGGCGGATGACGCGGCCCCTGCCCCAGCACCACCAGGACATCAGCCCGACGAAATCCGCTAGCCCATCACCCGATACCGCTTGATTCACAGGAGCTCTTTCCAATGCCACTCTCTGTTCTCTTGCCGCCGCACCTTGCCGTGCGCGCGCCTACCCGCGACGACCTGCCAGCCATTTTCGCGCTGATTCAGGCGAGCGATCTCGATGTCTTTGGCCGACACGACTATACCATGCAGGAACTTGAGCACGAATGGAGCCAGGCCGAATTCAACCCGGCCAGCGACTCCTGGATTGTCGTTGATCCCGATGGCGGTTACGTCGGCTATGCGCATGCTCTCACCCGCACCCACTTCCGTATTTTCGGGATGGGCGTCACGCACCCCGATTTTTACGGCCAGGGCATTGGCTCGACGCTGGTGAACCTGATGGAAGAGCGCGCCCGCGAACACGTCAGGCTGGCGCCGCCGGAGGCCCGCGTCTACCTGCAAATCGGCATTGGTGGTGGGCACGAGCCGACGGAGCGCCTGATGACCGACCACAGCTACCACAAGGTGCGCCGCTTCAGCCGCATGCAGATGGTGATGGACATGCCGCCGCCCGCGCCTGTCTGGCCGGAGGGCATCACCGTCCGCACGATGGTTCCCGGCCAGGACGAGCGCGCCCTCTATGAGGCGATGGAGGCGGCGTTCTCCGACCACTGGGGCCACTCATACGAACCCTTCGAGCAATGGATGGCGCGCCACAACACGCCAGAGACCCTGCCACCCGATCTGGTATTTCTGGCGATGGCAGACGATACCGTCGCGGGCGCGGCAATCTGCATCTATCTGGAGGACTTCGGCTGGGTGGATACGCTGGGGGTGCGGCGCGAGTGGCGGAAGCACGGACTGGGCCTCGCGCTGCTCCACCACGCCTTTAGCGAGTTCTATCGCCGGGGCAGGCATGAGGTTGGTCTGGGCGTGGACGCGCAGAGCCTGACGGGCGCCACCCGCCTCTACGAGCGCGCCGGGATGCATCCGCTGGTCCATTATGACGTCTATGAGAAAGAACTGCGCCCCGGCATCGAGCTGAGCGTGCAGTCGCTGGACGACGAGTAAGCGCCGCTGCGAAACAACAAATGCCATGCGCTGCAACCAATGCGGCCGAGGTCAGGTTGATGCCGATTGGGAATGTGTCGCTACCTCACCGGAGGAGGAAACGAAACCATGAGCATTGACGCCGGAACGGTGCAGCGCTGGCTCGACGCCTATAGCCAGGCGTGGATCAGCTATGACCCGCAGGAGATTGGCGCGCTCTTCGCCGACGACGCCGAGTATCGCTACCATCCATGGGATGAGGGCGACGACGTCTTGCGTGGCCGCGAGCAGATTGTCGCCAACTGGCTGGAGAACCGCGATACGGCTGGCACGTATCGCGGCGAGTACCATCCTCTGCTGGTGAGCGGCGATCAGGCCATCACGGTGGGCGTCTCGCGCTACTATAGCGATGAGACGCAGACGACGCTCGAACGCGCCTTCCACAACTTGTGGGTGCTGCGCTTCAACGCCGACGGGCAGTGCCGCTCGTACACCGAGTGGTACATGGAAGCGCCAGAAAGCAAGCGAGCTGACTGATACAAAGCGGTTGTACGTGCATACCGCGATGAATGGGCGGATCTATCAATACCAATGCGCGCCGGAACCTGGAGGTTCCGGCGCGTTCTCAACGACATCAACGACACGACCTCACCCCAAATTGGCATCGCCTCTCGCCGCGTATGGCCAACTATCAGAAGTCGTTTTTTGCGAGCAGAGCGTCGAGGTCATGGAAGAGGCTCGTCTCAAAATCCTCCACGCTTGTGTAGCTCTTAGGAAGTCCCTTGAGTTCCGCGTTGATTCCTTCAAATCGCTGGAAGAACGCGTTCACCCGGCTCCATTGCTCCTGGTCCAGGTTCGCTGGCAGAGGTTTCATGCCCCGGAAGAGCAAGATGTACGGTTTCCCGTACTGCTGGTTGCTACGGTAGGCGCTCATAAACTCGTATTCAGTGCCAGACTGATAACGCTCTCCCGTATTTTGGTCGAGGAATGGCGCCCCCATGCGCTGAGAGAGAATGCCGATGAAAACATCGGCGTGGGCGGCCTGCATGTAGCGGTCTATCGTCGATTGAGGCAGCTGTCCAATCTCCCCTGGCACGACCTCCTCAAATCGCAACACTCTCAGGACATACCGGCTGGCGATGGAATTGAGACCATTTAATTGATGAATGACCCGCGTTGCCGCGTTGCGCTCGTCCGCTACATCTCCTGGTGACGAAATGAAGATACTAATTGGTCTCACCCCAGGATTCGGCGGGCGCTTCAGGTATTTGATCCCCTCTGTGGTAATCTTGAGGAAGTGATAGGTACGGTTGTTATTGTTGACATTGATGGTCTGCGTGGCAGTGATGAACCCTTCTTCCTGCAGCGCTTCGACCTCGGGTTTTACCTCATACCACGGTTTGCCAAGAAGTTTAGCGATATCTTCCCCTTCAAGCGCCTGGGTCGCATCATCTTTGCCATCATAGAGCATCTGGAGAATCTTCCTGCGTACCTCTTCAGACATGCTTTAGCTCCCCTTTCTTGCGCTTGACGCTGCAAAGGCTCTGGGCCGCTTCTGGTGAGCCGTCCCTATGCTACCGTTTTGCTGGCCGTAACACCTTCCCTTGATAGATCAGGTTGACAGTTTCTCGAATCAGGTAATCAATTAATGCACGGGTGTCCTTGCTATCGGCGGCCTGCGCAAAAAAGCGAATGATCTGATCGCGTAGGCTTGCCTGCCCAGAGACGAGGAGGAGAAATACCACGCGGAACAGTTGTAAGCCGATGAGATCGCCGACCGTTTCGGGAGTCTCACTGGTCATCACGAGCAGGCGGAATTCCGCTGGCGCCTGCTGCTCTTCGAGAAAACTATCAACCGCGTCTGGGTAGCGCGTGCGCATCTGCGCGAGCAAGGCAGACAGCGGAGCCTCGATCTTGTCAATGGCGCCACGCCGACTAAAAAACAGTGACAATATATCGAACACTGGCTGCGGCGCCGACATCTCAAATGCCACGAGCGGCAGATGAACCGTCAGCAGGAGCCGGAAGAACTTTTCATTCTTCTGTTCAAGAGCGGTGTCGATCCGCGATTTGAACCAGTCCGTCGTGACTATGCCCGTTCGTCGGTAGAGATAGTAGATGTATTGCCCAACGAAGATGATCTCAGGGCTTTCAGCGTCAATCCAGGAGGCGCTGTGCCCAGGCAGCGCGTAGTAGCGCTGGCAGCGCTCCATAGACTCGACGAACGCGTCAAAGACCTTGTCATTTTCTGGCGTATTATCCAGGACTGGCGTATACGCGAACCCGACGCCACTGAGCCACAAGTTGGGCGGTGGCGCATTTTCCGCCGCATCAAAGAGCTCCTTCATCAGACGAAGCGCGGCAGACTGGTTACGCTCCAAATGGACGGACAACCCAATGCAGCTCACCGGCTGAATGATGGCGTCCATAATTGGAAGCGCAGCCAGAAAGTCTTGCTTCATCTCCTCGTAGGTATATGACCCATCGGGATTGATATAGCTGGTCAAGCGACGGTAGAGGTCTTTCTCTGCCTGGTCGCGGTGAAAGAAGCGCTCGAAGCTTTCGGAGCGGATCGGCAAGGTATCAGGCAGGTCATTGATGAAGCGGAGCGCAAGGCTGATAGCAAGCGAGAAGATGCGTTCGCGGATAAAGCCGCGGAACAATTTGCTGACGCGATTGGCAGACTCGTCGAGAGCAAAGACGCGCCCGATTATCGTGTGCCAGAGTTGCTGGAGATCCTGAATGACCTTGGAGTCCTGGGGTTTGTTGAAGAAGATCAGCAGCGAGAGCCCCAGGGCCGATTCAAATGCCGCCATGTTGGGAATGAAGTGGCGTACCGCCGCTCTACCGAGATAGTCGAGGACGGAAAAACCCACCTGCTCATCTCGCTTCCAGAGAAGGAAGCTGTCACGTACCGTCGCCGCCCTGAGTGTCGGATCAGACTGCATGCCCGCACGCTGCAAGATTTCGGTGATGCTGAGATTACCAGCAACCTCAGCGGCAATCTTGCCCGCGTTCCGCGCTCCCTTATCGAGCGGTTTGCTCGCTCTGCCCATAAGCTGGCGCAACTGGCGCAGGTTAGAGGTTTTCTCTACCGGGGGCAAAAGTTGGCGAAGAAGCGGCACGATATCTTTTGGATGATCCTGACCATAACTGGTCAGGGCATCGATCATCAACTCTTTCACGCGCAGGTGATCGGAATAACAGAGCGCGAGACTCGTCTGCGTATCACCCTGAACGAGCATCTGAAGAACGGCGCTTCTAATGGCTCCCCAGAGAAATGGCTTCTGTGACGTCAGATTGATCAAGTCGAGAAAGAATGCCGTCCGGTTGGGCTGGGTAGCGCTCAACTCCATGAGCCTATCGCCGATGAAATATTCGTAGAAGCGCTCATACTTAAAGGCGATTGCTCGCTGTATCCTCTGCTCGCCCTTTATCTCCTGATGCGTTAAGATGCTGGCGTCAACCAGTCGAATAAACGATTGATTGCTGCGCTTGCTATAGATGCTCTCATACAGGCCATCGCCCGCGGAGTCGATCTCTTGCTGGGTTATCTTGTTGTCGTAATGGTCAAGGCTTACCATCAAAGGGATGAGCTGCTTGCGTAGCAGCCGCTCATCTTCTTCCTTTATGCGCCCGCTTTTCACATAGTTTTGCACCAACTCGGTCACGCGGATCGCGGCAGGAATCGCTCCCCCCGCGTATGTTTGCGCCACCAACCAGAGATTCAGCGGCTCACGTACTATCTCACGAACAGCAAATGGGATATCGTCGAAGTCTGTTTGGAGCGCGAACTTCTGCTTGTATTTGGCATAGGCATCGCGCAGCTCTCCACCAGTAAACTGCTGCAACTCTTCGGAATATTTGAATTCTTCGGAATATTGGAATGGCTCCAGCTGGTTTTCAAATGAGGTAGCGCCTGCCTTGCGATAGTACTTCGCCGCGTCGAGATTCACGCCATGCCTGATGGACTGCCAAGTTTCTGGGCGCGAGCTAAAAACCACTTTGAGCCAGGGCCATGCCGCTTTCTGGACAAGAGTATCTAACTGCTTCAGCAGATCGATGGCGTGATCACTCTCATTGATAGCGTCGACGCAGAGGACGACGCGGCGCTGGTTGATCCCGTCGATCTTCGCGATCTCTTTCCAGATGTCGTCTATTTTCTTCCCGGCAATATCCAGGCGGTCATCGAAATCCTGAGTAATGTTCTCGGTCAGTGAGGTATCTAGGTGCAACAGCGCGCCATCATACATGAGCATACAGACGTCGTCAGGTCTCGTGTCGCGGAGAAACTGATTGAGCGAAAGCAGGAAGCTGCTCTTGCCGATGCCCGACCTGCCAATCAAGACAAAGCAGCGTTTGTCTGAGTCGAGAAACTTGAGCAGCTCTTGCAGCGTCTCTTGGCGCTGCAGGTAGACTTCTTCGTTGTACTTGCCTTGTGCGGTCTCAGTGCGCTGTTTGGTAATTTCAGCGCTAATTTCGCTTAATTCTCGCCAGGTAAGCTGCTTGGCCTTGGCGCTCTTCGCCTTATATTCATTGATCGTGCCGAAGAGAAGATTCAGAAATCCTCTGAGATACTCCTGGTCCTCCACAATCCTGCCTGATGCCGATAAGAGATACATCAATTGCTCGGCAAGGAGGCGGTGGTAGACGGCAACTTCGGCCGGTAGCGCCTCGCGCTCAAGCAGCTCGTTATCCCAGAAGATGAGTAACGGATGGAGGGAGAGGAAATCATGTACCCGGGCGCGCAGATAGAATCTGCCGCTCATACGAGAGATTTGCTCAGGCAGGGCTTCCTCTGCTGTGGTGACCGTAGTTCCTTTATAGAACTCCACCGTTGACGGGCCTTGCTGGGGTCCCAGCACACGAATGAGGTCATACGCGGCGAAAAATGACGTGTCTCGCAAGAAACGTCGTAGATGAGCTTCCAGCTCCCTGGCAAGCTCCCCCCATTCGCCTTCACTGGCGGCTGTAGTTTTATTCTGCGCGAACTTGAGCGTCTCTTCCGTCAGGCGATCAAAAGGCTCTTTCATGGCGCCCGGTGGCTCGTCGCTATGCCGATCGTCCGGGAGATCCGCGGCGTTCCAGTATAAGTCGTAGAGCTCAGGTATAAAGAAGCGATCGCGATTGCCCTTGTAGACGTTCAACGTCTTGAAGAAAATCGCCTGCCAGCCGTCTATCGTCAAGCCTTGAAAGTTTTCTTTGAGCAAGGCATTCAATTCGGGATTACTTATTGTGTCCTTATCATGGACGAGGTATTGACTTACGAGGGTGATCGTGAGCATGCGCAGCCACAGATCATAGACACGCGCTATGAGAGCCACCCGATCACGCGCTGAGGTGGCTTCGAGGAGCGTTTTGTAGTTCCGTGCGATGAACGTAGGCAGAGAGGTCAGGATAAGTCTATCTAATTCGGCATCGTCCATTCGCCGCCCCCTCGTCGGACTCACCTGTCACCAGACAATTCAGGACGTGTATCGCTCTCAGCTTCGTGGTCACCTAGAATGAACCGATAGAATGAGCCGTTAGCGGGCCTAAACGCTCATGGAGAACAGGCCCACGGAGCTCGATGGAGGTGTGGCCGCAAGTAGCCACCGCACATAGGCGTGTTCCCGCTGGAACCGCCCTTTCAATGCCCGCCTACTCAGTGCCAGTGTCAGTGGAATCGAGCATAAACCAAAGAGATGAAGATGTCAACGAATTGTCTAACTATAGTATTACTTAGCCGCAGTTCATCCGTCAGCAATTTGCCACGCATTGCTCCAGGCCGTACCTTTGCTCAAGGAATGCAATTCTTCGCTGAGCGACACCTCATAGTGCCGAATGCGGCAGGATGCGGAATGCGCAAGATAGAAGAAGTCCCTTCTGCATCTGTGGGGTATGCTGTGTTATCTGATAATCACGAAGAGAGGAGAACGATGTGCGGAAAGTCATCTCGATGATACATCTCTCGCTGGATGGGTTGGCGGCGGACTTCGCGCCATTCTCGCGGGTCTATCCGCGCTGCGCGGCGGGGATTTCGGCGCTGGTGGTGCCGTGGGGCGTGGATCAGTTCTTCGCGGGCGCACAACTGGCGCGGGTGGGCGCAGGCCGCTGGCTTCGTCGTCCTATCTTCACGGCGGAGCGTGGCGCGCGGGAGTTCGCGGCGTTGCTCAACGACGTCTCCTACCGCAAGCGCGCCACCTCCATCGCCGAGCAGATCGCCGCCGAGGATGGTGTGGCGGACTTCATCACTCTGCTCGAAAAGCTGCTAACCTAAGTTCTAAGCCTGGGCGTACAACTGAGATCGTCGATGTATCTCAACTCATCGTTCATGCCCAACATAGGTATCAGCCATCGGCCAGCGCTGGTGTTCCCATTTCTGCTCCGACGATCCCGGACTGGTATTGCCATAGGACATGACCAGCATTCGCATCCAGGACGTAGATCCCGCCTGCCTCTTCGGCGGGGAGTCCAGCGGATGGCCCGGTACCAACAAAGGCGGCTCCCACATAGATCGTCTGTCCAGCAACCAGCAGCGTTGAAAAGCGAATCGCACCGCCTGGGTCCGTACAGGTGTCGTGATCAACACAGGTCCGCCAGCGAACACTCCCAGTTGCCGCATCCAGCACGGCGAGATAGCCGTGTTCGGATGTGATGTAGACGAGATCACCCTGCACGACGACCGGCGCTAGGATGAAGCCGTCCGCCTGATACGTCCACAGCAAAGTGCCATCACTCGCCCGTAAGGCATAGAGGGTCTCATCCCGCGATCCCGCGAAGACGATACTAGCCTCTCCAATAGTAGACACTGCAAGCGAATCCACGAAGCCTGGCGTTCGATAGCTCCAGAGTTGAGCGCCATTGCTCACGCGGAACGCCGCAACGGTGTTATCAGTCGAGCCTACGTAGATAGTTCCACCCAGAACCGCCATTCCGGTCACGTACTCCTTCCGTTGCACACGCCAGCGCAGCGCGCCGTCTGCCCGGTTGAGTGCGAAGAGTGTGGACATCAGGCTAGCGGGCTCGGCACCTGTGTAGACCGCATCAGCGGTAACTACTGGCGCGCCGAACATGCTGCCATGGGTCTGAAACCGCCACAGAATATGCCCGGTGTTCGCATCGACCGCGAAGACCGAGCCATTGGGCGCGGAACGGTTGGCAGTGAGACCCGAGGTGTTGACATAGAGGATGCCATTGCTGAGTACGGGCGTGCTCGTGAGTGCTGTGGTATCCAGCGGGGTGCGCCAGACTTCCGCGACGCCGTCGCTCTGGGGACGTAGCGCGACGAGATCGGCGCCTGACGCGGTATAGAGGACACCGTCGGAGACAACGGGTGACGCGGTATAGCCCTTGGTCCGCCAGCGGACGGTGCCGTCACTGGCACGAAACGCGATCAAGTAGCCCGCCGCGAACCCGGCGTAGAGCGTTGCCTGGTTTGCAGGTGTAGGGGTAGCTGACGCTGACGCACTGGACACCGCAGGACTTGATGAGGCGCCACACCCAGCGAAGAGACTGCCGATGCTACCGGCCAACAGCAACATTCCGGCGAGAGTGCGCCATGTGATTCGTCTGGGTTTCCAGCCCTCGTACCCGGCATAGTTGGCGGAGCAACTGTGCATGACAGGACTCTGATTGAACAGTGTCCTCATGCGACAACCTCTTCAATCTGGTCCGAAAGGTCGCGAATAAACCAGAGATGCCCTTGCTCGTCAGTCACCATAGCGGCGATGGGCGTAATCGGAATCGTATCCACTGGAGAAGCTGACGGCGCTCCGGGCGCATATGGAACTGATATATACTGTATTGTGCTTGGTACCGGATAGCTATACTGTTGCAGCTTCCCAGTCGCGGGATCAAAGACGGCGATCTTTGGCTCTCCGCTAATAGCCATCCATACCCGTCCATGCACATCTGCTGCCAGCGAGCGATCTGCAACCGCCAGTGGTACGGTGGCCTGCTCAAATGTCGGCAAGGACCGCTGCTGCAAGGCCGCCGCACGCGTGGTTGCGGGCATGCGCGCTAGACTCGGCCCTTGACTGCTGTCCGTAGTCGGCCCCGCAGTATACAGATCCCCGGTGGGAGTGATTGTCAACGCTTGCGCGCTTTGTGGATACACGACCGTACTCCGCGACTCTGGCGCGAACTCGCCCGTCATTTCAGCCGCATGCCCTGGATGGACAGCCGAGAGATTTGTCGTAAAGAAGACATGTCCATCCGGGCCGATAGCCAACTTCGCGGGATCTCCCGCCGTAGATGGCAACGGATATTCCTGGAAAGCCTGTGTCGCCGGGTCGAAAGTGGTCAGCGATAATGCTGCATACCGGGCAATCCAGATGGTGCCATTTTGAGTGATGGCAAGGTCAGCAATCCCCAGATCAGCAGGGAGATCTCCGATCACTGCGGCTGGAAGCGGATAGCGTGCCTGGGCGGGTAAAGCATACCGCGTGGAGTTTCCTGTACTTGGCTGGAAGCGGACAAGATTATCGTTCCAACCAATCCACACATCTCCGTTAGGAGCCACCGCAATGCCAGACAAGAGCTGAGACGACCAGTCTCCCGAATAGATGGGCCACGATGCTAGGCGTTGCTGCTGAATGTCATAGAAATAGACTTGATTCTCGCATCCGTCGTCCCCTTCGAGCAACGAGGTCCAAAACCAGATCCCATTGCGCTTAGAATCGTAAGCAAGCTGCCGGGGATGCAACTGCGGATTATGCAGATCGATGACAGTGTGCACTTCCGGTGAGCCAGGATGCAGTGCGTTCGTATTGGTGGACGACGAGGCTGATGCTCCAATCCCATTCCCTTTGCTGACAATGACCAATCCTAGTATGAGCACCAGGAGCGTTGCAATTCCGATATCCCAACGCGCTGATGCGGAGTGAGGGCGTTTCCTGTTCGCACGGGTAGCATGAGAGCGTCGAGAGTTTGTCCGCATTGCCAAACCTCCCTCGAATATCCTGGGGCACTGTCACCACTGATTCACGTGTCGTACATCATACGGCGCTTCAGGATCCTCCGTTCTCCCATTGGGAGAAATCCGTCGTGAAGTTGCTAATTTCTTGGAGGACGTAGGGAGCGTTCACGGTTGTCGTCGTCGGATTAGCGCCACTGACGCTCGTCGTCCAATTCGCCCAGGAACCGGTATAGAGCTGTACCTGGCTCGCAAACGAATTCGATGCGGTGTTGCCGACAACATTCCAATCCCCCACGTGATTTTGGCCCAATACAGGGCACAAAGGAGGGGGATCGGTTTTTACTTCGCTATGGGGAGCGCGTACTTCACCCCCGATAATCTCGGCCGTTGTCAGGTCGTTGAAATCGCCGTAGGCAAGTACCTGAATGGTTGAGGAGTTGTTCGGCTGGTAGTACGCTTGATAGCGGTGGAGTGACCCAACCAGCGAATAGTACCGCGCGTCATAGGATGCATCCGAGGTTGCCGTACCGAAGGTTCCTTCTAGACATGCAGTACTACCTGTGTCATCGATTATCTCAACATATACGTCAATTGTAGTGCCGCTGGATGTGTTACCTGTGCACGTAGGTATTTGCCCGGTTATCCAGCCTGTCTGAATCCAACAGCCTTTATATCCTTGGCTAATCGCGTTGCAGTGAGATGGCTTTTCATACGAACTCACCTGGACAAGTACATGCTGGATATTGTGATCGAAGGTTGAGGGGTTACCCCAGGTAGTAATGTTCGCTTTTCCGCCTTCCGTGTTGAAGGAATAATTTGGTGAAGGATTACCGGTTTGCACTTGGTCGTACCAGTATCCGGCTATTGAAGAAGATGGATAGCTATTTCCGTCCGCAGATTTGCAGTTAGTCGAAGCCGCCAAAACGATCGTTGCGTTGAGGGCAAAGACGGCTGCTGTTCCCACTACACAGGCCAGGCCCACGCGCACGAGCAGTCCTTGTCGCAGAGAACAGATCCCATCAAGGAGGAATTGCAGCAATGCACCCGAGTCTAACCGGAACCTAGCCATTGAGGCCTCTCCTTTAGCTATGCTAGCTCAATCGTTGAGACAACGATGATCTTTCGCTTAGGTTTCGCGAACGAGACGTTCGGTTTCTCGACCCTCCTTTCCTATGTGGCCGGTCAAATATACAGGAAAGGAAACACCCTGTCAACACTGATGTAATTTCTCGTGAATTAGATGTGATAGGCATGCCTACTCATAGGGCGGCCGATGATCAATGTAGTATTAAATATGTTCGGTTGACCGTGAGCAGAAAAATGCCGCTGAAAATGGCGTAGCCGCCTTCATCTCCCCGCTCGAAAAGCTGCTGGCTTGATCAGGAAGCTGGGCGCGTTTCCCGTAAAAGCGCAAGATGGAAGAAGGCGCTCTCACATCCGTGGGGTATGCTGTGTTATCTGACTAATCACGAAGAGAGGAGAACGATGTGCGGAAAGTCATCTCGATGATACATCTCTCGCTGGATGGGTTGGCGGCGGGGCCGAACGACGAGCTGGACTGGATTTCCTATGATAACGAGCTTGAGCAGTATGCCCATTCGATGCACGCGATAGCGGATGCGGTCATCTGGGGTCGCCGAACGTATGAGGGGATGGCGAGCTACTGGCTGACCGTGCCGGGCAACCCTGAGAGCACACCCTACGAGCTCGAGCATGCCCGCTTTCTAGAGGACTCGACCAAAATCGTCGTCTCGCGCACGCTGGATCGCGTCGCCTGGGGTGATGCGCAGAACACGGTGCTGATTAAGGACAACATCGCCGACGAAATTAACAGAATCAAGCAGCAGCCGGGCAAGGACATCTGGTTTCTCGGCAGCGTCGCGCTGGCGCAGGCGTTCATGCAGCTTGACCTGATCGACGAATACCGCATTAACATCAATCCAACGGTGCTGGGGCAGGGCAAACCCTTCTTTGCTGGCGTCACTCGCGCGTTTCCGCTGAAGCTGCTGGAATCAAGAACGCTCAAGAGCGGCGTCGTCGCGCTGCGCTATGAGCCAGATCGCACCTAGCGCACGGGCCATCGCATCTACCGTGATAGGAGCGCGCCATGGGCAAAGTGATGTTCGGCCTCTCGGTCTCGCTGGACGGATACATCGCGGGCAAAAACGATGATGTCACCGAGGTGTTCGCATGGTTTTCAGACGCCTGGGAGCGCCTGCATGAGATCATGGGCGACTCGCTCAACGACTGCGGCGCGGTCATCATGGGCCACAGAAGCTTCGATATGATCGATGGTGACGATGGGTGGGTCTTCCCCGATGGCACGGCGCCCGACTGGCCGGTGATCGTCCTGCAATCGCAGGCGCGCGAGCCAGTGAAAAAGGGCAAGACGCAGTACTACTTCGTCACCGATGGCATCGAAAGCGCGGTGACGAAGGCGCAGGAGATCGCGGGCGAAAAATATGTGGCGCTGCATGGCGGCAGCGCGGTCCAGCAGGCGCTGAAGGCAGGGCTGCTCGACGAGTTCCACATGAACATCGCCAATGTGCTGCTGGGCGAGGGCGTGCGCCTCTTCGACCACATCGGCTCCGAGCCGATTCACCTGGAACGCCTCCGCGTGATGGAGACGCCGGGAGCCACCCACCTCTCGTTCCGTGTCATAAAGTAGTTCGCCCCGTGGGAGCGCAGGAAGGTGCATTATGAGCATCGGGAGCGATGCGCGGCAGCAGGTTCAGGACGCGATAGATCGCCTGGTGGAGTCGGGCGCCGAGACGGGGATGCAGGTCGCCGTCTACCAGCATGGGACGCTGGTGGTGGATGTCGTCGCGGGCCGCGCCGACCCAGAAACTGGTCGCCCGGTGACGTCAGATACGCCGTTCTTCAGCGCCTCAACTGGCAAGAGCATGACCTCGACCGTGGCGCACGTCCTTGCCGAGCGCGGTGTCTTCTCCTACGAGACGCCGATTGTGGAGGTGTGGCCGGAGTTCGGCGCGCACGGCAAACAGGCTGCGACCATCCGCCACGCGCTGACCCACTCGGTCGGCGTTCCCGGCGTCCCGGCGGATACGACGCCGGAGGATCTCTGCGACTGGCAAAAGATGTGCGCGGCCATCGCCGACGCCCAGCCCTGGTGGGAGCCGGGCGCGAAGTTCGGCTATCATGCGCTGACCTACGGCTACATCATCGGCGAGATCGTCCGCCGGGCCACTGGCAAGCCTATCTCGCAGGTGCTGCGGGAAGTGGTCTCCGAACCGCTTGGCGTCGCCGACGAGATGTTCTTCAGCGTGCCGAAGGCGCAACTCGGCAGGCTGGCCCGGCTGGAGTCGGGTGATGAGCCGATGACCGACGAGCAGATCAAGCAGTTCGAGGAGATGATGCCGCTGATGTTCAAGGCGGCGCCGCTGGCAGTGCAGCCGAGCGCTGATCTCTATAACCGCACCGATTTCCTGACCGCCGATGTCCCCGCTGGCGGCACGATGTCCGCTCGGGCGGTGGCGCGCCTCTATGCCGCGCTGCTCGGCGAGGTTGACGGCGTCCGGCTCATTTCGCCGGAGCGGCTGCGCGCAATCTCCGCGGTCGCCGTCGAGGGAACTGACCAGGTCTTCGGCAACCACGCCCGGATGTCGCTGGGCTACTCCATTGGCCGCCCGTCGCTGAACCCATCGGATTCCTCAACCGCGTTCGGGTGGTCGGGCGTCGGCGGAAGCCACGCCAGCGCCGATACAGCCACCGGGATCGCGCTTGCCATCACCAAAAACCGGTTCACGACCACCGACTTCAGCACCGCTGCGCAGGTCGCCGATATCGTCGCGAAGGCGCTGGGCGAGCGTTGATTTCAGAGCGCCAGGTGGCGTGTGTCGTTGTAGCGTTTCAGCGTCCACCGCGGCGGCTTCTCCGGCTTGACCCAATGGGTGATGGAGGTATTCTCGACGGCGACGCCGGGAATCGTGACAGGGCTGATACCGAAGAAGTAGCCACATGCGGCCTGGATCACTCCGCCGTGCGTCACGATCACGATGCTCTTGCCATCGTGCTCCTGCTCGATCCGATGCAGCGCAATATGTACCCGCGCCGCGAACTCCAGCCAGCTTTCACCGCCTGGAACCCAGCGGTAATAGGGCTTCTGCGCCTCGGTCAGCCGTTGCCAGCGCGCGTTGAATTCCTCCTGGCTCAGGCTACCGTTGTCGCCGCGCCATTCTTCCAGATCTTTTTCCTGGATGACCGGCTGCTGTAGAACCGGCGCAAGCAGCTCCGCTGTCTCGACGGCGCGGCGCAGGCTGCTGGCAATGAGGACATCCGCCGCGATCTCATGCGTCCGCGCCAGCCAATCGCGCAAACGCTCACCCTGCCTTACTCCCTCCGCCGATAGCCCCGGGTTTTCGAGCTCGACGCCATTCTCTATCTCATCGTAGGTTGCATGGCGAATCAGGTAGATATTGGTCATTTCACGTGTCCTTCGTTGTAATGCTTTCACGCGGGATATCGGGCCGACGACCTGGGCAACAGTCCTTTGAGCTCGAGCAGCACCAGCGTGCCGGTCCAGCGCGGCGAGGGTGTCGCCAGCCTCCAAAGGCCAACACAGCCAGCATCCTTCACCCATTCTACCTCGCTCCACCATGCATAGACATCATCCCAGGGCAAATGGCTTCCAGGGAACATCAATAGCAAGTGATAGTGGCAAACGGAGTGGTGAAATTGCAGCCAGCCGAGCAAAAGACAGCAGGAGACAAGGGGGTTGCTGTGGTTCGTGTGCGTCCGCCGCGCGCACGCATCATCGCTTGACCCTTGACGTTGCCACAGACAATTTGCCATACTCACTGATACAGGCTGGCGGATTAGCTGCCCATTTAAGAAGCAAGCCGTGTTGTCGATTGTCCTGCGAACAGGTTGATGGCACGTGGAGTGCCTGATCGATAAGCTACTTGATGTCGTTCGCTTTCTGTCCAGGAAGCGAACGGACGCGGTATTCCTCGCATCCGTGGACCAACTCAGCGGACCCGTATATCGACGAAAGATTCTCGCCGCGGCGGCAAACGTCCCGGGCTTTGAGCATTTTTCGTGCAATTGTAGTGCTTGTCCCCAACGCCATCTCTCGGCCAGTGTAGTTGCACAACTTGAGTTGTTACCCCAATCGATATGAGCCGATACCACCCCAGATTAGAGAAGGTGACGGCTCCCTGACCGCGTGCCTACGCGAGAGAACCGTAGCCCCTGGCGCCGCACGGAGCCTCTCAACGTGACCTCACTATGAGTAAAGAGGTGGACGACATGGACGACATGGACGACATGGACGACATGAACAGCATGAACCATCCTCAGCCCGATTGGAGTCGCTTGCGAAAAACACTGCTCATGTCGCTGCATCGCGCGCGCTTCGCCGTCGTCGAGCAGTTGACTGATATACGCCTGTTCGTGGTCTCGCTGCGCACGCCAGAGGGGTTGCGTGCGGGCTGGCAAGCAGTGAAGCCGCTCGTCGTGTTTGCAGTGGCCTACATTGCCGCCTGGTCCTACCTCTTCATCGCGGCCTTTCTCGGCGCGAAACCACCACCTGCTCCGCTGTTTGCGCCGGGCGCCGTTCTCCTGTGTGCGCTGCTTCTCGCGCCGCCGCGCCGCTGGTGGCTATTCTTGCTCGCCGCCTTCGTGATTCAAGTGCCCATTCTCGCTTATCTGCATCTGCCATTGTGGTGGAATCTGGTGGGGTTCATCCCCGATGCGGTCGAGCCGGTTCTCGCCGTGCTGCTCTTGCGCCGGTATATTACGACACCGCCAGGATTCGTCAGTCTGCGGGAGGCGAGCATCTACACCGCCTGCGTGACGGCTTCCGTAGCGGTCGCCGCGACGATTGGCTCGGGGGTGAACGCGCTCGGCGGAGAGCCCTACGGAAGCGCCTGGCGTACCTGGTTTCTCGGCGATACGCTATCCGCCTTGATACTCGCGCCAACGCTTCTGCTGTGGTTTTCCGTCGGCGCTCGTGGGCTACATGCCGACTCGCGCTGGCGATACACCGAGGTGATGCTGCTGTATGGCGGCCTGCTGGTGCTGGGTGTGGCGGCCTTCGATACACGTGTTTTTACCGGAGAGATTGCGGGCGCCGCGATCTATCTGCCTGTGCCCTTGTTAGTATGGGCGGCCGTGCGCTTTGGCCCTCGTGGAGTCGTCAGCGCGCTGTCGCTGATCGTGGTGCTCGGCATTCCGGCTGTGGCCAATGCGCTTGGCCCCTTCGCCAGCGTCTCCGTCCCGGCAAAATCGCTGCTTGATCACATACTTCAACTCCAATTGTTCTTGCTGGTGATTGGCGTGCCGTTGTTCTTTCTGGCGGCGCTCATCCAGGAGCGCGAGCAGACGGAAGCGTCCCTCCAGGCCAGCGAGGCGCGATATCGCGCGGCCTTTGAGTCGGCTGTGACGGGCATGATGCTGGTAAGCACCGACGGGCATTCCCTGCACGTCAATCGCCCCTTGGTAGAGATGTTGGGCTATACCGAGGAGGAGTTGCGCGCCCGGACCTTCGCGGACTTCACCTACCCCGATGACCTGGAGCCCAATCTGTCGCTGTTCCGCCAGGCCGTGGCTGGCGATCTCGCCAGCTATCGGCTGGAGAAGCGCTTCGTCAGCAAACAGGGGCGCATCGTCTGGGGCATCGTGAGCGCGGGTGTTGTGAAGGACGCTGCGGGCAAGCCGCTCTATCTGGTAGGCCAGATCGAGAACATCACCGAGCGCAAGCGGCTGGAGCAGGAGCACGAAGAGGCAAGGGCTCAGGCGGAGCGGCATGCGGAGGAGCTGGACCGCGTCTTCGAGGCGATGGCTGATGGGGTCGCCGTCTTTGATCAGGATGGGCGACACCTGCGGTTCAACACGGCATACCAGCGTATGCTCGGCCTAGACACCGCGTCTTCTGACTACGCCGAACGGCCCTTGCACGAGCGTCTGGCTGTATTGGCGATCCGGGACGAACAGGGACATCCGCTGGCAGCTGAGGAAACGCCGCTGGCGCGTGTCCTCGCCGGGGAGGCTCTCGCCGAGGAACGGGCGATGGGTGTGCGGCTGCGCACGTTGGATGGGCGTGAGGTCGAGGTGCGGGTGAGCGCCGCTCCCATTCGCGCCTCAGCTGGGCAACTGATGGGCGCTGTCTCCGTGTATCGCGATGTGACTGAGCACAACAGGTTGGAACGTACGCTCACCGAGCAGGCAGAGCAGCTCAACCGCATCTTCGAAGGAATAGCCGATGGGCTAGTCGTCTACGACGCCGAAGGGCATGTGGTGCGGGCAAACACCACCGCGCGCCGCATTCTGGGGCTGGACGCCGCCCCGGCTGACTATGCCCAGGTTTCGACGCATGGCCGGGCAGTGCTCTACGAGGCGTACGACGAAGAAGGCCGACGGCTGGCGCCTGAGGAGTGGCCGCTTCTCCGTGTGCTGAGGGGACTGGTAGCCGATGCCGATGCACGGGATGTGCGGCTGCGTGTGCTGGATGGCCGCGAGGTGGACGTACATACCAGCGCCGCGCCGCTACGCGATGAGACGGGGCGTCTGGTGGGGGCGGTGAGCATCCTTCATGACCAGACAGAGCGTCGCCGCCTGGAGCGCGAGCGCGAGGAGGTGCGGGCACGCGAGCTGGCGGTGCGCGAGGTGAACCAGCGGCTGGATTTGTTCGTGACCATGGCTGCCCACGACCTGCGCTCACCCGTGGCCGTCAGCCGCATGGTGGTACAGATGGCGCAGGCCATGCTACAAAGGACGGCAGCAGGCGCAGATCCCGGGTGCGGCACGGATAGCAATCCGGCGCCAGCGCGAGACCGCGCCGCCGAGGCGTTGGCGACGACCGCGGACAACCTCGACCGCCTGTGGCGACTGGTGCAGCAATTGCTGGATGTCGCGCGCGTGAAACAGGGCACGCTGGTACTGAACCTCGAAACGACGGATCTCGCGGAGCTGCTACGCGCCTGTGTCGAGCACCAGCGCATGCTGAATCCTGCCAGGGTGATTGAGCTTGAACTGCCTGCTCCCGCCGACCTGAGATCGATGATCGTGAATGCCGACATCGATCGCTTGGACCAGGTCGTGACGAACTACCTGAGCAACGCGGAGCGTTACTCCTCCGAAGACCAGCCGATCAAGGTGGCCTTGCGGCTGGCGGACGAAGAAGCGCCTGAAGTTGCGGATGCGCCAGCGGACGGCTCGCCGGAGCGCCACGTGCGTCGCGTCGCGCGCGTAGAAGTGTACGATCACGGTGTGGGCATCGCCGAAGAGGATCAGGTGACGATCTGGGACCGCTTCCAACGGGCGGCGAGCGTTGACCAGGCATCGGGCCTGGGGCTTGGCCTCTACATCGTACGGACTATCGTCGAGCTGCACGGGGGGCATGTTGGCGTCCAGAGCGCGCCGGGCCAGGGCGCAACCTTCTGGTTCACCATCCCGCTTCTTGCCGAGTCCGCGATACTACCCACGTCACACGATCCCCTGGACGACGAGCACATGGCGTCATGACGAAGATGCTCCCGTAGCGCCTGCCCTATCAGCCGCGATGTATCACGCCTTCACGTAGGTCATCGGGCCGACGAGGCGCACTAATCCTTTCAGTTCGAGCATCACCAGCGTGCCAGAGACCTCCGCGACCGGCAGCCCCGACGCGCGACAGAGGTCGTCGATATGGCCTGGCTCATCGCTGGCGTCCAGCAGCGCCAGCAGCCGCGCCTCGCTGGCGTTCTCTGGCAGCGCCTCACGTAGCTCCAGCAACTCCATCTGCTGCGGCGCGAGGTGGAGATTGAGTTCAGAGAGGATGTCGCTGACCTCCAGCACCATCTTGGCGCCATCCTGAATCAGTCGGTTCGCGCCGACGCTGCCCCGGCTGGTTGCGTTGCCAGGCACGGCGAAGATGTCGCGCCCCTGCTCGGCGGCGAAGCGAGTGGTAATCAGCGCGCCACTGGTCTCCGGCGCCTCCGTCACCAGCACGCCTAGCGAGAGGCCGCTAATCAGCCGGTTGCGCGCGGGAAAGTTGCCTGCCTCCGGCTGCGTGCCCGGCGGAAACTCGGTGAGAATCGCGCCCTGCTCGACGATGCGCGCCGCCAGTTTCGCGTTTTCGGGGGGATAGACCAGATCTGGCCCGCAGCCGAGCACCGCGATGGTCCGCCCGCCCGCCGCCAGCGCCGCCTGATGGGCAGCGGTGTCGATGCCGCGCGCCAGCCCACTGACAATCGTGATCGCCTGCCGCGACAATTCGCCCGCCAGCCGCTCGGTCATCTGTTTACCATAGGGGCTGGCCCGCCGCGTGCCGACGATGGCGAGCGCCCACTCGTCCGCTGGCGCGAGCGTCCCGCGCACGTAGAGGACGGACGGGGGGAGCGGAATCTCCTGCAGCAGCCGTGGATAGGCCGGGTCTATCGTGCGCAAGGCTCCGATATGCAGCCTGACGAGCCGCTCAACCTCAGCCTCCGGCTCGATGCGTTCCCGCTGCTGACCCAGCGCCGCCACGCTCCGGGCATCCAGCCCAGCCGCTTGCCAGTCTGCCGGGCCAGCCTCCCATGCGCCGCGCGCGCTGCCAAAACCCTCCAGCAGCAGCCGGAAGCGCGCCGGGCCAATGCCGCGCACGCGATTGAGCGCCAGCCAGTAGGGCAGGTCGGGGTCATCCAGCGCCGTCTCGGGGGTCGCGCTGGCGGACTGGTAGGCAATCGCGGGAGGGATGCCGCTCTTTCCCATGGCGCCAGCGTCGTCAGCGTCGTCAACGTCATTCGCCTCGTCATCGGATGCGCCGATCTCGTCGTCCAGCAGATCGGCGAAGAGCGAGTCGGCGGCGGCGTGCGAGGGCGTGGACGACTGTGAGCGCGGGCGTCGGGGCATGCGGTATCGTCACTTTCCAAGCAACATCGGTATCATCTCAGCAATTACAACGCGGGCCGTCCGTTGTGGTCACTGCTCAGAAGCGTGCGATTGCTGTGGCTCATTGTACAGTTGTATCAGTTTTCACGCAAAGCGGAAAACGGACTACCTTTAATACATCGTCTGCATAGTAGCGATCTGCGGTAGGTAGCGGGCAGCATACATGTGGCGCACTTGAAGGAGCATTGCGATGTCGGACGAAAGGTTACCAGATGGCGCCCCGCCCCGCCAGGTGCAAGAACCGAAGCACCTGGGCCAGCGGTTAGCAGTGGTCGCGTTGGGCGTCATTGTGCTGATGATCGCCGTGACCGTTATCGGCATGAGCCGGGCAGCGGGGCAGGTGCGGACAGGGCCGCTCGCACTGACTACACCAACCTACCCACCAGTAACACTGCCACCGTACAAAGCGACAACCATCGCCCGTGTCAACGCTACGTTCTCAGCCACCTGGACAGCGGAGGCCGCTGAACCAACTCCGACCTTTACTACTGGGGTCTTCGGTGCGCTCCAGGATAAATTCGCCTCATTCTATGGGTTCAACGCCTATGAGGGCCAGATCAATGGCAGATGGGAGATTGTTCGTCCTGGCACTGAGTGGCCGACGCCTGTCTCAGACTATTCCACGCCAGGTGGCTATGGCGCGGTGCAGGTCTATGACGCCATCAGCCACCAACTCATCGGGGATTTTCGCGCGCCAGATCATTCGGCCTGGCTCGTCATCACCAGCGTCAAAGGCACCATGCTGCGGCTCAAGTCGGACATGACGGCATCACTTGGCTTCGATATGGCCACCGACACTTTCACCAGCTGACCGGAGCGGGCGTATCCAGTTACCACCCGCGCGCCTGCCACTCGTCCAGCGAGGGACGCTCCGTACCGATGGTGGTTGGTTTGCCGTGGCCGGGCAGCACCAGCGTGCTATCAGGCAGCACGAAGAGCTTCTCGCGCAGGCTGGTCATAATCAGCGGGAAATCGCCGAGGGGCTGTTTGGTCGCGCCGGGGCCGCCGGGAAAGAGCGTGTCGCCGCTGAAGAGGCAGCCATCGGCGAGGAAGCAGACGCCGCCGGGCGTGTGGCCGGGCGTGTGGAGCACATGAATCTCGCCGAAGCCAAGCCCAATGCGCTGGCCATCGTCGAGGGCGAAGTTGGGCGTGAGCGGCAGCATATCGGCGTCGTCCAGGTGGATGCCCACCGGCACGCCCCAGGTATCGCGCAGCTGGCCCAGCGCGCCCCAGTGGTCAGAGTGGCCGTGTGTCAGCAGAATCATCCGCACCCGCGCCCGTAGCTTCGCCACCTCGTCGGCGAGCCGCTCCGCGTCGTCCGAGGCGTCGATCAGCACAGCTTCGCGCGTCTGGGGCGAGACGAGCAGGTAGACATTGTTCTCCATTGGCCCGGTTTCGAAGGTATGGCGCTCGAACTCACCGCGCGCCGTCATCGTCGCTGCTTTTCCGCGTTGTTGCATGCGTCGCCGCTCCTTCCACGCCTTCCACGTATGCGCTGGACTTTTCGCCCTCAGTATACGACGGCTTTGGCATACAATTTGTACAGAAATCTTCAGGCGTTGCGGGCGACTATCAGCCCGGCGGCGGATAGAAGCGAAGATGGAGTACGGCAATGGCAGACCACACTATGACCGCGAGAAGTATCCAGATCGAGCGTCTGAAAGAGCGTGCTAGGCCACTGCTCCATTTCTGGCAGAAGGTGAGCAACGACTGGGTTTTCAACCTGTCGGGCCTGCTGGCCTACAACATCCTGATGACTATGTTCCCGATTCTGCTGGCGCTGCTAGCCATTGCCGGATTCATCCTCGCCACGGTCTCGCCCGGAAGCCAGCAAGCGCTGGTGGAAGGTATCGCCAACGCGCTCCCAGGGGGCAGCTCAGGGACAGGCGGCGTCGTGGCGGAGGTGGCGCTGAGCAATCTGCGACGCCAGGCGGGTCTGCTGTTCATCATTGCGCTGCTGACGGCGATCTTCACTGGTTCGCGGCTGTTCATCACGCTGGAAAGCTGCTTTGGCGTCATCTTCCGGCTGCGCGGTCGCACCTTGTTGCGCCAGAATCTGATGGCCATCGGGATGCTGATGCTCTATGTCGTGCTGGCGCCGATATTTCTGCTGGCGTCATTTGTGCCGCAGACGATCATCAACGCTATCGAGCAAAGCAACGCCGGAGCGCCGGTCAATGGCCTGCTGATTCACCTGATTGGCCTCCTGGTCGCGTTCGTCGTCGCGCTAGTCCTCTTTAGCGTGATTTACATTGTCGTGCCTAATCGCCGGGTGCGTTTCTCCGAGGTCTGGCGGGGCACGCTGCTGGCGGCGGGACTGCTGGCGCTCTACGAGCTGCTCTTCCCGATCTACGAGACCATCGCGCTCCGGCCCGATAACTACGGCTCGGTGGCGGCGTTCGCCATCGTCATCCTTATCTTCTTCTACTACCTGGCGCTCATCCTGCTATTGGGCGCGGAGGTGAACTCGTGGGCGTCTGGCCAGCGCGAGACCGCAGGCGATATCGCGGCGATTCTGCATGAGGTGCAGGCGCACAACACCACCCTCGGCGCGGCTGGGCCAACGGCGGGCATGCCCCAGGAGGATAAGCAACACCACAAAGGCGCGCGGGCCATGGCAACCCCCGAGCGCGCCCAAAAGCACGAGCACGACGACCACCACAGCGACGTGCACCCGGCAATCACCCCACCGGAGAGCCCGGAGAGCAAGGAACAGCCCTAGCCTATATGCCGCTGAACGATGGGCGTTGGTAGGCCGGGCGCGGCCCATCGTAGTCTGGCGCGGCATGCTCGGCGGTGACGGTGGTCTTGATGTTGCCGCGCACGTTGAACTCCGCCACAACCCGCATCCAGCGCGGCGCGAGCACACCCACCAGATCGTCGAGGATATCGTTGGCGGCGGCCTCGTGGCTGAGCGCGCGGTCGCGAAAGCCGTTGATGTAGAGCTTGAGGCTCTTTAGCTCGATGACCGACGGCCCTGGCGCATAGTCGATGACGATGGTGGCGAAGTCGGGATAACCAGAGCGCGGGCAGAGACAGGTGAACTCCGGTATCTCGAAGTGGATGATGTAGTCGCGCCCGGTACGAGGATTGGGCCACGGCTCCAGCCGATTCTCCGCGATCTCCTCGCGGCCATAGATGCCCGGTGTGCGCGCGCGTTGCCCATTCTGCCGTGTGCGATGTGTCTGCTGTGCCTGTTGCGATGTTGTGCCTGTGGTCGTATCGGCCTTCGCCATGTCTATTCGTCTCCCACGGAATCGTGCATCCAGCGCCATAACGATACCCGGCGCTGCCCATCAGCACATTGTACCGCGCCACGCCGATTCCGTGGGAAGAGGCGACACTCTGCTACTTCAGCTTTGCCCCGCAGGCCGAGCAGAAGGCGGCGCTCCGGCGGACGCTCCGCCCGCACGAGGGACACGTCGTGTGGGTGCTGCTGCTGGTGGGCGTCAGCGCGTTGGGGTCGTCCTTGCGCTGGACGTTGATGCTGATGGTGCCCGGCACGAATGTCTCGTTGCGGATCGCGGTGATCTCGCTCTCACCGCGATTGATATCGTCGGTGAGCGCCTTCAGACGGGCGGCAATCGCCACGAGCGGCCCCTGGGTCAGCTCGCCGCGCCGGTCCAGATCGAGCAGCACCCCGGCCAGCTGCTCGACCGCCGCCGACCGCTCGCGCCTCAACAGATCGATTTCACGCTGGCGCGCGCCGGTGCGGCGCACTTTATCAGCCTCCCAGGCTGCCCGCTCGACGGCGGTGCTGGCCACCCGCTTGGCGTTCTCGAACATATCCTGCATGGCGAACTACTCCTCTTCCAGCGCAATCGCGCTGCGATAGTGGCGCACATCGGTCAGTCTGCCGCGCCCATCGAGCTGAATGGCGATCACATCGATACGCCAGGGCTGTATCTCGCGCCGATGCTCCACGAGGTACCACTGCGCGGCGTCGATCAGATGGGCGCGTTTGCGGGCGGTAATCGCTTCTTCTGGCGCGCCATGCGCGACACCCCGGCGCGTCTTCACCTCGACAAAGACCAGCTCGTCCGCCTCCTCGGCGATGAGATCGAGCTCGCCATAGGCGCAGCGCCAGTTGCGCGCCAGGACGCGATAGCCACGCGCCTCTAGCCAGCCAGCGGCCAGCCGTTCGCCCGCGCCGCCCAACGCTGCCCGCGTGCGCGCCTTGCCATCGGTCATTCCTGGCCCCTTCTCCGCCATTTCGCCGCGACCGCGCACAGCCGCTCTTGCTAAAGATACGCATCAGCCTGCCCCTGGGTGGCAGGCTATCTCATCTCCCAGCCAGCACGCGCCCGCGAGAGAACTGCCCGCCCAACGGGCCATGCGCGCGACGCAGCGCCCGCCAGAACGTTCCAGATATAGCAGAATCCGCCACGTGCGCGATATGCTAACTCTATTGCGACGAAAGAGGCATATTCATGAGTAGCGCCGGAAGCGCATCTCCCACGATCGTATTTCTTCACGGCTCAGGCGATAGCGCCCAGGTCTGGGACGCCGTCATCGCCTGCCTGCCGCAGTATACCGCGCTCGCGCTCGACCTGCCGGGGCATGGCGCGCTGCTCGACCGTCCCGGCCCCGCCACGATGTCTGTTGAGGATTACGCCGGGGCGGTGCGCGCCGAGCTGACACGCCGCACGCTCAGCCACGTCTGTCTGGTGGGCCATTCGCTGGGGAGCGCGATTGCGCTGCGGATGGCGGTGGACTATCCCGCGCTGGTCAGCCGGTTGGTGCTGGTGGGCGCAGGTGCGCGTCTGCGGGTGCTGCCCGCTCTACTAGAGCAGGCGCGTACCGACCCGGAGACCGCCAAGGCTGAGCTGGTCGAGCTGGGTTTCGCGCCAGGGCATCTGCAAGAGGCGCGTGAATTCAATAAGCATGTCGCGCCCATCGCGGCGGGCACGCTGCATCGCGACCTCGCGGCATGTGATAGCTTCGATATGATGGGCGAGCTGGGGCATATCGCCCAGCCAACGCTAGTGCTCACGGGCGAAGAAGACCGCCTGACGCCGCCCAAATATGCCCGCTTTCTGGCCGAGCGGCTGGATAACGCCCGCCTGGCGTTGCTGCCCGGCGTCGGGCATTACGCTCAGATCGAGGCGCCAGTGGCAGTAGCCGACGCGATTCGCGCCTGGCTGGACTAGCTCGCAACTCTCACTGCCCGCGTGCCACATCAGATCAGTCGTCGTAGCGATGGCGCTCGACCGTCCGAATCTCGGCCCGCACCGCCTGGCGCACGCCGATGAGACGCTGGGCCTCGATCCCCAGTGATTCATCCAGCGCGGGGTGGAGTAATGTGGCCTGCGCGATCAGGCGCATGGCCGTTTCGAGATGCGCCACCGACTCGCGCAGGAGCATCGCCGCATCTTTCGTTTCGGCTGAGAGCGATGGATCATCTCTCCTCGCGACGATAAGCGGCTGATTCCGCAGAGGCTTGGACATGGAATGCTACTCTTCTTTTCCGCAGTGTCTGAAAGTGTTCTGTGTATAGAGGGTTACTGCGGCTGGATACAGATTATCCTCAAGTACCCGATAGTCCTGAGTAATAGGCTGAAAAGGCTATGCCAGAGGCGCTTCAGATGCGGGAATCGAGCGAGCGTTTGCGTAGCGAAGAGGGCTGTTGACAGGCAAGCGCCATGTCTGTACACTGGCAGCACGGTGAGCTACCAGCCATGAAGGAGCGCTGATGCGCGACGCTGCGCAGATCGGCTAACACTGGGTAGGAGCCCGATTGCGCATGAACGCCATGAATGCCGACGAGGCAGCGCACGCACAGGATGCAGGCGCCAGGCTCTTCATCTCCTATCGCCGGGCCGATAGCGCCAGCATCGCCGGTCGCATCTACGACCGGCTGGCCGCCTATTTTGGCCGTGCGGCGCTCTTCAAAGATGTGGACAACATCCCCATTGGCGCGAACTTCGAGCAGGTGATTGCCAGTGTTGTGGCACAGAGCGCGGTCGTGCTGGTCTTGGTTGGGCCGACCTGGGCCACGATAGCCACCGAGCAGGGGCGGCGCCTGGATGACCCGCGTGATACGGTGCGGATCGAGGTTGAGGCGGCGCTGCGGCGTGGCGCGCCAACGATTCCAGTGCTCGTGGAAGGCGCGGCGCTGCCCGATCCAGACACGCTGCCGCCGAGCCTGCGACCACTCTTCGCCGGTGAGGCGCTACAGGTCCGCAATAATCCCTGGTTCGACGGCGATATGAGCCAGCTTGCGACTCTGGTGAGCCAGTGGCTTCCCCTCCGCGCTACCAGCCTGCCTGATCAGCCGGGCAGCCAGAGGCCCGCTTCGCGACGTGGGAGGTGGTTCGCCACGCCGCTGGGGCTAATCGCGGTCGCCGTCCTGATTTTCGCGGTAGCGCTGCTGGGCCTCACAGGCGTGGGACTGGCTGGGGCCGGACCATTCGCCCGATTGGGCGCGAGCGCGACTCCACTGGCGACGGCGCCACACCAGGCTGCTCCCACCGCGACCCCTGTGGAGCACGTCGTGTTCAGCGCCTCGCTCGCACAGGCTCAGTCTGGCTGGGAAGTGGACAGCGAATGCGCCTTCCAGCGTGACGGCTACCATGTCACCGCGCCAGCGGGTGAGGTCGCCTACTGTCTCAGCCCATCGTCTTACACCAACTTTCACCTGCAAACGCGGGCGCATGCCGCGGCCATCGCGGCCCCGGTAGAATTTGCGCTGGTCTTCCGCGCATCCGATGGCAACGACTTCGACTATGTGACAATCTCGCTGGGCGGCGGCCAGGCGCGCTGGGCGGTCTTCAGCCACAACAACGGCCTCGGCGCGTTGCTGGGATCGGACCTCACCGCCGTTGGTCCAGCCGCGAGCAACGGCGATACGCTGCTGGAGGTCTATGCGAACGGACCACTGTTTCGCGTGCTGGTCAACGGGACGCAACTGGGGGATTTCCAGGATGCCAACAACACCGTGGGCCAGATTGGGCTGGGCGTTGAATCAGGCTCAGCGCCAGCTACAGCCATCTACACCAGCATCACCATCGCGACGCTTGCGCCAGAGCCGTAAGCGAGTGGGCGCGCCAGCCGTCTATCCGGCAGAATGCCCGGTGAGCGTACTAGCGGAGAATTGACTGTGGGCCAGATCTATATCGCCTACCGCCGCGACGATTCCGCCGCCATTAGCGGGCGCGTCGCCGACCGTCTGCGCATGCTCTTTGGCGAGCGCTCGGTTATGAAGGATGTGACGTTCGAGGGGACAGGCAACGACATGGCGCGTCGCGTTGCCGATTCGATGCGTCAGTGTTCGGCGATGCTGGTAGTGATTGGGCCGAGCTGGCTCAGCGGTGAACTGGCAGACCAGTTCAACCAGACGTACGACGAGGTTGTGACGGCGCTCGGCTACGGCATGCCGGTAATACCGGCGCTCGTTCATGGCGCGGCGCTGCCCGACTGGCGACTGCTGCCGCAACCGCTCCAGTCGCTGGTCGCGCAGGGCGCGGTTGTGCTTGGCTCAGAGGCAACCTTCGACCGCGATATGGAAATCCTGGGCGAGACGCTCCGACGATTCGGGCCACCAGTCGGCTATCAGCCTATCGCGCCAGCCGCCTCCAAACGTGCGCCTGCGCTGCCAGGCGAGGCGGGCGCACAGGCGCGGCGGGCCTCACTGGGGCGGCGCGTGCTGCTGACGGCGCTGGTGTTCGCCGTGCTGATTGCCTCCTGTGGCGGCGGGAGTCTGCTGCTGGCGCGCCACTTCGCCGTCGCGAACGCATTGAGCTTCGCACGCGGCACGCAACTGCGCGATATCGCCAGCCCGCCCGGAACCGACGACGCCTGGGCCGTCGGTGGTGATGACCGCTCCTGCATACTGCTTCACTACACTGGCAGGGTCTGGTCGCGTGCGGCGTGTCCGTTTGGGGCCGAGTTGGACAGCATCTCATTCGTCAATAGCGGTGAGGGATGGGCCGTCGGTGGCGACTATGAGACCTGTCGCCTGCTTCACTACCATGATGGGTCATGGTCGCCAATAACGTGCCCGGTCTCAGGCATCGATATGCCGGTCGTGCGGATGGACACACGGGGCGGCGGCTGGATCGTCGGCGATAACGACGGCAAGAGCGTCTTGCGCTATGCCCAGGGCGCATGGTCCGTCTATAGCGGCGTCATCGGTCTGGGCGGGCTGCGGACGCTGGCGGTGAGCGGACAGGGCGACGCCTGGGCGACCGGATACGATGGCTTCCACGAGGCAAGCGGTGGCGCCTGGGTGAGCGTGCAAACGCCACTGCTCGACCGCGGCGCATTCATAGAAGATATGGACTTCTCGCGCGCGGATGGCGCTGGTTGGGCAGTGGGATATACCGGCCTGCTCCAGCGCGCCTATATCGCCCACTACCAGCAGGGTCAGTGGCAGCCATTCACGCCACTGCCCTCGGTCGGCAATCTGACGCTGGTGCGTAGTGGTCTCTTTGGCGATGTCTGGGCAGCTGGAGGCGCTCAGTCGCACAACGCACTCAGAGACGGCGGTCTCATCCTCCGCTATGATGGGCGGACATGGGTCACGCTGGGTGACCCGATACAGGGAGCGATTCACGGCATCACCGATATGGCCGATGGCGACGCCTGGGCAGTCGGCGACAACTATACCAGCGACGATGACTTCCAGCCCGCGTTGCTCTGGTATCACAGCGGCTACTGGCGTATCTATCACACCTGAATTCAGCGATAAAGAGGATGTGGTATGGCTTCTATCTACCTGTCATACCGGCCGGGTGATACAGATGCCGTCGCGGGGCGACTCCATGACCATCTCATCGAGCGCTTCGGGCGTGACGCGGTGAGCTGGCGCGAGCCGGGGAGCCTCGTGGCAACCGATGCGGGGCTGCGCGATGCCGTGGTGGTGCTGGCATTGATTGGGCCGCGCTGGCTGCGGGCAGCGGGTGCAGATGTCTCGCCACTGGCAGAGCCTGAGGATCCGGTGCGGTCAGAGCTTGAGGCGGCGTTCCAGCGGCAATTGCCTGTTATCCCCATGCTGACGCAGAGCGCCGCAATGCCACAGGCGCCCTATCTTCCGCCGACACTGCGCCCTCTGACCAGCCTGACGCCCCTGCCGCTACGCAATGATCCTGACTTTCGCCGTGACCTGGAGCAATTGATCAAGACGCTAGAAAGCTACGTCGCGCCGCTGGCCATCACGCGTGGCGTACAGCGACTGTCGCGTCAGGCATTTGCGTTGCTTGCGGCGGCGGCGCTGCTCGTGATCGCGCTGAGCGTGACGGGCGTCTTCGTCGTAGCTCGTGCTGGCTTCGGGCAGGTGAGCGCACCAACGGTTGCGACCCCTACCGCGACGCCAATTATCCCGCGCACTCCCACGCTTGTCACGGTCGCGCAAGACCCTCTCAGCGCGCTCAGGGACTATGGAGGCGATGCGCCGACCACCTGGGCGACGGATGTCTTTGGCCAGTGTTCGTTTGCGTCAGGCGGTTATCAGGTCGTTGGCTCGTCGAAGCCAGAGCATAGCGCGCTCTGCGGCGGCCCGAAGGCCCTCGCGGCGGGCAATGAACGAATCAGCGTCACCACGCGCCTGGCGACTGACAACACCCCACAAGGGGTCTATGGGGTGTATTTCCGCGCTGGTGATAGCGCTAGCACAACGGGCTATGCCTTCGTGATCACGCCTTCAGGCACATGGAAGCTGCTGGACGCGAAGACGGGGCAGGCGCTGGGCAGCGGGTCATCCAGCGCCATCCATACGGGTTCGGGCGCGGTCAATACCCTGACAGTCGACGCCGACGGCGCGCTGATTACACTCTACGTCAACACTGCGCGCGTGGGCCAGATCACCGATAGCTCCTATGCTTCAGGACAATCTGGATTTCTGGCCGAGCATGGCCTGACTGTTGTCTACACCAGCTTTATCTTGCAGCGTTATGAATGACGCGGAACGGACTAATACGCATGGAAATAGAGGGGCAGGCAGGCCTGATTCACCTCGTCTATCGCCACGGGGATGTGGACGATACCGCTGGTCGCATCTATGATCGGCTGGCCGCGCGTTATGGCCGCGAGCGGATTCTGCGCGACCTGTTTGCTGGCGCGGATGAGCCGCCTCCCGAATCCGCGGAGTCTGCCGCGCAGGCGCATCTCGACAGCCAGATGGATCGGGTGCTTGCGCAGGTCGTCGTGATCGGGCCGCGCTGGCTCGACGGCGTCTCTCGCCCCAACGACCGCGTGCGCATGGAGGTTGCCGCCGCTTTTCACCGCCAGGCGCCACTGATTCCTGTCCTGGCCGAAGGGGCAATGATACCAGCGGGCGCGCAACTCCCGGAGGATATAACGCAGCTTGCCTATTTTAATGCGGCCCAGGCGCGTCTCGACCCCGACTTCGACGCCGATATGCAGCGGCTGCTGGCAACCATCGAACGCTACACGCCGGGGCTGGTGGCGCATGAGCCGGTGGCGCCTCTCCCTGGCGGCGCGACGGATAGCGCCCAAGCGCACCTATCTCGGCGGGGATGCTCTCCATGGCGCGCGCTGGCCCTCAGCATCATGACGCCCGCGCTGCTGTTTCTGCTCGTGGCCATCATCGTGGCGCGGCTACCGGCTGGTGAAACACCCCCAAGTGCGCTCGCCGCGACGCCACCCGCAACCGCCACCTATCTGCCAACGCCGTTCCCGACTGGCTCCTACTTCAGCCCATTGACTGGCGGCGCGCCTGACTGGCTCACGGGCGACCAGTGCCAGCCGCAATCCGACGGCCTGCATGTGGTTAACAGCAACACAGGTTGCCAGGCAGCCGATGCCGCCGCGGCGCCTGATGGCGACCTCTCGGTGACGGCGCGCCAGATCAGCGGCGCGAGTAACGCTCCCTATGGTCTCTTCTTCCGCGCGCCTATCATTGGCCAAAGTCACTATTACGCTGTCCTCATCTCCTCGTCTGGTATGTGGAGTGCGATTCGACAACTCGCTGGAACAGTATATCTGGCGCCCTGGAGCGCTTCTTCGGCGATCCATACTGGGCTGGGCGCGACCAATGTAATCGAAGTACGGTTCCAGGGCACACGGCTAACTTTTCTGATCAATGGCGTAGATGTGGGCGCCCTGACCGACTCTGGCATTCCCGCCGCTGGAACAGCGGACGATCCTGGCCTGAGTGACCGCAATGGCCTCATCGGCCACACCGGAGCGGAGATCGACTTCACGAACTATCGTCTCCAGCCAGTGGCTTGAGGATGTCGCAACAGCAGTCCTGATGCCATTCCGCCAGAATACGCAGCTACCGTGCTCCACAACACGCATGCCAGATTCTCCATAACCCGCAATTTCACCTCACCCTGTGGAATCGTCACCAGATTGCCGGTACACTGGCGTCTGGCAAGGCCACCCTGTGTGGTGGAGAAGCGCATTTTAAGGAGGAGAAGCATGCAGACTCAACCCGATCCCTATGGCGCGCCCGCGGCGGCAGCGCCACCAGCGGCGGCGCCGGCAGTGGCTGAGAAGCCGACGAACACCTACGGGCTGAAATCGCTCCTGGCGGCGGCCGCATCGCTGATCGTCACGGCGATCACCGCCTTCGCCTTCCAGCGCGTTATCATCTATTTCGCACTGCTTGGCGTCTATGGCGTCTATGCGGGACTCCGGGGCATCTTCACGTCTTTCCGTGTGCCGAAGCGCCAGGGGCTGATCACGTCGATCATTGGCCTGATTCTCAGCATCGCGGCCATCATCTTCACCGTCTGGCTCTTCACGCCCGAGTGAGCCTGTTTGTCTCGGTGACGCATGTGTAAAATCGCGCCCTCTTCGTTCCCCGCGATGGAAACGTTGAGGGCGCGAGCGGTTTCACCTTGTGCATGCAGGGCTTGCTACGCGGCGGGCTGCTCCAGGTTCTGGCCGCTGATATCCTCCAGCCCTTTGAGCAACTGCGTATCGCCCGACTGCTCGATCTGCTTGAGGGAGTACTTCATGTTCTGCGCCACCAGCGCCGAGACCGGCACGACATCCTTGGGCAGCGTGACCGGCTGGTCGGGCTGGATGCCCTTGTTATAGATGGACGAGCCATCAGGCAGCAGGAACTCCGCGACGCCAAGCAGGACCACCGAGCCATCGGAGAGCGTGAACGGCTGCAGGACCGTGCCGGTGCCAAAGGTCTTCTCGCCGATGACATGCACGTCGGGCCGGTTGACCCTGATCGCGCCCGTGACGATCTCCGCCGCGCTGGCGGTGTTGTTGTTCACCAGGATCGTCAGCGGGGTATCGGTCGCTAGGCCGCCCGCCTTCACGGCCATTGTCTGCTTGTCCGTCCGGCTGCGCACAATCAGCACATTCTTATTTGGCCCGGCGGGAATGAACTCGCTGGCGACATCAACCGCCTGATCCAGATAGCCGCCGGGATTATCGCGCAGGTCGAGCACGATGCCCTGCACATGCGCGGCCTTGGCGGCCTTGAGCGCCTGTTTCAGCTGGTCATCGGTGTCCTGGGCGAACTGGGTGATCTGGATAAAGGCGATGTTGAGCGACGGGATGGTGTAGGGGACCACGATTGGCGACGTAAAACTATCGCGAATCAGCGTCACGTCGAAGGTGGTCGGCGGGGTGGTGCTGGTGCGCTTGATGGTCAGCGTCACCGGCGTCTTGGCCTTGCCGGTAATGAGCGGACGCGCCTGATCGATGGTCTTACCGGTGATGTCCTGGTGGTCCACCGCGATGATGAAGTCGCCCGGCTTCAACTGGCCGTTCTTGGCCGCGGGCGAGTCGGGGATGATGGCATCGATGCGTATAGGAGTCGTCCCGCCACCGCTCAGATAGACACCGATACCCACCGACGAGGCGTTATTGAGTTGGTTCTGCTCGTCATCGAACTCCGCCTTCGTCTGGAAGCGGCTGTGTCCGGTGTCGCCCAGGCTGTTGACCATCGCGTCAATCGCGGCATAAGCCATCTTCTTGGTGTTGATCTGGCTCGTGACGGCGAAGTTGTTGGTGACGGCGTCCCAGGCTTGCAAAATCAAGTGTTCATCGCTCGTCGGCGAGACATAATTGTTCCGATTCACGAAGGCGTTGCCAAACCAGCCCGAGGCGAACGCGACAATCACCAGCAGCGAAGTGATGACCGTCTGCCAGACCACGCTGCGCGCATAGCTCTGCCGCTGGGAATAATACTGTATCTCTGGGGAGGGCTGCGGCGATTGGTAAGGGTACCCCGGTGGGGGCGCCTGTACATTGACATTATTCGGGTCGTTCAACACATTGGCCTCCGGTCATAGTGTCCTGCGCGATCAAGAAGTCCTCTGGATAGTATTCTGCGTCGGGCAGACGGTTAAAAGCGATAGCCCTCAGCGGTAGCACTACCAAGTTATACGCGAGAAAGGTGACACGGGTAGGGAACCCCTTACCCTATTATCCGTCATGGGCGCATAAAAGCGCCGGGGTACAATTGATGTACCCCGGCGTGAGAAGGTGGTTCCGCGTATCGCCCGCGCTAGTGGCTGGCGATGTAGACATTTGGCCAGGCAGTGTCCACCATCATCCCAAGCGAGTTCAGGCCGAAGCCGCGCACCCACGGGCGCTGCCGCCAGAGCGCCTTCGACTGCTCGTAGGGAATCCACGGCACCTCATTCACGATGATCTGCTCGGCCTGGTTATAGAGCGCCATACGCTTGTTCGGATCGCGCTCGAGATCGGCCTGCTTGAAGAGCTTGTCGAGGTTCGGGTCGTGAATATCCGATGCGTTGTTGGCAGTCTGTGCATGAGGGTTGTCGAGCGTGGCGGGCGGGTTCGACATGAACTGGAGCGAGAGCCAGTCCTGCGGGTCGGGATAGTCCGCCAGCCAGCCAATCACCCACATCTGGTATGGGCCGTGCGCCACAATATTTTTCCCTAACCCGTCGGTGGGCACCACCTGGATATTGAGGCCCAGGATGGTATTCCACTGCTGCGCCGCGAAGGTAGCGATGGCAACGCGCGTCGCGTTCTTGGAGACGTTGATATTGATCGCCTCCGGGTGCGACCCCATGATGTAGGGGCATTCTGGCGGCGCCAGTCCGGTGATTGGGTTAATCGTATCGCAGGTGGCGCGCGCCGCCTTCAGCAACTGCTGCGCCTGGGCCTGGTCGCCCGTGAGCGACTGAGTCGGGTTGGAGCCGGGAGTCACCAGGCCAGTATAGTAGCCTGGCTGCCCCTTCGGCACGATGTGGTTCGTCGGAATCGCGCCGCCATTCTCGACCCGGTCCACCAGCAACTGCTTGTTGAGCGCGAGCGAGAGCGCCTGGCGCACCTGCAAGTTGTTCATTGGCGGCTGGTCAAAGTTGAGGCCAAAGTAGTTCTCAGCCAGCAGCGGCACCTGATTGAAGTCGCTCTGGCCGCGCGCCGTGAAGTAGCTCTGCGACGGCACGTCGGTGTAGTCCCATTTGCCCGCGCGATAGTCCGCGTACTCGTTATCCACGATTGGATAGATAGGGCGGACGATCTTCTTCAGCGTCAGATTCTTGCCCCAGGCCTGCTCCCAGTAGGGATTCTCCTCGAGGACGATCTGCTGCGGCTTCGACGTCGCATCATACTGCGCGACCTTATATGGGCCATCGGTGCCGCCTTCATCCAGATGCTGCACCCAGGTCCCGTTGGGATAACGGTCGATCAGCTTCTGCTCGACCGGATAGGAGAACGGATAGGTCAGCGCCTCGAGGAAATAGGCGATTGGGGCGTCGAGGCGGATCTGCAGCGTCAGCGGATCGATGACGTTCACGCTGGTGCCGGGATTGTTGCCCTCGCCGTTGACTGGCCTGCCAGTGCCACTGTTGTAGTCCAGCGCGCCGACGATGTGGCCCAGATAGCCCTGCACCAGCCCCTGGAAGCAGTATTGCGAGCCATTATCGCCGTAGGTATCCACGTCGAGCTTGCTACAGAGGTTTGGAGCGAGCGCGCGGTTGATGCTATAGGCGAAGTCCGTCGCGGTCAGCGGCGTGCCATCGCTGAAATGCATATTAGGCCGCAGATGGAAAGTATAGATTGTGCCAGTGGAGTCTATATCCCAGCTCGTGGCCGCATCGCCAACCACCTGCAAGTCCGGCGAATACGTCACCAGGCCCGAATACATCATGCTGGTGAACGTCGAGTCCGCCGCATAGGCTATCGCGGCTGGGTCGAGCACCGGGTCTTTCACAGTCGTGGTGCTGCTATCACCGCGCGTATATGGATAGACGAAGGTCTGGTCAGCAGCCAGCAAGGCGCCCCCGCTGCTCTGCAAGCCACACGCCGAGAGCAGCAGCGGCACGATCCCCGCCAGCAAGATAAGTCCTCCAACGACGCGCTGCCGTCGCTGTCTCCCTATTCCCTTCACCGCTGCCGTCTGATAGAGTCCGGTTCCTTTGGCACGACGCACGAGGTGTGACCATCGCATGCCCGCAAACCTCCCTGCCCAACCCAACGCCGCCAGAGCGGCACACGGAATAAACGCTCTCCAGTAGGCTTCTCATCCCGGATGGAAGCTATCTGGCGATATCCCCGCCAGCGCATCAACCCCTGATTGCCCACACATTCTTACGGGAAGATATATGCCCCGCGATTGTATGCAACCCGCGCGCGCCTGTCAAATTCTCTAGCCATTTGTTGCACTGCCGGGTGCTGCCGGATGCTGCCAGGTTGTGCTGGCGCTATCTCTGCATGACGCCTATGATACTCTTCATTGACATCAACCCACCCAAACGTCTGAAACGCAGAGGAATCCATGGAGAATGTCGCGCCGTCGTCGGCTCATGATGAGCACTCAGCGGCGCACGACCTCCACGCCACGGAGCGCGCCACACCATCCCAAGGCTCCCCCGGCGTCGTCGCGGCCCATAGCGAGCAGGTGACAGGCAGGGGCCGCACGCTACTCGTCTTCGCGTTGATCGTCCTGGTCGGCGTCAACCTGCGCAGCGTCATCCTGGCTGTTCCACCGGTGCTGCCGCTGATCCAGCGCGACCTGCGCCTCTCCTATACCGCGACGGGACTGCTGACCTCGCTGCCGCTCCTGCTGATGTGCGTCTTCGCGCTGCCCGCCGGATTGCTGGCGGGGCGTCTCGGCGGGCGACGTACGGTGGCGATGGGGCTGTCGCTGCTGGCGGGAGGCGCGCTCCTGCGCGGCCTCTGGCCCGCGGCGCTCCCGCTCTATCTCTTCACTGTGGCGCTGGGGGCGGGCATCACGCTGGCGCAGACGTCCGTGCCGGTGCTGGCGCGCCAGTGGTTCCCCACGCGCATTGGTCTGGTGGCCGCGCTCTTCAGCGATGGGCTGATCCTGGGTGAGACGCTGGCCGCCGCCTTCACGCTGCCACTGATGGCATACTTCTTTGGCGCGGGTGGCTGGCCGGGCGTGCTACTGCTCTGGGCCGTACCGACGGCGCTGGCGCTGGCGCTCTGGCTCATCTTCGCGCCGCCCGCCGCCGCGACCCAGCCCGCGCGTTCCGCCGCTGCATCCTCATCAGTGCTACCAGCAGCGCGGCAAGATGCGCCCGCTCGCCGACGGGTGAGCGCGCTTCACCTGGGCATCCTGCTCGGCGCGGGCAGCCTCATCTACTTTGGCATGAACGCCTGGATTCCCCCGTACAACCAGGCCATCGGCGCAGAGGACGCGACCCCACTGGCGCTGGGCGTCCTCAACGCGATTCAACTGCCGGTGGGCTTGCTGGTCACCGTCTTCGCGCAGCGGCTGGTGGGCCGCCGCTGGCCATTCGTGTCAGCGGGCGCGCTCTGCCTGGTAGCAATTCTTGGCTTGGTCATTGCGCCGATTGAGTGGCAGCCGTTCTGGGCGGCGTGCCTGGGCGGCGGCTCGTCGTTCGTCTTCGCGCTCGGCATCGGGCTGCCTGCGCTGCTCTTCGACCGCTCCTCCGTCGCCCGGCTGACCGGCGTGACGCTCACCCTCAGCTACGGCGTCGCCTTTCTTGGCCCGCTGCTCGGCGGCGCGTTCTGGGATCTCGCACACCAGCCGCAGTTCGCGTTCGTCCCCATCGGCCTCGCCGGGCTGCTGCTGATCATCCTCGGCGCGGCGCTGCCCTCCCGCGCCAACTTCGGCCTGCTCGACGAGAACGCCCCAACGACTTGACGCCGCAGCCTTGCGGGCAATACCATACCTGATGGCGCGAAACGTGACGCGTGAATCGAAGACCCAGGCGGGAGTGAATATGGCGAAGCATGGCACGCGGGACAGCAGGCGGCGCGATTCCCGCTATGGTCGTGGCGCGCCACCCGGACTTGGCCCGCAGGACCAGAGCTTCACCTGTGGCCACTGCAAGCGATTCGTCGGGGCGCTGCCCAGCGGCGGGCATCACCGCAACCACTGCCCATACTGCCTCTACTCGCGCCATGTCGATGCCGTAAAGTCTGGCGACCGGCTGAGCGGCTGCGGCGGGATGATGGCCCCCATCGGCGCGTTCCAGCGGCCCAACGGCGAGCACGTCATCGTCCACCAGTGCGAGCGCTGCGGCTTCGAGCGCTTCAACCGCATCCAGGCCGACGACGACTTCGAGCTGGTGCTCTCGCTGCCCGTCGTGCCGCCGCGCTCAGCCAAACCTGCGACCAGCGAGACGCCCGCCGAATAAACACCGTTTCGAGGAGGCGATAGCGTGACCGACGCGACCCCCGCCACGACTACGAATATGACCGCGACCGTTGGCTTTCTGGAGAAGCTGAGCCGCCGCTGGCATGATGGGCGAACGCTGCTCTGCATTGGGCTGGACCCCGAGCTCGATCAGCTGCCGACCGCGCAGGGCGCCGATGTCGAGACGGCGCTCTTTAATTTCAATGCCGCCATTATCGACGCCACCGCCGACCTCGTCTGCGCCTACAAGCCCAACGCCGCCTTCTACGAGCGCCATGGCGCCGCGGGCTGGAACGCGCTCGCCCGCACCATCGCCCATATCCACAGCCGCTATCCCGATGTGCCGGTGCTGCTGGACGCCAAACGCGGCGATATGGGCAACACCGCGCGAGCCTACGCCGACGCCATCTTCGATGCGCTGAATGCCGACGCCGTGACGCTGCACCCGTATCTCGGCGGCGATGCCTTTCAGCCCTTCCTGAAGCGCGCCGACCGTGGCTGCTTCATCCTCTCACATACGTCAAATCCCGGCGCGAGCGAGTTTCAGGATCTGACGCTTCGTAGCGCTGATGGCACAGAGGAGCCGCTCTATCTGGCGGTGGCGCGGACTGTGGCGCGGCGCTGGAACGCCAACGGCAACTGCGGGTTGGTGGTCGGCGCGACCTATCCCGAGCAGCTACAGTCGGTGCGCCAGGCGGTGGGCGATCTGCCGTTGCTGATTCCGGGCATCGGCGCGCAGGGCGGCGATCTGGCGGCGGTGATGAACGTCGGACTGGATAGCCAGGGCGCGGGGCTGCTGATTAGCGCCTCCCGTAGCGTCATCTACGCCTCCAGCGGCGCGGACTTCGCCGAGGCCGCCCGCCGCGAGGCCCAGCGTCTGCGCGACGCCATTGAGGAGTTGCGGGAGCGATAAGCGGCTAGCGGCTGGCGATTAAAGTCGCGCCTCAATGGCCTCGCTACGCTCCGCCACGAAGTCCGCCTGCGCGGACTGCCAGAGACGAGGCAGCGCTGTGATCGTTCAGGGGAGGAGAGGGCATGCATGGCCTACATTCATGTCCCATTACTCCGCACAACAGCGGATACCGCCGTGTATGCCTCCATGCGACCATCCGCCATTCATGCTACGCTGCTAGCAGCGGCTCACCGGATGTTACCGGGCGATAGGAGGAGGTTGCGGCGGCAGCGCATCAGCGCTTTTAGGGGATACTCGACAACTTTGTGTTACACCCATCCCTGGTGCGCCGCTTCTGACTCACCCTCCCGCGCAGGAGCGGACGCGCGAACCGAGGATACGTGGCTACGTGGCGCGGTAGCGGGCCGGAGGCCGGGGTTGTGGCCGCAGGCTGCCATTCAGGCGCGGTTTCAACCGCCCGCGCCAGATAGAGAGAGTGAGCCGATGACCGATGAGATGACCGCAACCCAGCGGGCGTTTGCCGATGCGCTGCTGACGTGCGGCGCGGTGAAGTTCGGCGCGTTTCGCTTGAAGCTGCACGAGCGCGAGCCCGATGCGCCGCTCTCGCCGATCTACGTGGACCTACGGGTGCTGCGGTCCTGGCCCGACGCCATCGACACCGCCGTGGCTGTTCTCGCCGAGATGATTGCCGCCGAGGCACTGGAGTTCACCCGCTACGCCGATATCCCGATGGCCGCGACGCCGCTGGTTGCCATCCTGATGCACCAGACGCGCGTCCCGATGATTACCCCGCGTGAGGCGAAGACGCACGGCATCGCGGGCACGATCAACGGCGATTTCTCCCTGGGCGAGACCGTGCTGGTCATCGACGATCTGGTGACGCACGCCGATAGCAAGCTCGAAGCGATTCGCGTGCTCGAAGACAACGGCCTGAAGGTGCGCGATGTCGCAGTCCTGATCGACCGCGAGCAGGGCGCGCCAGAGCAACTCGCCGCCGCTGGCTATACCCTGCACGCCGCCCTCACGCTCGGCCAGTTGCTGGACTACTGGCGCGCGTCCAGCGCGATTGACGAGGCGACCTTCGAGCGGGTGCGCGCCTATCAGGCCGCGAACCAGGCATAGTGCGTAATGATCTACCGCCATCTGCTGCGTCCTGCCCTCTTCAACGTCGCCGGGCGTGACGCCGAGGCCATCCACGAGCGTGTGCTAGGGATGCTGGCGCGCGTCTCGGAGTCACCCAGGATGACACGGGCATTGGCGCAATTCGCAGCGCTGGCGTGGCCCGGCGACCTGGGCCGTCCCCGTGAGGTCTTTGGCCTGCACTTTCCCCATCCCATTGGGCTGGCGGCGGGCTTCGACAAAAACGCGCGCGCCATCCCCGCGCTGGCCGCGCTCGGCTTCGGCTTCATCGAGATCGGCACCATCACGCAACAGGCCCAGCCGGGCAATCCGCGTCCCCGCCTCTTCCGGCTCCCCAGCGACGAGGCGCTCATCAATCGCATGGGCTTCAACAACGACGGCGCCGACGCCATCGCCAGGCGCCTTGCCCGCCAGCCCGAAGCGACCGTGCCGCTGGGCATCAGCCTGGGCAAATCGAAGGCGACGCCGCTGGAAGACGCCGTCGCTGATTATCTGGCTTCGCTCGACCGGCTCCATCCCTGGGCCGACTACTTCGCCGTCAACGTCAGCTCGCCCAATACGCCGGGTCTGCGCGCCTTGCAGGAACGCGACCGGCTGGACGCGCTGCTGGCGGCGTTGCAGACGCGGCTGCGCGAGCGGGCGAAGGCGGATGGTGAGGGCACGCACGTCAAGCCGCTGCTGGTGAAGGTAGCGCCTGATCTCGGTGAGGCGGCGCTGGATGAGCTGGTCGAGGTATGCCTGGCGCGCGGGGCCAGCGGACTGATCGCCGTCAACACGACCATCAGCCGCGAAGGGCTGAGCGCCGCCGTTCCCACAGCCCTGCGTGATGAGCCAGGCGGGCTGAGCGGGCGGCCACTGCACGCGCGCGCCGTCGAGGTGGTGGGCCTGCTGGCGAAACGGACCGAGGGGCGGCTGCCAATCATCGGCTGCGGTGGCGTCTTCACGGTGGACGATGCGCAACGAATGCTGGATGCGGGCGCGTCGCTGCTCCAGCTCTACACCAGCTTCATCTACGAAGGGCCGGGTATTGGCCGCCGACTGGCGCACGGGCTGGCCTCGCGCAAAGCAGCTATTGGCTGATAATACGTCTCGCCATTGGAAGGCGAAACGGCGTTTTCGCAGGTTTAGGCATGCGGACCACGAAGTCACTGAGCAATTAGGATTAGCCGCAGGTCTTCCGCCTGTGGCATGAGAGCCCCCAGACCATCGCTGCCTGCCACCTCATGCAACGTCCGCTTGTTCCCGACTTCTGCGCATTCCGCGCGCTCGTTGTCTCGCATAGGTGAAAGCGATGATGGAGGCTGTGAGCGGCAAAACCACGACAATCAGCAAATACGCCGATATCGTTTGAACGTTGAGACTCAGAAAGTCGGCGCCGATAAGTGTAAGCACCACAAACAAGAGCGAGCGCCCGCTAAGTGCGAATAAGATCAGCGAAATGAGCGCCCCAACGAGTAGCGCCCAAAACCACCTGGACCGTGACTGGGCCGTCTGACGTAGGCCGACGAAGCAAGAGGCGAGTGTGAACAAGCTACCGAGTGCCTCTACGTTGAGTACGAGACTTATCCCAAAAACCCATAGAATCGCATAGCCCGGGTAGCTATGTGGCTGCGGCGGTGAACGTGGCGAATAGAAAACGATGTAGAAAACGCCCACAAAGATGGCGACGCCAACAGATGTTATGACGAGGCCGCTCACTGCAAGCGCTATAAGCACCCTCCGACCCACCGATAAACCGAAGCGCCAGGCCAGGATTGGTACTGCTACAAGGAGTATTATTGTGAGCAGGAGTGGCGCCAACGCCACCGCGAGTGGTACTGCGTCGGCCATGAGTGGCATGCTGGTCTCCTTGTATAGCCTGCGCCAGTGCATTCACCCCGTCGTTCATCCAATGAGCGCGCCTACTAGTATGCATATGACTACGACCAGGCGATGTAGCATCTCACGGCTTCCGGTCAGCGGTCTTTCGCGCTGACGGCACGAATAAAGGTATAGCCAGTTGCGGGGTTTTGGCGGGGAATGCTAAAATAGCATAGATAGTGTCCCACGTGACCCGCTGAGGTCGCGGGACGCTCATCAAGAGAAATGCATGCGGATACATACGACAGTACACACCAGGCGATTGACATCGAGAAGCGGGAGCGGCGCGTGGGCTTTCTCACACCATATCTAACAGTAATTCAGATTATCCAGGTCATTCTGGGCATCGCCCTGATTGTCTCGATTCTGCTCCAGGCGCGCGGCGCCGGGCTGGGTAGTGTCTTTGGCGGCACTGGTACCGTCTTCAAGACGCGACGTGGTATTGATAGGCTGCTTTTCCGCTTTACCATCGGCCTCGCCATTGCCTTCTGTCTGGTATCCGCGCTGGGGGCTGCTGTCCCGGCGGCATAGCACGTCCATGGCGCAACCGCTGCGCTGGACGGCTGATCGCACCTGAACAACGCGATTCGGCGGCGGATAGCGCCGCTGGCGACGCGAACCCGGCTCGCTGCTGGAGGTGTTCGCGTGGTACGTCAAAAGCCGAGCAACGAGGCCCGACTTCTGCGGAGGTTGGGCTTTTTTCATGTGCCTGAATGCGCTTAATAACGCAGGCGCGCATGGTTTCCCGCTGGCAAGCTCGTGTGTCGGGGTGGCTTCCCCGCACGGGCGCGCATCAGCGCTGTTTCGCGAAGTACTCGGCGTTGATGCGCGTGAAGTCGCGCCACTCCGGCGGTACCGCGCCCTCCTCGAAGATGGCGTCCACCGGGCATGCTGGCTCGCAGGCGCCGCAGTCGATACATTCGTCCGGATCGATGAAATATTGCTCGTCTTCCTCGCGGGCGTGAATGCAGTCCACGGGACAGACATCCACGCAGGATGCGTCCTTCACGCCGATGCAGGGCTGACAGATTACGTAGGTCATATGCCGACGGATCCCTCTCTCCAGGAGCGCTACGCCACGCCTTCTACGGCGCGCGGTCTAGCGATATCATACCGTCTGCGACGGCGCCTGTCACGCCTCGCGAGAGATGAATCGAATAGACCTCTCCCCCTACCCCTCCGCTTCTAGGGGAGGAGCCACAGGCTGACAGAGAGGCGAATGGCAATTATTCGGAATTATCGTAATTTCCCACTTTCCAGCAGCAACTGAGGCGCATGCACGCGCTTCGCAATAATGCGGTGGCGAACGCCGCACGGACCCGCGTCCATTCCGGGCGCGCATCCTGCCCAACCGGGCAGGGAGGAGACAGGGATAGATGGCCATAGGGAACATCGCGCTGGCCGGACTGGATCGGGAGCAGCTGCTCCACATGCACTACCAGATGGTGCTCATCCGGCGTTTCGAGGAGAAGGCCGCTGAGGAATACACCCTTGGCAAGATTGGCGGCTTCCTGCACCTGTACATCGGGCAGGAAGCCAGCGGCGTGGGCGCCCTCAGTGCGTTGCGTCCGGGTGACTACGTTGCCAGCAGCTATCGCGAGCATGGCCACGCTATTCTCAAAGGCGTTGACCCGAAGCTGGTGATGGCCGAGCTGTACGGCAAGGCCACCGGGTGCAGCAAGGGCCGTGGCGGCTCGATGCACATCTATAGCTCGGAGCATCGCCTGATTGGCGGTCAGGCCATCGTCGGCGCGCAGCTCGCCATCGGCACGGGTATTGGCTTCGCCTGCCAATATCAGAACACCTCGGATATCGTCACCGTCATGTTCGGCGATGGCGCGGTGGACGAAGGCGCGTTCCACGAGTCGCTGAACCTGGCGAGCCTCTGGAAGCTGCCGGTCGTCTATTACTGTGAGAACAATCAGTACTCGATGGGCATGGCCGTCACCAAGGCCTGGGCCGTCACCTCGCTGGAGCCCCGCGCCGCGGGTCACGGCGTGGCCTACGAGCACGTTGACGGCATGGACGTGCTGGCGGTACGCGAGACGATGCTGCGCGCGGCGGAACGGGCGCGTAAGGGCGAAGGCCCGACGCTGATCGAATCCGTCACCTATCGCTTCCGCGGCCACTCGATGACCGATCCCGCCTACTATCGCACCCGCGACGAGGAGGCCCGCTGGCGCTCCACGCGCGATCCCATTGCGCTCTTCGAGGAGAAGCTCAAGGAGCATGACCTCATCACCGACGAGGAGATCAACGCCACCAACGAGCGCGTAGATGGCGAGGTGGAGGAGATCGCGCGCTTCGCCGAGGAAAGCCCTGCCCCAGACGCCGACGAGCTCTATGACGATGTGCTCGCCGATGGCAGCGGCGCCATCGCCTGGCGCAACAAGCCCAGCACCCCGCGCGACTAACGGCCGCCGATCACCGCGAATCACTGCGATATGTATCCGACACTTTCGATGGAAGAGATAGAGAACGATGCGAACGATTACCTTCCGTGACGCGCTGCGTGAGGCGCTGCGCGAGGAGATGGCGCGCGACGAGCGCGTCTACATTCTGGGCGAGGATATCGCCGGATACGGTGGCACCTATGCCGTCACCAAAGGGCTTTTCGAGGAGTTTGGCGAGAAGCGCGTCCGCGATACACCGCTCGCCGAGGAAATCATCATCGGCACGGCCATCGGCTCCGCGCTGGGTGGTCTGCGGCCCGTGGCCGAGCTGATGACGATCAACTTCAGCCTGCTGGCCAGTGACCTCATCATCAATAGCGCCGCCAAGTTCCGTTATATGTTCGGCGGCCAGCCCAGCATCCCGATGGTCATCCGCATGACCGCTGGTGGCGGCGCGCAGCGCGGCGCCCAACACTCGCAGATGCTCGAAAGCATGTACGCCCACATCCCCGGCCTCAAAGTGGTGATCCCCGCGACGCCCTACGATGCCAAGGGCATGCTCAAATCGGCCATCCGCGACGACGACCCGGTCCTCTTTATCGAGCACGAGCTGCTCTATAACCTCAAAGGCGACGTGCCCGACGAGGGCGAGGAGTACACCGTCCCGCTCAACCGGGGCATCATCCGCCGCGAGGGCAGCGACGTGACGCTAGTGACATTCTCGCGCATGACGCACATCTGCATGCAGGCGGCGGAGGAGCTGGCGAGGGACGGCATCGAGACAGAGGTTATTGACCTACGCTCGATCCGTCCGATTGATCTGGGCCTCGTGCTCGACTCGCTGCGCAAGACCAACCGCGTCGTGGTCGCCGAAGAGGGTTGGAAGTATTTCGGGACCGGCCAGGGCGTGAGCGCGCTGATCTACGAGCACGGCTTCGACTGGCTCGACGCTCCGGTTGGCCATGTACACGGCAGGGATGTGCCGATGCCGTATAGCAAACCGCTCGAACAGCTTGCGCTGCCCGCCTATAACGATGTGATCGCCGCCGTCAAGGCCATCGTGCCGCAGCCCGCGGGCGCGCGGTAGGTAGAAGGGACCGCCGACATGCAGACCGTGGTGATGCCCAAGATGGGCGACACGATGGAGGAAGGCAAAATCCTCCGCTGGATCAAGCACGAGGGCGACACCGTGCAGAAGGGCGACGCGCTGGCGGAGATCGAGACGGACAAGGTCAACATCGAGGCCGAGGCGTTCGCGGCGGGCATCTTGCGCAAGATCATCGCGCAGGAGGGCGAGAGCATTCCCATTGGCCAGCCCATCGCGCTGATTGGCAAGGCCGACGAGCCGCTGCCCGACGAGGCAGCTGCGGCGGCTAAACCCGCCAGGGCCGCCAACAAACAGGCGCAGGCGAACGGCACAGCCGCGACCGCGACGCCTGCCAGCGCGGCGGGAACAGCGGTCGCCGAGCCAGCCGCGCCAGAGACAGAAGGCGGGGGCCAGAACGGACAAAACGGGCAGAACGGCGGGCGCATCTTCATCAGTCCGCTGGCGCGCCACATCGCCGCCGAGCACAACCTCGATATCGCGCATATCGCGGGCACCGGCCCCGGCGGGCGCATCGTGCGTGATGACGTGCGGGCGTATCTCGCCAGCCCGCAGGAGGCAGCGGCAACCCCTGCCGCTCCCCAGGCTCCTCAGGCGCAACCCGCGCCTGCTGCTCCGACTCCTGTTCAGCTAGGCGCGCCAGTTGTGCCAGCCGCGGCGCCGGGTGAAGAGGCGCGCGCGCAGCCGCTCTCGAATATGCGCAAGACGATTGCGCGGCGGTTACAGCAGAGCATGCAGACGGCGCCGCACTTCTATGTAACGGTCGCCATCGAGACGAACAAACTGGGCGAGGTGCGCAGCGCCATCAACGAGTACGCCGCCGGGCTGCCGAATCCGGTCAAGGTCAGCTACAATGACCTGATCGTGAAGGCGGTGGCGCTGGCGCTCGAAAGCATGCCGGAGGTGAACGTCTCGTTCGATGGCGAGCAGCTACTCTTCAAGTCGCACATCAACGTGGGCATCGCGGTGGCGCTGGAGACCGGGCTGATCGTGCCGGTGATTCGCGACGCCGACAAGCGCGGCGTGCTCGACATCGCGCGTGAGTCGCGGCGGCTCTCGGATGCGGCGCGGGCGGGCAAGCTGACGCCGGAGGAGTTCAGCGGCGGCACGTTCACAGTGAGCAATCTGGGCATGTATGATGTCGAGGAGTTCACCGCCGTCATCAATCCACCGGAGTCGGCCATTCTGGCGGTCGGGACGATTGTGCCGACGCCGGTCGTGCGCGAGGGTCAGGTGGTCGTGCGCGACATCATGAAGGTGACGCTCTCGGTGGACCACCGCGCGCTCGACGGCGCGATTGCCGCGCGCTTCCTCCAGGAACTCAAGCGCCTGCTGGAAAACCCGATGGGGATACTGGTGTAGCTGGATATCACCCCTGCCCCTTCTCCCGCGGGAGAAGGGGTTTCTGCTATGTATACCGCGAAGCCTGGACTCGCTCGACTTCGCACACCGGCCCCGATGGAAAGAGGGGTTCTGCTGAGGATCGCTCCTGCATCTGTTACGAGCTGCGCACGACCTAGTTGGTACTAGGTTAGAGCTGAGGAGACAGATCGCCTATATCAGGAAAGCAAAAACAAAGCGGGCAAAAAAACTAGGGAAATCATTGGGGCGTAATGGCTGAGTTGAAGGTATGATCTAGCAGCAAGCGGCTGGCTCGCATTCCGTCTCTGGTCAGTTTAGTGTGTACTACATCCGCACATTTTAGAAGGATGGTGCAAGTCATGGCAGACTTGTTGCGATCTTTTCCTTGGCGTAGAGGACTCTCAATGGTAGCTCTAATCGCTGTAGCCATTGTCGGAGTCGCTTTGACCACTCCATCCGCGCATGCCAGCCCACGTATTCCGCAAGGACCAATTGTCCGCAAGTTATTGGCCCATGCTGAAGGAGGATTTTCCATCCATGGGACAACATCTAAGAATGGCTACATTCAGCCAAATACATCGAGTTCCCACTGGAGCACAGATACCTACGAGCTATGCGGAGCAGGCGGAACACAGTGTTATGCCGTTGAGGGCGACTGCCAAGCCTCATACGATGGGTTTGCCGTGTCATACACCATGTCATGCCGAGTGTTGCATGGGAGTACAGTAGTGTGGTCTTACGGCGTGACACACTCCTCTGCTTTCAACTTGGGTAGCCCACAGGAAAGCGTACAGACTGGCGCCTGGAAAACCCAGCTTTGGGCGTCAAATCGGGATGATTTGGGGCACGTCGATGCCAACGCCCCTTATTGCACCAATTGGGATGATTCGCTTTGCGCCGCGCCCCCTTGGGGTGTAACAGCTTCAACGACCATCTAACGGCTAACGGCGTCTAAGTCAGCTGCTTGCTCTTTGGCCTCACCTCGTTAGAGTAGGTGAGGCATTCTGGATCACTTGTAAGCCACAGGTGATCCAGAAGACAGGACATTCACCATAAAGTGTAACTAAACGAACTAGCGCGGCGCGTATATCCGAGGGAGTCAGGAATGGAAGAGCAAGGAACAGAGGAATTTGACATTGAGGCTAGCGACCTACACACCAACAAGCCTGTATCTCACCCGCTTGCCTCTCAAGATACCTCCGCGAAAGCTATATCCAGTTCTCAACGCACACACTTCTTGCGACGTCTTCTCATTGGCTGTTGCCTCATCCTAGCAATTGCGATTCCTCTCGTGACCAATACCGCATTGGGATCTTTTCTCCGCAACCCGAGGAACTTTGGAGCGGTCTCAGCCCATACGCAAACGGAACCTGTCTGGGTTGCCCATATAGTTCCGTGGGGAAAGCTGGCCATTGACAAGCAAGCGTATCATTCTGTAACCGATGGCAGTGACCTCTTTCTGGCATTGGGTGTACACAACTTGCGCTACGAAGCCCAGCCATTCGCTCCCCTGCACTGCGTCTTCCATATACCGCTCTCCAAGACAGACACTTGCCCACACTTCACAGGCGACGCGAACACTGAATACCCAGCCGCAGTATCATCACAGATTCTCGACCTTGGCGCGACGCCGACAGCACTGCCAGCAAACCAGCAAGCAGAACTCATCGCAGCAGCGCAATACCTACTAGATAAGGCAAAGGTCAACATCTCCGTTCCGCCCGGCGAGTATATCGCAGCCCCAGGTGGAAGGGATCAAATTGCCCCTAAGGAAACGACCGTCACGCTGACATATCACCTGAGGACTCAATTTACCACTTCGACAGGACGGGGCGCTCCTGGTTCTCCCGACGGGAGCTGCACGCAGTTTTGCGTTGTCCCTGCCCCAAGCCAGCAGGCGCAATTCTGGGAACTGAGCGTGCCCATCTGGCTGCGCTGGCAATATATCTCTGCCAATGGCATGCCTGTCGTCGTTGATTCGCCCCCAACTCAAGATGCCCAAGTTGACTTTCTTATTTCATGGGCCAACGGCTGGGACGTGCAGCTCAAGGATCAAGCAGACACAGCACTGAGTATGGCCATGTGCAGTTTGCAACAAGCCCGTATCTCACCTCTGGCCGAATCACTACCAGCAAATATATCTACACTCTCGATCAATCTTGTCCCTGCAGAACAGTCAACCGGGAGTTGCCTGACCGTTCTCACATTGCAGAATGGAACGAGCCAAGCACCATATTGGGTGTCTCTTTTCTTTCGCAACGGTATTCTTCTTGCGGTGGATGAGACAGCACATGCTCTATTTCCTTCCCTACCGATGGCGGACCCATATGAGCAATCACTCGCAGCGCAGTTGATCAAAGGCACGCCGATAGGGAGCTAGCTCGACGCTACCGAGAGGTGCCCGTCGGTTCGTCCGCGCGTTTTTGGGATTCTGGTCCCCCTCCCTTTTAGGGGAGGGGGACCAGAATCCAGAATGCGCCTGGGCTGGGAGAGAGTATTGTTATGCGCGTTGCTTGCGTTGCACTAGCTGGCCGACCACCAGGATTGCGCTCGCGACCGCCAGGAACAGGCCGGTGTCGATTGCGCCGCCGTAGGCGATGCCGGGCGCGAACCACGGCGCTGGCAGGCCGTCCAGCAGGAAGAAGCTGAGGCCCAGCAGGCCCGCGCCGATAGCCGCCGCCGGGGCCAGCAGATCGAGCAGATGGGCGCCATAGGAGAAGACGAGCGCCGCCCGCAGATTGAGATAGCGCTCGGCCAGCGGGCGCAGCAGCGTCACCAGTCCGGCGGCGATCAGTCCCAGGCCAGCCAGCAGCTCGCCCCACTCGATGACGACGCCGAAGAACGGCGCGCTTGGCAGCACGAGATTTTGCAGGAGTGCCGCGAAGAAGCCGGGCAAACGTCCGCCGCCGATGGCCGCCGTCAGCAGGCCGCCCATCTTGTCAGGAAATGTGCCGAGCAGGACTTTATCGACACCTGAGACGAGCCACTCGTAGCCGACGAGCAGTTGTAGCCCGGCCAGCGCCAGATTCGGCGTCGAGATACCGGGCAGCGGCATGCGCCGTGTCCTCGCGCGATATGCGCGTATAGCACCCAGGCGGTTGCGTAGCTCAGGATGGTTCCATGGGCCGCGCTGTGGCGTGCGTCTGGGCGCGGGTCGTGTTCTTCTCGGGGCAGTATGAGGATCGAGTTGAGTAGCCATATCACAACCTCCATGATGGCGACGGCGCCGCAGGACTCTTTATGACGCTCCCGTGATCGCCCGCCTTCCACCATGGATTGTGACATGTTCGTGATATCCAGTCTGTCAGGAAATCGGCTCGATTTTGCGCCCGGTATTGTAGGCATATTGCCTACATCGCCCGAGCAGTTATCACCTGGGCGGCATCTACCCGCAGCTCGCGCAGGGGCAGCCCGGTGCGCGCCACGATCACGCCTGGCTCGAAGGAGATGAGTCCAGTCCGCATACGTTTCAGTTCCACGGTAGCATTGCCCTCTTCCACTCCGTACGCTCCCTGGCGTGGCTGCTCAAGCATAGCAGGCTTCAGCGCCGGATGGGCTATCCAAAAATAGCGCGCGCAACTCGCAACGTCTCCCAGGTGCGGTACAATGACGACGTACGCATCAATGGCAGCGGGTGGCGAGGAATATAAGCTAGCGAGGGCATGGCAGGCAATGGCTGAACCGGATCACATGGTGGGAGATATCAGGCAGGCGCTCGCCACGCTCGATACGTATTTCGGCATGGCGCTGGGATGCCCGCCCGCCGATCTGCGGCGCTCTGGCTGGCATGTACTGGTCGCGCGCCATACCATGGACGACCCGACGGCGCTGCTCTTTGGCCGCCGCCAGCTGCTCCAGCTTGTCTCGCCGATGCCCGAGGCGACCGGCGCGCAACGCGGTGGGGTGGCGCTGGTCACGCCGGAGCTGCGGCTGCCGATCTCGCTCCTCCTGCGCGAGTTGCGCCCAGAAATCCTCTTCACCCCCGATGGTTTGATTGCCCTCGAAACGCTGATGCAACACACCGCGACCGCTGACCTCTTCCCGCTTGAAGTTGCCCACCTGCGCCAGTGGTATACGCTCACGGGCGCATTCCGTCCCTACCTTGGTCCCTGGCTGGACTGGATCGAGCCGCTCGACGACGGCCAGGAGATGGACCCCGCTGCCCTGCGGTTGCTGGCGCGGTTCGGCGCGGGCGTCTTCGTGATCCGCGACGGGGACGCCGCCATCCAGAGCTTTGCCGGGTTGCGCTCGCAGTCGCCCCACGTCTGGGAGATCACCGCCGCTGCCGAGTCATCGCCAGAGGAGGGGCTGGCGCGCGCCGTAATTGGCCGCGCGACCAAAGCTGTGCTGGCGACGAAGCGCCTGCCGCTCTATAGCCATGCCGCGCGCGAGAGCGATCTTGCTCAGGTGGCAAGCGACCTGGGCTATCACTGCTATGGCGACACGCTCACCTGGAGCGCCTCCGCATAGCCGACCCCATGGGGCTGGGATAGGAATATTGCCGGGCGGGCTTGCGCCCAATGATAGAATACGAAAAGATGCGTATAGGGCTTGCTTTCTACCGCGGTGTCTGTCTGCGCATTGCGCGCGCTTTTGTCGTGGCGAGGCAGGTATAACCTCGTTTGGCAAGGCATGACGCCGCCTTCTTCATTGTGTCTGGCGCGAGGGTTGGCCGAGAGCGTGTGAAAGACAGGGAGGTGCGCTGGTGGGTTACGACGATCGACGAAGCGGCTCGCAGACACGAGAAGTCACGCGCACGAGTGGTGCGCCAGCAACCACCGCCTCGGTCGGCGACCAGGGCCATATCGCCACCTTCGCGCAGGTCTCCCTCTTTTCCACGCTCGATCCCGAGGCCTTGCGCGAGCTGGCATCCGCCGCGCGCCGTCGTGGATTCCGCGTCGGCGAGGTGATCTTCCACCGCGACGACCCCGGCCAGGTGCTCTATGTCATTCGCGAGGGCAAGGTCAAAATCTGCATCAATAGCCCGGACGGCCACGAGGTGGTGCTGGCGGTCTTCGGCCCCGGCGACTATTTCGGCGAGCTGGCCCTGCTCGATGGCCAGCCACGTTCGGCCAGCGCCGTCGCGATTGATCTGGTCGAGGTCTACGCCCTGCAACGCAGCGACTTCATCAATATCGTCATCCATCACCCACGCATCGCCATCCAGGTGATGAACGTGCTCTCGCAGCGCCTGCGCCAGACCGACGCCATGATCGAAGACCTGCTCTTCCTCGATGTGCATGGGCGCGTCGCCAAGAAGCTGCTCGACCTGGCCGACCTTCATGGCGTGCGCACGCCAGACGGCATTCGCATCGACATGAAGCTGACGCAGAGCGATCTGGCGGCGCTGGTGGGCGCCTCACGCGAGAGCGTCAACAAAGTGCTGGGCTACTTCGTGGATAAGCGCTTCATCAGCACGGAAAAACGCAAGATCACGATCCTGCGGCTGGCGGAGCTGCGCCGACGCATCTGTTAGACGATTCTGCCAGTATCTTTACGTGACGCGGGTCAATGGTCCATACTGGCGTGCGTGCGTCATCGTATGGCGGCGACGCGGCGAGCCAGCGCAAAGCATGCGATCACTCTCCTGCCAGCGTCGGCGCGCCCGTGGATGGCCGCGCGCGATACATATGATACGTATACCAGTGAGATACTGGTGAGATACTGGTGATTGATTGAAGTCAACTACCCCATGGGTAAACCCAGGGGCTTGCAGCTAACCCGGAACGACAAAGCCGCCGCGTCTGGCCGATTGACTGCGGCCCGGCACTTCCGAAGCAGTGCCGCGTGTGCATCATCGGATGCGTACGTCCAACATTTTACCCCGGCAACGCTTCCTGCCGGGAACGCCAGAATGTTCGGTTGGAGAAGGTGCGGAGATGCGAGAGACCGTGTGCAAACCGTTCGCTCTGGTGAACCAGAGTGCCTAAGCACACAGGCAGTATAACACATAGAGCACAAGAAAGGGGAGCGGCGCATCCTCATGCCTGAGGGCGGGAGGCTTTCGCGCCAGAGAATGGTGAGAGCAATTATCGCGATTCCCACCTATAACGAGCGGGAGAACATTGTCAATCTGGTGCAGGCTATCCAGAGCGCCGCGCCCGCGACGGATATCCTCATCATCGACGACAACTCGCCCGATGGCACCGGCCAGATCGCCGACGAGATGGCGGCGCGCGACAACACGATTCATGTGATGCACCGGCCGGGCAAGCTGGGCCTTGGGACCGCGTATATCGCTGGTTTCCACTATGCCATCGAACAGGGCTACGATTTTGTCTTCGAGATGGATGCCGACTTCTCGCATAATCCCACCTATCTGCCGCGGTTCTTCGAGCTGGCGGGGGACGCCGATGTCGTCATCGGGTCGCGCTATGTCAAAGGCGGAGGCACGCCCAACTGGTCGCCGCTGCGCAAGTTCATCAGCGGCGGCGGCAATATGTTCGCCCGCGCGATGCTAGGTATCCCGGTGCATGACTGTACCGCTGGCTTCCGCTGCTATCGCACCGCCGCCCTGTGCGTGCTCAACCTCGACGCCATTCGCGCCCAGGGCTACGCCTTCCAGGTAGAGATGACCTACAATTTCTGGAAAAGTGGCTTCCGCATTCGCGAGCTGCCCATCATCTTCGAAGACCGCCGCGTTGGCAAGTCGAAGATGTCGCGTAAGATCTTCATCGAGGCGTTCCTCTGGGTCTTGCGCGCCCGCGTGACTGGCGACGCCGAGGTTCGACGCAGACCCCCGACCAGCGCGACATTGCCCGAGGCGGGCATCTCCTCACAGGTTGGCCCCGCCGGAGACCGTCCCCAATAATCCAACGCTCCGCCGGATAATGCAGCGCCCCCAGCCAGTGAATCCGCTTCACCAGTTGGGGGCATTGTCGTAGGTGCTCCAGGCACAGCGGATTACTCGGGCAACGCGATACCCTGCGTCCATTCGCCCGGCTCGGCGAAGGTCATGCGCGTGTAGGGCAGCATGTTGCGGGTGAGCACGTCGGAGAGCATCCGCGCGGCATTCTCCATCTCGATGGAAGAGGGCACGCGCGATCCAGGAGCAATCGCCATGCGCGCCGCCAGCACCATCCGGCCATTGCGCATCCACCCCCGCGTCTCGCGTAACTGCTGCAATTGATGCGCCGAACGGTTGAAGTGCCGAGCGACATCGCGAGTGAAGTCGCGCGCCTGATCGGCGGCGGAAGGGTCAGTAAGCACCGGCGGCAGCTCCACTTCGATACAGGGAATCACCATGACCTCTGGGTCCGCCACAGGACGCGCCGGATTGTTCCAGTCGCGCCCCGCTCCCATCGCGCCCTGCGATCCAGGTGGCGGCGCGTCGTTCTCTGTGCGCGGCATAAACCCGGAGCCGCCTGGCATGGCAGCGCCTGGCAATGGCCCGCCACGAAGCGAGGAGGGGGGTTGCTGCGCCTGCGCCTGGAACGGCGGAGGAGGAAAAGCGCCATTGGGTTCCGGCGGCTGAGCCACGCTCCACCCTGGATTGCCGACGGGACGATTCGGTGGGTATGGCTGTGGCTGTGGAGGGTTGGGAGGCCGGTGCATCGGCGTGCCCGAAGACCACTGTGCGGGATTGTTGCCGCTCCCCGAGCTGCGGCTGGCCAGCGAGCGACGCAACTGCGTCAGCAGCTCCGCGGCCCGCCCCTGGTCCAGCGCCAGGCGTTCCCAGGGCGCGCGCGCGCCATACATACCCGCCGCCGCGACGGGGAGGTCGAGCGCGAGCTGCACCCATACCTCACGTTCGGCGGAATCGATCTCGCCGCTCATCTCCGGCGAGTGGGTCGCGTCATAGACATGGCCAGACTGGTCACGCCAGCGCACATGGGTCAGTGTCAGCGGATTATCAGATCGCCGCGCACCCAGCAGCTCACCGCCATATCTGGCAAAGTAGTCGAGCGCCTGAGCAATTCCTGTTTCCGGCTGATTAGAGCTTCCCTGCCCCCGCCAGCCATATGATTCCATGGTTCCCCTCCCGGCGCCTCTGTGCATGCTCTTCCCATTGCATCCCAACGTGTTGGTGGTTGTGGAAAAAACATCCCCCCTCCCCCGCGATATATGGTCGCGCCAGTCGCGGAGGAGCAGAAGTAGCCGTCGTACAGCCCCTGTCAGGGCTTTTTCAGACAATAGTATATGATAACGGAGGTGAATTGGATACGCGCAGACCTGCTGGTGGATGACAGATGATCAATGAATCATCGGGGCAGCCGCACGATTGGTCGTGGCTCTGGCCTCCACCCGCCAGTATATGCTTTACCAAATCGGAAAAATTATATCATGCGGGGGTACATGGCACAATGCGCCCGTACTAACGGCCAAACGGCGTGGCGCATCGAGAGGGCCAGGAGAGCGCTATGGGTGCGGCTGGCTGGCCTCCGCGGCTGAGGTCGGCGCGATGATGACCCGCATGCCCGGCTGCGCGTTCTGGGGCAGATCGTCCAGCAGACGCACCACCAGCGCACTGATATTATCCTCGCCGCCGTTGGTATTCGCCTCGCGCACCAGCAGCTGCGCCGCCTGCTGTGGATCGGCGGTCGCCCGCAAAATATGCTCGATCTGCGGGTCGCGCACCATCTCCCACAGCCCATCCGAGCAGAGAAGCATCTTGTCGCCCGCCTGAAGCTGAACGGGGAACACGTCTATCTCAACCTGTTCCTCTTCACCGCCGAGGCTGCGATAGATCTGGTTGCGGCGTGGATGGGTATAGATTTCTTCGGGGCGAATCACGCCCGCGCTGACGAGGCTGGCGACGACGGAGTGATCGGTAGTGATCTGGCGCAGACCCGCCTCTGGGCTCATCAGGTAGGAGCGGCTATCGCCAACATTGACGACAACCGCCTGATCATCCACGATGAGCGCCGCCGTGATGGTCGTGCCCATATCCGCGCGCTCGTTGATGTTGCGCCGGCGCAGCTCGTTATTCGCCTGCTGCACGCCCTCACGCAGCACCCCGCTGAGCGCATGCCCGTCAATCGGCTGGCTGGTATTCAGCGACTGCATAGCGGTTCGTGTGACGATTTCGATGGTCAGGCGGCTGGCCTCCTGCCCGTTGAGATGTCCGCCCATGCCATCGGCGACGATAAAGAGGCCATAGGGCTGCGGACGCGATCCCGCCACGCGCACGCCGTGCAGCGCAAGGATGTTGTCCTGATTGGGGTCATTGGCGCGCCGGATGCCCGGATGGGTGAGCCCGGCGGCGTAGGACATCAGACTCGTATTCTTGCGCGATTGCGATGGCGCACGCGGCTCCCCGGCGAAATCTGGCGGTATCGGCACGGTATAGCGTGCCCCTGGCGCTCCAGTGGCGGAACGGGCGGGTGGCATGGTCGGCATCAGTCCCGTCGGCATATCCTCGATGTCCGGCTCTCCGGCGTGTGGACGCGAGTGTGGACGCGAACGGGACCGCTTGGGCGGGCGCACCGCTGGCATTGCCTGGGGCGTCTCAATCGCGGGAATCTCGTACATCGAGTCGCGCGGGAGCAGGTCAAGGCCCGCCTCGTCGAGCGGCGCAGGCATGTAGACCGGCATCCGCGCGCGGCGACGGCGCTGCAGCACGATCAGCACGACCGCGAGCACCACCACACCAGCGCCAACACCTCCACCGACGATCAGCAGTGTTCTGAGGCTGACACCCGTACCTGTCGGAAGTCCTGGCAAGATGCTGCCCGGTGGAGGAGTCGCCTCCTGTGTCAGTGGGGGAATAGAGGTGTTGTGCTGTTGCGCCGCGTCCAGAAATGGCTTCGCGCCCGCGAAATCTGGCGCGGTGCTGAGCAGCCCACGGAAAGCGCTGGTGGCGGCGTCATAGTTTGGCGGCGACGCATAGTAGGCCGAGATACCGTTCTGCCACGCGGTCATCAGCGCGCCAGGATGCCCGCTGACCGAGCCGATGGCCTTTTTCACATCCGCAAGTGACGCCAGCACGTGGTTGCCGTTGCTATCGCGCATGACCATCCCAACCAGACGCCCGTTGCTATCTACCTCAGCCGCGCCGATACCGATGCTGTTGCCGACGGCGGTTGGCGTGACGGCTGCTGTGGTGGCTGGCGTCTTGGTCCCGGCAGCGCTCTTGGCCGCTGGCGCCTGGGGAATCTGATTGGCGGAGACGCTGATGGGATAGAGCGTGTCGTTGATCTCATTTAGCCGCACGGCGTCGCGATTGAGGGGTTGGCCGTCCTGGCCAGTCAGGTCGATGACCGAAGGAGTCCCGCTGGCGGGAGCGTCGGAGGGCTGGGGAATGGAGAGCACAGGCAGATCATGGCTGGGCGAGCCAGTGGCGTTCGAGAGCGAGAGAGCGAGCAGTGACGGCGCGCCGGGGCCGCCGTTGGTCGTGACGAGGCCGGGGCTGATGGAATAGGTGATGCTGCCGCGCTGTGTCCCTTCCGTGCCGGTATAGGAGACATTGAGCGCGACGACGATGCGCGTGATGCCCCAGGTTGTCGCGTTGCCGTTCAACTGCTGGAAGGCCGCCTGCGCGCCCTGGCAAGGCACCAGGGGATTCACGGCGGCGGTGGGCGTCAGCACGTAGTTGGCGGAGTTGAGGTTGCCGCTCTGATCGGTCGTCCCCACCAGCACGCCATCGGAGGCGCAGGGCGCGAGGACTGGAATCGGCGCGGGATTCGCGCTGGTCGTGCCGTAGTAGTAGGTCAATACCCGGACGACGGCCACCCTGGCCAGGGCAACCGACTGCGACGGCCGATCCGACCCATCCGCGCGCGCCGCCTGCCCTGCCACCATCGGAATACCCAACGCCAGGAGACTCGCGATGAGCGCCAGCGCCACACGCCTGAACCCGATCCCTGCCGCCATGCCCAATCCTCCTCCAAGGCGTCACACGTCGGATGGTAAAGCTTCCCATCCGCGCCTACACGCGCTCTCTATGATGCACCGTCACGCCTGCTATGCGCAACTATCCAGGACGGGCGGACATTCTATCGTATCAATCAACGCATGAGCTGGCGTTTTGGGCTGCGAAATGCGTCACAGGTGGGAGGAAGAAGTATCAGGAGAGGAGAGGACGGGCGGACAGCGATGAGCCGTGGGCCAAAGAGGCCCACGGCCAGGGAATCTCTGCTATACATTGTCGGCAGCGTGCCATCACCCGAAGCGCCAGCGCGCGCCGTCCTTCAGTGATGAGGCGCTCCAGCCGCGGGCGACCTGTGGCCGCATGCGAAACATGCCGCTGCCAGCGGGGTCGGGCGCCAACCGTCCATATTTCGCCATCCACGCCGCGATGATACGCTGCCCCAGCGCCTCGTCGGTGGTGACATCCTCCACCAGCCCATCCAAAATGACCACATCATCGCCGCTTTCCAAATGGACGCAGACGTTGGGATTGGCCGCGATGTTGCGTGCCCAGCGGGTCTGTGGATGCCCGTCGAAGTAGACCGCACACTCCACCCATACGCCCCAGAGTGGTGTGACGTGTGGGCGGCCATCGGGGCAGGTCGTCGCCAACCAGTAGTTGCGCGCCTGCTCCAACTGCCGCTCGGCATGCGCCCAGTCCAGCAATCCCTCCACGTCTTTGGGAAAGGCGTAGCCCGCGGGCGCGCTCAACGGGCTGGCGGTGACATGAGGCTTGCCTGGCTCATCGTCTGGTGTGTGCGAATCGGACATAGATGCTCCCTCCCCTGACTACCTACTGCTCCGCGCCTATCTCGACCGCGAGACGGTCCGCCCACGCGGAATAGCCGCCCGCCAGCGCCGCCGCCATATAGCCACGTTCAGCCAGCAGCGCCGCCGCGCGCTCACCCCGCGACTGCCCCGGATGGTGCATGTTGCAATAGGTAACGATAGGGCGATCCTTTGGCAGCGCCTCTGCTTTAGCGGCGATCTTTTTGAGCTTATCCAGCGGCACGTTGCGCGCGCCTGGCAGATGTCCAGCAGCGTACTCTTTGGCGCTGCGCACATCGATGATGAGCGGCTGCGGCGACGCGCTCTGTATCTGCTCCGGCGTCATTAGGTCGCAGACGACGGTATCCGGCTCGCCATGCACGGCGACCAGCCGCGCGTGGATCTCGGCGGCGCGCGTCGTCTCGCCTCTCCGTTGATAATACTTCTCCATCTCCTGTAACGCCCAGGTGAAGCCGTTGGCCATAATCTCGCCCTCGATGGGGCCGGGAGGATAGTCACCGTAGTAATTCGGGGTTCGCAGAAACGCCTCGGAGGACTGCTCGACCGCCGCGGTCAGCGCCGCCAGGTCGGCCCGCGTCTCCTGGGCTACCTCATCCCATGTCAGGCTGGCCTGCCTGGCAATCTCGTCGCGGTTGAGCGCGTCGAAGTCCACCTCGCGTGGTGGCTCCTCGCCGCGCGCATAGAATCCCATCCGCTCGACCATATAACGCATCCAGAAGCCGGTGAGGGCCACCAGTTCTTTGGCCGAATAGTCATCTTCCTTCCTGCCGCCAGCATCGGCTCGCTCATCCGCGCCACGGCTCGCCATAAAATCGTCCAGTACCTCGCCAGTCTGGGCAAACGCCGCCAGCAGCTCCGCTTTCCGCGCCATACATACCTCCCATCAGACCAGTCTATCCGTTCGAGCTATCATCAGCATACAGCGGCCAAGCAGACATCTCCTGTCATATTAGGCCGCTGCCCTGGTACATACCAATCACTCCTGTGCTACGATGCTTGTGCAGAAAAGTGTCTCCAAGTCTTCCAAGGATATGTGACATGAGCAGCGACTATGGCAGCTACGAGGCCCGCATTGGCGCGCTGGCCAGCGGCGAGAAGATTGACCTGCGCAGCGACACCGTGACCCATCCTTCGCCGAACATGCGCGAGGCGATGTATCGCGCGGAGGTCGGCGACGATGTCTATGGCGAGGATCCGACCGTCAACAAGCTGGAAGAGCTGGCGGCGGCGATGCTAGGCAAGGAGGCGGGTCTCTTCGTCGCCTCCGGCACGATGGGCAACGCCGTCTCGATGCTGACCCACTGCCGCCGTGGCGACGAGATTATCATGGGCGACCGCTCGCACACCTATCTCTATGAGGTCGGCGGCCCGGCGCGGCTGAATGGCTCGGCCACGCGCCCGGTGCCGACGCTGGCGGATGGCACGCTCGACCGCGAGCGGCTGGCGCGCGCCTTCCAGGGCGACGACATCCACGAGGCGCGCACGGGCCTGCTCTGCCTGGAAGATACGCACAACATGGTCGGCGGGCGCGTACTCTCGCCGGAGACGCTACACGAGCTGGCAGCCCCCGCGCGGGCGCGCAACCTGCCGGTGCATATGGATGGCGCGCGCGTCTTCAACGCCGCTGTGGCGCTGGGTGTCCCGGTGAGCACGCTGGCGGCGGAGGTGGATAGCGTGCAGTTCTGCCTCTCGAAGGGGCTGAGCGCGCCGGTCGGCTCGATGGTGGTCGGGTCGCGCGCCTTCATCGACGAGGCGCGGCGCGTCCGCAAGCTGCTCGGCGGCGGCATGCGCCAGGCGGGCATCATCGCGGCGGCGGGCGTCGTCGCGCTCAACGAGATGGTCGAGCGGCTGGCCGAGGACCACGTCAACGCGAAGAAGCTAGCCGAGGGACTGGCAGAGATTCCAAACATCACCGTCGCGCCGGAGACGGTCGAGACGAACATCCTCTTCTTCGGCGTGCGCGGCGAAGATGGCGCGGCGGGCGACGTGACCCCGCTGGTGACGGCGGCGGCGCAAGCGGGTGTGCTGCTCTCCGGCGGCGACGATGGCCGCATCCGCGCGGTGACGCACTACGGCATCTCCGAGGCGGATATCGACCGCGCGCTCTCGGTGCTGACCGAGGCGATGCAGGAGCTGGCCGCGCCAGTGGGAGCGTAGAGGATTGCGACATGGCTGACGCGCCTGCCATTTCGCCGGAACAGCTTGCCCGGCGTCGCGGCGACTACGGGTTCGATGCGCCGTATGTGCCGATCGCATTCGCGGTCATTGGCGTCGTGCTGTTGGGGCTGACGGCGGCAAGCATCTGGCTCTTCGATCAGCCGGTGCTGGCGGTGGTCTGCCTGATCTACGCCGTCTATATGCTGCTCAGCGCAGGAAGCTATATCTACACGACGCGTGTGGGCAAGTTCCACGTCTGGGCCGAACTGCTGACTGGGCTGCGGCTGCGCGGCGACGAGCGGGCCGCCGATCTGGGATGCGGGCGTGGCGCGGTGCTGCTGATGGCGGCGCAACTGCTGCCAGAGGGCAAGATAACTGGAATCGATCTGTGGAAGTCCATCGACCAGACGGGCAATGATCCAGCGGAGACACAGCGTAACGCCGCACGCGAAGAGGTAGACGCCCAGCGCGTCGAGCTACTCACCGCCGATATGCGTGAGATTCCGCTGCCTGTGGCATCCTGCGACCTGGTGCTTTCGAGCCTGGCGATTCACAACATCCCCAGCGG
>DATBIB010000034.1:0-5781 GCA_036557205.1 Ktedonobacterales bacterium | reverse complement strand
CCCTGGGGGCCATCTTCCTGCTGCTCTTCCTCGGTTCGATGATTCTGACGATGACCACCAGTCCGGTCGCTCTGGCGGAGGGCATCGTCGTGCTGCTCCGGCCACTGCGTCGCTTCCGTGTGCCAGCGGATGAGTTCGGGCTGATGACGCTGGTGGCGTTACGCTTCATCCCGGTGCTCGTGCAGGAGACCGAGCAACTTATCAAGGCGCAGGTCTCGCGCGGGGCCAACTTCACCACTGGCTCAGTGGGCGCGCGGATTCGTGGCGCTAGCTCGCTGCTAGTGCCGATGCTTCAGGGGGCATTACGCCGCGCCGAAGACCTCTCGATGGCTATCGAGGCGCGCGGCTATGGCGTCACTGGCGAGGCGACGCTGCTGCACGAGGGGCGGCTGCGCCTGCTGGACTGGCTGGCGCTGATCCTCATCCCGGTGGCGACCATCCTCGCCTATGTCAAGTTCTAAGCAGGCCGATAATCTCCGGTGGCATGGCTTGTGCAGCCTCCCGCTGATGGTCACGATGTGCGTGTCCCATCAGCAAAGGAGTTGAACTATGGCATCCGAACATACGACATGGAAGCCGACGACTGAACACGGTGATCTGAGCACGGATGACCGCGAAAAACTGCCTGATAGCGCCTATGCCTTCCCGAAGCAGCGCAAAGAGCCGCTGACGGATAAATCGCACGTCAAGAACGCGCTGGCCCGCTTCGACCAGGTGGAGGGCGTCTCCGACGCGGATCGTGACCTCGCCTTCCGCAACATCAAGAAGGCGGCGAAACACTTCGGGATCGATGTCGAGGAGAAAAATTGGCACGATCTCGGCAAGAAGCCGCACACGTCGAACCGCAGCCACTAACTGTTAGCAGCCGCCCCCTCCCCTGCGTGTTCTCCCATGCGGGGAGGGAGCTTCCAAGCACGACATCTATGGTGCGAGTTGCCGTGAGTTGTCAGAGAAACACTTAAGAAGGGATCTTCACATGGATAAGCATGCCGGACGACCACCGCAACCAACCAGTTCAATGCAACAGTTTGAGGCCTTGGTTGGCGCATGGAATATGGTCGGAACCCATCCTGCTATACCTTCCGCAGTGCAGGGCCACTCTTCTTTTGAATGGCTGGTCGAAGGATCTCTGCTGCTCTGGCGTTTAGAATGGCAACCCGGTGACATTCCCAGCGCACTCAGCGTCATTGGCCGGGATGACGCGGTGGAAGCGTGTTCCATGTTCTATGCCGATAAGCGGGGGGTTTCCAGGATTTATCAGATGCGTCTCGAAGGCGGTGTGTGGAAGATGTGGCGAGATTCGCCAGGCTTCTCACAACGCATGACCGGTACCTTCAACTATGATAGCAACACTATTACCTGTCATGGCGAGATGTCCTACGATGACTCAACTTGGGAACCGGATCTCTCTGTGAGATATACACGAATGGCATAAAAGGGGCCTGTTCAACCCGTTTTCCATCATCGTCTTTATCTGTCGCGTACCGGCTGCCCCTGGGCGTCTGGGCGCTATCTCCTTTGCAACTTTCCGCCATGGCAGACCGTGTACTACCATTTCAAGCAGTTTTGCCGCACCAGTCTCTGGACGCGCCTGTACCGAGGGTTGCGAGACGCCGAACCTCTTAACGCGTTACGCAGTGCGTAAGAAATCTGCAAACACCGCAGCGTGGCTTTCGGGTATGCTTGCAGGCATGACGAGGGCATGACGAGGGCATGACGAGGGCATGACGAGGCGACGATGAGAAGGATAGCAGCTAGCCATGGGCAGGAGAAACTATCTGATTGACGGCGTGTCCGGCGCCGGCAAAACGGCAGTCTGCACAGAGTTGCGGCGGCGCGGCTACCACGCCATAGATGGTGACCGTGAATTGGCGTATCAAGGCGATCCGGACACGGGGCGCCCGGCGGATGGCCGCAGGCACGAGCACTCGGCTACCTTCATTTCCGAGCACCACATTTGGGATGTCGAGAAAGTCAACGCCTTGGTCGCCAACCAGGAGGAGGCGGTCACCTTCTTCTGCGGTGGTTCGCGGAATTCCTCCAAATACATCGCATTATTTGACGGCGTGTTTGTCCTTGAGGTGGACCTGGACACCAGTCTCCGGCGGATTGATGAACGAGTGGCGCTGGACCCAACTGACTGGGGCGGAACACCAGCGGAACGTGAAATCACTGTGCGCATGTATCACATGTATCACTCGAAAGCAGCCTTTCCGCAAAACGGTACGATCATCGACGCTACCGCACCGCTCGCGCGCGTCGTGGACGAGATCCTTCGTCAAAGCGACGCCCATATACCACGATAGAGCGTTCTGCACGCAGCAAGTGCCAAGTGCCAGGTAGCGCCCAGCATGCCCGAGTCGTGAGGCATTCGTGAGGCGTTGCCTGTGGACGCGGCGACCGGCCGTGGGGGGTGTCACCATGTTCCACGCTCGCCGCAGGCCGCACTACTTGCCGCCGAGGAAGCGCTGGGTGAATGTCGCGATGAAGCAAATCTCGATCAGCAGGCCGATCACCGCCTCTATCGCCGCGATGGCTGACTGCGGATCGCCAGGCTGAAACTGCTCTGGGAAGAAGCCGCGGCCATGGAACGCCGTCAGGCTGATGATGAGCGCCTCGTTCCAGGCGAGATGCGGCCCACTGATCGACCCCTGGATGAAGAAGGTCAGCGCGAAGCCGACGATGACCAGCAGATAGGCGACCAGACTGCGCCAGGGGCGGTAGCCGTAACCCGCGAGCAGATCGAGAAAGCGCGAGAAGAGATACTGGCCGATGCGCAGCTGGCGGCGCAGCACCCGCGCCTGAAGCACCTGCGCGCGATAGGCGAAGCGGCCCGCATCCTCATTCAGCCCCTGCGCCTGCAACGCGACCGCGAGCTGGCGGTTGGCGCGGACGGCGCGCTCCAGATCGGCGAGGCGTTCGGCGCGCGTCTTCGCCTTGCCCTCAGGCGTGGTATGCTGGTGGGCCTCGCGCTCGTCCCCAAGAATGATGGCGGCGCGCCCATCCGTCCAGCGGACGACGGCCAGGTTGGCGTCGCCCCAGTGAGCGTCGGCCAGCTCGGCGTAACCATGCTGCCGGTCGCCAAGGACGACGTTATCCAGCACGCTCGCCGTATCGTAGAACGTGCGCTGAAGATCAGCCGGGCGCAAGACCTCTGGAAAATCGGGCGCCCATTGCCGTATTCGGCTCAGATCGTCGGGCGCCATGCGCTTGCCTCCCAGCGAGGCGCTGGCCAGTGATGCGCCTTCCAGATGCACGCGCCGCAGCATCGCCCCTTCCAGGTGCGCGCCAATCAGCGAGGCGCGATCCAGCCGCGCGCCAAAGAGCCGTGCGCCTTCGAGATGGGTATGGCGCAGAAAGGCGTTCTCCAGCCGCGCGCCGCCAATCGAGGCGCCCTCCAGGTGGGCGTTGCTGAGCGAGGCGGCCTTCAGCCGCGTGCCGCTGAGGTTTGCGCCCTCCAGATGCGCCTCATAAAGATTCGCTTTCTCCATGACAGCTTCGCGCAGGCTCGCGCCTTCCAGATGGGCGTGGCGCAGGTCAACCTGCTTCATCTCCGCCCGGACACACTGGGCAAGCTCCAGGTGCGCGCCCTCGGCACGCGCGCCGTCGAGCCGTGCGCCACGCAGGTCGGCTCCCTGCAACTGGGCCTCGCGCAGATCGCTTCGCTCCAGGTGGATGGCGGCGGCGGCAATTTGCTCGCCGGTTGCGCCTGCCAGCCCGCCGAGCAGACGCGCCAGCGGCAGGCCACGCAGGTTCACGCCTTGCAGGTCGGCTCCACGCAGGTCTAGCCCAATGCGTTCGCGCTGCGTTGGGTCGTCCCATATGACCGGGCCGCGCCCGTTCTTGTGCGTCGCCAGCAGCCATTCGACATCGGCGCGTGTCAGCGCCATCCCGGCGAACGGGTAGGCGTTGGCGCGCACGTCTGGGGCAATGGCGCGGCGCTCCGTCAGCAGCGTCTGTCGCGCGGTCGCAATTTCCGGCTCGATGCGCCAGCTCTGCCCGCGTGCGCGCCACCATGCGCGCCATGCGGTGCGGTCGTCGGTCGCGGGCGGGACAGTCGCCAGGGCGGTCTGCTCAGGCGCGATGTCATCGGGGAACTCCGAGGCGTCACTCGCGGGTTGACCTTCGACGACCTCGTTCATCTCGTCAATCTTGTCGGTCTCGTCCATGGTGGCTCCGTAGGCATCCCTGCTTGATGAGGATCATCGCTAGTCTCGTGCTGGCAGGCAGGCAGGCACGATGCCCTGACCAGTATAGCGGAGACTGTCAAACGGCGTCAGGCAGATGGTCTGTCGTGGTGTCGCGCCGCTTGCGCCCGCAGACGTGGTACAATCAGAGCTATTGTGCGTGCCAGGAGCGTTGGAGTGTTGGAGTGCCGCGATGAAACCGCTTGTTGCTATTGTTGGGCGCCCGAATGTGGGCAAATCGACCCTGTTCAACCGGCTCGTGGGTGAGCGTCTCGCGATTGTCGAGGATCTGCCTGGCACGACGCGCGACCGGCTCTACGCCGACGCCGAGTGGAATGGGCGCATTTTCTCGCTGGTGGATACCGGTGGGCTGGAGCTTGGCACAAGCGAGGACATCACCGCGCGGATTGCGGCGCAGGCGCAGCTGGCCATCGAAGAGGCTGATGTGATCGTCCTGCTGGTGGATACCAAATCGGGCATCACCGAAGCCGACGCCGAGGTCGCCAACATCCTGCGGCGCTCGGGCAAGCCAGTGGTGCTGGGCGCAAACAAAGCGGATAACCTCACCCGCCGCCAGGAAGCCGTCGAGTTCTACTCCCTTGGCCTGGGCGAGCCAATCACGCTGGCCGCCAACTCTGGCTCCGGCACCGGCGACCTGCTCGACGCGATCACCGAGCATCTGCCACCCGCCGAGGAAGAGGACGAGGCGCCGAGCGATGGCATTCCGCGGCTGGCGATTGTGGGACGACCCAACGTCGGCAAGTCCTCGCTGCTCAACGCCATCGCCGGGTCAGATCGTGTCATCGTCAGCGATATCCCTGGCACGACACGCGACGCAATTGACACCGAGGTGGAGTATAAGGGACGCCGCATCATGCTGATCGATACGGCGGGCATCCGGCGGCGCGGGCATATCGGCCCCGGCGTCGAGAAATACAGCGTCCTGCGCGCCGACCGCGCCATCGACCGCTGTGATGTGGCGGTGTTGATGATCGACGCGGTGGAGGGTATCACCGCACAGGATACACACATCGCGGGCTACATCAACGAGGCGGCCAAGGGCATCGTCGCCGTCATCAACAAGTGGGACATTATCAAGGAGCGCCGCCGCCAGGCCGAGGAATGGGCCGACCCCGACGTGCCGATTCTGCCCAGTGAGAATGTGGATCTCGCCGCGCTTGAGGTACGCGACGCCGAGGTGGCTGAGATGTTGCGGCGCTCGGGTAAGCCAGTGGTGCTGGGCGCGAATAAAGCGGATAACCTCACCCGCCGCCAGGAGGCCGTCGAGTTCTACTCGCTGGGTCTGGGTGAGCCAATCACGCTCGCTGCCAATTCTGGCACTGGCACCGGCGACCTGCTCGATGCAATCACCGAGCACCTGCCCCCTGCCGAGGAAGAGGACGAGGTGGCGCCCGATGGCATCCCGCGGCTGGCGATTGTGGGACGACCCAATGTCGGCAAATCCTCGCTGCTCAATGCCATCGCCGGGTCGGACCGCGTCATCGTCAGCGACATCCCCGGCACGACCCGCGACGCGATTGACACCGAGGTGGAGTATAAGGGACGCCGCATCATGCTGATCGATACGGCGGGC
>DATBIB010000033.1:0-6204 GCA_036557205.1 Ktedonobacterales bacterium | reverse complement strand
CGGGCCATCAGGCCGCTCTTCATTTCCAGGCCCAGACCCTCTGCCCGCGCGCGCGCATAGCTGACCATCAGCGAACCCAGACCGGCGATATACGCCAGGGCCAGAGTCCATGCCTTTTCCGTTGATGGTGGCAGGCTGTTCACATAGAGGATGACGCCGAGAATGATGATGCCCTCGGAGTAGCGGTCCAGTGTCGAATCGAAGAAGGCGCCAAAGGTCGTCTTCTGATTACGCACACGCGCCAGCGCCCCATCCACCATGTCAAACATTCCAGCGAACAGCAGCATCACGCCGCCCAGGCGTAATGATCCCATCGCCAGAATCGCCGCCGTAATCGCATTGAGCAGCAACCCAAGCACAGTGGCCATGTTGGGAGTCATGCCAATCGCCGCCAGCGGCCTCACCACCATCTCGGCAATGTGACGCGCGGTTCGTTGTATGGCTGGGCCAAACATACCTGCCTGCTCCTCGTTGCATGCTGCTTCTATTGTATCATCCCTGCCCTACAAGGTGGGAATTCAGGGACTCGCTTCCCAGAGCGAATGTGACCCGCAAAAAGACGCGCGAATGGCCCATCAGGCCCAGTCTCTTCGCGTTCTATTCGAACGCCTGCATGGCCGCGGCGGGCTGGCGCGCGATCTGGCGTCCCCAGATGACGGCCTGCTCCGCGCGAAGCTCGCGATAATAGTCGAGCACCTGTTCGGCGATATGCTCCCAGCCAAACTCCCTGGCGCGCTCGCGGGCAGCCGCGGCGAGCCGCCTGCGTTCGCTCTCGTCATCCAAGAGATGACAGACTGCCCAGGCCAGCTGCTCGTGATTCTTTGGCGCCACCAGCAGGCCATCCCGCTGATTGCGAATCACCGAGCGGAAACCGGGAATATCCGATGCCACCACTGCCCGGCCCGAGGCCATGGCCTCCAGCAGAACGATGCCCTGGCTCTCGCCGCCCGTATTTGGCGCGCAGAAGATATCCGCCGTCGCATAGAGCGCAGGAAGCTGTTCCGCCGGGACGCGCCCCAGGAAGATGACATCGCGCCACCCCGCCTGGGCAGCATAGGTCTGGAAGCCGACCCGCTGCGGTCCATCGCCGCCGATCAGAAAACGGGTGTTGGGATAGTGTTGGCGGATGATGGGAATCGCGCGCAGCAGATATTTCAGCCCCTTGCGTTGCTCCAGCCGCCCCAGGAAGACGATGTTGAAGCGGTCATCGCCGGATTGCGTGTATTGGGCGAGCGGCTCGATGCCTTCGTTGAAACGCCCCAGATCAACTCCGTTGGGGATAATGCGATACTCGCCAGGGAAAAAGCGCGAGACGAACTCCGCCGCGGCTGGCGAGACGGCAATGCGCCCATGAATCCGTTTGAAATAACGGCCCAGCAATGGCTTGGCGGAATAGTAGGCCCAATCGCTTGTCGAGGTCAGGCTGCGACGCGCCCAGGCGTGAAAGGTGCCGACATAGGTGGTGTTGGTGATGCCCATGAGATGAAGCATCGTCAGCGGCAGGGCGGAGGCCAGCGGTTCGTGCAGATGGAGCACGTCGAACTCCTGCCGCCGCAGCAGCGAGCGAATACGCCCGCGCCAGTCGGGGGCGACCGCGACGCGCGCAATCGAGCCGTTTACCCGGACGGGCGCCGCCCACCCCAGCTTGTAGACCCCATACTCCACCTGCCGGGCGCGTGATCCCGTCGCCGGGGTGAGAATACGCACAGTGTTTCCCCGGCTCCGCAGCTCGGCGGCCAGGTGAGCGATGTGGTCCTGCACACCCCCTGGATAGCTCCAGTCATAGGGCGAAACGAGTCCGATCTTCAACGCGTGCCTTCCTGTCGGTTCGATCCATGAAACCGGCTCTGCTCTTCGCTCGCCGGGTTGTGTCACGTCAGATATTGCCAGGTATTGCCAGGTATTGCCAGGCGAGCCACCAGACCTCCATGGCCACGATTCAGTCCGCGTATTTTGGTAGCAATTAACGCACCACACCAGCGGTTGGACGCATGCGAGTGCTCCGTTCGAGCGCGAAGCCGCCGATGCGCGCGATAGCTGTGCGCCGCGGCTCTACCTGCTCGAAGGTGGCCCCGCCGCCATAGACCATCCGGTGCGAGACGAATGCGACATACTCCCTGGGCTGCCAGTAGCGCCCCTGTGGCGCGGTCTGTCGCAATTCTACCGCACGACGGAAGTCCGCGGCGGTGCGCCCCGGAAAGATCGTGCGCGCGCAGCCAACCGCCGTCGTCGTATGCGCGTCGCTACTACCCGTCTCTGCCCAATGATATACCGTACGCGCAAGTGTCATGGCGATTCGTGATGAGCCGATGCCCGCGAAGCTGCCGTTGAGCGTCTCGATGCCATCGGGATGCAGCTCGGGCTGGCGCAGCAGGCGGTTCATCACTTTGCGCTGGACGCTGTGACGGAAGACGCGATTAAAAGGATGGGCGATGATGGCAAGGCCACCCTGCGCATGCACCAGCTCGATACTGCGCTCGATGCTCAGATCGGGCGGAACGGGTTTTTCCAGGAAGAGCGCCAGCATATGTCCCTCGCGCGTGCTGATCTCCTCGCCAACGATCACCTCGAAGGGGTAGCTGCGGCGGGCGGCCAGATCGCGCGCGTAGAGCGCCCCCTCGATGGTATCGTGGTCGGTGATGGCGATCACATCGAGCGGGGTATAGGTTTCTACGAAGCTCAGCACGTCTTCTACTGATCCTGTGCCGTCACTATAGTTGGTATGCATGTGCACGTCGGCCAGACTCTCGCCCGCGCGGCGCTCCGGGGCAAGCCCGAGAAGCTCGTCGGGTTGATACAGGATTCTGCCGTCACTGTGTTCAGGATCACTAGATGGTGTGCCGATAGGTTCATAACTGGAACTGGAATCGCTCTTCATGACTAGATTCTTTCTTTGCGCCGTCCGTCCGCGCAGTCCACGCTGTCCGTGGTGTTCATGCGGATGGGACGGCTGATGATCTCGCTGACTGATTATTTGTGGCTGCGGGCGCCACATTTGTGGCGACGCGCTGCTGTTCGCCGATCTCTCGTGCATCGTCTGTATCCCAGATGGGCGCCAGCGTCGAAACCCACTGCTCAGGATACATCGTGATGAGCCGCTCAAGCTGCTCGACGTACTTGCCTACCGCCCGCGCGGTAGCTTCTTCAGAACGGGCGCGTATGGCAGCGCTGCCATCGCCTTCCGAATCCTTTGGTTCCGGCTGGATATCCAGCGGAATGGCGACGCCATGGGACCGTCCTCGGCCCAGCCGCCAGGAGAATGACGCCATGATGGGCGCGCCGGTCTTGAGCGCCAGCGCGAATGGCGACGTTGGCAAGCGCGCTGGCTCGCCAAAGAATGGCGCCTCGATGCTCGACCCGATAATGTAGCGGTCGGCGGCGATCAACACCAGCTCGTTGCGCTTGAGCGCGTTCATCATCTCACGCAGCGTCTCGCGACTATCCGCCGGAAAGAGCCGCATATTGTGATGCTCGCGGGTCTTGCGGAACCACTGGTAGAGCGCCTCCGGCTGCATCCGCTCGACCGGAGTCGCCATCCGGTAGCCGATGGATCCCAGCCGCGATGCGCCATATTCGAAGTTGCCAAAGTGGGCGCTGACGACGATGAGGCCGTTCCCGCGCTCGATGGCCTCGGAGATGAGCTCTTCGCCCTCGGTCGTCCACCCTGCCAGCACCTCTTTCTCGGTGAGGTGCGGGCCGCGCAGGAAATCGAGATAGTTGAGCGCCATATGCTCGAAGACGCCACGTGTGGCGCGCTGCAGTGCAACGGGGTCACTAACCAGCGTGGGCACGTGACGCAAATTGCGCTCGACCCGGCGCCGCAGCTGCCCATAGAACGCCCAGATCACCATGCCAACGAAGCGGGCGCAAGGATAGGCCAGCCACATCGGAATGAGCGGGACGATGGCGCCCGCCAGGCGGAAGGCGCGCAGCTTAGTCATTGGCGTGCTCTCCTTGCGCCAGGCTGGCTGCCGCTTGTGTCGCGTGTGTCGCGTGTGTCGCGTGTGCCGTCGCTGGCGTGCTGGACTCAGGTGTGGCGCTCGTCAGTGCGGGAGCGTCGTCCTGAGGCCAGAAGCGGCGGAACATTTCCCATTGATCGGGGTATTGCCGGATGATTTCCTCCATCGCGTCGAACATCTGCTGCATCAACCCGATGGTATCGGCCTGTTTGTCGCCAGTAGGGTGCGGGAAGATGGGAGGCATTGCTCCTAAGTAATACGTTTCAGAATAGTTTTTGTCGTAACGGCAGTATCCCGGCAAAATCGTCGCGCCCGATTTGAGGGCAAGCTGTGCGATGCCACCGGGAACATAACAGGTCTTGCCAAAGAAGGTGACCGGCACGCCCTGGTCTGGTGGCGCCGGCTTATCCACTGCCACAGCCACCACCTGGTTCTCTTGCAGCGCGCGCAAGATGCGGCGTGGCGTCTTCTCGATGCGAATGATGCCCAGGCCGAGTTTGCCCCGCTGCTCCATCACCAGCTTATCCATGCGCGGGTCGTCGAAGGACTCGACGATGATCGCGATGGGAACGTGGCTGCGCACCATCACAGCGGCGACATCCCACGCGCCGAAGTGGAACGAGACGAGGATGACGCCTTTGCCGGGGGCAAGCGCCTGATCGATATAGTTGAATGCGCCTGGCGCCGGAGTGGTATCTTTCATGCGCGCCAGCAGCTCGTCAAAGGTCGCGTTGGGGAGATAAAAGAAGTCTGAGATATAGCGTCCGTAGTTGCGCCACGAGTCGCGCGCCAGCCGTTTTGCGCGCGGGTCGCTCGCTGGCACGCCCAGCACCTGCGCCATATTGGCGATGGTCGCGCGCCGCTTGGCGACCCAGGCGTAGTAGACCAGCACGGTGATTGGCCCGGCGAGGGCGAGCCGTACCGGGCGGGGTACGCGGCCAGCGAGCCAGCTTGCGAAACGGGTAAGGTAGTAGACCAACGGCTCGCTCCTAACGATGCATCTTCAGCAGGCGGAGCAGCGAAGAACGGAAAAACGATTTGGATAAGCTGAGAATGCTCCCCCGGCCAGCCCGGAACGCGCGGTACCGGAGCTGTCCGGGAGAGGGTAACAGGTGTTGCTCGACCAGCGCAACACACCTGCGAGAAATGGGTGAGACCTCATCCCAGACCTCACCCCCAACCCCTCTCCTGCGGGAGAGGGGGTCAGAGTACTACACTAGTTGGCTTCGGGCATATCCTGTACCGCGACGGGCGTCTCGCTGTGGCCGTTGGCCGTGGCGCGTGTCTTCGCCTCGGCGGCGGAGGATGCGTCCTGCGCGAACTCGGTGATGAACTCCTCAGTCATCAGCCGGGCCTGCTCATCGGTATACTGGATGGCCGGTGACTTCATGAAATAGGCCGATGGGCCAAGCAGCGCGCCGCCGATGCCCGCGTCCTTCGCCAGCTTGGCGCAGCGTACCGCATCGATGACGACGCCAGCGGAGTTGGGCGAGTCCCACACTTCGAGCTTCAGCTCGACGTTGAGCGGCACATCGCCGAAGGTGCGTCCCTCCAGGCGGATGTAGGCCCACTTGCGGTCGGTCAGCCAGGCCACGTAGTCGCTGGGGCCGATGTGGACGTTGTCGGCGCCGATATCGTAGTCGAGCTGACTGGTGACGGCGTTCGTTTTCGAGATCTTCTTGGATTCGAGGCGGTCGCGTTCGAGCATGTTGTAGAAGTCGGTGTTGCCGCCGACGTTGAGCTGCATCGTGCGCTCCAGCTTGACGCCGCGATCCTGGAAGAGGCGCGCGAGCGTGCGGTGGACGATGGTGGCGCCGACCTGGCTCTTGATGTCGTCGCCGACGATGGGGAGCTGCGCCTCCTCGAAGCGCTTGCGCCAGTAGTCCTCGCGCCCGATGAAGACCGGAATGCAGTTGACGAAGCCGCAGCCTGCCTGGAGGATCTGCTCGACGTACCACTTGGTCGCCGTCTCGCTGCCGACTGGCAGGTAGTTGATGACGATGTCGGTGCCGGTGTCGCGCAGCAGCTTGACGATGTCGGCGGTCGAGCCGGGAGCCTTCTTGATGACCTGCGAGAGGTATTTGCCGATGCCGTCGTGTGTCATGCCGCGGGCGACGCGCACGCCGGTCGTCGGCGGTGTGGCGAACTTGTAGGTGTTGTTCGGCCCGGAGAAGATCGCCTCGCTGAGGTCCTTGCCCACCTTGGTGGAGTCAATGTCGATGGCCGCTACAAACTCGATGTCGCT
>DATBIB010000032.1:0-12100 GCA_036557205.1 Ktedonobacterales bacterium | reverse complement strand
CTGAGGAACGCGCGTCGCTGCGCACCTGGCTGTACAAGATCGCCACCAACCGGTGCCTCAACGCGCGCCGCGCGGCGAGCCGGCGCCCAGCCAGGGAGTGGGACATGTCGCAGTTCGAAGCGCCCGTGCCGACGCCGCGCGACGAGGCCGCCTGGCTGCAGCCGTTTCCTGATCAACTCCTCGAGGGCGCCATCGACCGGTCGCTCGGGCCGGAGGCCCGCTACGAGCAGAGCGAAGCGATCTCGCTGGCCTTCGTGACCGCCCTGCAGCTGCTTCCGCCGCGCCAGCTCGCCGTCCTCATCTTGCGCGACGTCCTCGGCTTCCACGCCAGCGAGGTGGCCGACATGCTGGAGGTGACCGTCCAGTCGGTCAACAGCGCCCTGAAACGAGCCCGCGCGAGCCTGCAGCGCCGGCAGCCAGCCGCCGGCCACCGGCCGCCGCCCGTCGCAGGCTCGCCCGCCGAGGACGCGATCGTGGCCCTGTTCGCCCGCGCCTGGGAGGCGGCCGATCTGGAGGCGCTGGTCGCCCTGCTGACCGACGACGTCTTCATCGCGATGCCGCCGGAGCCCTTCGGCTACGAGGGCCGTGACAACGTGGCCCGCTACTGGGGCCGCCAGTTCGGCGCGGGCCGCATGTTCGACCTGGTGCCGACCCGAGCCAACGGCCAGCCCGCGTTCGGGGCCTACCTGCGCGTCCCGGCCGGAATCCGTCACGCGACCGGCTTCTACGTGCTCACCCTTGCCGGCGACCAGATCTGCGCCATGACCCGCTTCGACAACAGCGTGCTGCCGTGGTTCGGGCTACCGCGATCGCTCCCGAGCCGATGACGGTTGCCCTGACTCGGTGTTCGGGCGCCTGGTGGAGTTCCTGAACTGGCCGGACAGCGCGGGCGTCGTGTATCGGCTTGGCCACACCAAGCCAGAGTCCGTCATGGTCGAGATCGCGCTGCCAGGCTGGCACTGGGAAGTCGAAATTCATGACCAACGGATCGACGGAGATCGAGCGCTGCCAGTCGACCGGCAGCCTTAGGCGCCTGAATCGTACAGGGGCCTGGATGCGATCACGAAAGATATCTAAGAGACCGTTTGGCTCTGTTGACGTCCTGATATGAGTGGTGCAGCCACCGGAGATGGGGGTGATCCCCATGGCAGAAGTCGGCTTGGTCCGCTTTGCCCACATGGCGCACGAGGTGGCTGAGGCGGTGCTGCCGAATTACCGCAGCAAGTACTCGAAGCATCTGTTTACCCAACCAGCGCTGTTGGCCATTCTCTGCCTGATGCGCTATGAGGACTGGACCTTCCGTGAGGCGGAGGTGCGCCTGGGAGAGCATCAAGAACTGCGTGCGGCGCTGGGTCCTGGAGCGGGTGCCCGATTATACGACGCTCTATCGCTTCTTGCGGCGGCTGGATGGGGAGGTGCTGACGCAGGCGCTGAGGGCGACGGTGGCGCGGCTGCCGCCGCCCACGCCGGAGGGCATGGTCGTTGCGGTCGATGCAACTGGGCTCTCCCCGAGGGCAGCAAGTCGCTACTTCGTGGATCTGACGCGCAATCGGGGTACGGATCGGACGCGCCAGCGCTCGCCGAAGTGGGTGGTGGCCGTCGATGTGCCGCGGCGTGTCGTGCTGGGCCAGCTCGCCTGCGCGGGGCCAGCGAATGCCTCGGCGCTGTTACGTCCGGTCGTCGATCTGGCCCGACAGACCGGAGTGGTCGCGCTCGTCTTAGCCGACGCGGAGTTTGATAGCGAACGCAATCATCACTACATCCGCAACCAGTTGGGCGCTGACAGAATCATCCCGACCAAGCGGGGCAAGTCGAGCTGGCAGATTCACGGCATTCGTGCCCAGATGCGGGCCAACTTCCCGGCCGCTCGGTACCGCCCGCGCACGCTGGTCGAGAGCGTCTTCTCCGCCGCCAAGCGCAAGCTCTCCTCATGCGCTCCCGGTCGTCTGCCCGTTACGCAGCACCTCCAGACGCTGCTCCTGGGCCTCGCGTACGACATCTACCGCGTTCGTCGGGCGCTGGCGCCCTTCGCTTCTTGAAGGATGTCAACAGAGCCAGCGCTTTTCAAGACGTGAGGAAGAAGTGAGGTCAGACGCGCTCTCAGGACGATTGACCGGTGTTTTGCTGCGCTTTCTTCCATGTGTTGTATGCCGCGACAACCGCTGTAGCGATTTGCCTGGTATTCCCAAATCGGTTGTCCAGCTCTAAGCTGACCTTCCGAACGGGCTGCCCCTGCTGGATGGAGAATGTCGCTTTGCTTTTTTCCCACCGGGCAGAAATTGACAGCATTTCCGCAAACGCATGCGGAATCGGCTCTGTGACGTTGACAACGAATCCATCAGGCGTCAACACCAGTATCTGCTCCTGCAGCCGCGACAACTGCGCCAGATTGCGCGCCTGCCACAATCCCCCGATCAGCAAAGCGAGAGCTATCGCAAAGTCAAGCGCGCGCGCCAGTGCGAACTGGCCTGAATCGACCTCGGTGCTGCCAGTGGTACACCAGGGCACATAGGCCATGGATGGGTCCGCCAGCAATGCAATAAAACTGACGACGCCAATCAGCGCGAAGAAGATGCCACCCAGGGTCTTCTTCAGGAAAAAACCAGCGTTCGCATGAAACACCCGCCAGTTCGCGGGGATATGTCCCTGTCGCACCGTAGCCACCACTGAGCCAGCGTTGAGTGACGGAGGAATCATCATGATCCCAACTCCCCTGAATGGCGGGCTTTCCGGGAAAACAGCGCGCGGCGATACCTGTAGATGACAAGCAATCGCAAAGCTCGCCCACGCAACTGTATCAGATTACTCGAAAATAGACAAGTCATTCATACGGAGTCTATCAATCCTTCTCCTAACAGGAGCAGCTAACAATGGCAGCCGATAGGTTAGCTCAGGGCATCGAAAGGAATCACCTGGCCGCTGGAGGCGCTTGCGCGCGCCGCCTCGATCACCCGGATCGTCTTCAGCGCGTCGTGGGGGTCCACGGGCAGCGGGCCGCCCGCGCGTATGGCATCGCGCACCATCTGATAGAACGTCTCGTAGCTGCCCGGCAGCGATTGCGCCACCGCGGCGACGGAGACCTCGCCGATGTCGGTATAGAGGCGACCCCAGATGCGTTCCGGCTCCTCCGCCCAGCCTTCGTCACGGGGACGCCCTCCCGTGCGCAGCAGATCCTCCTGGGTGTCCAGACCATATTTTTCATAGAGGCCGCGGCTGCCGACGACACGGTAGCGCGGGCCAAGCCGCCGCACCAGCACGCTCATCCAGAGGTGGGCGACGCTGCCGTTGGCGAAGCGCAGGGCGACGAACGTATCGTCGTCCACCTGGGCGCCAGGCCGCCGCGCATCAGACTCCGCGTAGACCGAGACCGGGTCGCCCAGCAGCACGAGCGCCTGGTCGATCAGGTGCGCGCCAAGATCGAAGAGCAGCCCACCCGCCATTTGTTGCGCCGCGTGCTCGCGCCAGGCATCCGCATTCACCGTCGGGCGATAGCGCTCGTAGCGGCTCTCGAAGCGCACGATCTCGCCGAGCGCGCCAGCCGCCAGGAGCGCCTGAAGCGTGCGAAAATCGCTATCCCAGCGGCGATTCTGAAAGACCGTCAGCGGCACATTCGCCGCCGTGGCCGCCGCGATGAGCTGGCGTGCGTCGGCGCTGGTGGGGGTGAATGGCTTATCGACGACGACGGGTAATCCCGCCTGGATGGCTGCCATCCCAAGCGTGAGATGGCTATCATTCGGCGTTGCCACCACCACCAGGTCAATCGCCGTGGGATCGGCAAAGAGCGCATCGGCTGTGGCGAGCACCCGCGCCGTGGGATAGTCACGCTGTGCCCGCGCCTGGCGCTCGGGGTTGGCGGTGACGATCACCGCGATCTCCATCCCGGCGACGAAGGCAATCAGTGGCGCGTGGAAGACCGACCCGGCAAGCCCATAACCCAGGACCGCGGCCCGAATCGGCGATTGCTGTTGCTGTGAGGATGACACTGGTAGCCCACCATTCCTTGCTGATACAACGAAGCGCCAGGATAAAGCTCCTGGCGCTCCTGAATCGAACGATACTAGCGACCACTGGCCGCGTTACGGCGTCGCACGATGGCATCGGCGGTGACCGCGATGAGCAGCACCACGCCCTCAACCATCAGCTTGACGTCTGTTCCCTGATTGAGCAGATCGAGGCCGTTTTCCAGGCTGCCGATGATGAGCGAGCCGAGCACGACCGCCCAGACGGAGCCGCGCCCGCCGAAGAGGCTGACGCCGCCGATGACCGCCGCGGCAATCGCGTCGAGCAGCAGGGTCGGGTTGATCTGCGCCGAGGCCGAGATGGCGCGCGAGGAGGCCAGGATGCCGCCAATCGCCGCCAGCGTGGAGGCCAGGACGAAGATGGCCACCCGAATGCCGACGACGCCGATGCCCGCGCGCCGCGCCGCCTCAGCATTGCCACCGACGGCGTAGACATGGCGGCCAAAGCCAGTGAAGCGCATGATGAGCCAGAACACGATCAGCGCCGTCAGCAGAATCAGCGCTGAATACGGGATGCCGCGATACTGCTCGAATACGATCAGCGCCACCACTGTGATTAGGACTACCGCGCCTGTGCGCACGAGAACCTCCCAGAGTGGAGACTGCGGCAGGCCCGCCCGCTGACGCCGGATGCGCGTCCAGAGCTGGAGCAGCACGTAGATCGCAATCAGTGGAATCGGCAGCAGCACGTCCCAGGGGAATCTGAGGTAGTTGGTGGCGATGCCCGTCAGGAAGGGGTCAATCAGGCGAATCGAGGCGTTTGGCAGCAGGTGAATCAGCACGCCCGTATAGCCAATCAGCGCCGCCAGTGTCACGATAAACGACGGCACCCGCAGCACCGCGATAAAAAACCCGTTGATGAGGCCAATGACCACACCAACGACGATGGCGCTGATGATCGCAACCAACGCGGAGGCTGCGTAATTCGCCGAGAGCACCACCAGCACCGCGCCACAGAGACTGGAGACCGCCGCCAGCGACAAGTCAATTTCCGCGATGAGCAGCACGAGCACCGCGCCCAGTCCCAGGAAGCCAATGGTCGCAATCTGTAGAACCAGGTTGCTTAGATTCTGCGGGGTGAAGAATATCCCGCCACTGGTGATCTCGAAAAAGATGAAGATCAGGATGAGCGTCAGCACGACGGGAAGCTGCCCAAGTTCGCCACGACGGAAGCGCTCGCCCAGTGTCTGTAATGGCCCGGCCGAGGCTGGCTCGACTTTTGGCGCGGCAGGCGCCGACTCGGCAGAGGATGGACTCGTCATTGGTCATTCTCCTGACTGACGCTCGACCGAGCGGAATCGCCGTTGCTGTCGCCGTTGCCATTGCCGGCGCCATTGCCGGTGTTCAAGATCTCGCCAAACTCAGCGCCGGTGATGGCCGCGACCACCTGTTCGGGTGTGGTGTTATGGACATCAAAGGTCGCGACGCGCTGGCCGAGGCGCAGCACAATCACGCGGTCTACCACCTCGAAGACATCAGCGAGGTTGTGGGAAATGACGACGACCGCCAGCCCGCTATCGCGCAGGCGGCGAATCAGGTGCAACACCTGGCGTGTCTGGGCGACGCCAAGCGCCGCCGTTGGCTCGTCCAGCAGGACGACCTGGGCGTTGCGCAAAATCGTCTTGGCGACGGCGATTGACTGGCGCTGCCCACCGGAGAGTGACGCGACCGGGACGCGAATCGAGGGGATTTTGACATCCAACTGCTCGAGCACCTCGCGCGTCCGTTGCTCCATCGCGATTTCGTTCATCGGTCGTACAAGGTAGGGGATTATGGTTGTACGGTCTTCACGACCGAGATAGAGGTTGGCGACGACATCGAGATTGTCGCAGAGCGCGAGATCCTGATAGACCGTCTCGATGCCCAGGCCATTGGCATCCGAAGGCTTGGTAATGGTGGCGCGCTTGCCACCCACATAGATCGTCCCGGTGTCGGGGATGTTGACGCCCGAGATGGTTTTAATGAGGGTCGATTTGCCCGCGCCGTTATCGCCAACCAGGCCGACAACCTCACCGGAATAGACCTCGAAATCGACATTGCGGAGCGCCTGTACAGCTCCGAATGCTTTGGATATGCCCGTCATGCGCAGCGCGGGCTCGCCGCGCGAGGCAACTTGGCCCTGCGCGCCGGGGGCATTGCCGCCACTGGGGTTGGGGGAAGCATACTCAGCCATGTACGGTCCCTTCCTCGTCGAAGCTGACACACTGCTACGCTGATTCAAACCTTACTCGATGCGGGACGTGACGTGTGAAAGAGGCTAATGCCTTCAAGTATACCTGCAAAACTGGATGCATGACGACAGGGTTTGCACACAGCGCGCCGTGTTCGAGAGAGAAAGAGAGGAGCAGCATCCATCGCTGGAGCCTGCTCCCCTCGGCTACGTCCAGCGCCCCGGCAATCGTCTACTCGAAAGCACGTCTCGCCGTGGCGCTGAATTGGCGGTGAGGAACCGCACTCTCTGACGAGATACGATCCCTCACCTGTGCGCATGACTAACAAATGCCGCCAGCGCCAGGGGGGACGCCCTGGCAGATGTCGGACTTCGTCACATAGCCATCGGCGAGCACCGTCGAGGAGATATTCGAGATATCAACCGCGACTGGTGTCTCGAGGGTGGCCGGAACCGACTTGCCATCGGAGAGCTTGATCGAGGCGGCAGCCAGCGAGGCGGTGTCTGTGCCCTTGCTGAGCGCAGCCACCAGGGCAGCGGTCGCGTCGGCCTCTTTGCCGATGGCCTTGTAGATGGTCATCGCCTGGTTGCCCTCCAGAATGTTCTGGAAGCCAATAACCGTCGCGTCCTGTCCGGTGACGAGCACCTTGCCGGCGAGATTCTGCGCCTTCAGCGCGGCGATAACCGTGCTGGCCATGCCGTCATTGGCGACATAGGCAACGGCAAGCTTGTTGCCAATCTTGCTCAGGAAGCCTTCCATCTCGGTCTGCGCCGTCTGGTTGTTCCAGGCGGGCGTGTAGGTCTCGCCCTGGAGTTTCAGGCTGTTGGCGTTGATCAGCGGGTCGAGCGCCTCGTGGGCGCCATTGTGGAAGAGAATCGCGTTGTTGTCGTCCGGCGACCCATTGATCATGACCAGGTTGTTGTTGCCGTTGTCCGTCACAAACTTCTGATAGTGGTCAACGATGTACTGACCCTGCAGCTTGCCAACCTCGGTATTGTCGAAGGAGACATAGAAGGCAAGGTTGTCGTCCTGAATCAGGCGGTCATACGCGATGACCGGGACGTTCTGCGCGTGGGCCTTGTCGACGATGGCCGCCGAAGCGGTCGCGTCGACCGGAGCCACCACCAGGATACAATCGCCCTTGGTGAGCGCGGTTTCGGCCTGATTGGTCTGCGTGTCTTTATTGTTGACCGCATTGTAGAAGTCGGTGGTCGCGCCCGGCAGAGCCTTCTTGATGGCCTGGTCGAGCAACGGGTGGTCTTTCTGCTCCCAGCGCGGCGAGGTATCGGTCTCTGGCAACAGAACGCCGACCTTCGTGCAGCCCTTCGGGCCACTCGCGGCCGTCGAGGTGCCGCTGCTACAACCGGCAAGCACGCTTGTCGCAAGCACGCCTCCCAGGATCAAGGTTGCCGCTACCCGCCAATGGGTATGCTTGTTGAGCTGCATCGCGCGTCGCTCCAATCTGAACGTGTTCAACTGGGATGAAGCGATTGCTTCATCGCACTCCCCTCGTGGGTTCCCCTCACGAAACTCATCACGAAATACATGATACTCATGTCATGATGCTCATGATTCCACCGTGGAATCGGACAGGATCGAGTTCACCTGAGGTCGCTCGCACCCTCCTTTCGCCTCAACTGTACAGGAACTATGCATCAGCAAAGCGGCATTATTACCTTGTGGCGCTACGGAATAACCCGAAGCACAGGTCGCCGCCAGACGGGAAAGTCGTTAACTGATACCCTCCGCCGCAACGAGAAAGTCACCGGCGGCAAGCGCTGGCATGGTCGTCAGCGATGGCGGCCCGAACGCCGCCTCGATCACGGTAGCCACCGCGCCAAGCGCGATGGCGTTATCGCCCAGCTGCGCCATTTCGATTCGGGTGGCCGCCGATGACGCGGCGAGACTGCGACGTGCAATGCCCTCTCGGATCGGCCCCACGAGAAACTCGCCCGCGCGCGCCATACTGCCGTCGAGCAGGATCAGCGACGGGTTGAAGATGTTGACCAATCCCGCCAGCGCGATGCCGATATGGTAGCCCGCGCGCTCGATGGCCTCCTGGGCAACTGTGTCACCCGCCAGCGCCGCCTGCACCACGTCGGCCACATCAAGCGGACCAGCGCTCGTGCCGCCGCTATCAGGATATACGCCACGAGCGGCGGCTATCGTCACAGCAGCCGCTCCTGCCACCACCTCCAGGCAGCCGCGGTTGCCGCAGTCGCAGAGTGGGCCATTGTCGTCAATCGTGACATGTCCCAGCTCGCCCGCGGTGCCACCAGCGCCGCGATAGATATCGCCGTTCATAATCAGGCCGCAGCCAATGCCGGTGGCCACTTTGACGTACGCCATATATTCGACATGGCGGGCCGCCCCATACTGGCTCTCGCCACGCGCGCCCATGTTGGCGTCGTTATCCAGGTAGATAGGTACCTTGCAGGCGCGCTCCATGACCGCGCGGATATCGAACTGGTCCCATCCGGGCATGCGCGGCGGGCGCACCAGCATGCGCGAGGCGGCATCCATCGGGCCGGGAATCCCCAGGCCGACGCCGATAATCTGATGCCAGCCGATATGGTGCTCGGCGGTGAAATCCATCAGGCTGGCAATCACCTGTTGCAGACAGACTTCGGGGCCGAGCGACGCATCGAATGGCCCGGAACGGCGCGCGATGATCTGGCCGGCGAGATTGGTCAGCAGCAGCGTGAGATGGCTGCGGCCCAGGTCCACTCCGATGACGTACCCGGCGTCGGCGTTAAAATGCAGCAGCGTCGCGCGCCGTCCACCCGTGGGCGCCGCCTCAACGGTCTTCCCCTCGAAGAGCAGGTTATCCGCGAGCAATTCGTCGACGATGCTGCTGACGGTGGTCCGTGAGAGCCCAGTCCGATGCGCGACGGCGACACGGGTAATTGGGCCAGAGACACGCACACCATTGAGGATGAGGAGCCGATTCAATTCGCGCATCAGGCGCAGATCGGCCCCCCTGGATGTGGCAGGGCGGGTGGATTGACGCACATCGCGTGCCCGCATGGAGCGCACAATATGGCGGACTGTCTTCGTCACAACCATTCCCTTTCTTCCCGTGCGTGAGAACAAGAGTAGCATGTGTAACACAGTTCGTCAAGAGTCTTTACTAAATCCGTGCAATCGACCACGACGGCCAGAACGATGGCGACTAGCAGCGTAGGGAGCGGGCAACGCAGGGGATCGGGGGCCGGTGTCGCTGATGAGACGGGCGCACTAAACGATACACCCGGCCGCCTCACAATCCTGTCACACTGTGAGAGAGCGGCGTTTATAGGCGCAAGATGTGAAATTCATGTGGGAAGCATTGGGAGAACGCGCTCAATCGCGGTATGTGCTCACGAAAGCAGCGCCAGGGAGAAAGCAGAGGGCATTCAGAGAGTGTTCGGTGGCAGATTGAACCCTTGGTTATTGTCAAACACACTGCTAGAGTCGGGGCAGCCAGTCAGGCAGAGGCTCACGTGCGTCGCGCCACGCGACCGGTATACCCTCCCACCCGACCGCGGAGGCGACGATGCCCCCGACCATCGCGGCATTGGTATCGAGATCGCCCAGGCCGCTGAGCGCCTGCCAGATGGCTCCCTCGAAATCATGCAGGTGGCGCGCGGCACACCAGAGGACAAAGGGCACTGTATCCTGGGAGGAAATGTCGGAGCCGTTGCCGAGGCGGTCCACGACTTTCCCGATCTCAAGTCCGCTACGCAGATTGCGCGCAATCTGGATCCGGGCGCGCACCTCGCTCTCGGGGACATGCGGCAGGACCAGATCCAGGAAGGCACGCCACCCACGCACGCGCATGCCGTCACGGGAGCGCGCGGCGTATGCCGCTGCTACCGCTACAGCGATGGCGCCAGCGGCAGCCTCAGGATGGGCGTGTGTGACCACAGCCGAGCGCTCGGCGAGGGTGACGACCCGCTCCACATCATCGGCGAAATAGGCGCCCAGGGGAGTGACGCGCATGGCCGCGCCATTGCCAAATGAGCCGTTCCCATTAAAGAGGGCCGGAGCCGCATCGCGCCAGGAGTCGCCAAAGTAGAGATCAGGCAACAGCTTGTGCATCGCCCGCCCATACCCGCGACGTGGATCCTCGGCGTAGAGTCGGGCAAAATGGAGGGCCAGAGCGTCCTGATTGATCGTGCCGTGCTCATGCAGTACCGCCAGAATCGAGAGCGCCATGCGGGTATCATCGGTATAGTCCCAGCGGCGCGGCGGTAGCTCGTGCAGAGCGATCAAGATAACAGCGCGCATGCCCTGGAAGAAGAACCGCTGCCCGAGCGCATCGCCGACCGAGAGGCCCTCAAGCGAGAGCAGCGCACGCTCGAGACGCGCTTTTTCCTCGTCCGCCACGATGTATCCTCGGCTTGATAGCCTCACTGAACGACACCAACCGTCCACGTCATGCGGTGGGTCAGACGCCTGCCTAGCGCTTTTAGTGGCCTTCGAGCGGCTTGATCTCGGGCAGGGTCTCGCCCGCGCGAAAGAGCGACATCAGGGTGTAGCCCTGACCGGAGAGTTCGTCGAGCTGGCGGCGCATCTTCTTCGCGCGCGGCTGCATGTTGACGATGTAGCCCTGCTCGCGCAGCGCGGCGCTGGCTGCCAATACCGCTGTCAGGTTGTCGGCCTCGGCGTCGTAGAGGAACACCAGCTTCTGCGCGCCCGCCGGTGGGGTATAGCCGCGCTCTTCCAGAATCTGCATCAGCCGCTCGAAGCCAATCGAGAAGCCGCTGGCGGGCACGTCGCGTCCCAGCAGCTTGCCGATGAGTTTGTCGTAGCGTCCGCCGCCCGCGATAGAGCCGCTATAGCCGGGCGCTTCGATCTCGAAGATATTGCCGGTGTAATAGCCCATACCACGCACGAGCGTTGGATCGAAGACCAGCGTGAAGCGCCCCCCAGCCTGGCCGCCGACGGTGTTGATGATACGCTCCAGCCGGTTCAGCGGCTCATTGGGGATGCCCTCGGGCAGCGCGGCGCGGGTGGAGGCGAAGTCGCCGCGGTCCATCGCGAAAGGCGTGAGCGCATCCATCATCCGCTGGACCGCCTCGACGGCGAAGTCTTTGGACTCCAGCTCGGCGCGGACGCCATCCAGCCCCACCTTATCCAGTTTATCCAGCGTGATGAAGACGCTGCCGAAATCCTCGGCGGCGAATCCGCACGACTCGGCCAGCCCGTAGAGAATCTGGCGGTCGTTGATGCGGATGGTGAAGCCGGTGAAGCCAAGCGCGGTGATGGCCTCGGCGGTCGCGCTGACCAGCTCGATCTCGGCCAGCTCCGACGCCTCGCCGATGATGTCGATGTCGCACTGGGTAAACTGGCGGAAGCGTCCTGCCTGCGGTCGCTCGGCGCGCCAGACCGGGCCGACCTGGATCACCTTGAAGGGCGACGGCAGCCTGGCGGCGTTGTTGGCGTAGTAGCGCGCGAGTGGCGCGGTGAGATCGTAGCGCAGGCCGAGGTCTACCAGGTCGTCCTCGCGCAGGTTCGGCGCGGTGAGGTCCAGCTTCTCGCCGCGCTTGAGCACTTTGTAGATCATCTTCTCGTTCTCGCCGCCCTCGCCGCTGGTGAGCAGCTCGATGCGCTCGAGCGCGGGGGTCTCGATGCGGGTGAAGCCGTAGCGCTGGTAACAGTCGAGTATGGTGGCGGTGACGGCGTCGCGCAGCTCCACCTCACGCGGGAGCAGGTCGCGCATGCCACGCGCAGGTGTTGCGTTGGCGCCCATGACGATATCCCTTCCCTCTCTGATGAGAATAGCGCTTCATTGTAGCACAGGAGGGCAGGCTGGCGGCGGTTGCTGGCGCGTTCGCATCGCCATCGGCGGGCAGGCTTTCGCAAAAAGCAGAAAGTCTGGTATACTTGGCGCATCGCTCATAGACGAATGCCGCCCCTGTTGGCGCA
>DATBIB010000031.1:0-14784 GCA_036557205.1 Ktedonobacterales bacterium | reverse complement strand
AACCTTCTGATGATCAATCTGATCTTCGCGATGATCCTCTCTTCCGGGAGATTGTGAACCCCCCCGGCGAGGCGGCGGACGACGACCAGAGGCGCCGCGTTAGCGAGGCGCGCACAGGCCTGGAACGCCGCGAGGTTGTGCATGGCAAGCGGCGCAACGCCGACTATGTTCGCGTGCAGTATTCGGGGCGACGGCAGTTCCGGCACATGGGCGGGGGAACGCTGGAGGCCACTCCGGAGGCGCTCAGACCCCAGAGCGGACCCGGTCGGGCGTGGGAACGGATGCGGCGCGTCTTGCTGGGCGAGCGGCTAAGCAGCGCCGAACAGGAGACCCAGCGGCTCACCAAGGTCAAGGCGCTCGCGATTCTCTCCTCAGACGCCATCTCATCGGTGGCTTATGCGACGGAGGCATCGCTCAGCGTCCTCATTCTGGCGGGCGCCGCGACGATGCAGATCAATCTCATTCTGGCAGGCTGCATTGCGCTCCTGATGATCATCGTCGGCACATCATATCGCCAGACCATTCACGCCTATCCACAGGGCGGCGGTTCGTACATCGTCGCCCGCGAAAACCTGGGCGATCTGCCAGGCCTGATTGCCGCCGCCGCACTGTTGATCGACTACGTGCTAACGGTCTCGGTGAGCGTCTCGGCGGGCGTAGACGCGCTGGTATCCGCCGTCAGGCCGCTCATGCCTTATAGTGTCGAGCTGGGCGTCGCCTTCATCGCTATCATCATGATCGTCAATCTGCGCGGCGTGCGCGAATCCGGCTCGATCTTCGCCGCGCCCAGCTATCTCTTTATCGGCGCCTTTCTCATTATGATCGCGGTGGGCGTGATTCACGCCGCGACGCTGCCAGGTGGGCTGACGGCGCATGTGCCCGCGGTCAAGAGTCCGGCGCTGGGCTGGGGGTCAGAGCCACTCTCACTCCTGTTGATTCTCACGGCCTTCGCGTCTGGCTGCTCGGCAATGACGGGCGTCGAAGCGATCTCGAACGGCGTCCCGATGTTCAAGAAGCCGGAGCCTCGCAACGCGGCGCGCACGCTGAGCTGGATGATCGCGATTCTGGTCACACTCTTTCTCGGCACGTCGTATCTGGCATGGCGCCTCGGCGTTGCGCCTTTCAGCAGTGGCGAGCCAACGGTTACTTCCCAAATTGCCGAGACGGTCTTCACCGGCGCGTTTGGCTGGATGTACTATGTCCTTCAGTTTGCCACCCTGCTGATCCTGGTGCTGGCGGCTAATACGAGCTTCTCAGGCTTCCCCTGGCTCTCCTCGATTCTGGCGCGCGATGGCTTTCTCCCGCACCAGTTCTCGGCGCGCGGCGGGAGATTGGCATTCACCACCGGTATCGTCGTCCTCACGCTGCTCTCGACCTCGCTAATGGTCATCTTTCATGGCAATACCGTGGCGCTGATCAATCTCTACGCTGTCGGCGTGTTCACCGCGTTCACCCTCTCACAGACCGGGATGGTCATGCACTGGTGGCGACTGAGAAACACGGCTGGCGCTGGTCACTGGCGTCAATCGCTGGCCATCAACCTGGTTGGAGCGATTGCGACGGGGATCGTCGCGTTTGTGATTACCCTGACTAAGTTTGAGCATGGCGCGTGGATCGTCGTCGTGCTGGTGCCTCTCTTCGTGCTCCTCTTCAAGGGGATCTCACGCCACTACGCCAGCGCGCGTAGGCAAATCGCGGACCTTCCGGTAAGCGACCTGCGGCGACTGCGCCAGATCATGGTGGTGCCCATCGCGCAGTTCGACCGTGTTGCGCAGCGGAGTATCGCCTACGCGCAGGCGCTGGCTAATGAGGTGATCGTCATCCATGTGGCGACCGACTCGGAAGACAGCGCCGTGCTACGTCGCGCCTGGAACAGCTGGAACGCCCAGCAGGCCACGCCGGAAGATTGGGCGGCGGATTCGGAGTCGGAGCAGGCCAGCAGCCAGCCGCAGTCACCGCCGCGGCTGGTAGTCATCGACTCACCCTATCGCTCGCTGACCGGCCCGCTCATCGCCTATGTGGACGCTCTGCGCGATTCCCATCCTGAGGCGGTCATCACGGTCGTCCTGCCAGAGTTTGTGCCTGCCCACTGGTGGGAGCGCGCACTACATAACCAGACGGCGCTCCGTCTGAAGCTGGCATTCTACACGCACCCCAACGTGGTGGTGGCGAACGTCCCATACCACCTTAGATAGGTCTAACACGCGGGTCGCGCAAATTATGGCGCGATCTATCGCGATTTATACAGTATACTGAGGAGAACGTTGGAGGATTTCATCGGAGCATATGCTGGCTCCTATCCCCTTCATACCCCATTGTCGCGTCCGGTTGAAACGCCGGGAGCTACGACCTATACTGAGCTATGGTCCACAGCGGATGTATCGCTCCGCGGGATGCGACAAGATCCCTGTCAGGAAATGGAGCGCGGGGTGCTCGTGGGGAGGAGTGGCGTGCGTTATGATCTGTCCCCGGTGTGGAGAATCGCTGGCGGCTGACGCGACGATCTGCCCGTCGTGCGGCCTGACGGTCTCATCCTCTTCAGCGCAACACTGCCCCGTCTGCGGCGCGGGACTAGCGCCAGATGCTGCCGTCTGCCCGCACTGCGGCACATCTCTTATGCCACAGCATCACGCCGCGCCCACCGCCTATGAGCCGCCGCCCGAGGATGAGCAATCCGGCGACCCCACAACACCATACGCCAGGTCCCCGTATCTGCGGCCGCCTATCATGCGCACAGTGCCGCTGCTCACCACATCCGGGCAATCATCGGGGCAATCACCCGACGAGACACCAACCATGCTGGGTCAGCCAAGTGGTGACGCGGAGAGCGCATCGGCAGTGGACGAAGCGCCCTGGACCGGCACGCCGCCGCTGCTGACGCCCTCTGATCCGGAAGACATCCCCTTCACGGCGGCGACGGCAGCGTCCGCCGCAGAGTCAGAGCAGCCAGACACCTCATCAGATACAGCCGACGCGGAAACGCCAAACACGCCAGAAACGCCCGATATCGAGCGCCCTGTCGTTCACGCGCCAAAGCCACCCGTGCCCGACTATGATACACCAGACATCGAGCGCCCCGCGGTTCACGCGCCGAGGCCGCCGCTGCCCGATTATGATACGCCCAATATCGAGCGCCCCGCCATTCACCTACCGCCAGCGAATGGACAGCGCGCATCCACCGATAGTCCGGCTGAGGTTGGGGCCGAGGCAGAGGCGGTATCACCCAATGGTGTCGTCACGCCAGTTTCCGACGCAACCAACCCCATGCCGACACAGCCCGGCGTGAGCGCAAGCCCGCGCGCGGCACGCAACGCCAAGGCGGCGACCGACGGCGCCGTTGCCCGCATCTTCGGCACGCAACCGCCCCCGCGCGAACGCATCGCGAATAATGCCATCCAGAGCTTCTGGCTGCGCTATCTGCCACCAGAATCGGCCGCGGTTCCCTGGCTCTCGATCCCAATCGGCGCATTGCTGGCGCTGATCGCGGGGCTGCTCGTGACCATCGTCGGACTCGTCTTCTGGTCGCGCGCCGTGAGTTACATCCTTGGGTTCGGCGGCGCGGTCAATGTCAACACCGGCCTCTTTGGAGCCATCCTCTCGCCCAATCTGCTGCAACTCTTCCTGCTGGAGCACGGCGTCCCGATGTCGCTGACGCTTGGTTCGCCCGGAGGCACGGGGAGCTTTTCCGCGCTGACGACGGCGCCGCTCACTGGGCTCTCGCTCATACCCGCCTGCGTGCTGCTGTTCGCGGGGTACGTGGCCGCCGCCAGCGACTTCTCGCATCGCCTGCGCTTCAGTGTGGTACGGGGGGCGCTGGTCGGGCCGGTCTATGGGGTGCTGCTACTTGTGGTGGCGCTCTTTGGCTCCAGCGCCATCCATGTGGCGCAGAATACGACGATCCAACTGCATCCCTCGCTCGGCATCGCCTTCCTGGCGGGGCTGATCTGGGGAACCGTGCTGGGCGCGTTTGGCAGCCTGCTGGCGCTCCGTCGGCATCATCTCTTCACCACCAACCGCAGCCCCGATCTGCTGGCGGGCGCGACGTGGGGCGCGCTGATCGCCCTGGTCAGCGGATTGCTGCTGGCGTCGGTCGCCCTGCTGGCAGGCATGGCGGCGCACATGATTGGCACAGCGCCCACCGTTGCCGCAGGATCGTCGGCCAATGGGGTGTTGGAAGCACTCGGCGACGTCATCACGACGATCTCGCTGCTGGTTGTGATTGCGCCGGTGGCGGCGCTCTGGCTCTTCGCCCTGGGCACGGGCGCAACCATCGATAGCTGGATCACCACATCTGGCGCGAACCCCAGCTCGGTCACCTCGTCCGTTGGCCTGCTCGCCGCACAGCATCATCCATCGAGCATCGCATGGTGGCTGCTGCTGCTGGTCCCGCTTGCCAGCTATATCATCGGCGGCCGAGCAGCGGCGCATATCGCGCGGGCCGGCTCGCTCCGGGATGGCGCGCTGGTGGGCTGGCTGATGGCGGTGGCGCTGACCCTGCTGATACTGCTCTTCACCCTGCTCACGCGCGTACTCGTTTCGTCAGTGGCGACGCTCTTCGGGCGGACAGTCATCACCAATCTGGGCATCGCGCCCTCGGTAGGAGCAGTCACACTACTGGTGCTGCTCGTTGGCAGCGTCGTCGGCGCGCTGGGTGGCGCGAGCGCGGTGCTGGCGCCGGAGCCAGGCCCGGCGCTCTTCTCGCTGCTCTTGCCGCTGATTGCCAAACTTGCTCCGGTGCTGTCTCTTGCCCAGCGGCCGTGGGACATGCTCGACGCGGCGCGCAACCACCATCCCGCGCGGACGCCGATGCGGGTGCTACTCTACGCCGCGGCGCTCTCGGCGGTGACGCTGGTGGCGCTCTTCGTACTGGCCGTGCTGATCGGCTGGATCGCCAGCCACGTCGCCCCAGTCAGCGCAGTACGCGCCTTCGACGGATTCTTCGTGGGCCTCGCGGTGGGCGTGCCGCTCTTGCTGCTGGCCAGTGCGGCGATCCTCGCCATCATGAAGACGCTGCCGCCGCTGCTGACGGCGCACGCCAGGCCGCGGGCAGAGAAGCCAATCATCCCCCGATTCCCCAGAGCCGCCCACCATCACCCATGAAGCAGAGGCTGAAAGGATGGTGGCGCCGGATAGATGGCGAAGTCGTTGAAAGGAGCGGTCGTAAGTCCCACCGTCCAGAGGCCCACATAGCCGGACTGTGGCGCGGGCGGAGCGGCATAGAAACCTAATAGTCCCTCAGCATACACCGCTCGTCAACTGGACAGGGTATCTTTGACGCCTGAGAAGTTATCCACAACCTGCGTAGTTATCCACAATCACTGTGGATGGATGGCGACTGGTACGCAAACCCCTATTTTTCCAGCGATTCGCCGCGCCAGCATGACTTTCCAGCGCCGCTGAGAGTTCCCTGTCCGCGTGGATAACAGGCCTAAAAATGTGGACAACTCGCCCCTTGTGTGCATAAGTTGGCGCTCGTCTCATCCTCCTGAGGACACTGTCCATTGCCCTACCCCCTGTGGATAACTGTGTGGACAAGCGCGACAGGCGGTGGATAGCTGGTGGGTAGCGCGTGGGGAGTCTTTTCACCGGGACGGAACGCTATCATCCACATTGTGGGCATCTGCTGTTGAGAGAGCGTGGATGGCTGTGGATGGTATGCGCTCCGTCCACCCAATGCGTGGATAGACTCGTGGACGCCTCGTGGAAGGAGTGGATAGCCAATCACCGATGTCCACAGCCATCCACATGCATGGGATAAATTATCCTACACTTGCCACGATCTCATCCACAGAGGAAGCGTTGTCGGAGCAGTAGATCAACTCACAGCATCCCTGAATTCAAGGGACATATCGCGCGATGCACAGGCGTCTCTCACACTTATCCCCACTATCCACCGCCCCTATTACTATGACTGCTATTTCTCTTATTAAACAAAAGAATAAAGAGAAAGAAGCTTGGGCAAACCGTCATTCTGTCGAGATATCCACACAACAGGATGGAATGGGATCACTTCCCTCAGAAGAAGAAAACGACTCATCATAGCCACCTAGCACATAACAATAACACCAGCTCACAGACAACACGAAGACCAGGCTCTGGGCACCTGGTCTTCGAAGGGGAGGGGAGGAGATTGTGAATAGTCTCTCTCACCCAAGAATACATCGCACTGTTATATAGTTACATCAGGTAAACACCTGATATCGGATAGGGTAAACACCTGATAGCGCACCACGCTGAGTTTGTTACCCACGTGCCACCGGCCTTTCACTCCCCAGACATGATGGTCGCCGTGCTAACGCTCGCAGTGACTTCGATGTCGTAGTATGGGGTGGCGCCATCATAGTTGGCGCTTTGCAGCCGTACGTCGTTGCCCATATTGCTGAACCGCTGGTCGTCGAAGACAAACGTTGAAGCCCAGCCTTTGAGATGAACTCGCGCGGCGACACCCGCGGGACGGTGAACAACGATGTCTGACGCCGCGCCACTGATCCGTATCGGAACCATGTCAGACGGCCTGGGAAGATCGAGGCGGATCATGCTTACCGCTCCTTTGATCTCCAGTCCAACGAGATCAAGCCCGCCCAGCTCGGCGAGGATCCCTGATGCACCGCCTTGCAGCAAGATCTGCCAGGGAATCGCGCTGTTGAGCGTGACCTCAGCCGACCGCTGTGGCATCCCTGGAAGCCACGTCAGGCGACGCGGGTAGCGTATGCTCACCACACCATCTTTGAGCTTCACGTCTGGCGTATAACCGTCGAAACGAGCCGTGTAGAGGTCGGCCAATCCTTTTGCTCCGCGCACTTTCCACATGGATATGCCCGATGCGACGAGCCGCGCGCTTGTCAGATCGCCCAGGGGCGCAGAGAAGCTTCCCTCCTTGTCCGACGGCGCCTCACGCACTCGGGCAATCTCCCTTTGCGAGAGCGCGTTGCTCTGCCTGAGGAAATCCAGGAGCGTGGCGAGCTGCTCATCGTCGTAGTGTGACGCTAGCTCGCTCCACTCTTTGCCTAGCGAAGCGAAGATGGCATTGATCTCGCCCATGGCGTCCTTATCAAGGATGGGCCGGACGATGACCCGGCGGCCATCTTCAGGATCATCCTCCCGGCGGACGTAACCAGCCTCCTCCAATCGCTTGAGCATCCCAGTGATCGCCCCGGTCGTGAGTCCTGTCAGCTCGGCGAGCTGGCCGGCGGTCGTCGGGCCGATGCTCTCCAGGATGTCGATAACCTCAATATCCGTGACGGCCATCCCAGTCCGCGCCGCCGCGGCCCGCACGAAGGACGCGCCGAGCCCAGTGAAGCGCCGCAGCTCGCGCGCAAGCTCTCCAAGCAACGCCGCACGCGTTTCCTGAGAATCTTGAGACCCTCTTGACATTCTCAAGCCCTCCATGTACATTGTTATTACCTTAGTAACTAAGGCAAAATATTTGTAGTTTTGCTTAGTGGTTGATTCAGTCGCTTTGGTTTTGCTTAGCGGCTCAGTGATTCTATTGTAGCATATGGAGGTGTCCCGGTGATGATCGAGACGCGGGGCTTGCGCAAATCGTTCGGCGATAAAGTGGTGCTCGACGGCATCGACCTGAACGTGGCCGAGGGAACGACTTTTGCGCTGCTCGGCCCCAACGGCGCGGGCAAGACCACGGCGGTTCAGATTCTTTCCACCCTCATCGACGCCGATGGCGGCAAGGCGCGGATCGCTGGCCACGATCTGGACAAAGAGCCTGACGCTATTCGCGCGGCGATTGGTGTCACGGGCCAGTTTTCGGCGGTGGATAGCCTGCTCACCGGCGAAGAAAACCTGCTGTTGATGGCGGATCTCCACCATCTGAGTCGGCGCGAAGGCCGACGGCGCGCTGCCGATTTGCTCGCACGCTTTGATCTGGTCGATGCGGCTAAAAAGAGGCCAGCCACGTATTCTGGCGGGATGCGGCGTCGGCTCGATCTCGCGATGACGCTGATTGGCGACCCACGTGTCATCTTTCTTGACGAGCCGACCACTGGTCTCGATCCGCGCAGCCGCCAGACGATGTGGCAGATCATTCGTGACCTTGTGGCCAGTGGCGTCACAATCCTGCTCACCACACAGTATTTGGACGAAGCCGACCAGCTCGCCGACCGCATCGCAGTGCTCGATCAGGGGAAGCTGGTTGCCGAGGGGACGCCCGACGAGTTGAAGCGCCTCATTCCTGGCGGCCACATCCTGCTACAGTTCGCAGGCGCAGGCGCACTCGCATCGGCCGCCCGCATCCTGGGCAGGGTAACACGCGACGACAACGCGCTCACGCTCCAGGTCCCAACCGATGGCAGCGTCCGATCACTGAAAACCATCCTCGACCAACTCGACCGCGAAGGCGTTGAGGTCAGCGGCGTATCCGTTCACACATCCGACCTCGACGACGTCTTCTTCGCCCTCACTGACCGCCCCAACGACCCCGATGTCTCTGATACACAGAAAGAAGGCGCCGCACGATGACCACGCTTTCGTACACCCTACGCGATTCGGCGACGATGCTGCGCCGCGATGGTCGGCACTCGCTACGCAACCTCCCAATGACGCTCAGTGGCGTGGCGACGCCAACCATTATGCTGGTGCTATTCAACTACGTCTACGGCGGCGCTATGGGCGCTGGTCTCGGCGGCGCGGCGCATAGCGGCAACTACATCAACTACATCAACTACATCAACTACATCGCCGCCGGAGTCATCGCGATGACCGTGGCCACCGGCTGCGAGACGACCGCGATCAACCTCTGTATGGATATGAGCGAGGGCATTATCGCCCGCTTCCGCACGATGGCAATCTCGCGCGCCTCGGTGCTGACCGGGCAGGTCATCGGTAGCGTGATTCGGACGTTGCTCAGCGTCGGACTGGTGATTGGGGTTGCGTTCCTCATGGGTTTCCGGCCCACCGCAAGCCTGATGGCCTGGACGGCGGCGATTGGTCTCATCGCGTTGTTCGCCTTCGCGATCACGTGGATGGGAGTGGTGTTTGGCCTGATCGGCAAAACACCCGCAGGAGCCAACAGTCTTTCCCTCATTTTTCTGCTGTTGGCGTTCACCAGCAGCGCGTTTGTCAACCCACAGACGATACCCGCTGGAATCCGCTGGTTCGCCGAGTACCAGCCCTTCACGCCGGTGATCGACACGCTACGCGGCCTGCTGCTGGGAACCCCGATCCCGGACAACAGCGCGATGCTGGCTATCGCCTGGTGCGTCGGCCTCATACTGGTCGGCTACCTGTGGGCACGCGCGGTCTATAACCGCAACGCCGTGGCGAACAACCTTAGCGCTGCACGCTAGGCAGATTCAGGCCAGTATGGCTCTGGTTCCCCCTCCCTTTTTAGGGGAGGGGGTTAGGGGGAGAGGGCGGTGGTCTCGGTGACACCATTCCAGGCGAAATCAGTATCAGTTGTCGGAGTTGTCGAACGGGCCGTGCGCGGAGCCGCCTGTGTTCGACGTTTCGAGCGCATCGAGCACGCTGGCGATATCGGCGGCGACCTCCGCGAACATGTGTGGCAGCCACTCTTCGGGGTGTGGCTCGCCCTGGTGATAGACCGACTGTCGGCGCGCGCGGCCAAGCGTCATGTGCCCCTCACGGTACTCCTCCGCCGCATGAAAACCACTCACACCCTCGGGATCCCAGAGCGGCAGCTCCACCCGCTGTTGCAGCGTAAGCGCCTCGGCCTCCATGTTCGTATCGCCCAGCGCCAGCGCGACATTCGAGCGCGTCTCCACGGCGCGGCTGCTATGCTCCGACGCGCGCAGCTTGACCAGGCGCGCGATGGCCTGCAAGTTGATCGCGCCCAGGTCGATATGCGCCAGCGGAAGGCTGTAGGAGAGGTCTACGACCAGCGGCAGCACATTTTCCGTGTGCAGGTGTGGGCACGACTCATCAGGCTCGTGGAAGAACTCACAGACGCCTTCAGCGCCATCGATGGAGAGCGCGGTGTCTAGCGGACCCCAGGCGAAGGAGAGCGTGCAGACGGCACGATGCTCCGCTTCTTCGCACGGGCCGGGATGCAGCGTGCAGGCGAACTCGCGCTCCAGCGTCTGCGTGTTCAGCCAGAACTCTGGGTGAACTGAGAGGCCCGTTGCCTCGGCCGCGCTCAGGAACAATTCGGTGAGGTCTTCGTAAGTGACCATGTCGGGCATTCCCTCCCGCCGACGAAATCTCTGTGACCGCTATTCAGCCCAAACGACGTGGTTGTTGTGGCTGCGCGGACCGCAGTGCGTCCATCATACAACAATCGCCGTTGTTCACACTATCGGTTGGCGCTGTTCATCGTCGCGATGGCAGGCAGCAAAAAGCCCGCCGCCACGGGAAGGTAGAAGCGGGCTGAATACATGGGCATGTCTGCCGTCGGCTATTCCTGATTTGGCTGCCGCAGCCACTCTGGCAGATCGTGGTCTTCTATCTGTTCGCCCGGTTCGAGCGACCACGGATTCACCTCGGCTGGCGGCGGCGCGTAACCCGGGCCAACCGGAGCGCCATAGCCGCTGGCGGGGCCAGGCATCGGCGAGCGCGGGCCGCTCGGTGGCGCTGCTTGCCCCTGCATGGCGTCGTCGGGCATCAGCGTACGCATCCACTCGGGCACGGCGTTGACGGCGTTGCCCGCGGCTGATTGCGGGTTGGAGTAAGGCGCGGACGGGCGGTCTGAATAGCCCATGGGCATATTGGGAGCAGCGCCGCCGGGCAGCGGCATGCTGTTGGCGCTGGCGCCAGGATATCCGCCTCCAGGTGACGGCGGGAGCTGGGCGGCGGGCGCGGTCCCAGGGGCGCGTGGCGTGAGCGCCCCACGCAGCACATCGACGAGCCGGTCCAGCGGAGTATTGCTGGGCGCTGGCCAGATGGGCTGGCGTCCACTATTGAGCATGTAGATCGCCTCAGTCACGCGATTCGCTTCCTCCTGCGTGCGCCGCAAGACAAAATCAGCCTGCGCGAGCCGACCCAGGCGGGCGACCAGGTTATTCAGGCTGCTGCCAATCTGCCAGAGCAGACTATTGCGAATGGCGGGCGCGCGCACGTTGAAGTCGCCATTGGCCAGGTGAACATGCACCGCAAGCAACTGGCGCACGCCCTCTTCCAGCTCGTGGGTGCGGTCTAGCTCGCGTCGTTCCAGTTCGGCCAGTTCTTCGGCGCGGTCGGCGCGCCGAATGGACTGCACGGTGCTGCGCGCCCAGAGGAAACCAATCACCCCCAGGATGAGTTGGAACGCGACTGGTCGGGCAATGAGGGTGAGCAGGCCATCAGATGTCGCATAGAGAGAGTCCATGCTTGAGATGTGTGGCTGGAGCAGGATATCGGCGACAGTGAACCCGATGGCGGCCAACGTGACGAGGAGCACTGCGGGCGGCGCCAGGAGCGTAGCTGCTATGACAATGGAAATCGCGAGCAAATCAAATAGGGGAAGGTAAAGAGTGTCGAGTTGTCCATTCGGCGCGCCAACGATGCTCAAGACAATCACCAGAGCGGGCAGCGCCACCATAATCAGACCAGCGATGTTGACGAAGCCACTGCGGTTCAGGATCATGGCCACGATGACGGCGCCAAGGCCAATGAGCGCGCTGATGAATGACGCGGGATCACCCAAACCAATGACGACGGCCAGGATCATCAGCAAGAGAAGACCGAAGAGCAACGAGCCGCCCAGTCGTCCGCGGCGAGCACGGTCGCGTGTCGCAAAGTCCGCGCTGGCAGGAGGTTCTGGCGGCACAGACAGCCGGAACCACCAGCCGAATGGCCCGCCATAATAGTTCGATGTGCCTTGCGTCAGCGACGAATTCGCCGAGCGGTAAGGGGTCCGCTCAGGCTCGAAGGAAGCATTTGGCCGCATATTCATTCACCTCACCCTACACCCTGTAGACGCACATGTGCTTGCGTGATATCCGCTGCCCACCAGTCCTTGGGGGAAAACGACGGATATCTCCACATCCACTCCTGCCACACAACCTATGTGATACCGCCAGACCGTGTGAAATCCTGCCATGAATAATAGCATTGCTGTCCATTTTCCCGACGAGATCAGGAAATGTCAACGATGTTATGATACGCGGATTCAAGGAATCGGTCAATCAACCCGGCTGTTTCTGCGAATGGCGTCCTTCACTGAGAGCGCTGATCTGCTCAGGGCTGGCCCGACTGCCCCACTGGAGGAATCGGTGGGCCATATGGCGGCGCCGCGTACCAGCGCGGCGGGATCTGCGCCTCGTGCAGGAACATCGGCTGGGACAGGTTCGCGTTCCGCGCCAGCTTTGCCACCTCGATGATCGCGCTCCGGGTGGACTCCGCCGGGCTCGCTAGCGCGCCATTGAGTTGCAGGCGAAACGGCGCTATCGCGCGCAGGTCGGCGGTCGCCATGACGAATGGCCAGAAATAGCCTTCAGCGTTGGTTGGCGGAATCCAGAAATCATCTTCAGGCGCCGCCTCCGAGACGACCACCTGTGCCCAGGGGGCATAGAGCATCGGAATATTGACCAGCTCCATCAGGTTGCGCGCCTCAGGTCCGCTGCTGCCCAGGGTCACGTCAATGCCCAGCCGGGGGTTGGTCAGCACCTCTGTCAGCGCGTAGCAGACCTCGAAGACCGCAATCCCCGTCAGCGGCGTTTTGATGGCCTGGTTTCGCATCAGATGGGCAATCTCACGCATGCGCTCGACGGGTATCGTTTGTATCGCGGGCAGCGACTCGAAGACGCCTCGTCCAAAAAGCTCGGTCTCGGCGGGAAAGACCGCGCGTTCCTGGTCGGCAAGCGCCAGCGGTCTGCGGCGCTTGACCAGCAGCCCGGTTGGCTCGCTATAGAGCGGCCCCCGCGGCGGTACAATCGAGCAACAGGCAAGGATCTGTCCCGCGGCCGTGCCACAGAGGACGTGGATCGCATTCTCCGCCAGGTCGGCCAGTGTGGGGTCGGTGCGATAGCCGCGCTGCGCAATCTTCGATGTGTCGTAGAGGCCCGCGAGCGCGTACTGATCGATTCTGAACTCGCCGAATTCGTTGAAGGCGCTCGCCGTCAGCATGTCGTGGCGGATCGCATAGGACCATAACCCTGATGGGCGATTACGCAGATAGAGAGCATCCTTCCCCTTCGTGGCTATCGCGGTAAGCGCGGGATAGCGCGCGCTCAACTGGCGGCTGCGCAGATAGACGCGAAAATCGTCGTCGGACTTCTTCGGCGCAGGCATTCGCAAGATGCCGGGGCTGGCGCTGGCTTTATGGGTCTCCGGCGTCGCGCTCACCGGCGCTGGCGCTGGCACAGTCGCGGTGGTGGCATCGTCATCGGACGATTCATCGTTGGCTGCTGGCACTGCCGTTTCAGCCTGCCCGTCATCCGGTATAGCGGCAGGCGTTCCGGTGGATGGTTCGAGCAGGATGCGCAGATCGATGTGCGAGGCCGCTGGCGCGACCCGGACCGGCTCGTTAGCGGCGAGCGCCGCCGCCGCCCGCACCACCATCGCCGCGGTGAGCGAGGCGGCCGCGCCAAGCTGCGGCTCGCAGGGCCACTGCGCGCCATTAGTCTGGAAATCCGCCAGGGTCGCGGCGAGGTAGTCTGGCACGCCCACGGGCGACCCTCCGAAGGCGCTGGCGACGAGTCGCCCCGAGACATCGGCGGCGCTATGGCTAGCGGCTGGGTCCACGCCCAGCACCTCCTCCAGCGGCATAGAATCGCCCGTGAAGACGAACACCGCGCCGCCCCAGCCCAGATTCAGCGGGATAATCATGGGAATGCCACGGGCGCGGGCGTCGCGTGCCAGCGCGAACAGCGCGGGATTGTCATAGTCAATCGAATTGATGACGATATTGGCCCGCTCAAGCGAGGCGACATACGAGTCATTTTCGATGAATTCAGGAAGAACGGTCACCTGGACATCTGGCCGGATATCGCGCAGGAGCTCCGCCGTGGCGGTGGCCTTGTTCTCGCCGATCTGGCGGCGAAAGAACGCCTGCCGATTCAGGTTCGACAGCTCGACGTTGTCGCCGTCCGCGAGGATGAAAGAGCCGAACCCAGTGCGACATGCCAGCGCGACGATAGTACTACTCAGCCCAGCGCCCGCGGCAAACAAACACGTATGATCGAGTATGTGCTGGAGCGCGGGTGTGATGAAGGCCCAGTTGCGTGAAAACAAATCATCGGAATCACTTGTCATGTCGTTCTCTCCTGCACAAGACGATACTTGTCATCCTTCACCTGTATCCAGTTCTCATGACTAGCGGGTTTCCGTGAGCGCGCGAGACGCATGGCTGATGTGATTTCCAAGTCAGCACTCGCATTCTATGAGCGCATCGGTGAGGTGTCAATTTAAGCAAGAACTCAAATATCGCTTGGCCGCGAAAGATTGAGGCTTGACGAAAGTACTATAGGAGGCGTAGGCTGATCGTGGCCCAGATGCCATTTTGGGGGATGCACTGAGCAGGGACACGCATCAAGAGTCGCTTGTTCTAAATAGGGACGTGCTTGTGTGGGTGCCTGCTACAAGGAGGAAAAATGACTGCCGAGGTGGTGCGAGCGACTCGACCGAGCATCAAGCAACAAGTTGGGGATCTGTATGCGAAGTATGGCCAGCGAAAACCGATGGGAGTGAGCGCGCCCAGTCCGTGGCTGCCTCACTATTTCCTGCACAGAACGTTTCTCGGCGATCAGGATCTGCTCATTATTTACAATACCAAGCGCTGCAAGTACCGTTGTCACTTCTGCCAGCTCCCGGCGAAAAGCTCACCAACGCTCATTCCAGGGGGTGAAATTGTCTCACAGTTCTCGTATGTCGTGAAAGAATTAAAGCACTCGCTGAGTG
>DATBIB010000030.1:0-32665 GCA_036557205.1 Ktedonobacterales bacterium | reverse complement strand
TGCCCCAAATCACCCCCTCGGCGCGTGGTACCTTTGGGCGTGCTGGCAAGCGTTTTCGCGCGGTAACAGCCGCCCTGTGCTATGCTACGCTCGATTCAGGAACACGGCTTGCTGCCTGGGCTGGCGACAAATGTTCCAATTTCCGCCCAGATGGCCCCACGAGCCTGAGGGAGCAGGTGTGGCGCGGTTCAGGGCAGGTAGCACAGCAACGCCGTGGCGCGGAGACTAACTCTATGGCCACCGACGCACAGCGCATAGAAGCAATCTCACGGGCGGCCGAGGCGCTTATTGCCGGGCCGCCAGAGTTTCTGCGCGCCCTCGTCGGCGAGGAAGGCGGCGCGCGCCAGATGCGCCGCTCGATTCTGGTGGCGTCGCTCCGCGAACAAGAGGCGCAGGGACGAGTGGGCGTCTCGGTGGATGAACTGGCCGCCGACCTCGATGCCGTCCTCCGCTATCGTGGCCAGCCCAATGGCGACGACCCACGCGCTGAGATCGTCGAGGTGCTGCGCCAGCTCGAGGGCTGGCAGGCGGTGGATGGTGGCCTCGCCCCGGAACGCGCCGAACGTGATGGATTGCGGCGGCGGGTCGAGCGCGACTACGCCCTGGCGCGCTCGCTCCGTGTCTTCCTGCCCCACTGGGATGAGATACAGCGGGCGCTGCGTCGCCGCTATATCAGCCTCAGCGCCAATTATTTCGCCCAGGCCATCGCCGCGCTGGATACCCTGCTCGAAGAACTTGGCTACGAGGACTCCGACCCTCTGCGCTGCCACTCGGCATGGCAATCGCTACGCCAGGCGCTCCACGGAATCAACACGGAGTCGCGCGACTTCGCCCGCGAGCTACGGGCGCTACGGGTAGACGGCGATCACCCGGAGATTCTGGCGGAGATTGCCGACCGGCTGGGCGTGCTCCACGAGCGGTTCTTCCGGGTCGCCTCCGAGGGCGCCGCCAAAGTGCGCGAGCGGTTGGAGATCCTGCGGGACGAGCGCCACGCGGGCGAGAATGTCCACCAGTTGCAGGATGTCTTGCGCAAGCGCGAGGAGGAGTGGAGCGTTGGCCTGGGCGAGACTGAAGAGGAGCGCCGCCAGCGCCTGGACGCCGTCGGGCGCGATGTCGTCCGCGAGCTGGATAACTTCGAGCGCTTCATGGCGGAGAGCGGCCCCGGCTCCTGGCGTGAGGGCGCGCGGCTCATCAGCCTGGCGCTGGTTGATTTGACCGAGCGAATCCACGCGGCGATCTCGCTCCGGCTCCAGCAGACGCAGGCGATTACGGCGCTGCTGCGGCGCGCGCGCGATCTGGCCGAGGGCGGCGCGGAGGCGACAGCGCGTGCCCGCACCTACCTCTGGAACGCCTCGGGCGCGGTGCATGCCGGACTCTGGGTGCAGTCGCCGCCCGCCAGCGACGCGGGGGTACGGCTGGAGCGCTGGCTGGAGCATCGCGGCGGCTCGCCCTTGCCGCTGGTGGATGAGGATATCTGGCAGAAGTCCATTCGACCGCGCCACCGTCCCGCGCCACCGCCACCGCCCTCAGTGCTGGTGACACCCGATAACTGGCAGCCGGACGATGATCCGCGCATTCGCGAACTGGAGGAGGCACGCGCCCGGCTGATCGAGCGGCTGATCGCGGCGGGTTCGGCTGGGGGGCTGAGCTACATCGAATCGCTGGATGAGTTGCGGCTGCTGGCCTCGTTCCTCTGGCTGCCACGCGATAGCGCGCCGTTGCGGCGGCTGGGGCTGCGGATTCAGGCGCCCGGCGCGGGGATGGCGCGGCGGGTGGTCGTGGCCGGGCCGGGGTTCGAGGTGGAGATGGACAACTATCGCTTCAGCGCGACAACCGCCGCCCGCCAGCAGGCCGCCGATGCGACACGCACTGCCCGCGAGGCCGCCGCCCAGCTGAGTGCCATCGCCAGCGGCAGCCGCGACGTGCCGATGCGCCGGGTGGCCGCTGGTGGCGGAGGCGGCATGAGCGGCGGCGGGAATGCTCGAGTGGCGCCGACGAGTCCCTCGCCGACGACACCTGAAGTGCTCGGTGAGGCGCCCGCCACGGTCCCGCTGGAAGACCTGTCTGGCCCGGAGGATGAGCCGACACAGAGCACGCGCCCGCTGCCCGCGATCTCGCTCGGCTCGGCGGGCACGCATCCGCTGGCCGCGCCGGAGACTGCCCCGCTGAGCGACCAGCAACCGCAATCGGGGCAATCAGAGCAAAATGGGCGGCGCTGGCCCTTTGGCATTCTCGGGCGGCGCAACGCGGGCGGCACGCCACCGGGGCGGTAGCAGGTGCGAGGTGCGGTCTCGGCCATGAATGGCCGGAGTAAGGGCGTCAGAGGCCATAAATGGCAAGCTCGTCCAATGGGCGAGCAGGGCAGCAAAGCCGCCCTGAAGGGCTTTCAAGCCCATATGACCCTGCTCCGGCCTTTCAAGGCCGAGAGAGATACTAGCCCGCGTTTACGCGCCAGATAGCAGCCGGAGAGACAACACACATGCCGACATATACAGGACAACGCGAGCAGGATCTGGCGCGGCGGGTGCGGCGCATGCTGATCGAGCAGGCCGCGATCCTGCAGGATGAGTCGCCCGACGAGTTTCTCTGGCTCACCCAGCACTATGTCACCGAGCAGCGCTTCTTCGAGGACGAGCTGGGCGCGCGGCTGGAGCTGCGCCTCGGACGCTGGGCGCGCGCCTACTGGCCGACCGCGCCACGCCAGCGCGAGCTGCTGGTGGCTGATGTCTTCGAGTTGACCGCCCGCAAGCAGACCGCCTACGCCTGCCTGATTCGCGCCTATCGCAGCGTGCGCCTGCTCGAATCGGGTGACTCCGCAACCGTCTTCCGCTTCTCCGAGCTTTTCCGCTATGTCGCCGAGGAAGGACAGCGGCTCTCGCCCTGGCTCAGCTTCGACGAAGCAATCATCAACGAGGCGCTGGCGACCCGTGGCGAGGCCGACGCCGACGACGACGAGGAGATGGTCGAAGAGAAGCTGACCTCCCGCAGCCGCAAACGCAGCACGTCCGGCGCGGCAGCCACAGCGACCACCAGCCGCACCAAAACGTCCGCCCCGGTGCGGGCGAGCGCCGCCCAGCGAGTGCGCGCCAACCAGCGGGCATTCTACCAGGCGTTTGCCGCCTTCGAGCGCTACCGGCTGATTCGCCGCATTGGCGCCGACGACCGCCAGTTGCCCGGCGAGCAGTTCAAGCTGGACGAGCGCGACTTCAGCGGCGTCTACGAGTTCACCGACCTGATCGACCGCTTCCTCCCGCCCGCCGGACTGGTGGCGCACGACGATCTGGCCGAGGATGATGACGACGAGGGAGGTGACGCATGAGCACCCGCGCGCCACACACATCGCAGGGACGTGCATGGATACGCCGTATCCGTCTGATCAACTGGCATGGCCACGAGAACGCCACGCTCGACGTGATGGGCGATATGCTCGCCATCATCGGCGAGAACGGCTCTGGTAAGTCGCTGATTCTCGACGCGATAGACTGGGCGCTCTTCCCCACCTCTAACAAACAGTTCAACGCCGCCGCGCGCGAGGGCGGGCGCACCAGCAAGCGCACCCTCAGCAACACGATCCTCTTCTTCGATCCGCATGGCATCGAGCACGCCAATAAAGGCTGGCGGCGACAGCGCACCGTCGGCTACTGCGCGGTGGAGATCGAGCACGAAGGCGAAGGGCGCTGGGTCTATGGCGCGGCGGCGGCGGCGACTCCGCACTCGTCGCACCCGTGGTACTACGCGCTGCCAACCACGCTCGATCAGATCGCCTTTGTGGAGGTCACGGCGCAGGGGCAGGCGCCCTTGCAGATGCAGGACTTCCGCGCGCGCAACGAAACCTTCGTCAATACCGGTGGCGCGGTCTTCAATGCCACCCAGTCCGAGGACTATAACCGGCTGGTGGCGCGGCGGCTGCTCAACATCGAGGGCGCCGACTGGCAGCGTCGCTACGACGCGCTCTACGACGTGCTGCACCGCATGCTCGGCCTCAAGGTGGACGACGCGCTCGTCTCAGACCCCAGCGGCGTCGTCCGCCACTTCCTGCCGATCGTCGACCGTCCCCACCTGGAGCGGCTGGTGGAGGGGCTGGAGGGCATCCAGCGCATTCACCGCGACATCGAGGAGTATGGCAAGCTGAGCGCAATGCTCGGCGGCGTGGTCGAGGCGCGGCGCAAGTACCACGAGGCGGCGCTCACCCACGGCGGGATGACCTGGCTGCGGGCGCAGTGGGCCAGCGATGACGCCACCCAGGCGCTCGCCGCGGCTGAAGCGAAGCTGCGCGAGGCGGAGTCGGAGGCGCGCCAGGCCGAGGTCAGCGAAGAAGCCGCCTACGCCGAAGAAGGCGCCATCCGCCGCGAGCTGGATGCCTTGCAGCAGCTGCACCAGGGCGAGGTCGTGCAGGCGGTGGCCCATGCCAACGAGGCGGTTGAGGCGGCCCAGCGCGAGCAGGACCGCGCCGAGCGCGAGCTACGTCAGGCGCAGGAGCGGCTGCAGCGGTCGGAATCGTCGGTGGCCGCCGCCCGCCAGCATCTGCGCTCCGAAGAGGAAAGCGCGCGAGCGCGTCTCTCCGAGCTGCGCGAGCGTGGCGCGAAGGCGCTGGGCGCTCTGCCCGCCACGCTCCAGGACGCCTGGAAGCAGACCATCGCCGAGCCGGGCGACCAGATTCTGGCCGACGTGCTCCATAGCGCGTGGGTCGCGACCGACGGCGAGCTTGCCGCGCTGGACGCCCACGCGAAGCGGATCGTGGAGGCCAGCCGCACGACCACCGACGCCCGGCAGGACGAGCGCGAGGCGCGCACGCAGCACGAGGCGGCGCAACGGGCGCTGCAATCAGCACGGCAGGCGCTCTGGGCGCGGTGGGACCGGATGGTCAACCGCTGGCCCGGCGGCGTGTTGGGGCGGACGCCCGGCGAGGAGCCGAGCACGATGGCGCTGCCGCCGCTGATGCAGAACTGCCAGGAGGAACTGGACCGCGCCCATACGGCGGTGCATGAAGCCAGCGCGCGCGCCGCCCGGCTAGAGGTGCGCATCACCGAGGTCGAGGCGAAGTTGGCCGAGATCGAGCGCGAGACGAGCCAGACGCAGACCGAGCCGATTCCGCCACTCTCGCCGGAACGCGAGCATGCGCTGGGGCGTCTGCGCCAGGCCGATGGCTCCGCCGCGCCGCTCTATCGCGCGCTCGATCTGGCGCGTGAGGGCGTGCCGTGGGGCGAGGCCATCGAGGGGCTGCTGGAACATCTGGATGTGCTGACGCTGCTGACCACTGCGCTGCCGCTAGAGAAGGCGCGGGCGGCGACGAGCGGCGACGTCGACTGGCACGTGCTGCTGCAAAACGCTACGCCAGGCAAACCGACCAAAAACGCGCTCTCCTCAGTGCTGGTCACGAACTCTCCCGACGCGCGCCGCTATCTCGACGCCGCCTTCGCCAGCGTGGCGCTGGTGCAGGACCCGCCGCGCAACGGTGACTATCTCTGCCAGGATGGCCGCTATCGTCTGGGTGATATCGCAGGGACCGTACGCCTGCGCCGCCGCGCCGAAGCGCTGATTGGCGTGGTGCGCCGTCAGGCCGCCGCCGCCGCCCGCCGTGAGGAGCTGGCCCGCGAGCAGAATACGCTGCTGCGCGAGCTGGATGACCTGCGTGCGTCGCTGAAGGCCGAACGCGAGGCGGCCCGCGAGGCCGAGGGACGGGTGCGCGCATTCTCCGAGGTGGCGCACATGCTCGACGAGGTGGAGCAGCGTCGCAGCGAGATGAAATCGCTCCGCCAGACGGAGGAAGAGGCCGCCGTCAGGCTGACCGCCGCTGGGCGCGCCGTGCAGGACGCCGCCGCCGATGAGGACGACGCGCGCGGACGCTGGGACGACGCCACCGCCGCCTATCCCGCGCTGGATGATCCCGCGATGCTGCCACGCGCGCGGGCCGCGCTGCAACAGGCTGTGGCCGACACCATCACCCGCATCACCGAGACGCGCAGCCGCCTGGAACAACTGCACTCGCGCGTGCGCACCGCCGAGGACGCGCACGATGTCGAGAGCGAGACCTACGGCATGGCGCGGGCGCAGATGGATACGCTGGACCAGAAGGTGATCGAGGCGCAGCGGCTGCTCAATCAGGCGCGCAACGCGCTACGGGCCGCCGGGCTGGAGGACGTCGAGGCGCGCATCACGCAGCTTCAGCGGCAGTTGAAGGCGGCGGAGGAGCACGCGCGCAAGACCGGCGTCGCGAAAGGCATCGCGCTGCACCAGCAAGACGCCGCTAAACAGGAGCGCGACCATCAGGCGCAGGCGGCGGAGCAGACGACACACCAGCTCAACGAGCGCAATACCGCCTTCGGCGCGCTGCTCCATGCGGTCGCCGATAGCCTCGATCTGCCCGCCAACCAGGTGGATGATCCGGTGCGCTACGCCCGCCAGATGATGAAGGGACGCGAGAGCCGCCAGCGCCTCGACGACGACCTGCCGCGCGCATTCAGTACCGCCGAGCGCGAGCAGGAGGGCTTTCTGGTGGCGGTCGCCGAGTATCAGGCGATGGTGGGCGCCGACGACCGCTTCGGCCTACGCTCGCCGACCAAGCACGGGCTGGCGCTGGCGCCGCAGGGCTGGCTGCTGGATGTCGCGCCACGGCTGGAGGGCACCAGCGATATCCGGCTGCTGCTCAGCTTCCTCAGCGTGACCATCGAGCAGTTGCAGCAGAACCTTTCGCAGCGGGTGACGCGGGTCGTGCGCGAGATCATCCTGGGCGAGGTGGTGAGCCATCTGGTCGACCAGCTCACCCGCGCCGACAGCATCATCACTGGGCTGAACGAGCGGCTGAGCACCGCACGTTTCTTCGCCCGCAACACCCGTTTCTCGCTCAAGCTCTCGGTGCGGCTGACACGCCACGAGGACATTCCCTTCGACCACGTCGCGGTGGCGGCGGCGCTGCTGGAGCACGGTCACGCGATGCCCGCGGGCGTGCAGGGACAGCTGACGGCGATCTTCGCGGGCTGGCTGGACGAGCAGATGAAGGGCGAGGCGCAGGCGTCGGTCGAGGCGCTGGTCGAGCAGCTCGATTATCGCCGCTGGGTGGAAATCTCGCTGCTGCACTGCGACGACCTCGATCCGCGCGTGCGTCCGTGGGATAGCGCGGTCTCCGGCTTCGGCAGCGGCGGCGAGCAGCGGGTGCCGGTCTATGTGCTGCTGCTGACGGCGGCGGCGATGCAGTTCGCCGTCTCGAACGCGCCGCTCCGCCTGCTGATGCACGACGAGGCGTTCGCCCGGATGGACCAGCGCAACGCCGATCTGGTGGTGCGCTTCGCGCAGCAGCTGGGCATGGGCCTGGTGATCGCCAGCCCGAACCTCGACCTCTTCGCCGAGGGCGTCAACTACGCGACCGCCTATCGCCTGCGCCAGCTCCCGAACGGCCTGATCGCCCGCGAGGCGCTCCACCTGCGCGCCGCCCCCGCGCCCGACGTGGACGACGCCGAGGACGAGGTGGTCATCCCAAGGCGATAGTGAGAGCAGAAGACGCTGGCGGCTGAAGCCGCGCCTACGGGCTCCGCCGCAAAGCCCGCCTGCGCGTCTGGCTCCCCTCTCCCTGTGGGAGAGGGGTCGGGGGTGAGGTTCGCTCCCCCACCAAAATGTCTTGCCCGTGGGAACCCAGAGCATCTTCGTCGCGTAGTACCCTATGAATGAGCGCGCACCCACCAGCACACCGAACGTTTCCGTGTCAGCGCGAATTGGACAGCGAAAGCTGCCAGCCCTGACGGGGAGCGGGTTAAGGCGGTCATACGCGATTTGACAGTGGGCCGCGTCTCAGCTATACTAGCCAGGATAATGTCCTGGTTCCACTATCTGTATCTTGCCTACTCCTGAAGCCAATGGATCAGCCTACCTGATGTGAACTTTCGGGATAGCGCGAGGATGGGCGCCATCCGGGCCAGCAAGTCACTTTGGCCGTCGCCCGGAGAAACTAAGCGAGGGGGATAATTCTCCATGCGTCGTGGCAAGACTTTGCTCTTTCTCCTGTTCGTTCTATTGCTGGCAGGGGGCGCATTCTACGTTGACTTCCAGAGTGTGTTTCACTGGCCATCGATCAACGTGGCCGGATATCAGAATAAGCTCGAGCTACGGCAAGGTCTGGACCTGCAAGGTGGCGTCCAGTTCGTCTTCCAGGCGAGTTGCCCGCAAGCGCAGCCCAAGTGCGACATACAATCGGTGATGCCGCAGGTGGTTGACAACATCAACCGGCGTATCGCACAGGGCCTCGCGGTGAGCGAAGCCTCGGTACGCTCTAGCGGCGACAAGATTCTGGTCGAGCTTCCCGGCTTCACCGACGCCGCCCAGGCCAGCGCCCTCCTCGGCCAGACCGGCGAAATGAATATCATCGATACGGGAACCACAGGGCTTAATGTCGGCACAACCGTCACGCCGGGGCAATATCCCGTCCGCTTTACCGGGTCGCAGCTCGATACCAACCAAATCGCTGCTGGCCTGGATTCGCAGAACGGCAAGCCCATCGTCACCTTCGCCTTCACAGGCCCGGCCAAGACCGCATTCGCCACCTACACGGCGCAGAATGTCGGCAATTACCTCACGATCACGCTGGATAACAAGGTCATCGAGTCGGCGACCATCCAGAGTGAGATCGACGGCAACGGCCAGATTACCGGCATCGGCACCATCACCGACGCCCAGAATCTGGCGGCGCTGCTCAAATATGGCGCATTGCCGCTGCCGCTGAACGTGGTCAGTAGCCAGGAAATCGCCCCGACCATCGGCCAGCAGGCGCTGGAATTCAGCATTCGCGCCGCCATCGTCGGCCTGGGGATGGTTATCCTCTTCATGCTAATCTACTATCGGCTGCCCGGACTGATCGCCGACCTTGCGCTGATTCTCTACGCGCTGTTGCTCTTCGCCGTCATCAAGCTGCTCGGCGTCACCCTCTCGCTGCCGGGCATCGCCGCCGTCATCCTGACGATTGGCATGGCGGTGGACGCCAATATCCTGATATTCGAGCGTATGAAGGAGGAGTTACGCGCGGGCCGCACGATGGCCTCAGCCGTCGATCTCGGCTTCAAACGCGCCTGGCCCTCTATCCGCGACTCGAACTTCTCGACCCTGATTACCTGTCTGATCCTGTACTGGTTCGGCAATAACTTTGGCGCGACCCTGATCGTCGGCTTTGCCATCAACCTCGCGCTTGGCGTGCTGCTCAGCCTCTTCACGGCGGTGGTCGTGACGCGGAACTTCCTGCATGTGTTGCAGCTCGCGGGCATCTCGCAGCATCCAGCCCTCTACGGGCTGCCGCAGAGCGCGCTCAAGCTGCCGCGCTATCGCCCTTCGGAACGGCGGGCGCAGCGGGCGGGCTCCCTGGCGCTGGCGGGAGGTAGCTCGGTCGCGGTAGCTGCCGAGACGAGCGACGAGGCAGAAGATGTTGAGGAGGACGACGAGACGAGCGCTGCCTCCACTGGCAACGGAAGTAACGGCGGTACGCCCACGTCCCGGCGCGCAGGCGCTACGAATACGGTTTCCGGTGGGGAGGAATAGACGGTGTTTCATCTGACGCGCTACAAATACATCTTCTTTGGCATCTCGCTGGCGGTCATCGTCCCGGGTCTGCTGGCGCTCATCTTCTGGGGTCTGAACCTGGGAATCGACTTCACCGGCGGCAGCACGGTCAACGTGGTCTTCGCCAGCAACACGGTGACGGCCGACCAGGTGCAGCGGGTGATGGTGAAGGATCATGCGCAGGACGTGAACGTGCTGGTGACCAAGCCGCTCGATACCAAGAACACGCCCGCGCCGGACCGCTATGCCTTTATCACCTTCGACAATACCATCGGCGCAAACATCGCAACCGAGGTGAAGACGCGGCTGCAGAAGCTGGATAGCGGCGCGCAGATTACCAAGACGATGTACACCGTCGCCTATCCGCCGGACACGAAGACGCCGACCGCGCAGATGGTGGTTCTCTTCGACAAGGCGGTGAAGACGAACGATATCACCAAGGCGCTGCAAGACCTACCCAAGAGCGATGCGCCGCCCGTCGAGACCACGAGCACGGCCACCCCGACGGCGAACGCCACCGCGAGCGCGACGGGCGGCGCAACCGCCACGGCTGGGGCCACTGCAACGGCCACCGCTGCCGCGACAGCGACGGCTACACCTGCGCCCACCGCGCAACAACACGCCGTGAAGGTGACGAAGGTAACACTCGGCGCGAACAATCAGACGTATCAGATCAACACGCAGACATCCTACAGCGACAAAGATGTCGATAACATCACCAGCCAGTTGATTCAGGCGTTTGGGCCTGCCTATTCGCCCAGCCATGAGTCGGTCGGCGGCTCGGTCTCCAGCGATACGACGCGCGACGCCATCCTGGCGGTGGTCTTCGCCTCCGCCGCGATCCTGCTCTACATCGCCATCGCCTTCCGCAAGGTCGGCAGCCTGCGCCAGTCGGCGCGCTTCGGCGCCAGCGCCATCATCGCGCTGCTGCACGACGCGCTAGTGGTCTTGGGCCTGTGGGCGATCTTCGGCCATTTCTTCGGCTTCAAGGTAGACTCGCTCTTCCTGACGGCGGTGCTGACGGTCATCGGCTTCTCGGTCCACGATACGATTGTCGTCTTCGACCGCATCCGCGAAAATATGGGGCGGCGCACGGCGGAGTCGTTCGATACGGTGGTGAACGCCAGCCTGGTGCAGACGATGACACGCTCGCTCAATACCTCGCTGACGGTGCTTTTCACGCTGGCCGCGCTGACGCTCTTCGGCGGCGAGTCCATTCGCGAGTTCACGCTGGCGCTGCTGATTGGTATCGCGTCGGGGACGTTCTCGTCGATCTTCAACGCCAGTATGATTCTGGATGTCTGGGAGACGGGGGAGTATAAGCGCTGGTTCCGGCGCAAGCCCGCGCCGTCCATGCAGCAGGCCAAGCCGAAGCGCGAGCTGGTGAAGAGCCGCTAAGCCGCACGTGGGATGGTTGGCGTCACTGAATGGCTCTCAGTCAGGTTGACGCCAGCCCTCGCGGTAGTATATACTACGGCCTGCGGCCCATGCGCAGAGAAGACTACGCGCCGCGGCCCATTCCTCGGTAGCTCAACGGTAGAGCGGGCGGCTGTTAACCGCTAGGTTAGAGGTTCGAATCCTCTCCGAGGAGCCAAATACGCCACAAGAATAGCCCAGGCTGTGAAGAGCGCCTGGGTCTTTTTGCGCACAAATTCACTTAGTGGCCACGGCGCTTTCTGCGCTCGTACTCGGCATGGGTCCCAATCCAGAACCAGATGATTTCGTCTCCTTCACGGTAGCCCAGCACGCGCACATTGTCATTCACTCGTGCCGACCAAAGCCCGACACGCTTGTTGACTTCTTCAAAATTCAAACCAGGAGAGAAAGGGTCGTGTTGAAACTGTTCATAGGCTTCATATGCCTGTTTTTGTATCTCAGGCGAGAGGTCGTCAAAGAGCTTCCAAAAAGCTCTCTTAACATGTGACCTCATGCCTTGCCCTCTGTTGGCTCCGTTCCTTTGCCATCTTTTGTAGATGTATGTGAGGCGCCGGGTGTAGGGAAGTCTACTGTCTCATCCTGGCGCGCTTCCGCGATCCACTCACCCAGCCATTCGTCATTCTCTGGGTCATTCAAATCGGCATCCCAAAGCGCATTGGCAATGGCGCTCTCAAGCTGAGCAGCGACCTTCTCCTGAGCATCTGGAGGTAACTGTGTGGCGCTATCTATTGCGGCCTTTAGTCGGGCGCTGAGCATTTTATTCCCCTCCCTTGAATTGACATGCATTTATGCCAGTGTATTTTAGCATGCTGGGCCATCATGAAAACCCGTCTAGGCGGTGGTGTCTGCATGGTCGTCCGCGATCTCCTCGCCAATCAATTCGTCCATCTCGTCGCTAGTCAGTGGCTGGCCGTGTTGGATGCTGCCCACCACGTTCCAGAAGGCGTCCCAGCGCTGAGCGTATTGCTCAGGGGAGATCGTCGCCTTAGTTGCTGGGAGCCAGTTAAGCAGCCCAGCCAGCACCGCATCTGGCGTCGTATTCGCTGTGCGCGCCGCCGCTTCCAGTCGTGCGTATTGTTCATCATCCAGGCTAATAGTGTGAGTCATAATGCGGATCTCCGTCTCCAACCGACTCTTCGCGACCGATATTGTCCTACCCAGTATACCGCTAAGCCTCCCTTGTTGCTTGTTGCCGCGGCCCCATTCCTCGGTAGCTCAACGGTAGAGCGGGCGGCTGTTAACCGCTAGGTTAGAGGTTCGAATCCTGTCCGAGGAGCCAGCTACACCCTTCAATACATAGCCCAGGTTGTGCAGAACGCCTGGGACTTTTTGCGCCACTGCCAGAGCCAGCCTATATCTGTGTCCAGGATTCCCTCCAAAAATGCTAGTAGACGAACATATCGATTCGGGTCTATACTGCACACAATCAAGCACCCCTCGTCGACCATGTTGATACCGCAGGCACGCGAGTGCAGAGGAGCGAGCATAATGGTGACTCGTCGTCCAGATGGCGTCTTCGTCAGCAGTGTCTACAATGAGCTCAGACCCTATCGCCGCGCGGCCATCGATGCCATCTGGCGAGCCGGGTTCCACCCTATCGGCATGGAGCGCGAGGATATTGCCCGCTTTGAGACTACCACTGAAAGCTCCTTCAAGATGCTGGATGAGTCGTCGGTCTATGTTGGCATCTTCGCCCAGCGCTACGGGGCAGTAACAATCGAGGAGTTGCACTACGCGCAAGACCTGGGGTTGCCCATCCTCGCCTTCATTGCTGAGGAGCAGCTCAATCAGCGGGACGTGGAGCCGGATCCCGAACGGGCACAGGCATTGGCAGCCATCAAGCAGGAACTGCGCGACCACTATGTCGTCGCCACCTTCCGCACCTGGCAAGAGCTGGGGGGAAAAGTGCTGCGTTCCCTGCATCAACTCGTGGAGGATGGCAAGCTTGCAGCCATCCATCCCACACAGCAGGCGCCAGTGGAGCGCCTGCCCACACCACCTCAGCCTTACTATGCCCACCCCTACACCGCCGGCAGTCGCTTCGTAGGCCGCAAGGCGGAGCTTGCACTCCTGGATGCCTGGGCGACCTCGGCTGATCCGACGCTCATTGTCGAGGCAATTGGCGGCAGCGGCAAGAGCGCGCTCACCTGGGAGTGGGTTCATCAACCTGAACATTTGCCCCGTCTGCTGCCCGAGCGCGCCGGGCTAGTCTGGTGGAGCTTCTACGAGTCGCAGGCGACGGTGGGCAAGTTCCTCGCACACACCCTCGCCTATCTCACTGGCCGCCCGGTCGAAGCGTGCGCCCAATTGCCACGCAGTGTCCAGGAAGAGCAGCTGCTCATCGCTCTGCGCGGTCGGGCGCAACCAGTCCTCCTCGTCCTCGATGGGGTCGAGCGACTGCTGCTCGCCTACCATCGCCACGATGCCGCGCACCTCGCGGATTCAGTGGTCGAGGGGGAGCGGCGGCGCTGCACCGATCCGCGCGATGGAACCCTGCTCCGGCAGCTTACCCTGGCGGCGCCCGCCAAAGTGCTCATCACCAGCCGCCTCATTCCCCAGGATCTCCAGACCAGGAACGGCCAGCTCGTTCAGGGGGTGCGCCATCTGCCGCTGCTGGGCCTGAGTGGCGAGGATGCTCTCGCGCTGCTGGCTGAGGAAGGGGTGCGTGGAGATGCCATGGTGATGCGGAACTTCCTCGCACAATTTGGCGATCATGCCCTCCTCATCCAGGTGCTGGCGGGGCGCATCCGCGACTACCGACCCGCTCCCGGCGACTTCGACGCCTGGTATCGGGCGGTGGGAGGCAACCTGCAGCTGAGCGAGCAGGATCTCGTCTCGCGCCAGGCGAGCATTCTGCAAGCGGCGCTGGAGGATCTGGACCCACTCGTCTTCCGCCTGCTCTCACAACTGGCCGCCTTCCGCTATCCCGTCGACTATGAAGCGGTCGTGGCTATCAATCTGTTCCGGATCGAGGAGATGGGAGACGACCGAGCAGCAGGGGTAGAGCCACTGCACCAGGCGCTGACAACGCTGGAGGAGCGCGGGCTGCTGCAGTGGAACCGGGAGATCAACCGCTACGATATGCATCCGGTGGTGCGAGCCTACGCTTATGGCAAGCTCGAGGACAAGGCCGCTACCTATGCTCAGGTGAAGAGCTACTTCGAAGCCCTTCCGGAAGAAAATGAAGAGCAGGTGCAGGATGTGGCTGATCTGCGGCGCACGCTCGAACTCTACTATGCCCTCCTTAATGGCGGCCAGCCGAAAAGTGCTCTCGAACTATTCGATAATCGAATAGAAGATATCCTCCTCTTTGGACTAGGTGGGTACACGACGCTAGTGGAGCTGCTCAGCCCGCTCTTTGCAAACGGCTTTGACCAACCGCCAATGCTGCCCACAATCAACAGCCAGAGCTACGCGATCAACGAACTCGCGCTGGCTTTCCAGCACCTCGGAGACGCGCCTAAGGCCCTGCAGCTGTATGCGCTAGGGACTCGCCTCGATCTGCAGGATCAACATGCGGGTAATCTTGCCGAGGGTCTTGGGAATCTGGGTGGCCTCTGGCTGAATAGCACTGGGCAACTGGCGGCCGCCGAACGTGCCTTCCAGTTGCGTCTGGCGGTTGCGCGTGCGGCAGACGAGCAAGAGAAAATTGATCGCGCCTACGAGCAACTAGTCGAATTCTACAGCACCACGGGCGCGTGGGCCGAGGGCGAAGCATTCTACGCCGCCCTACAGAACAGCCCAGATGAGTTCACCAAATCCCAACAATTGGTGTTTATTGCTGCCGCGCGACTTCGCTGGGGGCAGGGAGACAATCCAGCGACTCTGCTCGCTGAAGGTCTTCAGCGTGCCCGTCAGGAGCGGTTCCTCCGTGCCGAGCGCGAGGCGCAACACCTGGCGGGAGAAATCGCCTTCGCCTGTGACGATCTTGCACAGGCCGAGGAGGCTTGGCAGGCAGCGTACACCATCGCCCAGCGTGAGGGTGCCCCGTTGGGGCCGTCTCTCGCGGATCTGGCGCGTGTGCAGTCGTCTCAACAAGACGCAGAGCAGGCCAGAGCCTTGCTCGGCGAGGCGCTCGTTCTGGGTGGTCGGGGCGTGGCGCTCGCCGCAGTGGAGGTGTTCACCGCCCTCGGCGAGCAGGCTGAAGCCAGGCGCCACGTGGAAGCTGCCTATCGCGAGGCGTGGGCCGATGGGCCACCGTATGCCTACTTCCACGAGCTTGGGCGCATCCGTGCCGCGCTCCAGATACTCGGCATGCCAGAGCCGCAACTCCCGCCTTTTGATCGAGCGAAGATTGCTCCCATCCCCTATGAGGCGGAGATTCTTGCGTTCATCGAAGAACTGAAGCGCGAGCGAGGGGACTCGTCACCAGAAGTGAGCCAGAATGGGCACTCGCAGCAGAACGGCAAGCCTCCCTGGTGGCAGTTCTGGTCCCGACGCTAGCAGGAACCCTGGCCCCCGACATTCGTGTCAAGCGGCTGCACCCTGTAACCCGACAGGGCGATACGGGCGCATGCGCATGTGCGGCTTTCCATGCTGACAGGAGGGCACAGCATGACTCACGCATCACGGAAGGCGGAACCGATGACCCAGCCGAGCCAGCCGAGCAGCGCGAAGAGCACGAGCGCGAACAGTAGCGTCGGCAGGTGCGCTGGGTCCAGCCAGAAGGGCGGGCCGAAGTGGCTGGTGGGGTACGGAACGGCGGGCTGCGTCCCTTTGGCGGGCGTCGGCGGGACGATGGTATTGGTGGGGGTGAGCAGCGTGTTGCTGGCGATGAGCAACGCCGGGATGACGGGAAGCACGGCGAGCGCGACGGCTGACCGCCATTCCGCGCAGAGCGCGCCGATGACCAGCGGCAGAACGAGCATCACGATGCCCAGGATGACGGCGAGTGCGGGCGTCACCGGTTGCGCGGCGGTGCCACAGGCGCTGGTGCAGCCATAGAGGCCGCCGCCGGTAGCCATCGAGGAGGCCGTGAGCGCGAGCAGCAGCGTCTGGATGGCCGCGACCACGAGCGCCAGTGGGCGCACACCTCCGGGCCGCTTGACGTGCAGGCGCATTGACCAGTGATCCTTGTTGCGCGGCTGGGCCGAGTATGCCATGGGTGTCTCCTTGCCTGGGTGGTGGATACGCATGCATCAAGGCAAGTATGCAGCGCGAGGAGTGCGGCGGTCAATCACTATAGCGCATCTGGGGCACGCGAGCCTGCGGGATGGTGGCGTCGCGGCGAGGACGAGCGCGTGAGTAGCCCAAAGGGGTGATGACGAAGCATCCAGGCACAGCAGGTGGTGAAAACTGCTGAGGTACCCCACCTTGTGTAGCGAGATGTGGCCGCTGAATGTACGTCGCAGGCTCTGTCGAGGGAGGTGAGGGAGGAGGTATGAGCTTCCCCAGCAAGGAATGATGGGGTGTGATTGGCCCGCAAGCTGACTTTTTGAGTGAAGCGTCGTTCGTAAGGAAGGGATGATGGGGCAGATGGGAAAACACGCGCACATCAGCGTTCGATTGCGCGCAGCGTTCGTCTTCGTTGTGGCGGTCGTCGGCTTCGGAGCCATGAGCCTGCCATCGCCAGTCGCCAATGCCGCGGCAGGGAGTAGCGCAGCGCCACTGCTGCCGGGCGAGACACTCTGGAATGGCGTGCCGAGCTTCAACTTTGGCGCCAACGACGGCGTCAATTGGGACACTCAGTACAATATGGACACCGGCCCCGATGCCGCGCCCATTCAGAGCGCCATCAAAGCGGCAGGGATGCCGATTATCCGCGCGTGGTTCTTCCAGCACTCCCTGGTCGACAATCATGCGCTCTCCGACGCCGAGCAATTGGAAAAGTGGCAGGCAGTCGCCAACAGCGGCGCGGTGTGTTTCGCGAATCTGCCCACCGGGAATAGCGTCGCCTATGACCTGCACCTCGTCACATTGCTCAAGGGCAAGTGCGAGCTGTACGAGGTGATGAACGAGCCGGATATCGAGGGCGTGAACTCTACGCAGTACCTCGCCTTCTGGAACAGCTTCGTCCCACAGGCGCGGGCAATTGACCCAAACGCGAAGTTTGGCGGCCCGGCGGACTACAACAACCAGGGCAACGAGTGCAGCTATTCGTCGGGCGGCTCGACCTGCTTCCTGCAAAAGGTGATGATCGGCATGCAGTCCTCGGGCGTTCTGCCCGATTTCGTGACCTACCACTGGTATCCCTGCTGGAACAACAGCGCCAGCCAGTGTCTTGCGCTGGCCGGGTCGTTCGCCAGTGCGGCCCAACAGGTGATTGGCTGGGTGCAGCAGATTTTTGGCAGGGCGCTGCCGGTGATCTGCTCCGAGTGGAACGCCGATCCGGGCAACCCCACGTTCATGAATGATCGCAACTGGGATGCGCAGTACGTGACCGCGGCGCTGCAGAGCATCGAGAAGTCGGGACTCGCCGGAGCGATGGAGTACGATATCTCGGAGTATGGCAACTACGGCGCCGACGACCTGTTCGACATCTACAACGGCGGGAAGCCGTTCGCGACCTGGACAGGCTTTGCCGCGGAAATCGCGCGGGTGCGGGGCAGCAGCACGCCAATTGTCCCACCGACCACACCAACCCCACCGACGACGCCGACAACGCCATCCACACCAACGCCGACCCCACCCAGCACGCCAACAACACCGACGTCGCCCACACCTCCCACACCGCCTACTCCGCCAACAACACCAACGCCACCCGCGCCGGGTGACTTTGGCGACGGCTTCGAGTCGGGCAACGCGGGCGCATGGACGGTCCACCAGGCCGCAGGCGCCAATACGCTCCAGGCCGAGTCGGCGGATGCCGCCAATGGCTCATACGCGATGGAGATGGTGAAGAAGGCGCACCAGGGCAACGTCTTCGTCGAAGAAGACCTGGCGCAGGGCGTGACATCGACGAATGTGAGCTTCGCGCTGAAGCTCTCGGGCGCTTCGGGCAGCGGGATGATGCAGCTATTGCAGCTGCGCTCGTCGCATGGCTACTTCGCGGGCGGGCTGTGGCTCACCTATAACGCGACGACTGGCTACAAAGAGCTTGAGGTCTACGATGGCGCCTACCACTGGCACAGCTGCCAGTTGCCAACGTCGTTCTCCGGGGCATGGCATAGCTACAGCCTCGACTACACGCTGGGCGCCGGCACGAAGGGCAGTTTCAGCCTGAGCATTGACGGCGCGGTCGCCTGCTCGGCCACGGGCATCGCAACCACCAAAGCTGGCGGCGACAAGCTAAGCGCCTACCAGTTCGGCTCCATCGGCTCCGATGGCGCGACGGCGATGGATATCAAGCTCGATTCCGTCACCATCAGGTAGCGCGCGAGGAGACACCGAGGCAACAAGACACATCAGCCAGAAGTCGCTCGGCTCAGGTCGGGCGGCTTCTGCATTTTCCGCGAGCGCTTCATGGCGGCCTTCGCGTATCCACGTGTGTCGTGCTACAGTTGGCTGAGAACACTGTTATTGCATCCCGCGATGCCTGAGCGCGCAACGCTTGTTATCTCCCACAACGAAGGAGTTGACGTGAACATGGAGCCATCGGCACAACGCACGGACGATTCCCATGAGCAGGCCTTCAATCCCTTCCCCTGGTACGAGCAGATGCGGCGCGACGCCCCTGCCTGGGTGGACCCCACCTCCGGCGTGCTCTCGGTCTTTCGTTACGACGACGTGCAGCGCGCCCTCTCCGACTACGAGGCGTTCTCGTCGGACCGCAGCCCGCGCGACGCCTCGTCGGCGCTGAACGCCAGCCTGATCAGCTCCGATCCGCCTCGTCACCGCCAACTGCGCAATCTCGTCACCCAGGCGTTCACTCCACGCGCCATTGCGCAGCTTGCCCCGCGCATCTCGGCGATCATCGACGAGCTACTCGCGCTGGTCGCGGCCGCTGGGCGCATGGACTTCATCGCGGACCTCGCCGATCCGCTGCCAGTCATTGTCATCGCCGAGATGCTTGGCATTCCCGCCTCCGAGCGCGTCCAGTTCAAACGCTGGTCGGACGCGATCGTCGCCACCACCGATGGCGGCCTCACGTTTATGGAGGCTCAGCGCGAGATGGCGCGGTTCTTCAGCGGCCTCATCGCCGAGCGCACCACCGAGCCACGCGACGACCTCATCAGCCACCTCATCGCCGCCGAGATCGATGGCGAGCGGCTCACCCCAATCGAGCTAATCGGCTTCTGCGTGCTACTGCTCGTGGCTGGCAACGAGACGACCACCAACCTGCTCGGCAACGCCATCCTCTGCTTCGACGAACAGCCTGAGGTCTACGAACGTCTGCGCGTGCAGCACGATCTCATTCCGAGCGCCATCGAAGAAGTCCTGCGCTACCGCTCGCCGGTCCAGTCGATGTTCCGCACCGCCACCGGTGCGACCGACCTCGGCGGCGTCTTCACGCGCGCTGGCCAGCCTGTCGTCGCCTGGATCGGCTCCGCCAACCGTGATGAGGCCCGCTTCCCTGATGCCCACGTCTTCGACATCACACGCACGCCCAATCGGCATCTCGCCTTCGGCCACGGCATCCACTTCTGCCTCGGCGCGCCGCTCGCCCGTCTGGAGGCTCGCCTCGCCCTCGAAGCGCTGACGACCCGCTTCCGCGACATCCGCCGCATCCCCGACGCGCCCATCCGCTGGATGGAAAGCTCGATTGTCTACGGCGTCAAAAACCTGCCCATTACCTTCACACCATCCTGACCCGGGCTTATGCTTCATCCAGACGATCTCGACATAGCACGATAGCCACGTGGCTGTGCCACATCCTGGCACGTCTGCTATACTGGACGCTGACCGTCACCCTGATCGCGCAGCGCGCGAAGCGCGGTCAGACGCGGGGCTTGCGCGAAGCCTATGTAGACCACGATAGATTACGATGGACCACGGAGGAAGAACGCATGATTCCATGGATGCGCATACGCGGAAACCCACTCGCGCTGGTCCCTATCATTGGGGCGCTGGTTGCCGCGGGCGTGATCTACGCGCGAATCTTCACACGTGGTGAGCTGGGGACGGGCGTAGATGTCGCCCACCTGCTGATCGTGCTCGCGTTGCTCCAGACCGCGCTGGTGCTGGATCTCTTCCTGCAATTTGCCGTCGCCCACCGTCGCGCGCGCGCCGTCGCGCCTAACTCATCGGCCGAATACGTGCTGCGGATGGCGCAGCGCCTGCAATGGCTCGTGCTGGCTGTACCTGCCCTGGTCATCATCCTCATGGTCCGCCTCTCGCCCACGCCCCAGATTCTGTTCCAGCCCACCTTCACGTTCGCCTGGGTGATGCTGCTGCTCAATATCTTCCCCCTCACGGCTGGCTACCTGCTGCTGGCGGTCACCAAACCAGTGGCAACCACGCGGACAACACCTGAGGGTACATCCAAGGGCACATCCAAGGGTACACCTGTTAACGCGCCCACCGCCGCTAGACCCGTCTCTGATCCCGAACCTCCTACCGATAGCCCAGACCCTGACCCTACCCCTAACCCTGACTTCGAGACACAGAAGCCGTAGCCAGCCTCCGCTCCTTCGTGAGCAGCAGATAAGCGCGATGCCAGGGTGTACCAGCGAGTGTGGCAGCAAACGCGACGCGCAGCTGAATGGCGTACCATTGTGGCGCCTCTGTCGTACAATGGGTTCAGGGCCATAACAGGCCGGACGTATGGGTTACAAGGAGCGCACCATGAGCCGGGTACTTGAGCTTTCTGATGAGGAGTATGCACGCCTGGAAAAGGCTGCCCAACAGCAAGGAAGCACCATCGCTGAACTCGTGCGCGCATGGATTGAAAGCATGAGCATCGGCTCGTCCGAGCAGGACATTCAGAAAGCGCTGACGCGCTGGGCAGCGGTAGGCGATTCCGCGGTGCGGCCAACGCAGGATGAGTTACGCGCGCATCCACTCTTGCGCGCGGTTGGCATCCTCAGCAGTGGCGCGCCGGGCTGGACTGACCAGCACGACGAAATCATCGCGGAAGAAGCGCTGGATTCTCATTCCAATGAGTGATGCGCTCTTCGTTGATACCTCCGGCTGGGAGCCTTCTTCGATGTTGACGATCCTGACCACACAGCCGTAGCGGCAATCGTGGCAGAGAGTATCCGTCAACATCGAAGGCTGGTGACGACAAATTATGTGCTTGCTGAGATTGGCGCCTTATTTTCAAGTCGGCGTATGCGCATTCCACATACAGAGATGGTCACGGCAATAACCCTCATTAAAACAGAATCAGGCATCCTCATTGAGCACATTGACTCGACGACCGACGAGGAGGCATGGCAACTCGTTGTCTCACGCGCCGACAAACGGTGGTCGCTTGTAGATGCAAGCAGCTTCGTCGTTATGCGGCGACTGGGTATTACAGATGCCCTGACGACGGATCACCACTTCGAACAGGCGGGGCTTGTGCGGATGCTCGGATCTCATCCTTGAGGATGATCGCCAAGTCCTCACCGCAATATCTGTCGCCATGTCAGGCCTATGCTATACTCCGAAACGTAGGGGCTGAGCCGAATACGTGCGCCGTAACCCGCATCGTAGAGCAAGATAGCGGTATGTGTTCCTTCGCGAGAGTTAGAGGAGTCTTCCTATGCGATGGGTCTGGCTGATCCTCGGCGTGCTTGCGGTGCTGGTCGGCGTCGTATGGACGCTGCAGGGGCTGAACGTCCTCACTGGCAGCGGGATGAGCGGCCAAACGATGTGGGCGATCATCGGCCCTATTCTGGCGATCATCGGGCTGGCGCTGGTCGGCTTCGGCGCGGGGATTGGGCGTCGCCGCGCGCCAAGTGTGTGAAAGCGTGACGCGCGGGACATAGCGGTCGTTTGCTCCCATGGCAGGTATCGTATATGCTAACAATGCCTATACGAGCGAAGGGGGGCAACATGAGCACCGAGAAGCGTCCGGCAGCCGAACGCCCTGCGAATCCCGCCGGGCTGCGGCCACAGGTTCTGCTGGAAACCCTGGCGGCGTTCGCCATTGGCGTGGCGTTTCTGGGGCTGCCCGCGGGGCTGACCGTCGGGCCAAACTGGCTGCCGCTCGTCATCTCCGTGGCGGTGTTGGGGCCACTGCTGATCGTCGGCTTCTTCGAGCGCCCCAAATATCACATTGCCCGCCGGACACGCGCTGGCATGCAGATTCTGCTGACCGCCGCGCTGTTGAGCTCGGTCGTGTTGCTTGTCGTCCACCTGTCTCAGACGAGTGCGCTCGCGGCGGGCGGCCTCCTGCGGGCGGGCGCGCTACTCTGGGTCAGCAATATCCTCATCTTCGCCGTCTGGTACTGGGAAATTGATGGGGATGGCCCAGTCCATCGCCACCAGCATGGACACCCGGCGGCGGACTTTCTCTTTCCGCAGCAGGCGACAGGCAGACCCTTCGCGCCCGGTTTCGTGGACTATCTCTTCCTGGCGTTCGGGTTTGCCACCGCGCTCAGCCCAGCCGATACCGCGCCGCTGACGCCACGGGCAAAGCTGCTGATGATGTCCGAGGCGCTGATCTCGATTACCATCATCGCCCTGCTGGTCGCGCGCTCCGTCAATATTCTCTGACCAGGGAGATTGGCCTGCGCCTGGTCACACCCCCTGCACTACTGGCCCGCGTTCGAGGTGTGTCTTCAACACGACCGTCGTCTCGGTCCCCTCGATGCCGGGGATTTGCTTGAGGCGCTCGATCAGCTGGAGCAGGTGTTCCGTATCGATGGCGCGTACCTTCACGATGAAGCTGAGCTGGCCCGCCACCGCATGAAACTCCTCTATCTCGCGGATCTGCTCCAGCGTCCCAACCAGCTCTGAGCATGGCCGCGACGCCTGCACCCCTACATACGCCAGCACCGAGAAGCCTAACGCTTCGGGCGCGATGTCAATCGTCCAGCGGCGGATGACGCCGTCACGCTGGAGCCGACGCAGCCGGTCATGCACCGAAGACGGCGCCAGCTCTACCTGCCGGGCGAGATCTTCCAGTCGCATCCGCCCCGCCGTTTGGAGCGCCGCCAGCAGCACCTGATCGATACGGTCCAGCGGGCGGGCGCTCGCGCGAGATTCCGAAATATATTCGGCCATTTTGCATTTCCCTCCGAAAGACATCATACTTGTCTCGGCAGATATCCGTCAATGTTTAGGCGACAACCCTGAATCGGAGGAGCATCATGCAGACACTAGTCGTTCTGGATGCGCAGAACGAGTTCTCACCACAGGGCAACCGGCCCGTGCCCAACCATGCCGAGGCGCTGGAGGTGATTCTGCGCCGGGTCGAGGAGGCGCGCCGCGAAGGCAGGCCCATCGCCTGGGTGCGTCATCACAACCCACCAGTTGAGCCGCCGCCAGGGTTAAAAGCAGCCTTCATTCCAGGCACGTGGGGCGCGGAATTCTCGCCGAGCCTGGGGCCGCTCGCAGACCGCGGCGAGGAGGTTGAGTTCGTCAAAAACGTCTTCGGCGCGTTCACCGGGACGGGCATCGGCTCCTGGCTGGAGGAAATAGGGTCTGACGACGTGCTACTCGTCGGCTTCTTCGCGCATATGTGCGTCTCGACGACGGCGCGCGAGGCGCTGATGCGTGGGCTGAGCACCTCCATCGATCCCGACGGCACGGGCGGCTTTCCCTGGCGGCACGAGCTGCTAGGCGAGCAATCGGCGGAGGAGGTGCGTCGCACAGCGCTGCTCCAGTTGAGCCACCTCGGCGCGAGCATCACCCCGCTTCGTCGCGTATCCTGAGGCGCCGCAGCGACTGGTCGATCTGATCCAACATCGCTCCATGGACGACGAAAGCCGCTGGTTCAGCGCCAGCGGCTTTGTCAACGTTATGAGGTATGTATGGGGTGAGCATATCTCACCTGTTATGCGACGTTACGCGGTGCGGCGACGGCCAACCCCCAGCAGCCGCAGAATGAGCAGCAGGATGATCGCGCCGATGAAGGCGACAATCAGGCTGCCGATGCTGAAGCCGGAGAAGCCGAATGTGCCGGGCAGCAGCAGCGTGAGTATGAACCCGCCGATGAGCGCGCCGACAATGCCGACAATGATATCGCCCAGGATGCCCAGCCCTGTGCCTTCCACGACAAGACTGGCCAGCCAACCGGCGATGCCTCCAACGATAATCCACGCGAGGATGTTGATCACTGATGTCCTCTCCTTTCAGTGTCCTGACTACGTGGCACATGTGACATACATATTTCCCAACTCGTAGCCCAGAAAGCGCCTGGGCGACGATTGCGGCGGTAACACCTGCCAGGCATCACCACGCCGTTGGAGAATATGCAACATATGTGCCATCGGTCTTGAATCGACGCTCCTGGGTAGCCTTGCCTCCGATTTACCGGACGTTTGTGGGCTTTCCTCTCACCGTATCCAAAACGTGTTTTAGTGCTCGGCAAAGCGACTGACCCCGCCAAAAACTCTCTCATAACCAATCCACCTGCCGCTTGCATAGAAGTCAATATCAGGTTATAGCATTGACATAGTTCGGTACGAATAATGTGCGAGCGCATATCATGTGACGGCAGAGTGGGGGTATCGGCAATGACCGACGAACTGAAACATAAGACCCTTCGCGAATGGCGGGATGCTCGCTACCTGACACAGGGCGAGTTAGGGGAGAAAGTCGGGGTTACTTACTTTACGATCAGTAATTAGGAGTTGGGGTGAAGCAGCCCCGCGTCAAGAACCTGCGGGCACTGGCGAAGGCGCTAGAGATCCTTCCCGAGCAGATTATCTTAGTCGAGGGAAAAGGTCTCCCCGTCATAGCCGCATAGACCAGGACGGGGAGTAGACCCAGCGCCAGCGAGTATCTTGCTTTATGAAGCTGTAAGATAGGGCTGGCAGGGGCATTGTAACATGAGATTGACCGCGATGATTCAGCAGAGGGAGATAGAATGGCAGACGACACGGATGACGCCAACTGCGACGATCAGGCAATCCTGCCCTTCGATGATGGCAGCACCGGGCGTGTCATCCGCCAGCAGTGGCATGATGATCGCTGGTACTTCAGCGTCATAGATGTGGTAGCGGTCCTGACGGATAGTTCTGCACCACGACAGTATTGGAGCACATTGAAGAAGCGTCTCCATGACGAGGGCGCCGATCAGTCGTTAACAGATTGTTTACAACTGAAAATGCGTTCGCCCCTCGATGGCAAGCTGTACAAGACAGACGTTGCCAATACCGAGACGATGTTACGGATTGTCCAGAGTATTCCCAGCCCCAAAGCCGAGCCGGTCAAACAGTGGTTGGCGAAAGTAGGCGCCCAAAAACTCGATGAAGCCGCCGCGGCGATGACTGAGGCGCAGAAGCGTCTGTTGCTCCGTGGAGAGGTCACCGAGAAGAACCGCAGCCTGACCGACGCGGCTAAAGCTGTAGGCGTCCTTTCCAGTCGTGATTTTGGTATCTTTCAGGATTGGGGCTATCGCGGTCTCTATGCCGGAGAAGACTCCCGCTCCATTGCTGAGCGCAAGGGGTTGGCGAAAGGCGAGCACATCTTAGATCACATGAACAGCAATGAACTCGCCATGAACTGGCTACGTATCACCCAGACGGATGAGCAACTACGTACCAGGCCGATTGCTGACAAAGACGCCGCGAATGAGCCCCATTTTCGTGTCGGCAAAGAGATACGCGCAGCAGTAGAGCGAATCGGCGGGACGATGCCAGAGGACTTGCCCACACCAGCCGAGAGCATCCAGCAACTGGAGCAAGCCGAGCAGGCCCGCGTGAAAGCTCAGTTGCAGCCGTCACTCTTCCCAGATGCAGATGAGGAAGGGAAATAAATGGGTAGCAGCACCAACACACGTTCGAGCGGCAAGTAGCCACGCCCAGGGAGTTGGATCCTACCTGGAACAATTCAGGCTATGGACACCGAAAACCGCGAGTTTATGCGGGCGATACCCTGCCAAGCATGCGGGCAACTGCTCATGGAGCCCGTCTACTATCAAGTGGAATTTCGTGCCGCAGCAGCGCCTGGCAAACGTTATTTCTCGACAGGCCGCTATGTGTGTAGTCTTGCGTGCGCCGAGCAACTCGCAGCCCAACAACCTACCCACGAGCCAATACCGTACCCGACGGAGGGCGCGCCGAGCGACCCGCATTTGCGCCAGTATAGGTGGCTCTATGCTTTCCTCGAGACGCCAGGATACCCAGCCGCAACCGAACGTAGTGGCAAATGGATGGTCTTCGTGAAACTCAACGAGGTGGATGCCTTCTGGGAGCGTGTCCGTAACGCCCTCCAGGTGGGGAAGCTCGGCGATAATGCCAAAGTAAGTACAGATCCGAGCACTCATAAAGCTGGTGGCGTTGAGCACCGTGTCGTCTGTATTTACAGCTACGATGGCGCTGACGAGGACGATGTCTGGCGCATTCGCGCCTCCCTCCGCGAGTTGGACGTCTCCTGGGAGATCTTCTACAAACTCGACACAGCTACCCGCGCCGGTATCTATTCTGGCAAGGGGACAAAGGCTAGCCTATACCGAGGGTAAATACACCAGCTCAAAGCATCCAGCAACTTTTGCGCCAAGAAAGAAGCGCATCGAGGCGGAGCGCCGACCATCGCTCTTCCCGCCAGATGGCAACGCCCCAGGCAGGGACGAGTTAATGAGCGCCTCCTTTGCCTCACTCTGTCGCGTTTGGCCCGGTTACCGAGACTAACTGCCGCGAGAGCGCCTTTATCAGCCCGCGCGCGCCGACGAGACGGATCATGGTACGCGGAGTGAAGAAGTCGCCCGGCTTTACTACGCCTGTGAGTACACCGAAGAATTGTGACGCCGCCGCTGGATCATGCGCGAGCGCCCGCAGCAGTTCCATTTGCAGTGGCGTCCGCGGTCGCAGGCGAGCGGTATCCAATGTCAACGCATACGTGGCTTTGGAGGCCCCGTTGCGCTGGCGCTCATAGCTGGCAAGGGCAGTTTCGAGTGGTTGGCTGCCCGCGAATCCAGCATCGAGCGCATCCGCCAGCAGTTCGGCGTCGCGGAAGGCATCGCTGATACCCAGGCCTGTGATCGGGTCTTTGATATAGCCCGCGTCGCCTACCAGCGCCCAGCCGGGGCCATATGGCCTGTGGTAGAAGTTGGGCATCTCACCAGAGCCAACGACTCGCTCGACGCGTCGGCCCTGATCGATCCGCTCTCCCCAGAACTGCCGAATGGTGCCGAAGTAGTTGCCCTCGACATCGCTACGAAACGCCTTGAATTCCTCGGCTGGCCACGCCACATAGATCATCGTCAGGCCATCGTTGGTGGGCCACGCGCCAAGCGCCCGCCGGTTGCGCGCATATATCTCGCCACCATCCAACGGGACACCTTCCCAGTAGCTGTAGTAGCCGCAGGTGAGGGTTGACTGCTCGCTATAGATAGGCGACTTGACCGCTCTGGCGACGAGCGAATGCCGCCCATCGGCGCCGACGACAACGCGGGCGCGCTCGCTGAGCGTCGTGCCGTTGCGCCCCTCGCCCAGAATGCCGACCACGCGCCCATCGTCCCATAAGAGATCGCGCACGATGAAGCCTTCGCGCAGCTCCGCGCCAGCCTCGACCGCTGCCCGCACCAGGATGTTATCGAGCAGATAGCGGCGGGGACTGTAAACACCAGCGACGCCATCCACAGATGGAAACGTCCCCTTGACGACGACGCCATCGTTATCGAGTTGGACGTGATGCGCCACGTCCAGACCAGTAGCTACCACCGCATCGAGCAGTCCCCAGCGTTTCAGCGCGATGCCACCTGGCATCTGCACCTGATGAGTAGACATCGTATCGCTGGGGAATGTCGCGCGATCCACCAGCAACACCCGATAGCCCTTACACGCCAGCAACATCGCGGTGGGCGATCCCGCCACACGCGCGCCCAGAATAATCGCGTCGTACACCGCTTTCCTCCAGTTGCCGAGACTTTACACCGTGTAAACTTGACATCGTGTAAAGTATAGCCACCACTTGACACCATGTCAAGTGGTTTGATAGATTGAGCGTGAATGACGAAGAACGAAGCCTTGTCGGAGGTGAGCATGAGCGTAACACCGGAAACCGATATCACTACCCGTGAGCGTATCCTGCGCGAGACGTGGCGCCTGCTCGAAGAGCGCCGGGGGCAGAGCGTGCGCCTCGAAGATATCGCGAAGGCGGCGGGCGTCTCCCGCCAGGCGCTCTATCTCCACTTCGGCTCGCGGTCGGAGTTGTTCATTGCAACAGCGCGCCATGTGGATGACCAGCTTCATTTGATGGAGCGAATACAGGAGGCATGCGAGGCCGAAGCCAACCGAGGCATCGAAGCGCTTATCACCTGGTGGGCCAACTATGTTCCCGATATCTATGGGCTTGCCAGGGCACTCCTGACACTACGTGAGACCGATGAGGCAGCGGCAGCCGCCTGGGCCGACCGCATGCAGGCGATGTATTCGGGGTTCCGTACCGCCATGCAGAGCATCGCGGACTGTGGCCTTCTCTCGGCCGATTGGGACACCGAGCAGGCAGCTGATTTCCTCTGGGCGCTCCTCTCGATAGAGACCTGGGAACGCCTGACCATTGATCGCGGCTGGTCCAAAGAGCAATACATCGAACGGATGCAGTTGGCCGCGAGACGCGCACTGATACGGCAGGAATTATAAGCACTGCCAGCAGTGGCTTCAGACGGTGTTCAGTGCCCGAAGATGCCGCTGACCAGCGCCACCACGCCGAAGCCCAGCAGCACCACGCCTGAGAGACGGTTCACCCAGCGGAGCGCGCCCGTCGTCAGTCGCGCGCGCAGCAGGCTCACGCCGCCGCTGAGCAGCAGCCACCAGCACGCCGAGCCGAGAAAGACGCCGAGCGTCAGCAGCCCCGGCGCCGCGACGGCGCTGCCTACCGCACCCGCCAGCCCCAGTCCGGCAAAGACCGCCGCGAATGAGATGATGGTGGCGGGATTGGTCAGCGTCAGACCAACGGTCGTGGCATATGCGCCTAGCAACCCACGACCACGCCGCACCGACGCCGCCTCTGGCGCTGGTTTCACCAGCAGCGTGCGCGCACCGAGATAGCAGAGCAGCAGCCCACCCACGATGCGGATGACGCCCTGTTCCGCCACCAGCGCGCCGGAGATCGCCGTCAGCCCGAAGGCGGCGACCCCGCCATAGAAGCCATCGGCGGTGGCCGCGCCCATCCCGGTCAGAAAGCCGGTCAGCCAGCCCTCGGCCAGTGAGCGGCGGATGCACAGCACGCCGATTGGCCCGACCGGCGCGGCGATGGCGAGACCAATGAGCAATCCTCTCGCCAGCCAGGTTACTCCTGAAAAATCCATGAATCATCTCCTCCTCTGTGTCGTGGCATCACTACGCGACAGACAGGAGGAAAACAGTGCGCCCACCGAACCTGTCTGTCAGTCCGGCGGGCGCAACGGGAACATGCGTGAAAATGCAATGCAGGCGCGACTAGCCGAACCGTGAGTTCGGCTGCTGCTGGTTTTCGGTATGTCGTGCAGCGTGTGTATGGTATACGCGCCTGGCCATGCTCGTCTCCTCATCGTACTATGCTGACGCCAGCATAGCAGCCGCAGGGGCCGCGCGTCAACATGATGTGGTCAAAAGCTGGGAATGATGAACAGTGCGGCAACCGGCGTGAGCTTGCTCCTGTGCGTCGCCGTCACCCTGGGCGCGACGTGGCATACGTGGCATAGCATACGGTTGCTGGTGCTATAATCGCCGCATCAGCAGACCGAACGCCAGTGTGAGGTGAGAGCGTGACGACACCAGCCAGCGCGCCGCCAGGGATCGAGCGGGCAACCCTCTATCTCTACCAGCTCTACGATGTCGCCTTCGGCCTTGACCTGGAGCGCGCGCATACGCTGCTCAAAACGCCCACCGAGCGGGTGCGCCCAGTGGTGACGCGCGGCGGGAGCATCGAGATACCGCAGCTTCCACTCGAGCTGCACGCGGGCGAGGTGACGCTTGACCTCGCGGGGCTGACGCTCAGCGGGCATATCCACGTGCGCATCTATGACCTGGGCATCCTGGCGTTTCGGATGATGCTACGCCTGCCCGATGGTATCTCCTGGGATACAGCGGCGGAGCTGCTGGGCGCGGTGCAGACCTATCCATCGGCGGTGCTGGAGAAATTCCAGCAGCAGCACGACGCCTTTGTCCATCTGCTTCAGCCTACGATGGAGCGCCCCTATCTCTCCGCTGAGCGCGCCGAAGATTACGCGATCCTGTTCATCGAGCGCCTGGGCGCTGGCGCTCCTGCCTCGGAGCTTGCGCGCGACCCAACCATTCTGCGCACCGCGCTAGGCGAGCGTAAGCCGTTGAGCGCCTCGGCGGCACAATTGGCCAGCAGTTTCAGCTACTATGAGGACGATCTGATTGTGCTGACGTGGGGCGCGGCGGTTGTCGTCGAGCCAGATGCCACCGCGCGCGACGACGTGGCGCTCCTGCTGGAGTTCGCCAACGCGCAGCTGCTGGCGTTCCGCTCGTACGACGACGAGGTTGAGCGTGATCTGGCGCGGGTCGGCCCACGGGTGGCGCGGTCGCGGCGTCCGCGCTGGTCGGTGCTGCTCTCGTCGGGGTCGTTCCTGCGCGAGATACACGGCCTGATCGCCGATATCACCGAGACCAGCGCCCGCGTCGAAAACGCCCTCAAAGTGACCGAGGATGTCTATTGGAATCGCGTCTATGCGGCGGCGCTCGCCGTGCTGAAGGTCGAGGACTGGCGAGCGAGCATCGCGGAGGCGCTGCAGGTGCTGCGCGAGACGGCGGCGCTTTTGCGCGACGAGGCCCAGGAGGTGGTGGCGACCTCGCTGGAGGTGCTGGTCATCGTTCTGATCGCCATCGAGCTGGTGGTGGCGCTGCTGGGACTGCACTAGCGCTGGCGGCTGAAGCCGCGCCTATGGGCTACGCCGCAAAGCCCGCCTGCGCGGGCTCCCAGACCCAGGGCTGATGGTTTCCCCAAAGATGAAAGCGAGAATACTCCATGCCCGTAACCATCGAGATGCCGGTGCTCGAAAGCGCCGTTCTGCGTGAGAATCCGCTGGGCGACCCAGCCAACCGCCGCCTGCCGGTGATCCTGCCGCCAGACTACGCTGAATCCACTCGGCGCTATCCTGTGCTGGTCGCGTTGACTGGCTTTACCGGCAAGGGCATCATGCTGCTCAACGAGGACTCATGGCAGCCGAATCTGGCCGAGCGGCTGGAGCGCCTCTATGCCGCGGGAATGCCCCATGCCATCGTCGTCTTGCCCGACTGTTTCACGCGCTACGGCGGCAGCCAGTATATCAACTCCGGCGCGACAGGCCGCTACGAGGATTACCTCATCGACGAAATCATCCCCTGGGTGGACGCGCACTATCGGACACTGGCGCGGCCAGAAGGACGCGGCGTCTTCGGCAAGTCGAGCGGCGGCTATGGCTCGATGATTCTCGGCATGCGCCATCCCGACGTGTTTGGCGCGCTGGCCGATCATAGCGGCGACAAGTTCTTCGAGCTATGTTACGCGCCCGATTTTCCGAAGGCCTGCAACCGCTTCAACACTAACGGCGGCGTCGAGGCATGGTGGAAGCAGTTCGACGCGCAGGTGAAGAAGAACAGCGCCGACTTCGACGCTCTGAACATCCTGGCGATGGCGGCGTGCTATTCGCCTGACCCCAACGCGCCGCTCGGCATCGGTCTGCCGATGGACCTGCACACCTGCGAGCGCATCCCTGAGGTCTGGGCTCGCTGGCTGGAGTGGGACCCGGTGGAGCTGCTCAACCGCTACGGCGAGCATCTGCGCGGGATGCGGCTGGTATTTATCGATTGCGGCGACCACGATCAATTCAATCTGCACTACGGAGCGCGCCTGATGGCTGCCCGGCTCGCCGCCCGCAACATCGCTTTCGAGCATGAAGCATTCGACGACAACCACACGAGCATCCAGTACCGCTACGATGTCTCGCTGCCGAAGCTGCTGGCCGCGCTCGACCACGACTAATCGCGGGTAATGCGGGGAAGCGCCGACCGGGTATACTTAGAATGGCGGCGGCGCATGCCCTTGCCGATGGCGTAGGTGGGAGGACGACTAGCCAGATTGAGGAGAACGCGCATGTCTATCTCCAGCTCCATGCACGATGACATCGAAGAAATCCTGATCTCCGCGCCGGTGCTTCAGGCGCGAATCACCTCGCTCGCCGAGGCCATCCAGGAAGATTATGCCGGTCGCCAGCTCCTGCTGGTGGGGATTCTCCGTGGCGCGATGATGTTCATGGCCGATCTGGCGCGCCAGCTCGATATGCCGCTGGAGATGGACTTCATGGCGATCAGCAGCTATGGCAGCGCGACGGAGTCCAGCGGCGTGGTGCGCATCCTCAAAGACCTGGATACCTCGATTGAGGGGCGACATCTCCTCATCGTCGAAGACATCATTGATAGTGGGCTGACGCTGAAGTATTTGACCGAGAATCTGGCCCGCCGCAATCCCGCCAGTATCGCTGTCTGCGCCCTGCTGGATAAGGTGAAGGCGCATGGCGACGACATCATTCAGCCGCAATACACCGGCTTCAACATCCCCAGCCGCTTCGTGGTCGGCTACGGACTGGACTACGCGCAGAAATACCGCAACCTGCCGTATATCGGCGTGCTCAAGCCGAGCGTGTATACGGAGGAATAATCATACAGTGACGACCCAGAGCGCGTAGGCCACACGCGCCGGAATCGTCAGTTGCGAGCCATCAGCCAGCGCGAGCACCGCGTCGCTTTCGTCTGGCTGTGGTGGCCCGCTGACCAGCGCGAGCTGCGTG
>DATBIB010000029.1:0-14661 GCA_036557205.1 Ktedonobacterales bacterium | reverse complement strand
CCCCGGCGACGTTGCAGAGCGCGTCCAGCCGCCCATACGTGCTGACGGCAAGCTCGATCAGGCTTTCCGCCGACGCCTGGTCGGCGATATTGCCCTGCGCGCCGGTAATCGTGCCGCCGCTCTCCCTGATGTGCGCGACGGCGGATTCGAGCCTTTCCGCGTTCCAGTCGCCCGCGACGACGCCGGCGCCCTCCGCCGCGAAGCGCGTGGCTATCGCCAGCCCAATCCCGGAGGCCGCTCCGGTGACCACCGCGACTCTTCCCCGAAGTTGCATCGTATTCCTCCTCGTGGCACACCTACTTCACCCTGACGCCACGCGCCAAATCAGGCCCGCCTGCGCACCCCGAGATGCAGTATTGATGCCACTTCAGGCAGTGTGTCATACGGCGGTCACATCCGCCTCTCAGTACGCACCGACATCCAGTAGAGACCCGTCGCGCCCATCCATAGCGACACGGTTTCGTCTACCTCGTACTACTCCCAATGCTCTCGCTCGCCGAGGTGCGCTGGCCGAAGGCGCCACGGGCATAGCCGCCGGAGATGTTGTCCCAGATATTCACTATGCCACCGACATCGCTCCCCAGCGGCGTGCTTTTGCCTCGCCACTGCCTATGGGTACTGGCCCATAATGGGCACAAGATTGACGGTCGCCAGCCGTCGCGCCTAAACTGCCTGCTGCTACCGGATGCGCGCTACACGCCAGAACAGACGCGGCGCGCAGGCGGTACGAGGAGGCAGCAGTCATGGTATTTCGACGTGGAAGGCAGACTGACGACGACCCGCGCGAGCGCCCGCCGATTCAGCCGATGGTGGTAGATGTCATCGCGCGCGCCGACCTCACACCGGTCAGCCAGTGGGTCGAGGGTGGTCCCATCCCCGCGCGACCGATGCCACCGGGGCCGACCTCCTCGCTCTTCGCCGGGGTCTGTCGCTACTTCCATGACTGCTTCGCCGCCGACTCACGCGGAGGCACCCTCACCAACATCCTCGATAAGAACCAGGCGGAATACCTTGTCTTCGCCGATGGCATTGAGCCGCTGGCCACCGGGCAGCTTGACCGGCTGGAGGTGCCGCTCAGCACGGGCGTCACCGCGCAGAACGCCGCCGACGTCAACCGCCGCGAGAAGTTCCTCATCTGGGGATCGATCTTTCTGGTGGGCCGCGGCCGCCCAGAGAACGCGCGCCGCAAAGGCGAGGTCTTTTGCGCGCCGCTGCTCTACTGGCCCGCGCATATCGAGCAGGAAGGCTCCCGCGCGCACCTGAGCATCGACCTGGACGAGCAGCACATCAACTTTCCGCTGCTGGCCTCGCTGATCGACGCCGAGAACGACGAACAGGCGCAGGCCTACGCCGAAGCGATTCTGGCGCAGGTACCGAGTGCGCCGTTCGAGAGCGCCGCCATCCGCGAGTTCGCCGCCGTCATTGCCGAGCTGATCCCCGACCTGCGCACCGACGACCTGCAGGCCTGGCCGGAGCTACAGACCGAGGCGGCTCTGCGCGACCTGATGGAGAGCCCCGTGCAGTTGCTCTGCGCCTCCGCGATGGCGCTGGTGCGGCGGCCCCAGGAGGCGCGCGGCGTTCTCACCGAGCTCCAGATGATGGCAGGACGGGGTGATATGTCGGCGCCACTCGCCGCAATCTTCACCGACGCCGCCAAGGCCGAGCGCGCCCCCGTCACCGGGATGCTGCCCGAGGTGGAGATCGAGCGGCCTATCCTCAGTGGCGCGGAGCTGAGCAACGCCCAGACGCGCGTGCTGCGTCAGTCCGAGCGCCGCCCGCTGACGCTGGTGATAGGCCCGCCCGGAACCGGCAAGTCGTTCACCATCGCGCAGATCATCCTGGATGCCGTGGCGCGCGGGCAGACGGTGCTGCTCTCCTCCAAGATGAACAAGGCGGTGGATGTTGTCGTCGAAAAGCTCCAGCCGCACCTGGGCAGCCTGACGGTTATCCTGCGTGGCGGCGACCGGCGCTATCGCGATGAGTTGAAGAAGTTCCTCGATAATCTCTTCGACGGCACCGGCGCGCCACCACGGCCACGGCCTGGCGAGATCGAGATGCTCGAAGACCGGCTGCGCGCCGCCGATGAAGAGCTGGCCCAGCTTGACGCCGAGATTCGCTTCCTGCTGGAGTCCGAGACGCGCTGGACCCAGCATGTCGCCGCGCTCCGGCGCATCCATCCGCCCGCCTATAACGAGGCGGCGGCGGCAGCGCTCGGCCCCGATGCGCTCGAAGCGGCCTACGAGGATATCCATCGCGACACCGGCAAGCTGCCCGTGGTCAGCTGGATGGCCGGACGCAAACGCGATCAGGCCGCCAGCGACATCGCCTCACGGATTGGCCTCTCCGAGAGCGACCTGCCCCACCTGGAGGCGGTGCTCCGCCGCGAACAGCTTCGCGCGGGGCTGATACAGACTGAGCGCACGCTGCTGGCGCGCGACGACGTGAACGCGCTGCTGACACGACATGCCCGCCTGCGCGCGGACCGTGGGGCGCTGGTGGGCGAACTGCTGGCGGCGCGACGGCGTGAGGCGCTGGCCGAGGCGCTCCGACTCAATCGGCGCACGCTCTCGCTCTTCAAGACGGCACTGGAGGCACGCAGCACCGCCGAGCAGGACAAGATCTTTGCCGAGCTCGATTTCTCCGCGCTGCTCAACACGTTCCCCATCTGGGCGACGACCAACCCGCACGTCGCCGAGATGCTACCGCTCGACCGCGAGATGTTCGATCTGGTGATCGTGGATGAGGCGTCGCAGTGCGATGTCTCCAGCGCGCTGCCATTGCTCTATCGCGGCCAGCGGGCCATCGTCTGCGGCGACCCGAAGCAGCTACGCCACCTCTCGTTCCTGCGCGAGGACCGCCAGGCCGCGCTCGCCTCACAGCACGGCCTCTCCGCCAGCCAGCGCTCGCAGTGGAACTACCGCACGCACAGCCTGCTGGATGTAGTGAATGGCGCGCTGCCCTCACAGGACGACGTCGTCCTGCTGGACGAGCACTACCGCAGCCTGCCGCAGATCATTGAGTTTAGCAACCGCACGTTCTACGGCCAGGCGCTGCGCGTGATGACACGCCGCCCCGATACGCTGGGCGCGCGCAGTGTCGAGATGCGTAAGGTAAACGGCAAACGCGGCAAAGAGGGCTACAACCCGCAGGAGGCCGAGGCGATTCTCAAGGAGATCAACACCATCGCCAAGGCCGAGGCGAAGCTGCCGCCGAACGAGCGCTCATCCATCGGCGTGCTCTCGCCCTACCGCGATCAGGTGAACTATCTGACGCGGATGCTGGCGCAGAAGCTCAAGTCGAAGATTCTGCAGGACCACGACATCGCCATTGGCACGGCGCACACCTACCAGGGCGACGAGCGCGATATCATGCTGCTCAGCTTCTGCGCCGACCCCGGCTCGCACCGCAGCACCGTCACCTTCATGAACAATGACAACCTCTTCAATGTCGCGGTAACGCGCGCCCGCCATCGCCAGGTGATCTTCACCGGGCTGGATGCCCGCCACCTGCCGCCCGAGCATCTGCTGGGCCGCTACCTCGACTACGCCGGGGAATGCCTGGAGCCGGATCGGCCCGAGGACCACACCGATGGTGGCACCGCCTTCGAGCGCGAGGTCGGCCAGGAGCTGCGGCAGCGCGTCGGCTATGAGGTCTATATCGGCTACCCGGTCGCGGGCTTCGCCGTGGATGTGGTGGCGCAGTACAGCGGGCGCGCGCTGGCCATCGCCTGTGACGGCGACCCTGAGCGCCACGCGCCGATTCCCGGCGAGGTCTCGCTCGATACGGTCAACGGCCAGACGATTCTGGAGCGCGCGGGCTGGCAGGTGCACCGCCTCTCGCTCCGCCGCTGGCAGCGCGAACGCGAGCAGGTGCTGGCAGAGATCGACGCGATGCTCGGCGTCGAACGCGGCGACGACGAGGACTACGATGAAGGCGAAGGCGCTGGCGAGTAGAAGCACTCATCTCGACGTGGCTAGAGCAGCGAGCGCCCACAGCATCAATCCGAACGTCACAACCTGAATGATGACACGGACGGTCTGCCAGCGCGCAAAGCGGTCGAGGAGCGCCGCTAGTTTTGGCTCGTTCTCTGCCGTCGCCGCAATTTGGCGCTGCGAGAGCATGATGGGCGCGGCGCGTGATGTGGTAAATGAGTGGGCCAGACTGGCTGCGGCGGCGAGGTACAGCGGCAATGCTAAGCTCATGGGTGCTGACTGCACAAGCGCGACAATGGCCGCCACGATGGTGAGCAGCGCCGCGCCAATCCCCAGCGCCGCATACCAGACGATACCCGCCCCCAGATCGGCGGCGCCTGCATAGGCCGAGTAGGCAATTGCGCCGATACGGCGCCGCGCGGGCAACTGCTTGATAGATTGATCGAGACTGGCGCCCGCGAGTAGTCCATCCAGCGCCGTGGCTATGAGAGCCAGCACAAACAGCAGCGGATACGCGGACATGAGCATACAGCCTCCCGCCCTTAATTTATCTCGGCCAGGAAATCGAGGACAACTCGCGTGAACTCCTCCGGCTCTTCCATGTTCGGCAGGTGGGCGCTGTGGGCGAAAAGGTGCTTCCGCGCGCCGGGAATGTGCTCGGCCAGGATGTCCGCCGCGTGGAGAGTGGTTGGATAATCGAGCGCGCCCGCCATAATGAGCGTAGGAATACGAACATCGGCCAGACGACTGATCGCGGGGGGATCGAGTGGCTCGAAGGGCTGAAGATCGGCGGTGAAAAACGTGCCACGTTCGACAGGAATGCGGTTCATCGCGGCGGCGCGCTGGCGCACATCCGGGTTGACCTGCTCCGGCTGGCGGGTCGGGCCGTCGATCCAGAGGCGCATCTGCAGCTCAGAGACGCGCGCCGTATCACCTTGCTTCGCCGCCGGGAACATCTCCATCAGCTCTGGCGGCGGATCGCCTTCCGGCTGGTAGCCACTGGGAGCGGCTGAAACGATCACCAGGGCCGCAACCATCTCTGGATGCTCCAGAGCGAAGTCAAGCATGATCGTGCCGCCCATCGAGCATCCCAGCAGCGCGGCGCGCTCCACCCGAAGCGCTTGCAACATCTGCGCGAGATCGTCGCGCCGGTTGCGCGGGCTTGGCGCTGGATCGGACTTGCCGAAGCCACGCATGTCGTAGCGAATGACGCGATAGCGTTGCGCGAACGCCTGCCATTGGGGATCCCACATGCCGCTATCCACGAAGCCAGCATGCCCCAGCACGAGTGTCTCGCCTTCGCCCAACTCCTCATAGTACAGCTTGCCGTCAACCTGCTGAATGTAGTCGGTCCTTGTCTCCACCACAGCAAGCGCCTCCTTTCGACAGGTCTTTTCCGGTAGCCTACCACACCAGGGGAACGAGATGGAGCTGAGCCGCTACGAGACGGTGATGGTAAATGTCATCGCGATGCGATAGTCGGCGCAGGGCTGCCCCGGTTTGCAGATCGCCTGACCTGAGAACATCAGCGTCTGCGTACCATCTGCGACGGCCTTGAAGCTCCAGACGCAGGAGTTGAGCGAGCGAATCAAGACGCCGCTGGGCTGGGTTGGACTCAGCGCGCCTGAGGATTGCGCGGGCGCATACGTCCATTTCGAGCTGGTCGGCAGCCGCACCTGCACTATGTCGCCGACATGCGCGCTCCCCGTACGATCCGGTGTCGTTGGCGTCAGGATAAGTGTTGGCTGGCCCGGACCCTGGTTGCTCCCAGGGCACGCCACGGCGCTGTTTCCTCCGGTGGCGGTCCGGGTCGGGGTAGGGGCAGACGGAGGCGCGGGACTCGCCGTGGCCGTGGCCGTGGCGCTGACCGTCGCCGAAGGTGTGCCTGAGGCCAGTTCCCCGCCATTCGCGGTCGTAACGCCACAACCCGCCACTAACACGGCCAGCGCCACCAGGCCAACTAGACGCATCGCGCGGTGTCGTCCCTCGCTTCTCCCGCGCGCCTCGCCGTCAGTTCCGGGCATAGACTCGCCTCGCTTTCCTCGCCGCCACCCATTCCTTGCCATCTGACTCATGCGCATTTTAGCTGGGCGCATTATAGACTTACAGGTCTACGACGCCGCAAACGTCCTGTGCGTTCCCTATCCCACATTGAGATCACGCATAGCTTGCGACGTAGACCTGTGTCGCTGGCCCCGCGTTGGTAGCTGATGTCTCTGGCAGCGCCCAGATAATACCACTCCCCGCGCCGGGCTGGTACTCATACCAGTAGGTGGCGGATGTGGGTGGGGCGCCGAGCGGTTGCCATGCGCTCTTTCCTGGCGACGACCGAAACATCCCAACGGTCTCTCCCGCCAGCACATCGCCATCGTTGGCCAGCGCGAACGCATCGTTATCTTGCTCGCCAACGCCGTCGCGATTTGTCCAGGTCTTACCTCCGTTCAACGTGCAGACGAGCGGCATCGGCCAATCTGGATGCATGCTGCTTGAACTGGTGCGCAGACCACACAGCTCCCATGGCCCCACCGCGTAGGGCGCGCGAACCAGAAACTGGTCGGCCTGTGGCGCATGAAGGTCGCGCCAGGTCGCGCCGCCATCGTCACTCACCAGAAACCTGTCGGGCCATATGGCTGATGTTTGCGTATGGACGAGTATTTCCCCGGTCGCTGGATTCACCCAGATGTCACGAACGGCCCGCGCGTCTACCGGGTCAGTACTTTGATTGGCGAGCGAGTCATCCAGCCGTCGCCAGGCGCCCAGGCCATCGCTGCTGGCGGCGAAGGCGAAGATGCCCGGCGATGCGTCGGCGAAAGGCCCATGAAAGACCGCGTAACTGATGCCATGATAGGTCGCGAGTGACGATATCTCCGACAAAGGCCCGCTCATTCGTGTCCATGTCTGACCGCCATCGCGAGTGCCCACCAGTGGATAAGGGATGGCGGGGAGCGCGCAACATCCTGGTTGTTGTTGCGCCAGCTGTACCACGGCGGTCGAAGGATCGACTTGATCGGCGATGACGTTACACGAATCGACACGCCCGCTCGCCATCACATCGCTGACGCGCTGCCAGTGTTGCGCGCCATCGCGCGTCACCCAGACCTCGGCGCCGACGCCATGAGGCGCGCAGATCCAGGCGGTCCCAGTGTTTGCGAGCGAAAGGCCAGGGTTGGGATCGCTCATCGGCGCGGGCAGCGAGCGCGCCTGCCAGCGCAATGGCTGCGCGGGAGCGGCTGTGTACGTCGGCGCGGGTGTCAATGAGCGTCTCGGCGCGGATGGGCTGGTGAACGTCCGGCCGCAGCCCGCCAGCAGCAGCACAGCGAGCAGCGCGCCTTCACCGGGCAACAGACGCAACCAACGATAACGCGTATGGTGAGCCATCGTAGCCTCCCTGGCGCATGAAGCGACATCTGTATCCATCAGGCAAGTGGAAATTCTGTCTGCATGCATGACGTAAGAATGGCGCGAAGTGTTTCATTCGCTCACCCCGCCAGCAGCCGCTGGACGGCGTGGAGATCGTGGCAAATCGCGGGAGCCAGGGCGAACGCATCCAGCGGGACGCCGTGGGTCGGCACGGCGATACAGAAGACCCCGGCGCGGTGAGCGGCCTCGACGCCAAGTGGAGCGTCTTCGAGCATGATGGCGTCGCTGGCAGTGGTTCCTGTACGCCGCAGTACCTCCAGAATCAGGTCAGGATGGGGCTTGCCGCGCGTCACGTCGTCGATACAGACCACGGCGTCGAAGTATTGAGTCAGGCCGAAGCGCGCCAGACTTTTGTCGATGTGCGAGCGCGTCCCGGATGTCGCCACCGCCAGCAGATCGCCGCGCGCCTGTAGCGCATCGAGCAGCGGCTCGAGCCCCGGCATCGGGCGCAGGTCCGTCTCGATGAGCGTGCGCATCTGCTCGGCCCGCGCCGCAGCCAGCTCGTCCAGGGTCATCGGATCGCCCAGGTCGCGCAGATACATCGCCAGCGACTCCGCGACGGGCATCCCCAGCGAGGTGACGTAATAGTCCCATGGGAAAGCGATATCGCGCGGGCCGAAAATCCGTGAATAGGCGATATAGACGACGTCCTCGGTGTTAACCATCAGACCATCATGGTCGAAGATGACCAGCCGACGCACTGACCGGGGCGGCGAGGACGATGAGGATGCAGGCGACGATAAAGACATGATAGAGTTGCTCCAACCTGGGATAGCCTTGTCTCCATCAGGAGACGCTACATCATACTTGTATCATACCAACAGCCGACGCAGGCGCACACTGTACCGCTCGTTGACCCATCTCACAGGCCCATGTTACACTTGAATGTGGGCATATTTGCCCCCTTCCCCGGCATATTCGATGCGTATAACGACGACGCCAGCGGAAGCGCGAGGCGCCCGGAATCATGTCGCGGCATCGCAGCGACATCTGGTGGCGACATGTCCACCATGTAGAACAGGAAGAGGATCTGTGCCTAAGGTCACCTTCGTCAACGAAAAGAAAACGATCGAGGTCGAACGCGGCGCGTCACTGCGCTATGCCGCGCTCGAAAACGGCATCCCGCTCTATTGCATGTGGTTTGGCGTCTCGAAATTCGCCAACTGCCACGGCAACGGCCTCTGCTGGACCGACCGCGTGCGTGTCACCCCGGCCAGCGCCGTCACCGAGACCACTGTGCTCGAAAAGGCGATGCACCAATTCGGCTCATTTCCTCCTGTCATAAAGAAGGAGGATCCGCGCGTGCGGCTGGCCTGCCAGCTGGTGGTGCTGGAGGACTGCGAGGTCACGACGCGCTGCCGGACAAGGCGCTAGACGCTAGATGCTTCAGCCACGGCGCGTATGTGAGCGTGATGCGTGCGATGCGGAAGCGGAGGAATGGCGAATCATATGCGGATTGATCGTATCTTGAATGAGGGTGAGGCCATCAACGCCCTGCAACGCCTGGGATTCACCGTGCAGCAGGCGCAGGGGCGCGCCGGACTGTATCAGGTATCGCACCCGCAGGGCGGCGGCGCGCGCGTCTTTACCGTCGAGCAGTTGTGCAGCTTTGCCGAAGGAGCGACGGTGCTCGAGACAATGTTGAAGGCGCCCCAGCAGTCGTAGGGCTAACGCGCGCATTTCGAGCTGGGTCAACCAACACCGAACACGCAGGGAGACGGTCGAATGGCTATCATAGCGCGGTGGTGCGAAATCTGGCGAGGCATTGCGATGCTCCGGGCGGTGGATGAAGACGCCGGAGCAACCGCTGAACCTGCCATGGAGCCCGCTATGGCCACCCTCGACGACGCCCGCCAGCAGAAGGCCCGCCGCTATGCGCGCCAGCGCCAGACGCTGACGTTCATCAATCTCGGCGTCAGCGCGGTGGTGATCGCCGTCCTGCTCTTCAGTGGGCTGAGTTTCTGGCTGCGCGACGCCCTACAGTTCGCCGCTGGCTGGCAGCCCATCCCCGGCTGGGAGCCGCTGCTTATAACGCTGTATTTCCTGGCGCTGGGCGCGGCGGTGGCTATCATTGACGCGCCGCTAACCTGGTATAGCGGTTATGTGCTCCCCCACCGCTATGGCCTCTCCACCCAGCGACCCGGCGCGTGGCTGCTCGACGGGGTCAAATCCCTGGCAATCTCGCTCCCAATCGAGATTCTGGCGGTGCTGTTTGTCTACCTGCTGCTGGCGGTCTCGCCGGATGCATGGTGGCTCTGGACCGGGCTGGCGATGCTGCTCTTCACCGTCGTGCTGGCGAATCTCGCGCCTATTCTGCTGCTACCGCTCTTCTACAAGCTCACGCCGCTGCCCGACGGTGACGTGAAGCAGCGGGCGCTGGCGCTGGCGGCGCAGGCCCATACGCGCGTGCGTGGCATCTATTCGATGAATATGAGCGCCAAGACGACGGCGGCCAACGCGGCGGTGATGGGGCTGGGCAACACCCGGCGCATCGTGATCGGCGATACACTGCTCAACCACTACACGCCCGACGAGATCGAGGTCGTCGTAGCGCACGAGCTGGGGCATCAGGTGCACCGCGACATCCCCAAGCTCATCATCGTCCAGTCGGTGACGATGCTCGGCGGGCTGTATCTGGTCAATCTGGCGCTCCATGCGGTCGTCGGCGCGTTCCCGGCCTACCACGGGCTATCCGACCCAGCGACGATGCCGCTAGTGGCTGCCGTGCTGGGCATCTTTGGGCTGGTGGTGCTGCCGTTGACCAACGGCTTCAGCCGGACCGTCGAGCGCCAGGCGGACGGCTATGCCCTCGAATCCACCGGCAAGGTGGATGCGTTCATCAGCGCGATGACGCGGCTGGCCAACCAGAATCTCGCCGAGCTAAACCCCAACCCGCTGGTCGAGTTCTTCCTCTACAACCACCCCTCGATTGGCAACCGGCTGGCCTTCGCCCGCAAGTACGCGGAGAAACGCAAGAAGGCGAGATAGCAATTGGGCAATTTCGCGGCATAAATGCCGCGGCTAATCCGATATGACCCATGTATGCTCGCCGTGTATGAGACTACCAGGATGTCAGGATTAGCCGCACCCTTCGGGTAAAGGGTAATCGGCGCCACTTAATTCACTCCAGCGCGCCGTGGACCATCTCGCCACCGACCAGCGTCGCCGCCACCTCCGCGCCCGCGAGTTGTTCCCCTGGCAACGTGAAGGGGTTCTCGGCCAGCACCACCAGATCGGCCAGCTTGGCTCTCTGTAACGCAGATCGTAACGCTTTTGTCACGTAGACAGTGTTAAACTTGAGGAGACGATGAGTGTTTCGTCATGTTGAGCTTTGATACGTGTGGTGGATTACACAGATAAACCTTCGCCAAGTAAGCGCGAAAACGCGCGACCCCGTCAGATTTCGTAGGGCTTAGTGTTGTGGTGCGTTTGTTCCTCATTGCCAGCGACAGTGCCGCTGAAGCTGGGATCAGGGTGTCCCAGAGTATGGTCTGAACTGACGAAGTAGAGATCTTTGCTTCATGGTCTGAATCCAGCATGAAGCGTTGCGCAGAGGTACCCTGGTGACCTTGATCGCTCCACTATCAGAGTGACTCTTGCGCCTTATGTCGTCAGCTGCGCTAGAACCACGCCTGCGCGTCGCATATCTGGCTCTGGCTGCGCCGCCAGGTTCCCTTCCTGATCGTGAGGTGGGACGATGAATCCACGCATCGCCAAATGGCTCGCCTGGACCTTATGCGTACTTGCTGTGGCGCTCGGTCTCGGTACCCTCCCGGTCATGGTCGTCGTCATGCGCGCCGCATCCGCCCCTGGCTCGCCGCTGCCCCCGCAGGTTGTCGCCTCGCTGAATCTATCCACGTCGGCATTTGGCTGGCTCAACGTAATGACCAACCCCCTGGAGACCTTGACGTTCTCTGCACTGGGCGCGCTGATTGTCTCGCGCCAACCCGGCCACGCGATCGGATGGCTCTTCTGCGCGATCGGGGTCGAGCTCTCGGTGGAAGTGTTCACGGATGCCTACGCAGTCTGCGCCCTGTTCGTCGCGCCAGGCACACTCCCTGGAGGTCTGATGGCGGGCTGGGTCCAGCAGTGGGTCTGGCTCGTAGGGGTCTTACTCTTCGTCGTGTTTGTGCCGCTGCGCTTCCCCACCGGACGGCTCGTGTCCGCGCGCTGGAGGCCAGCATGGTGGCTGGCCGTCGCCGTCACCGCAGCTGCGGTGCTCGTCGTAGCCTTTGCGCCAGGTCCGCTCTCCAACACCCTGGACGGTACGGACATCCCCAACCCTTTCGGCATCTCCTACCTCGCAGCGGCGGCCCCCGTACTCGTCTTTGTGCTGCTTATTATGATCCTGGCGAGCATCTTGCTCGCGGTCGCTTCACTGGTTGTGCGGCTGCGCCGTGCGCGCGGCGTCGAACGCCAGCAGATCAAATGGTTCGCCTACATTGCAATTCTGGTCGCGCTGCTCTTCGTCTTGCAGACGGTCGTGGAAAACGTCTTCGGCATCTCGTTCCCGCCCCTCGATCTTGCAGTCGATCTTGCCTGGGGGCTCGCAATCGTCGGCCTTCCGATTGCCACTGGCCTCGCCATCCTGCGCTACCACCTTTTCGACATCGACGTCATCATTCGCCGCACGCTGATCTATGGCACGCTCACAGCCGTGCTAGTTGGCGTGTATTTCGGCGGCGTGATCGTCGCGCAATCGCTGGTGCAGACGCTCACTGGACAAACGAAGCTGCATCCGGCGCTCATCGTCGTCACTACCTTGCTCATTGCCGCTCTCTTCACCCCATTGCGCCGCGGCATCCAGGCGACGATTGACCGTCACTTCTATCGGCGCAAGTATGATGCGCAACGAACTCTGGCGGCCTTCGGCGTAACACTCCGCGCCGAAACTGATTTGAGCGCGCTCAGCGAGCGACTTATCCTGGCTGTCCAGGAGACAATGCACCCGGCACACGTTTCGCTCTGGCTACGGCCACTGCGTTCGCTTCCTGATCGTGAGGTGAAGCGATGAGCCCACGCATAGCTAAACGGCTCGCCTGGTCCCTGTTCGCGCTCGCCCTGGTGCTCAGCATCAGCGCCGTTCTGCTGGTCATCGCCTTCGACAGCGCCGTAACGGCCCCACACACACGGTTGCCCCCAGCGATCGTCCAAGGGATGCATCTGTCTGCGCTCGATTGGATCCTCGATTGGATCGAAGGGGTGATGGGAGTTGTGCCCTTGTTGGCGTTCTCGGCGCTCGGCGCCTTGATAGTGTCACGTTACCCCACACATGCTATCGGCTGGATCTTTTGTGCACTTGGGCCACTCGGCGCCGTGGAACCCTTCGCCGTCTACTATGCGATCTTTGCCCTGTTCGTCGCACCCAACACGCTCCCTGGGGGAGTGATGGCGGCTTGGCTCCAGAACTGGATCTGGGTCGTCTCCATCGTGCTCATCTGCGCGTTCTTGCCGCTCCTCTTTCCCACTGGTCGGCTTGTGTCGAAGCGCTGGAAGCCAGCCTGGTGGCTTGCCATCAGCACGACGGTGGCACTGGTGCTTGAGCGGGCGCTCCATCCGGGTCGCCTCGGCAATTACCTTGGCGCATACGACATCCCGAACCCGCTTGGTGTCGCCCCCCTGGACGCCCTGCGTGTCGTGTTCTTTACTCTGCCATTAGACCTACTCCACGCGAGCATGCTGGTCGCGGCAGCCTCGTTGGTTGTGCGGCTGCGCCATGCCCGTGGCCATGAGCGTCAACAGATTAAGTGGTTCGCCTACTTCGGTGCGGCCGTTGGGGGGCTGGAAGTCCTGGGGCATATTAGCAGTATCATGCCGGGCGTCTCAACCCCATTCTTCATGGAGTGGGCTTACCCGCTCGCCTGGCCCATCGCGCTCACCGGCCTCGCGCTTGGCGCCGGGCTTGCTATCCTGCGCTACCGCCTCTATGACATCGACGTCATCATTCGCCGCACGCTGGTCTATGGCACGCTTACCGCGCTGCTGGCCGGAGTGTACCTGACTTTGGTCATCGGGTTGGGAAGTTTTGCGCGGACAGTCTTTGGCTTGTCCGAACAGCAGCCTTTGATCGTCGTCGGATCTACGCTGGCGGTGTTTGCGCTCGTCCAGCCGCTACGGCGCGGCATCCAGCGCTTTATCGACCGCCGCTTCTATCGCAGCAAGTACGATGCGGCGCGCACGTTGGCGGCATTTGGGGCGACGCTGCGTACAGAAACCGATCTGAGCGCGCTCAGCGAGCGGCTCATTGTGGCAGTGCAGGAGACGATGCACCCGGCACACGTTTCCCTCTGGCTGCGTGCGTCCCCGCAGGCCACCTCTAGTGCTCGGCTGACGACGGGCGACGCCCCAGGGAGCCGCAGGCAATCGGGGGACGTGCGGGCAGTGTAGCGGATGAGGCGGTTGTTGGCACGGCGGGCGTGAGCCAGCAGGCGGGAGAGGATGGGAGATGCTGACGTGAGTACGTACACGCGGCACATCGGGCGCCCTTCTGGCAGACGCTCGATCTCGTGCGGCTCCGGGGCCTGGGGGAGTTCCTTTCGTCCTCCTACAACTGGGGCAAGCCAGTGGTCTTCGGCCACGAAGAGTTCGACGAACCCGTGATCACGCCGACCAAGATCGGGCTGGACACGGCGGCCTATCGCAGTGGCGTGCTGACCGGTCTGCGTGTGGCGGATCGGGTGCTCCTGCAAGCCCGCGGCTAACGTTCGAGCGAGGCAAAGGAGACGGGCGCCCATGCAACAACAAGTTGAGCGGACTCGTTCCAGGAGATTACGCCATTTGAGGTACGTTTGAGCGACATTATTGCCTGCCAGAAATCAGGTTGCAACCTGAGGCATAGTCAGGTGCATTCCTGATAGTATTTCAGGCCGCCGTCAGGTACACATTACATAACGACATCGCGTCACCCCTCGCTTCCATGGCATCAACTCGATGGACACCAGCCGCCTACGGATTTGTGGTGTAGGCCGTAGAGCATTGTAGCGCTTCATGGGCAGAATAGAAGAGCTTCACCCAGGGAGGCAACATGAACACTCCGCAACATGGCCTGCTGTGGAAGGCGTGGTTATCCCTCACTCAGAGCCAGATCTGGCGGTCCATCTTCCGGCACGGCTATCCAGACACCCCCCTCAATCAGTCGCTGGTGATGATGGGGAATGTCTTCCTCCATCTGCACCCGGTCAAGGTCAGCCGCAAGGCGATGAAGGTCACCTACACCTGGTGTCTGGGCGGGCTCTCCTTCTTCCTCTTCCTGGTGCTCACCATCACTGGCGTCTTCCTGATGTTCTACTTCGTCCCCGAGCAGAGCGTC
>DATBIB010000028.1:0-20240 GCA_036557205.1 Ktedonobacterales bacterium | reverse complement strand
GCCCAACCGGCAGCATGTATCTCAATCCCGCCTGGCGACAGAACTTCCCCTCGAAGCCCGGCGTCTATCTGATGAAGGATGCCGGTGGCGAAGTTATCTATGTTGGCAAGGCCAAAGTGCTGCGCGACCGGTTGGCATCGTACTACAACCAGCCGCTCGGCTACACCCGCAAGATGGACGGTCTGCTCCAGAGTGTCCAGCAGATCGAGACGCGCGTGCTCGGCTCCGAGTTGGAGGCGCTGCTGGTGGAGTCGCGGCTGATCAAAGAGCTACAGCCGCGTTATAACGTGCAGCTGCGCAACTACGAGCTGTATCCCTTCATCAAGCTGGATATCCAGCACCCCTATCCGCGCTTCTACGCCTCCCGCGATGTCAGCGCCGATGGCGCGCGCTACTTCGGCCCTTTCCGCAGCACGCGCATCGTCAATGCCACGCTCGAACTGATTCAGAAGGTGTTTCCCATTCGCACCTGTACCCGCAGCCTGCCGCCCGCAGCCAAGCCAAGCGATCCCTGCCTGCGATATCACTTGAAACGCTGCCCCGGTCCCTGTCGCGGCGAGCTTTCGGACGAGGCGGCGGAGGCGTATAACGCGGCGATAGCGGAGGCGTGCGCGTTCCTGGGTGGCGAGCGCGCCGACCTGATCGACCGGCTCAAGCGCGAGATGTTCGAGGCGGCGGCCCGACAGGACTTCGAGCGGGCGGCGCGGCTGCGTGACGCGCTCAAGGACGCCGATCAGGTGCTGCTGGGCCAGCGGCTGGTCACGGGCGCGGTCGAGGCGAACAATCTGCTGATCGTCTATCCCTCAGCGGAGCCGTGCAATGTCGAGATTTTTCTCATCCGACACGGGCGGCTGCTGGCGCAGCGGCGCGTTGACCAGGAGGAAACCCTCATTCGCGACGAGCTACGCGAGTTGGTAGGTGAGGCGGCGGCGCTGGGGACGCCACCGGCGCGGGTTGGGCGCGCTGAGGTGGACCAGATCAACATCATCGCCCGCTGGATTTCGCACCATAGCGAGGACGACGCGCGCGCGTTCTTCCGTCTGCCGCGCGAGCTAGATAATCCCGATGAGGTCGAATCGTTCGTCGCGCAGGTCACGGATACCGTGCTGACGAGTCTCGCGGCTGATAGCATGGATGAATCCAGTGACGTTGCAGACAATGACCTGGCGGCGGACGACTTGACTGACGGGAGAGACTTGACGGACGCCTGAGTTCAAAATGTCAGTCTCTGGCAAGCGAGCGTAGCGCCTGCATGATGAGGTCTTCGATGTTGCCGCTGGCGTCTTCGGGCAGCGTGCGCACGGCGGCGGCGGCATCGGTCGCGGAGTAGCCCAGGCCGGTGAGCGCTTCGAGCACCTGCGCGCGCACGTTCGGGCTGACGCCTGCCACCACCGGCGCGCCGCCGAATCCGGCCTTCTCGAAACGCGGGCGAAGCTCCAGCACCAACCGGCTTGCCAGCTTGCGCCCGACTCCTGGCGCGACCGTCAGCCGCGTGACATCCTCGGCCAGGACGGACTCGCGGAAGGTCTGCGCCGACATACTGGAGAGCAGCGCCAGCCCAATGCGCGGGCCAACGCCGCCGACCGCCAGCAACTGCTCGAAGAGGTCGCGGTCATCGGGGGAGGCGAAGCCGTAGAGGGCAAGGGCGTCCTCGCGCACCAGCAGCCAGGTATGGAGCGTGATCTCCTCGCCGATATTCAACTGGCTGAGCACGCTGAGCGGCGCGAAAATGCGCAGCGTGACGCCGCCCACATTGACCAGCGCGCTATCGAGCGTCTTGCCCGCGAGAATGCCACGAACCGCCGCGATCATACCTGCTCCTGTTCAATCTGCTCTGGCCCCCTCCCTTTTAGGGGAGGGGCTGGGGGAGAGGTCCGTCACCCAAATCGAAACGTATTGAGATGGCAGATGGCGATGGCGGCGGCATCGGCGGCGTCGTCGGGCTTGGGCACGGCATCGAGCCGCAGCAGCACGCGCACCATTTCGCCGACCTGCTCCTTGGACGCCAGCCCATAGCCATGCACCGCCTGCTTGACCTGCATTGGCTTGTATTCGTGGACGGAGATGCCCGCCTGCGCCGCTACTAACAGCGCGATGCCACGGGCCTGCCCAACGCTGACGGCGGTGGTGACGTTCTTGGCGAAGAACAGTTCTTCCACCGCCATCATGGTTGGGCTATGCTCGCGCACGATCTCGCGCAGGTCATCGTAGATGCTGCTCAGCCGCTGGGGCATATCCATGCTCTTGGGCGTTGTGACGACGCCACAGGCCAGCAGCCGCGGATTGCCGCGCTCCGCCTCGACGATAGCGTAGCCCAGCCGTGCGGTGCCTGGGTCGATACCAATCGTCCGACGTACGTCACCGCTCATCAAGACACTCCATCGCGGGCAGGCGTCGCGTGCTAGCCCTCATATTTTTCGGCATACTCATCGGCAATGTCGGCGTTGGTGTAGACCGTCTGCACGTCGTCCAGGTCTTCGAGCCGGTCGATCAGCCGGAGCGTCTGAAGCGCCGCCTTCTCGTCAAGCTCCACCTTCGTCTTGGGCCTAAGGACTGTTTCAGCGCGCGTCAAATTGAGCTTTTGCGCCTCCAGCGCCTTGCGCACGGTGTCGAGGTCGGACGGCTCGGTGTAGACCACCAGCGCTTCATCGCCATCGGTTGGCTCATCTACATCCTGTGCGCCCGCGTCAATCGCCATCAAAGACAACTCATCGGGGTCGTGCCCTTCGAGGGCGATCTCGATAATGCCCGTCTGCTCGAAAATCCAGTCAACGCAGCCTGCCTCGCCGAGATTGCCGCCGTTCTTATTCATGGCATTGCGCACTTCGGCGACCGTGCGGTTGCGGTTGTCGGTCATCGCCTGGATCATGATCGCGGCGCCACCGGGCGCATAGCCCTCGTAGACGATCTCGTCAAATGACGCGCCGCCTTCGGCGCCGGTCGCGCGCTTGATGGTGCGTTCGATGTTGTCCATTGGCATATTGGCGGCGCGTGCCCGCTGAATCGCCATGCGCAGCCGGAAGTTGGCGTCTGGATCGCCGCCACCACCCTCACGTACAGCTACGACCAACTCGCGGCCAAGGCGCGTGAACAACGCGCCGCGCCTCGAATCATTGACGCCCTTCTGACGCCGAATCTGCTGCCACTTTGAGTGTCCAGACATGAGTCCGCCGCCCTTCTATATTCCCTCTCATCCCGCGCAGCCTGCCTCTCAGGCCGCTCTTGCCCTACGACACGGTAGCCAACCGCACGATCTACCCTGTCCGCATGACGCGAGACTGATATTACCACTCTATGCCCGGTCGATGTCCAGCATAGAGCTGAGCGCGCTTTGAGTACGGCCTATTGTACCACCTGGCATGCGGAACGCGAAACAGGCTGCATCCTGCCACACATCGCCAGCTTCATGACGAGGCCATGTGTACGACTGTCGCCATCAGGTGTTCCAGCATCGCCGCGGGATCGTGGCACAGTCCGGCGTGGGCGGGCGAGGTCTGTATCACGGTGCTGCGCGGCGACACGAGCCAATGGAACCGCTCGCGTTGGGTTAGCTGCCCGATTGGCCCCGAGCCTGGCCCACCATGACAGATGCGCTGCATGGCCTCCAGATAGCTCGTAATCTCGGCAGGATCGGCGCCCGGCGCCAGCGCCCACAGCCGAGCCTCATCCAGTGAAATCCGCGCCGCGAGGAATGACCGCGCGCGGCAATAGAGCACGATGCCCGCGTTGATGAACTCGCCGCGTTCGACCCGCGGCACGACGCGAATGACCGCGTATTCAAACGAGCTGCGCCCGCGCATGCAACGCCTCCTCGACGAAAAGCTCAGACGCATCCCGGCGCGCGGCAAGGTAACTCAAATAGGCGGCGCGCTGCTCCTCGGCGTTTCCAACGGCTGGGTCGTCGGCCAGCCAGTCGGCGGGAATCTCGGCGACAATCCTGGCAAGTGTTTCATCCGTCAGACGCGCCCGCAATGGCGCGTCCACCTCGGCCAGTCGCGTTGCCCACGGCAGCAGCACATGGTTGTGAATTGTGGGAAACGGTCGCTGCCGCTGGAGCGTCGCCCGTTCCCAGGCGTGGTGAAAATACAGCGACGCGCCATGGTCGATCAGCCAGAGTCTGCCATGCCAGGACAGGATGTTGGGGTTACGCGCGGTGCGGTCGGGATTCGTGATATAGGCGTCGAACCAGACGATCTCCGAGGCGAGTACCGGGTCTATCTCGCGGGGCGCCGTTGGATCGAACATGAGCGACCCCGGCAGGTAGTCCAGTGCGAGATTAAGGCCCACGCTCGCTTTGAGAGGAACCTGAATTTCGGGGTCGCGTTCCGCGCGCCCAAACGCCTCATCCAGCTCGACCAGGACGAGTTCGGGGACGGGCAGGCTCAGCGCCCGCCCGATCTCGCCGCCAAGCAGTTCCGCCACCAGCGCCTTCGGTCCCTGGCCCGCGCCACGAAACTTGACGACATACATGCCGTCGTCGTCCGCCTCGATAATCGCGGGCACCGAGCCGCCCTCGCGCAGCGGCTCCACGTAGCGGGTTGCAATCACCGTCCGTACCATGATGTAACCTGTTCCATTGACCAGCCGTGTAGTGACGGCTATGTGATCTCGAATCATGAGCGCGGCAGCCCGGCGAGATGGCTGATGAGATTGATGCCGCGCACCAGTGACCGCTGCTGCCCGTCAACAGTCACGCGCCAGTCCACCACACTGTAACTGGCGGGATCGATCCAGAGACGGCGGGCGCCGATCAAGGGCAGGCCAAGCGCGGCGCAGAGCAGCACTTTGATTGGCCCGACGTGGGCGACCAGCACTACGGTCTCTCCCATATGCCGCTCCGCCAACTCACAAACGCACGCCACGACGCGCTGGCGGACTGCACTTAGCGCCTCTCCCGCTGGCGGTGCGATCCGTTGCCCGGCGGACCATGCGGCAAACCGTTTGGGATCGCGCTGGCGCGCCTCGTCCGCCGTCAGACGCTCCCACGAGCCGTAGGACTGCTCGCGCAGGCCGGGCAGAACCTGTACCGCCAGATTTGCCTGCGTCGCGATGGTCTCGGCGGTTGCTCTCGCGCGCGCCAACGGACTGGAGTAGACGGCAACTGGGGCACACGGGTAGAGCGCATCCGCCAGCAGCCGCGCCTGCGCCAGACCATGTGGGGTCAGCGGGACATCGCTCGATCCGTTGAAGCGAAACTCGCGGCTGCCCTCGGCTTCTCCGTGCCGCGCCAGAATCAGGCGCACGACCGGCGTCGTAGTAGGCAGTGTGCTCATGCGGGGAAAAGCTCGCTGATTGCGAGACTGCGGCGAATGTGTCGCTTGCCGGTGCCGAGCGTCCACGAGCCGATGTCGTCATCGTCCAACCGTCGCAGCGCCAGTAATGCGGCGCCCACCTCTGGTGAATGCAGCGGCGGGCGAAATGTCGCCTGCGGCGCCGTCCGTTGGATGATCTGGTGAAACGGGTCGGTGACCCACGGCTCAGCCTTGAAGACGCTGCCGACTGTCGAGACAGGAAAAGCATCCTGCTGCATCTCGAGCATGCGGATGATGGCAGCCGCGCTCTCGCCCAGACGAACGCCTGCCTGGGCGAAGATGCCCTGGGCGACGGGATCGCCCTGCTCCGCGATTCCCCACACTCTTTCGGCGAAACTGGCAATCTCGAACTTGCCGAAGGGTGTGCTATCCACCAGCCGACGCATCTCCTCCGCGTTATCCACCCCGTAGTTGACCTTCATCTCGCGTACTAGCGCCGACGGCTCTTCGCGCCCGTCCAGCATGCGCATCGCCGCGCGTATTGCGGCCAGTCCGATCGCATAGCCGCTGCCTGCGTCGCCCAGAACATAGTCCCACCCATCGGTGCGCCAAAGTTGGCCACGGGCGTTCATGCCAAGGCCAGTCGCGCCAGTGCCCGCGATGACGACGAGGCCGGGCTGTGCCTCGGTAGCTCCGGCCCATGCGCCCACCACATCGTTCTCGACGATGGTTGGGCCGGTGTAGCCTAGCGTACGTGCGGCGCGTTGTGGCACTGGCAGGTCCAGATCGGTGTCGAATCCGGCGAGGCACATCGTCATCGCCGCGATCTGGGCAAGCGGCAGATTAGCGGCAAGCAACGCGCCATTGATCGCATGCGCGATATTGGTGCTGGCGGCCTCCATCCCAACGGAGCGCTGGTTGGCGGGTCCGCTGGTGGCGGCGCCGACAACACCGACATTCTCACCGAAGACCGCCACGTTTGTTTTCGTTCCGCCGCCATCGACGCCTATGACATAGCGCATGCCGACCTCCCAGGCATCTACCATTTCAGTATTCCGTCGCTCAATCTTCTGCCGCGTTGCGCGCCGAGCCAGCAAATGCCTGCTGTATCGCCGCCTCGATATTCCGCTCGTCTAGTGGCGTGCATCCATCCTCCACGGACAGTCGGAGCAGCAGCAGGTATTCATGGTTGCCATCGCGCCCGGTGATGGGCGACGCGGTCAGTCCGCAGGGTATGAAGCGTTGTTCGGCGGTCGCGGAAGCTGCTTCATTCGTAATCCACGAGAGCAGCTCACGTAAGACCCGCCGATGCACCGCTGGCTCGCGGATGACGCCGCCACCGCGATCAGCCTCTGCGCGCCCGGCCTCGAATTGCGGCTTCACCAGTGCGACTACCCATCCATCGGGCTTCAGCAGCGTCACAACGCGCGGCAATACCAGCCGTAATGAGATAAATGACACATCGATGACGGCGCAATCAACGCGTTCTGGCAGCGCCTCGAGATGGCGGATGTTCGTGCGCTCCATGACCGTCACGCGCGGGTCATTGCGCAACGTCCATGCCAGCTGGCCGTGTCCAACGTCCACCGCGTAGATACGCGCCGCGCCGCGCTGAAGCAGCAGGTCGGTGAATCCACCGGTCGAAGCGCCTATATCCACACACGTAGAGCCGGTGGGGTCGAGGTGAAAGACATCGAGCGCGCGCTCCAGCTTGAGGCCGCCCCTGCTGACAAACCGTGTCTCGCTGGCAGTGGCGGCTCGCTCGATGGCGGCATCCGCGGCGACAGGTGTTCCAGCTTTTGTTACCACCTGGCCAGCGACACGCACCTCACCTGCCATGATGAGCGCCCGCGCTCGTTCTCGGCTTGGCGCAAGCCCACGCGCCACCAGCAGCACATCCAGCCGCTCGCGCGCGAGTTTCGAACGCGCAGCATCCCTGGGTTTCCGCGCCTCAGTCCCCATTGTCGTTAACTACTCGATCCGCGATATATCTCTTCAGCGTTGTGCCATATAAGCCGCTCTACAGGGTAGCGGTTGGTACACACACAATATGCGCCGCCAGGCCAATGTCACAGATTTCAGCCTGGCGCTATTCTCACTTTCGCACATTTCGGCCAATTCAGCGAATGCGTTTGGATTATGGACGGCTGAACCAGAGGTCGGAATCCATCAGCGCGAGGTAGTCACCTTCTACGGCATAGAGGCCATCCTGATAGGCAATCAGGCCATCAATATCATGCGCGATAACGCGGATCCAGAGGTCAAAGTCGGCCCGTACGACGACTGAGGGAGCCGGGTGCGGCCCGCGCGCCAACTGAATCTCGCCCGCGGCAATGGCCGCGTGGCAGATGCCCTGTTCCCGGCCGGAGAATTCATATTGCAGCACCAGTGATCGGTCGCCTGCCGCGGTAGGCTCAAAGCTCGTTTTCATAGCGAGAAGATAATCATCAATGGTCCGAATCGCCACAGCGTCCATCCTCCCCACTGCCCTTCCCGCGACTACGACGCCCAATGACGCCATGTTTGTCGCAAATCCTCATGTCTACAATATGTCTACAATAACTGCCAGAGGCGCCAGACACATTTCCCAGAGTCGCTGGCGAGTCGGGCCTGTTTCAGTGAGCCATGGTATCATACTTGAGCACACTTGTGTGCACGTGATGTGCATCCAATTTGCGTCACATCTATTCGGAAAGGCGCGCGTACGCTGGTGAGCGATGAATCGGCGGCGACCAGTGCTGGAACAGGCGAGCGACTGGCGCTGCGCACGGATGGCGCGTCGCGCGGCAACCCAGGGCCCGCGGCCGCTGGGATAGTCATCGAGCAGGTGGATGGTACCATCCTTGCACAACGGGGGCAGTATCTGGGTGAGATGCCGAACAATCAGGCAGAGTATCGCGCGCTCATCCTTGGGCTGCGGCTCGTCACCGATTGGCAACCCGCCGCGGTCAATGTCTACATGGATAGCGAGCTGGTTGTCCGCCAGATGACAGGCGTGTATCAGGTGCGGGATGCGACACTGCGGCAGCTGTATCGTGAAGCGATGGCGCTGGTAAAGGCGCTGCCTCACGTCACCTTTACCCACGTCCGGCGCGCCCAAAACGCGCTGGCCGACCGATTGGCGAATCAGGCGCTGAACGAGCGGCGGCGCGGCTCATGAGCGGGGCGGCTGAGCGCGCCTAACATGCGACGACCGGAAGGACATGTATGGCACAAGCACCTGCCAGTGCGACGCCGACCTGGCCCACGCCGCGCAAGGGCGCCCAGCCAGCGACTCGCCGCAGCCAATTGCGCCGCGTCGGTATTGTGGCGCTGGTGGCGGTGGCGCTGCTGCTCAGCATCGCCGGTATTACGCTCGCACGCCTGAATGCTACCGTGACCAGCTACCCTGGGTCGCACTTCAATCAGGGGAAGAATGCGGTCTGGCTGGAGCATACGTGGGTTGGCGATATTCACAGTAGTCAGGACTTCGATGCGCTGGCCGAGCAGCTCCAGCGCGAGCAAATTCGCTATGTCTATGCCCATGTCGGACCCATGAAGAGCGATGGAAGCATCCCTGACTCGCTAGCGCCCCAGGCTGCCGCGCTCACGGAAGCGCTTCATGCGCGCCTGCCTGGTGTTCAGGTGCTGGCGTGGATTGGCCAGCTAGAGGCGGCCAGCGGCCAACCGGAGAATGAGACGGTGGACCTTGCCGACTCGCATGTGCGCGCGGGCATCGTGCAGACCGCTGTTCATTTCGTACGCGACTTCGGCTTCGACGGCGTCCACTATGACATCGAACCGATCACAAATAATAACAGCCACTTTCTTGATCTGCTGAGCGAGACCCGCGCCGCGCTGCCAACTGGGGCAATGCTCTCGATCTCGGCGCAGAAGTGGGCGCCCAACGCGCACATCGCCGACTGGGCGCATGATGTCGGCAAAGCGGGCGCGTGGTGGACCTCGTATTACTTCTCGCGCGTGGCGGAATACGTTGATCAGTTGGTGGTCATGGCCTACAATACCGCCATGCCGACGGCGAGTCTCTACTCGCTGGCGGTGAAGCAGGAAACAGCCAATATTCTGGACGCCGTGCGCACTGCCCATCATGTCCCGCAGGTGCTGATGGGCGTGCCAACCTACAGCGGTAGCGACTTCTGGTATCACGATTCGGCGGAGAATATGTCGTCCGGTCTGGAAGGCGTCACCGCTGGGCTCAATAGCAACCGCGAGACAGCCCCATTTGTCGGCGTGGCGATCTACCGCCTGGCGACCACCAGCCAGGCGCAGTGGAACGCCTACGAACACCTCTGGCTCGGTAAATGACCCTCGGTGAGAGCCAGCGTCCGGTACTTTTGTCCCGCGCGGATGCATATCGCGCACATCTATGAGAACCTCTGCTATGAGGAACCCCTATGGATGTGTGGTGACAATTCTGATGCGCACCGGCCTCCCCGGTCGGTGGGTGTTGTACGAGGTGGAGCATGGGCTGGACATCAAACGGCAACGATAATCAGCAATTCTGGGACGACGACGCAGCGGATGCGGCCAACGACCAGCTACCCGTCGGTTACAGAGATGGCGATGCGCCCATCCAGGCCGTGGTCGCGCAGGATTTTTCGACGCGACGATTGCCCGCGATTAGTGATACGCAAAAAGCGCCGGTCATAGTCCGCGGGAGCGGCGCCTCGATGGGCAAGCCGTTCCTCAAGCGCCGCGAGCGTCCGCTGACCCTGCGCATCGCGGTGCTGACGCTGATGGCGTGCATCATCATCACGGGTATCTTTGCCATCTATCCTCTCGGCACAGGTCAGGCGAGCGGAGGAACCGTATTCCAGGCGTTGGCCAGCTCGATGATCTGGAACAAGCAGCCGAAGTATTTCTACTACACCACGATTCAGGGCGATACGCCTGAAGGCATCGCCAAGAAATTCAAAGTGCAGGTCGGTGGGTTTTACGAGCTGAATGACCTCTACGCTGGTGAAGAGATTAGCATCGGCGTCGCCTATAAGATTGCGGATGATCCCAGCTATGGCAAAGGCTACGTGCCGCCCGCCATTCCCGCACTCCAGGCGGCCCATTACGGGAACACGCGTTTCGGGCCAAACTGGTGGGACTCGATCGCTGGCGTTAATATTCCCAGTGAGTCGCTCTGCGGGCCGAATGGCGGCAGCGATCCGCTTGCCTATAAGCTGACCTCACCCAACTGGAACTCCGCCTGGGTTCGCGGCTACATCGTCTATGGCACGTGGGTCTACCATACCGGCGTCGATCTCGCGGCCGCGGAGGGGAATCCAATCCACGCCGCGCAGCAGGGGCAGGTTATTTGGGCCGGTTATGACGCCACCAACGGCCTGGGCTGGTCGGTGAAGATCGACCACTGCAACCATCTCTCGACGGTCTACGGCCATATGGACAAGCTGCTGGTCTCGGTAGGTCAGTATGTCACGCAGGGCCAGCCAATTGGACTGGAAGGCTCGACGGGCAACTCGACCGGACCGCACCTGCACTTCATGGTGGAGTGGAACAACCTGTGGCTCGATCCAATGCTGTACTACGCCAGCAAGTACACCATCTCCCACTACGTTGCCCCGTCGTGATGCTCTCATCGGTTGCGTGATCTGGCCGTTCTCGATGCATCGTGCGGTGTATGGCAAGCTGTGGCAACACGCGGCGTCGGTTGGCCGTAGATATGCCAGAGGTTACATATGCTGCGCGATGCGGGAAATAGAAACGGTCCATGGCTGACGAAGTAGATTACTACGCTGTTCTGGGGCTTCCGCCGAGCGCTGACGACGCAACGATCCGGCTGGCCTACCGCCGATTGGCCCGACGCTACCATCCAGATATTGCCGGAGATGAGAATCTGCACCTGATGCAGACGCTCAATCAGGCGTATCAGACGCTGAGCGACCCAGAGCGCCGTCGTCTCTATGACGCCAGTCGCCCTCCTCTCGTAGCCGACGCTGAGCCGTCCCAGGCTGCGCAACACCCACCGCAGCGGCCACCGCAACCATCACATTCGCCCACGCAAACCGCCCGCCGTCCCGAATCGGTGACCGCCAGCCCAGGCCCGTTGCGCCGTCTCGCGGTCTTCGACGATGGCCAGGCGAGCGCGGTCGTCTCGGTCGCGCTGGCACAGGGCGGCGCGGTGGCGGCTGTAGGGCATATTGACGGCCAGATCGCGCTCTGGAATAGCACGCGAGATCACCCAGCGGCGCGTCTGGCGCTGGGCACGCCGGGACAGGCAGGCACACTGAGTGAGGCGCGCATCTCGGCTGATGGCTCCCTGGTGATGGCATGGGGATTCGCGCTGGGCCTCGCCGTCTGGCACGTGGCTGATGGAGCGCGGCGCTGGTCGAGCCAGATGAATGCGCCATCCGGTCTGATGGATGCCGTCTTTCTGCCCCATCCGGCGGGACTGCTGCGTCTGGCGCTGCCTGATGCTCCTCAGGCGCTGGCCGAGAGCGACCCGTTTTACTGGGCGGACCGTGGGCGCGGCGGCACCGCGATCTATACCCGACCGCTGCCAGCCAGCGGGCCGATCCATCCGGGGTGGGCCACACCACTCCGCTGCTACGAGGCCGCGAGGGGTCGGCAAAAGCAGCCTGATGCACTTCCCTGGCAGGTCAGAGAGCGTATACTCTCCGCCGATGGCCGCCGCCTCCTGACCTTTTCGACTGGTCGTCCTGAGGGCAGGCCGCGCTCGCAGATTCTACGCCTGTGGGATATCGAGGCGCGCTCGCATCGGGGCAATGTCGAGCCACGGCGTATTGCCGAGGTGATCGAGCCTGATGGCCGACTACTGTTTCCCCTGGCAGCCACGCCCGACCTCGCCGTCGTCGCCCTGGCCGATTTCCTGGGCCACATGCAGATCCGCTCGCTCGATGGACGCCTCCGCCGCAGTGTGGCGACTGGCCCCGTGCCAATTGACGCCTTTGCCGCGCTGACGTTGGATGCCGCTCTGCTGGCGCTTGCCCGTGAGCAGCGCCTTGACCTCTGGGATACGCGAACCGGCCACCAGCTCCAGAGCTGGCAGCTGACCGCGCCCCTCACCGCGCTCTCCTTCGCCCCCGTCGCGCACCCCGTGCTGGCGCTTGGTCTGCCCAATGGGCTGACGGAAATGTGGGGATAGCGCCCCACCGAGCCTTGCGTGTCGCTGGCAGCGTCTATCAGGTGGATGATAGAGTTAACAAGAGAGGTCAGCATGCGCGGAGCCGTCGCTGGCCTGTGGACAACTGGAAGGCGACGGAAGGAGCAAACGCGATGGCAGATGGCAATCATGCGGCTGGCGGCAAGCCAAAGATTCTTGGCGTACCGCACGAGATGACCAATGATGAGGCGGAAGGCATCGCGCAGATGATTCAGGAGGCCCAGCACTCCGCCCGCCAGCAGACGATCCCCGCCGATGACCTTGCCGAAAACGCCACCACCAGCATGCGGCCCGAGGTCGAGCGTGTGGTCGCGGCCAGCCATGTGCGCGACATCTTACGCAAGTTCAATCGCGAATTTCTCTACGGCCAGGGGCGTTTCGACGAATATGCCGGTGGGCTGTTGCTCAAGTGGGGCGACGGCTACTCGCGCAAACACATCTGGATTACCGTCGAGGGCGAGAACCTCGTCTTCCAGACAAGCCATGAGCGTTCCTGCGGCAAGTCTGTCTGTGCCAATGGCCACCACAGCTATCCACCGGATATGTGGCGCGATCCGCGTGTCATCAACGAAGAGCTGGCCGAGCAGTTCCGCCGCCCAGTGCAGGAAAGTAGCGACGACTAGCGGTGTGACGCATGGCCAGCGCGCGTGCTGGCGAAGTATGACAAGCTGAGAGGACAATCGGTATGCAGGAGTCTGGCGTAGCCGGGACATCGTTGCCATCCGTCATGCTGCTCGATACCGACCTCTTTTTCGTCGTCAAGGTGCGCACGACGCTCCAGCATGCGGGCTATGACGTGCGGACGGCGCGTTCGCTGGCCGATTTCACGCGGCGGCTGGTGGTGGACGCTCCAGCGCTGGCGCTGGTGAATACCGCCATCGCTGGTGTAGACTGGCGCGCGGCTATTGTCGCGGCGCGTGAGGCGCAGATCCCGGTGATCGCCTTCGGTTCGCATGTGGACCTGGAGACACAGCAGGCGGCACGCGATGCGGGTGCCACGCGGGTTATCGCGAACTCGAAGCTGGCCGCCGATCTTCCCGCCATCGTGGCCCGCACACTGCAAGCATCATCCCCGACGACCGATTCCGCGCCATCCGCGGAGACGTGATCCTTTATCGGTTATCTAAAGTGATGTCGCTGAATCCGCTGGATTCGGCTAATTGTTTCGCAGTTCAGGAGGATATCCGAAGCGATGAGTATTACCGCACAGACCGACCCCGCCACGCTGAACCAGTGGCATGAGCTGGCGCAACAACTGCGCGTGGATAGTATCCGCTGCAGCACGAAGGCGGGATCTGGGCACCCAACCTCATCCATGTCGGCGGCTGACTTGATGGCCGTGCTGATGAGCGAGTATCTTCGCTACGATTTCGCGAATCCCCACAATCCCAACAACGATCACCTCATCTTCTCGAAGGGGCACGCCTCGCCGCTGCTCTATTCGATCTACAAGGCCGCGGGCGCGGTCTCCGATGAGGAGTTCATGACGCTGCGGCAGCGTGGCAGCCGCATGGAGGGCCACCCGACGCCGGTGCTGCCGTGGGTGGATGTGGCCACCGGCTCGCTCGGCCAGGGGCTGCCCATTGGCGTTGGCGTGGGCCTCGCGGGCAAGTATCTCGACAAGCTGCCCTATCACATTTGGGTGGTGCTGGGCGATAGCGAGATGGCCGAAGGCTCGATCTGGGAGGCGCTGGAACTCTCCGGGCATTATCAGCTCAACAATTTGATCGGGATTCTTGATATGAACCGGCTCGGCCAGCGGGGTGAGACGATGCTCGGCTGGAACGGAGACGTCTACGCCGCGCGCGCGAAGGCGTTTGGCTGGCACACCATCGAGATCGATGGCCATGACCTGAGCCAGATCAACGACGCCTACCAGGAGGCGCTCCAGCAGGCGACCCAGCCGACGCTCATCATCGCCAGAACGGTCAAGGGCAAGGGTTTCCCGGAGATTGAGAATAAGAATGGCTGGCACGGCAAGGCGCTGCCCAAGGACATGGCCGAGCGGGCAATTGCCGAGCTAGGCGGCGAGCGCAATATTATCGTCAAGGTTCACGCGCCCGACGCGCTCCAGCCCGCGGCTCGCCCGAAGACCGAGCCGTTGCAGCTGCCGACGTACCCCAGTGGCACGCCTGTCGCCACGCGCTCCGCCTATGGGGACGCGCTCAAGGCGCTTGGCGCTGCGCGCGCGGACGTCGTCGGGTTGGATGGCGAGGTCAGCAACTCGACCTATGCCGAGACATTTGCGAAAGCCTTCCCCGACCGCTTCTTCGAGCAATATATCGCCGAGCAGCAGATGACCGCCGCCGCCGTTGGCCTTCAGGTGCGCGGCTACGTGCCGTTCGCCTCGACCTTCGCGGCGTTCTTCAGCCGCGCCTACGACTTCATCCGCATGGCGGCGATCTCGCGCGCCAATATCCGCCTCTGCGGCTCGCACGCGGGCGTCTCTATCGGCGAGGATGGCCCGTCGCAGATGGCGCTCGAAGATCTGGCGATGATGCGCGCGGTCTATGGCAGTACGGTGCTCTATCCCAGCGACGCCAACCAGACGGCGCAACTGGTGGCTGAGATGGCCGACCAGAAGGGCATCGTCTACCTGCGCACGACGCGCGAGAAGACGCCGATCCTCTACGGTCCCGACGAGCGCTTCCCGATTGGTGGCAGCCGGGTCCTGCGGCAGTCGGAGAGCGATCAGGTGACGGTGGTTGGCGCCGGTATCACGCTGCATGAGGCGCTCAAGGCGGCGGATACCCTCAAGGGCGAGGGTGTCAACATCCGCGTGATCGACCTCTACAGCATCAAGCCGGTGGACGTGAAGACGCTACGCGACGCGGCCAGTGCGACAGGCGGGCGCATCGTGACGGTGGAAGACCACTGGCGCGAGGGCGGCCTGGGCGCCGCCGTGCTGGATGCCTTCGCCGGGACCGACGAACAGCCGCCCGCCTCGGCAATGCCAACGGTCGTCAAGCTGGCGGTGCATCACATGCCCGACTCCGCTACACCCGACCAGGAGATAGACGAGGCTGGCATCAACGCCGCCGCGATTGTCGCGGCGGTGAAAAAGCTGCTCGGTAAGTAGGCGGAACAGTCCCAGCCACGCATGCGTCTTAATCGGCAGGAGAGAATTTCGCTCTCCTGCCGATTTGTCTATAGTGTGCTTTGTGTGCCGCGAAGGAGAATGCCATGCGCCGTCGCTGGCTCAAGGTCGGTATCGTCGGCTGCGCGCTCGTGGTCGTTCCTCTTGGCGTTCGTTTCCTCGTCTACCCCATCTTTATAGGCCACCCTGATAGCGTACACATTGTCGTGAGTGTGGTAACAGATCATCGTTCCCAGCAGCCATTTACCATCTTCGATCAGACGTTTTTGCAACAGGCGACGGATGTCTATTCGGAACTCGTCGCAGGCGGTCCGGACATTGGCGCTTACTCATGTCCAGCGACCTTCGACAATCGGCCATACTATCACTACGAAATGACCTTCACCCGCTGGGGCATCACAACGGCCAGGGCGACGAGTGACGCGGTTGGCTGCATGTTCCTCTCTGTCCGGTATCCTCTTGGCGCGACCGAAGGTTACTCGTGGTATAGAGGCGAAGGTCAGCCTTCGTTCTGGGTGCGGCTCTACGAGCTCACCAATGCACCCCAGCCGCAATGACCTCGTCGGCGCGCCTTCCGCTTTCACAGCGCTTTGGCGAGCACCTGGAAGAGCCGATCAACCTCCTCGTGCGTGTTATAGAGATGCGGCGAGACCCGTATCGCATTTCCCCGGAAACTGACATAGACGCCTTCCGCTGTGAGGCGCTTACTCAGGTCGGCGGGCAGTGGGGCGCTGGAGCGCAGGCCAATCAGATGGCCGACACGCCGCTCGGCTGGAACAGGGTCGAGGCCAACGCGGCGCGCCCCCTCTTCGATATGCGCTGTCAACTCGCGCAGGGTCGCGGCAATCTCCTCCACACGCCACGCCAGCAGTTGCCGTAGTGACGCGACGGCGATGGGCATCAGTGCGAAATTGGAGCGCTCGCCCATGTCGTAGCGGCGCGCGCCTGGTTGGAAGGTGTCGCGGTAGTTGACGAGTCCGTTGAAGTCTTCGCTCTGCTCGCGCGTGATCCAGTTCGATTCGAGTGGCGCCCCTTCGCGCCAGCGGGGAGCAGCATAGACAAAGCCCAGACTATACGGACCGAGGAGCCATTTATACGTCACGGCAACCAGAAAATCCGGCTGTATCTCCGCCACCGAGAATGGATGCGCCCCGACCGATTGCGCGCCATCCACCACCAGCGCCGCGCCTACCGCCCTTGCCCGCTCGCCGATACGCGCCAGATCGATCAGGCCGCCGTCGGTCCAGTGGCAGTGCGGGACGGCCACGACGGCCGTGCGTTTGTCGATATGCGCTAGCAGCGCTGTCGTCCAGTCAAAGTCGGGCGGACGGGATACTGTGACGACGGTGGCGCCGCTGCGCGTAGCGAGATCGCGCCAGGGATAGACATTCGAGGGGAACTGGTCTTCCAGGAGCACGATGCTCTGACCGCTGGCAATGGGCAGATTGGCCGCCGCGAGTCCGACACCGTAGCTGGCGGATGGGACAATCGCAACGCCATTGAGGTCACCGCCGATTAGCTCGGCAAAGAGGCCACGCGCCGTCTCAGAGTCGGTAAAGAAATCTTGCGCCGAGATTTTCCACGGTTCCGACTTGCGTGCCACCCCAGTCTGTCCCGCCTCGCGCGAGGCTCTTGGCAGTGGCGACATATATGAGCAGTTCAGATAGGCGATTTCATCAGGGATATCGAACAGGCTGCGTTGATTGGCCAGTGTCACAAGTGATCTCCTTTATGCCGTCCAAAGTCCGCATGGCCTCTACAGCGAGGCTCTTGCGTGCCATGCCCAGAATTATGGCAAGAAAACTTCGCAGTTCGCCACCGCCGATTGTGCTATGCTGACCTGGAATGTCTGTTGGAATGCTATAGACCCAGGGAGAATCCAGTGGCAGTGGATGCGCGCAGGGTAGTCGAGCGGGCCATCACACGGGCGGCGCAGCGATATGCGCTCTGGACGCCAGGCGCGCGGCTGGTCGTCGCCGTCTCAGGCGGTGCTGACTCACTCTCCCTGCTCGGCGCGTTGCTGGCACTGCGCGAGCACGGCCATCGTCTCGCGCCGGGCGAGCTGATCGTGGCGCACTTCGATCACGGGCTGCGTGGCGACGAGAGCCGCGAAGATGTCCGGTTTGTCCAGCAGCTCGCTACCGAACTTGGTGTCGTTTGTGTTACAGGCCACCCCGATGCGCCGTATTCGACCAAACTGCGCATCTCAGTCGAAGACTGGGCACGGCGGACGCGCTATGCATTTCTGCGGCAAGTTGAGGTGGAGCATGAGGCCGAGCGCATCGTCACTGGCCACACGCGCGATGACCAGACCGAAACAATTCTGCTGCACTGGCTGCGCGGCAGCGGATTTGCGGGCCTGCGCGGCATGGCGCCTTTGCGCGGAGACCTTGCGCGCCCGCTGCTCGACGTGACTCGCGCGCAGACCGTGGCGTACTGTGCCGCATTGGGGTGGCAGCCACGCGAGGATAGCAGCAACGCCGACCCGCGGTTCGTGCGCAACCGCATCCGCCATGAGTTGCTGCCGCTGCTCGAAACCTACAATCCAGGCATCCGTGAGCTACTGGTGCGCAATGGCGAATTGGTGGCCGACGACGAAGCCTATCTGGAGGCGCAGACGCAGGCGGCATGGGATGAGGTGGTAGAGACATGTGGCGATAGTCTGCGTCTGTATCGGCAGCCGCTCCTCGACCTGCCGCTAGCGCTGCGCCATCGGTTGTTTCGCAACGCCGTCCACAGGCTCACCACTGGGGAGGTCTCACTGGAGGCGCGCCACATTACTGCGCTGGACAAACAGCTAGAAGACGGCCATACCGGCAGCGTGCGGCGGCTTCCGGGCGACCTCCACGCTTCACTAACGTATGATGTCCTGGTATTCCAGAAGAATATTGCAACGTCATCGTTTGCGTCTGGGCAGTCTGCGTCGGCGGACGCTGTGGCCGCACGCTGTTCAGGCGCGGTTTCAACCACCCAAGCGCCGCAAACCTGGTACCTTCCCGTGCCGGGCGCCGTCGCGATGCCGGAGATCGGCTGGCGCATTCGCGCATGGCGCATCGAAGGCGTTCCAGGGAGCGAAGACGCCAGTGAGCTGCCGCCCGCGCCCGAACTGCCCTCGCTCTCGTTTGCCGACCGGCCCGCCGAAGTTGGCCGCGCCGAGTCCCGCGTCTACCTGGATGTTTCGACCATTGGTGAGACACTGACCGTGCGCACCTGGCAGCCCGGCGACCGCTTCCGTCCGCTCGGTATGAACGGCGAGAAAAAGCTGCAAGACTACTTCGGCGATGCTAAAGTGCTACGCGAGCTACGGAGACGGCTGCCGCTCGTCTTTAACGCCGACCACCTCGTCTGGATAGCGGGCCTCCGTATTGACGACCGCGTCCGCCTGACGCCGACGACGCAGGCAGTGGTGGCGCTGCAACTGGAGCCGCTTACTGCTCCATCACCCGACGGAAGTAATCAGTGACCTCCTCGTCGGTCAGCGCCTCCGCGGCGTCGCCAACGCTCAACTCGAACATCCAGTAGTCCGGCAGGTCAGTGGGCGCCAGCCAGGCGAAGAGCGCGACCTTCTCCTCGCGGGCAATCGCCAGCGCCGCCGCCTTGAGGCGCTCAGGCTCGCCGCGCAGGTAGACGTGCATCATATTCGTCTGCGGCGGATTCGGCTTGACCATGATGCCGGGAACCTCGCCAAGCGCCTGGGCGATGCGCACCGCCCGTTCATGATAGCCCGCAAAGCGTGGCAGCCGCAGCCGCAGTCCCTCACGCGCCGCGATAATATACGGGTAAAGCTGGACCAGATTGCCACCATGCCGCCGCTGCCAGACACGCGCCTCCGCGATAAAGTCGGCTGGGCCAGCCAGCGCCGCCCCCGCGATGCCGCCGATGCCCTTGTAGAACGAGACGTAGACGGTATCGAAGAGCGCGGCAATTTCCGCATACGAGCGACCGTAGTAGGGTCCAGACTCCCACAAGCGCGCGCCGTCCATGTGCATCGTGATGTTGTGCTCGCGCGCCCAGGCCGACTGCGCCTCCAGGTCATCCCAACCAGGCAACTGCCCGCCAATCTCGCGTTGCGGCAGCTCCAGTAATAGCGCGGCCAGTGGCTCATGGACCGCCTTCACCTCGTCGAGCGTGATCACCTGGTGCGGATTGCCGACCAGACGTCCCCTCAGCCCATGCAGCGCCTGATACCCCTTCTGCTCGTGGATCTCCAAGTGGCAGGTGGGGTGGAAGGCGACGGTCCGGCACTGCTTGCGCTCGCTCCAGATGCGCAGGGCGATCTGCTGCGCCATTGTGCCGCTAGGCATGAAGACGGCGGCTTCTTTCCCCAGCAGGTCGGCGACCTCGCGCTCGAACCCCTCGATAAGCTCGCCCTCGCCATAGCGGTCGGCCTGCTCATCGGGATCGGTTGCCGCCGCCAGCGCCGCCAGCATGGCATGCGGGCGCGAAGGCCCGTGTCCCCCAAGGAAGCGCTCGCAGCGGCTATAGACGGCGCGGCGCTCGGCCTCATTGTCAGGTGCTATGTCAGGCTCGGTGGGTTCGGTAGTCTCTGTTTGTGCGGACATCACGGGTGATCCTTTCCGATGTGGGTGCTCTGCCGCCGATGATAGCACACATCGTGTAGTATCCTTTGGGATGGACACGAATGCCCATCGTACTTGGTTCGCCTTATTGAAGGGCAGGCTGACCACAACAGCCACTACTTCCTAGCCGCACCTGCGGCGGGGAAGCTGCTTGCTCCTGTCCTGACGACGATCCGGCA
>DATBIB010000027.1:0-44783 GCA_036557205.1 Ktedonobacterales bacterium | reverse complement strand
CGCCGCCCCAGGTGAAGACTGTGCCGGGCTACTGCGAGGAATTCGGGACTGGTATCGTCTTCCCAAGTTCGATCCGGTCAATCGTCCAGCTTCCATTTTGATTGACCAGATGGATCGTCTGCACCTGCGCCTGCGAGGTGTTCAGTCGGCGCACCACATCTATCGTCACCACGGCGGTCGAACCCTGAACGCTGGTGCTACCTTCGGTGGTGTATGACTCCACGATACCACTTACCGAATCATAGGCGCTGAATTGGGCTTGGAAAGCGCTCTGAGAGAGGCGTGACTTGGCGCCATCGGAGAAAAAGCCGTAGGCGCGCGCGTAGTCCTGCTGGTGCAGCGCGCTGTAGAAGTCGAGCGCCGTCTGGCTGGGATCGCTCAACTGGTTGCGGAACCAGACGCCACTGGCGACCGCGACCGCCGCGGAGATGGCGCATGCCAGCAACAACGCCACCGCAAGTCCCGCCAGAATCACCCGTAGCAGCGTGGGACGCTTCCGTGGCGAAGCAGGAAGCGGATTCCGCGAATTCGAGGCGGAGAGCCTGCGCATGCGCGCGCTGACATCAGGGCGGTCGCTGAGCTCGCGGCGGCGCTGTTCCAGGATGCCACTCAGATCGGGCCGACTCTTCGCATCGCTCATTACATTCCCTCCCAGGTGATTCGACACTGATATCATCCTGGTCGCCATCATCCTGTCCTCGTGCCCGCCAGTATAGTGAGTGAGCCGCGACAATGCAACGCCGGTACCCATTTGGCACATCTGGCATATACTGCACTGTCTGGACTAATTCACACACGGAGTCGCCCGCATGGCTCATGCCACTGCCGCTTCAACCGAATCGAACAATCTGACCGAGCGCATCCGCGACGAGGCGCTCTCGCTGGGCTTCGATCTGGTGCGCTTCACCACCGCCGACCCGATGCCCGACGCCGAGGCAGCGCTAAAAGAGCGTATCGGCCAGGGGCTGATGGGCGGCCTCGACTGGTTCACCACCGAACGCGCCGAGGTCGCGGCCAACCCCCGCGCGCTGCTGCCTACGGCGAGATCGGTCATCGCACTCGGTACATTCTATCTGACCGACGCGCCCCGCGACGAGACAGCGCCAGGCGATCCACATGGGCGGCTCTCGTGCTACGCCTGGGGCGACGACTACCACGAGGTCATCCGCGCGCGACTGGATGCGCTGGCCACCTTCATCCGCGAGCAAGCGCCGCCAGGGCATGAGAAGACCATCGTCTTCGTAGATACCGGGCGGATGGTGGACCGCGCCATCGCGCAACGGTCGGGGCTGGGCTGGTACGGCAAGAACACTAACATTCTGACGAAAGGCTGGGGATCGTGGCTCTTTCTGGCGGAGGTCGTCACCAGCCTGGAGCTTGCATCGGATGAGCCGCTGGCGGCCAACTGCGGTCAGTGTGAGGTCTGCCTGCACGCCTGCCCGACCAATGCCTTCGTCGCGCCCTACGTGCTGGACAATCGCCGCTGCATCTCCTATCTCACTATCGAGCTACGCGGCAGCATCCCGATGGAGCTGCGCCCGCTGATCGGCACGCACATCTTCGGCTGCGACATCTGCCAGCAGGTCTGCCCGGTGAATCTGGTGGTGGAGAAGCGACTGCGCCAGCGCGGCGAGCTTGGCGTACCCGACGAGCGCCCGATGTTCCAGCCAAGGCCAGCCACCGGCTCCAGTCCAGCGCTCATCCCGCTGCTGAAACTGGACGACGAGGGCTTCCGCGAGCGCTTCCGTCACAGCCCGGTGAAGCGGGCAAAGCGGCGAGGGCTGCTGCGCAACGTCTGTGTGGCGCTCGGCAACATCGGCGATCCGGTCGCGGTTCCGGCGCTATCAGACGCGCTGCACCAGGCGGAGCCGCTGGTGCGCGGCCACGCCGCCTGGGCGCTCGGATGTATCGGCGGCCATGATGCGCGCACCGCCCTGGAAAGCGCGTTACCCGACGAGCCTGATGCGACGGTTATGCAGGAGATTCGCTGCGCGCTGGCGATGGGAACTTGAGGGTGAGCCGACAGCGGCGTAGCAGTGTAGAAGAAGCCATCCTCTGACCACTGTTGATAAGCTGCTTTGTGTGCTCTCGGCACGAGTCCTCCATGCCGCAACTCTTTGGCGTAGAAGAGTTAGAAGAAGCGTTGGCTGGTTATCATTCCAATGGAGGACAGGATGGATTTTCCACAGGTCGTCTCACGAGATGAGTGGCTCGTCGCGCGCAACGAGTTGCTTCTCAAAGAGAAGGAGGCTATCCTAGCACGCGACAGGCTGAATGCCGAACGGCGCAGACTGCCGATGGTCAGGATTGACAAGGAGTACAGCTTCGAGGGTCCTGATGGCAAGGCGACCTTGCTCGATCTCTTTGACGGCCGTCGCCAGTTGATCGTCTATCACTTCATGTATGATCCGAGTTGGGAAAACGGCTGTGACTTCTGCACCAACCTCGTGAACAACATGCCCAGCCGCCTGTCCGGCCTGCATGACAGCAACACCTCACTGGTCCTTGTCTCCCGCGCCCCACTGGCCAAGATTGAACCCTACAAGGCTCGTATGAACTGGACTGTTCCGTGGTTCTCCTCGTATGGCAGCGAGTTCAACTACGACTTCGACGCCACTGACGAGAACGGCGAGAAACCGGGGCTGAGTGTGTTCCTGCGCGACGGCGAGCAGATCCTGCACTCGTACTCAACGACGGGACGCGGCCTTCATATCCTCTTCGGGACATATAACTATCTCGACCTGACCCCGTTGGGCAGACAGTGAGAATGAAGAATCGCGTTACAATACCCCCACCCAAGAAGTAGCCCAGTCTACAACAACATCTATTATTCCTCACGGCAGCGCACAGCAACGGGATCAATCGCCTGCCGAAGTCTGGTCCTCCCTCTCCCACAATGGAGAGGGGGATAGGGGTGAGGTCAACCCCTCCCTTTCATCCGCTCCGCCGCCTGAGCGCTCGGACGCATCGGCGCCCGGATGCGCGCCGCCCTGGAATCCGAAGTGTCCGACGAGCTAGACGCGACGGTTGTGCAGGAGATTCGCTACGCGCTGGCGATGTCGATCTGTTCGAGCACCGGCAGCAATGTAGCAAGATAGAAGAAGCCGACCTCCGATTGCCGCTGCTATGCTACATGGCGTGCCCATGGCACGAACGCTCCACGCGAAGAGTGGATGACTTAAGAAGTGTGATCCCTTTCATCAACCTCAAGGAGACCTGGATGAATCCTCCGCGAATCGTCTCACGCGACGAGTGGCTCGTCGCGCGCAACGAATTGCTTCTGAAAGAAAAGGAAGCCACCCACGCGCGAGACAGGCTCAATGCTGAGCGCCGACGACTGCCGATGGTCAGGATTGACAAGGAGTACACTTTCGACGGCCCTGACGGCAAAGTGAGCCTGCTTGATCTCTTTGACTGCCGCCGCCAGTTGATCGTCTACCACTTCATGTTTGATCCAAATTGGGATAATGGTTGCGAGGGCTGCACAAACTTCACGAACAACATTCCCAGCCGCCTGTCTGGTCTGCATGACAGCAACACCACGCTGGTTCTCGTCTCACGTGCGCCACTGGCGAAACTTGAGGCATACAAGGCCCGTATGAACTGGACTGTTCCGTGGTTCTCCTCGTATGGCAGCGATTTCAACCACGACTTCGACGCCACCGATGAGAATGGCGAGAAACCCGGGCTAAGTGTTTTCCTGCACGACGGCGGGCAGATCCTGCACTCGTACTCGACGACGGGACGCGGCGTTGATATCCTCCTCGGAAATTACAACTTCCTCGACCTGACCCCACTGGGACGACAGGAAGAGTGGGAAGCTCGATACAATAATCCTGCCCAGGAATAGTCCGCATGTACGAAACGCTTAGCGTCTCCTGCTCTGCAACATAGGCCCTAAGCGTTTCGCTCCAGCCGTTCCGCCGCCCGGAGCGCGCGCTCGATCCACCAGCGGAGCCGCGCCAGCGCCATGCGTCGCGCCACGCCAGCGGGAGCCGTAGCGGCCGTGCGCGCCATCGCCTCGCCACAGGTGAGCACCGTGCGCAGATAGCCCACGTCCGCCAGCGCCAGCCAGGTCGCGCCATCGAGCGTTTTTCCGCGCATCCGCAGCGCGCGGGTCAGCCTGGCACGGTAGACCGCCAGCACGCGCGTCGGGTCAACGGCGAGCCACGTGCTGGCGAGCCAGAGTGGATCGTAGGTTGCTGGGCCAGCTAGCGCCAGCGCCCAATCGAGCAGCAGCAACCGCTTTCTCCGATGGCCATGGCTCTCAGGCAGCCAGCCGAGATTCGGCCCCCAGACATCGCCATGAACCAGCGTCCGTGGCAGTCGATTGATGACGCGCGTGATGCGCTCCGGCTCATTCATGATCGCCTGAAAACGTCTGGTTGCGGTCTCACCAGCAAGGCCGAAGAATGTCTGCCAGCTCTCGGCGGAGACCGGCAGGTAGGGGAGCGTATCCCCAGCGGCCAGCCGCGCAGCCACGCCGAGCGGCCCTGTCACCAGCAGCGCGTGCTCCGGCGACATCAGCCCCAATGTGGGGTCGCCAAGCCTGGGATCGTTCCAGTAGCGCGCATGCATCCGCGCCAGCCGGTCGACAATTGCCAGCGCGTCGGTGGGAATCGTCCCGGGCGGCGTCCAATATGGATTGCTCAGCAGATGGCGCTGCTCGTCGCGCATCAGCAACGCCACGCCGTCAGGCTGATCGCGTGGCCCGCGAAAGGCGATGGCGAGCGTCGCCGTGGCAATATCGCGCGGCAGGTCGGCCAACAGTCCCGAAGCGGCAAGCTGCGCCTCGCGAATCAGCGTATCGCCCGATACGGCGCCCAGCCAGCCCTCCAGTGGCTCGGAGTACTTGAGTACGCGCGTCTGCTCATGGCCACCATCGGGGCCTCGTAGCCAGAGGCGGTAAATCCGCCCGCCGGAGAGTCCGCCCATGATAGTCTCGACGCGCGTGATATGTTCACTCTCCACGCCAAGTTGGCGCAGGAGCGCCTCAACCGCCGCTAGCAGCGGAATTATCCCCATACATGTGCTCCCATGTTACCGACTGCTCACTACATGGTACCTTGGGATATTCTGAGAGTTTTCACAGAAACGCAACGAACTCTCGACAGAAAATACGATGAGGCATATGCTCTTGGAAACGCGATGAGTATACTCACATGACGGACTTGCCCCGATTGCGAGCATCTCAGCGGCGAAAGGACCGGTACCGCTGTGCTCAAAGCGATCTGGCAGAAATTCGACCGGGACTGGGGCTGGAATCTGGCGCGCCTGCTGGCCTACACCTGCATCATGGGCCTGTTCTCAGTTCTCGGCCTCGAGCTGGTGCTGATCAGCCTGTTTCTGCGGATCACCAGCGACAGCACGGAACAGGAGGCCGTGACAGCCATTGTGCGGCTGTTGCCCGACCGGGTGACTGCCACCGCAGTCTCATCCTTTGCAGATACTATCGAACACGCGCCGTTTATTCTCGTCCTGCTCGGTCTGCCAATCACCCTCTGGTATGGTACCCGCTTCTTCGTCGTCATCGAGACCTGTCTCTGTGTCATCTTCCGCCGCCAGCAGCGTCGCTTCCTCGACCAAAATCGCGTCGCCCTGCTGATGCTGCTGCTCTTCGCGGCGGCCTTGCCCACGATGATCCTCTCGGCAACCTTTACGCCAGTCGTCAACGTCGGGCTGGGCCATAATGTCATCCCACACTCGCGCCTGGCCAACGAACCGCTGATTGCGGCGCTGGCGCTGTTTACCAGCCTCGCGCTGAACTTCCTGCTGTTGCTCACGCTCTACAGCGTCGTGACACCCGGCGGCGTCTCGATGCGCCATACGTGGCTGGGCGCGTTGCTCGGCGCAGTGTTAGCGCAGGGATACATCCTCATTTTCCCGGTCTATACGCGAGAGGTGCTCCAGCCGCAGCATTTCGGCACCGTGGCGGGATTCGTCTTTGTCGTCCTCATCTTCTTCTATGCCTACTCGCTCTTCGTGATCTGCGGCGCGGAGCTATCGTCCTGGCGCGCGGGCTATCGGGCAGCGCCGCGCTCGATCACCGATACCCTGGCCTACGCGCACCCGGCGATCCTCTTCCCGCTCCGCTCCGCCAGCCCGCGCTCGCTGCTAGAATGGCTCGGCAGACTGCGTGCGAGGCATGCGCCAAAGCCTGCCGAGCCATTGGCGAAACCCGCCGCCTACGTTCTTCCCGCGGACGATCCCGTAGACCTTGTCGCCGACTGAACACCGCCCCCTCCCCAACCCCTCCCCCACAGGGAGAGGGACTGAAGCAGTTATCCCTTCCCAACTTTATGAAGTTGGAGGACAGTAGCGTGCGATAATACCGTGTGTTGCTGACGTGCAGGGTGACGCGGGAGGGAGCGCGGCGCGCATGCGGGCGGAGATTCTGACGCCAAGGGTGGTGCGGGGGCGGCTCGCAGCCGAACGCCTCTATAGCTATCACGTCCCCGACGCGATGACTTCCACCATCGCCGTCGGCCACCTGGTTGCCATCCCATTTGGCGAGCGCATCACCGCCGGGATCGTCTGGGCGCTCGACGCCAGCGATGAGCTGACCGGGTCCGATACAGTTTCTCCCAGGCCAGAACACACACACCTGCGCTCGATCAGTCGCCTGCTGCTGCCCGAGCCGGTTATCTCGGAGGCGCATCATGCGCTGGCCGAGTGGATCGCCGACTACTATGCCACGCCGTTGGCCGACGCCGCACGCCTGATGTTGCCGCCGGGTCTGCTGAGCAGCATGCGCGAGGTATTGCTGCCCAATGAGTCGGCGCCTGATTCCTCGCCAACCCTGACATCGGACGCCGCGATGATGCTGGGATTGCTGCGCGAGCGCGGAAGACTCGACCGGGCGCAGATTCGCGAGAACCTGGGGCCACAGCGTGCGCGCGCCGCCATCTCCGCAATGGTGACGTCTGGCTATGCCTCGTTAGTGACCGAAATCCCCGCGGCTCACCGTGAGAAACGGCGCGAGCGGCTCGTCCGGCTGGCCGGAACAGCGGAACAGCTTGCCGCGTGGCAACAGGCCGCCCGCGCGTCCCTGGATCAACGCACAGGCCAACAGACCATTCGCAAAAAACCCACTGCCCCACGCGCACGCAGTGAAGAGCGAGAGGGCGAACGGCTGTTGCGTCAGCTTGCCGTCCTCGACGTCCTCTCGCGGCCTGGCCTGGAAACGCCCTGGCGGCTGGAGGAGCTGCAACGGCTGACCCGCGCCACCATCACCGCCCTGCGCGAATTACAGTCGGCCGGGCTGATCGCAATCGACGAGGTGACGGTGCGCCACGATCCACTGGCCGGGCGCGCTATTGCCCAGACCGCGCCGCTCCCGCTGACACCTGCACAGGCGCGTGCGCTGGCCGCCATCACCGCCTCACGCGCCGCGCCGCGCACGCCGGGCGCAAGCCACGTCTTTCTGCTCCATGGCATCACCGGCAGCGGCAAGACCGAGATTTACTTGCAGGCGCTGGCGGAAACGCTCGCACGTGAGGAGCGCGGCATCGTGCTCGTCCCCGAAATCGCGCTCACACCCCAGGCGATGGAGCGCTACGCCGGGCGCTTTCCTGGTAGGGTCGCGCTGCTGCATAGTGGCCTGAGCGACGCCGAGCGGCTGGATGAATGGCGGCGCATCCACGCGGGCGAGGTGGATGTCGTGCTTGGCTCGCGGTCCGCCCTTTTCGCGCCGATAGAACGCCTGGGGCTGATCGTGGTGGATGAGGAGCATGAGGGCGCCTACAAGCAGGATCGCCGTCCAACGTACCACGCACGCGACGTCTCCATCCGGCTGGGCGCGCTGGCCGGGGCAACCGTCGTGCTGGGCAGCGCCACACCCTCGGTCGAGTCTTACTGGCATGCGCAGACGGGCGAGTACACGCTGGTGGAGCTGCGCGAGCGCGCGCCCGCCGGGGATTCAGATGCGCCGCCGATGGGGCTGCCGCCGGTTACGCTGGTGGACCTACGCGCGGAGCTGCGCGAAGGCAACACCAGCATCCTCAGCGATCCGCTGGTGACGGCGCTGCACGAAACGCTCGAACGCGGCGAGCAGGCGATTCTCTTCCTCAATCGGCGCGGCATGGCCAGTATGATCGTCTGCCGCGAGTGTGGCTACGTTGTCCGCTGCACCCACTGCGACATCTCGATGACGCTGCACGCCAGCGAGCGCGCCGTCATCTGCCACTATTGCGGGCGCAAGGCCAGCGTGCCGCACGTCTGCCCGATCTGCCACAGCATCAGCATCCGCTTCTTCGGGCTGGGCACCGAGCGCGTCGAGAGCGCGGTCAGGCGGCGATTCCCGGCGGCGCGGGTGCTGCGCTGGGACCGCGACACCGCCAAAACGCGCCAGACGCACGAGGAGCTGCTGCGCGCCTTCGCCGAGCGCCGCGCCGATGTGCTGGTGGGCACGCAGATGATCGCTAAAGGGCTGGACCTCCCGGCGGTGACGCTGGTCGGCGTCGTCTCCGCCGATATCGCGCTCTTTCTGCCGGACTTCCGCGCCTCCGAGCGCACCTTCCAGCTACTGACGCAGGTGGCGGGCCGCGCCGGACGGGGCGCGCAGGCCGGGCGCGCGCTGATCCAAACGTTCAACCCCGACCATTTCTGCATCCAGTCCGCCGCCCGCCACGACTACGCCAAATTCGTCAGCGCCGAGGTGGCCGCCCGCCAGCGCTACGGCTATCCGCCCTTCCGCCGCTTCATGAAATGCACCTTCACCCATCGCGACCGCTACACCGCCCAGGTCGAGGCAACGGCGCTCGCTGGCCGCCTGGAAACCCTTTTGCGCGAGCTTGACCTGCCGCAGTCGGATATCGTCGGCCCGGCGCCCGCGTTTCTGGAGCGGCTGCGCGGGATGTATCGCTGGCAGGTGATCGTCCGCGGGCCGGAGCTACGCCCGCTGCTGCACGCCCTGGCGCACGAAGACTTGCCCCACGGCTGGGCAATCGACATCGACCCCGCCTCGACACTTTGAGCGCTGTTGTACACTGACGGCTCAGGACGTAACCAGCTAACCCGGGCGGGGAGCCAACATGGTCAACATACGCAAGTGGCTTGGCGTCGCAATTGCCGCGCTCTCGACCGTGCCAGGGCTGACGCTGCGGCTTGGCCTCTACCACGTCTCGCCCGCCGCCGAGGCGATCATTTACGGCGTTGCCATCGTCGGGGCCGCCTTTATGCTGTCGTGGGCCGCAGAGGTCTTCCAACTCGATGTCTCGCAGGGCCTGGCGCTGGCAATGCTCGCGCTCATCGCGATTCTGCCCGAATATATCGTGGACGCCACCTTCGCGTGGAAGGCGGCCCAGGATCCGACGCAGGCGAGCCTCGCCGTCGCGAATATGACCGGCGCCAATCGCATCCTGATCGGCATCGCGTGGCCGCTGGTGGTGCTGCTTTACTTCCTCCGCACCCGTCGCACGGCCGTCGAGCTTCAGCCGTCGCACGGACTGGAGCTGGTCGTGCTGCTGGCGGCCACCGTCTACGCCTTCATCATCCCGGTGAAGGGCACGCTCTCGTGGATCGATTTCGTCGTGCTCGTGTCCCTGTTTCTCTTCTACCTCTGGCGTCTGGCAAAGCTGCCCTCCGAGGAGCCTCACCTCATCGGCCCCGCGCAGACGATTGCGTCGCTCGGCAAGCGCGGGCGGCGCGCGCTATCCGGCGGATTGGCGCTCTATTCGGCTGTGCTGGTGCTGCTCATCGCGGAGCGCTTTGCCGAGGCGCTCGTCTCCACGGGCCACCAACTACACATTGACGAGTTTTTTCTCGTCCAGTGGGTCGCGCCGCTCGCCTCTGAGGCGCCTGAGTTCGTCGTCGTCTCCATCTTCGCCTGGCGCCGGGCAGCATCTGCCGCGATGGGCGCGCTCGTCTCCTCGAAGATCAACCAGTGGACGCTGCTGGTGGCGATGCTGCCCCTCGTCTACGCCATCAGCCTCGGCGCGCTCGACCCCATGCCGCTGGATACCCGGCAGCGCGAAGAGGTGCTGCTGACCGCGGCGCAGTCACTCTTCGCGGTCATTCTCCTGCTCGATCTGCGCCTCTCGCTCTGGGGCGCGGGCCTGATCTTTGGCCTCTTCGCCGTGCAGTTCGTCTTCCCCGATCAGCGGGTGGCGCTCTCAGTCGTCTACGGCATCCTGAGTGTTGCAACGCTCATCTTTACACGCGGCAGTGTAGCGCGCGCCGTTGCGCATCTCCCCGGCATCCCACGTCGGCCAACCAGCCGCAAGTAGCCGGAGAAGCGCCTGAACTGACGACGCAACGCCGCAACCTTTAGCCGTAAACTGTTTAGGGCTTGACAATCTTCCCCGACGGTGTTACTATCATTTTAGAAGTTACTTCCATATTGGAAGTGATAGTTTGCCAGGCGATTCAGTCAGGCATCGGCTGTCAAACGCGGCCTGGCACGATAGATCATAGCGGCAGGAACGCGCCGCCAGCACCAATCAGCACGAAAGGGTTTCACACCATGGCATGGGATATTGACACCACCCATTCATCAATTGAGTTTACCGCCAAGCATATGATGGTCTCGAACGTCAAAGGCCGCTTTACCAGCTTCAGTGGCGACGCCCATCTTGACGAGGCGAATCCCGCGAGCTCCCGCGTCGACGTCACGATTGAACTTGCCAGCCTGGCGACCGGCGCCGAGGGCCGCGACAACCACCTCCGCTCCGCCGATTTCTTCGATGTCGAGCATTATCCGACGGCCACTTTCCACAGCACCACGGTTGAGCCGCTCGGCGCGGACCATCTGCGCGTCATAGGCGACCTGACGATTCGCGGCATCACCAAGCCCGTCACACTCGATGTGACCGTCGAGGGCAAAGTCAAGGATATGCAGGGCAAGGACCGCTACGGCTTCACCGCCACAACCTCCTTCAGCCGCAAAGAGTTTGGGCTGGAGTGGAATGTCGCCCTCGAATCCGGTGGCTGGCTGGTCAGCGATAAGATCACCATCGCGATTGACGCCCAGGTAATCGCCCCTGCCGAGGTCGCCGTCGCCGACTAATCCCTGGCGCACGCACAATTCATCACACGACGCGGTAGCTTTCGGGCTACCGCGTTTTTTTGGCGCTTTCCACGCGCTTCACGCTATTCCCCTGTGTTACACTGCCTCTGAGGCGCCCTATAGTGTCGGCGTCTCCAAACGAACCGCATCAATGGCGATGGAGGCAAATCCGGCATGAGCAGCACAACCCAGACCCCTCATACATCCCGGCAGCGCAGAGAGACGACCTACGAGCGCTACCTGCGCACCGATGAATTACTTAGCTTGCAGCGACCCGAGGACGAGCGGCTTCACCCCGATGAGTTGACCTTCCAGATCGTGCATCAGACGTTCGAGCTCTGGTGGAAGATGACGGTGCAACAGCTACGCCTGGCCACCGAGCAGCTGGGGAGCGGCGGCTACGGCGAGGCGGCGCGGGCGCTCCGGCGTGCGGTCTCGGCGCAGGGCGTCGTGATGCAGGCGATGCGCCAGCTGGAGTTTGTCTCGCCCGCCGATTTTCTGGTAATTCGCGCCGGGCTGGGCGATGGCAGTGGCGCCGATTCCCCTGGCTTCCGGGCGATTCTGCGCGCTGCCCCCGACCTGTGGGACGCCTTCGAGGGAGCGCTGGCGCGCGAGCAGACCACGCTGGTAGACCTCTATGCCACCCCACAGACACATCCCGCCCTCTACGACTGCGCCGAGCAGCTGACCGACTTCGACGAAGTATTCCACGTCTTCCGCGCGGCCCACCTCAAGCTGGCGCAGCGCAACCTCGGCCTCCAGGCCACCGGCACCGGCGGGACGCCGATGGAGATGCTGGTGCGCACGCTGGGCGATCTGCTCTTCCCCTCGCTCTGGGAGGCGCGTGACGATCTGCTGGCGCGCGTCCAGGCGCAACAGGGCGCGGCAGACCAATCTGGCGCGTCTGGCCACGGCAACAGCTAACTCACCCGAACCGGCGCCTTGTGGCGTTACTCGCGATATGTGAGCCACGTCACATCTCTGACTGTCCTCTTTTGCGCCACTTGCCAGTCATAACTGGCAGACGGCACATTCGTGAGGGCCGCGGCATACCGCTGGAGCGGAGGGAGCATGGCGCAGGTTCGGCTGCTGGTAAGGCGCGGAGACTGGCTCCGTGCGCGCCTCATAGGTATACGCCACCCGCTGGCGAGATGGCGCGCGCCCCTCGGGCCGCTGCTAGCGATGGGCCAGGGCGGTGAGATGTCTGGCTCCGCGCCACACCTGACATCGGCTAGCGGCCGTCATGCGCAGTTCGGGCAGTGGTTCGCGCAATACCGGCTACCGCTGCTCGACTACCTCTATGGTATGACCCGTGACCGCGAGTGGGCCGCCGATCTTGTCCAGGAAACGTTCTTGAACGCCTACGCGGCGGGCAATACGCCAACCCCCATCGCCAATCCACGCGCCTGGTTCTACCGCATCGCCACCAACACCGCCCTCACGGCGTTGCGGCGGCGCAAGCGCTTCACCTGGCTGCCACTCACCGAGACTGCGCCATCGCCGGGTGCGAACAGCTCAGATCGATGGACGCGCCCTGAGCTGCCGGATGTCTCCAGTCAGGATATCGCGGCTGACGTGGCCGAGCGCGACGCCGTCTGGAAGACGCTCGCCGAGCTTCCCCCGCGCTGGCGCTCGGTGCTGCTGCTCCAGGCCACCGCTGGCTTCGAGGTGCGCGAGATCGCCGCGCAACTGAGCCTCTCCGAAGCCAACGTTCGCAAGATACTCTTTCGCGCCAAAGAACGTTTCCGCGCGCTCCATGCCCAGTACGAGGCGACAGACTATCTCGGTCCGAAGACGGGAGGCCCTCAATGAGCGTCTCCGCGTCCCCGCATGAGTGGCTGCGCCGAGTCTCTGACTATCATAGTGGCGGCGTGAGTGAGACCGAGCACGCTGCCGTCGAGGCGCATCTGGCGACCTGCCAGGAGTGTCAGGAGGCTCTCGCGATGTACCGTCGTTTGTACAGCCTGCTTCAGTCGCCGCTGCGACTTGGCCCTCCCAGCATCCACTTCGATGAGGAAACAACCGTCATCGGCAGCGCGCCATCCCCATCGACCAACACACAAAACACGCGACCGCCGAAACGCTCGCAGCGCACACGCACGCTCGGCGTCATCGCCGCCGCCGTCGCCGCCATGCTGGTCGTCATCGGCTTCCTGGCGGTCTATTCGTCACGCAGTGGTCGCCCCAGTGTCACCAATACGCCCGCGGCATTTCCAACGGTAACTGCCCGGCCAACGGCGACAACCGAGTCTACCGCGACCGCTACGCCCGATAGCACACCACGGGCAGGCGTTTTCGTCTGCGCCAACCCGCCCGGCTCGAATCTCAGCTATGCCTACGTGCGCGGCGACTACCACGCCTATATCGTCACTGGCTGCACGCCACCACAGAAAATTCCGGTATCCGCGGGCTACAGTGCTCCGCTCAGCTGGTCTCCAACCAATCGCTATCTCGCCGTCAAGGCCTGTGACCAAAACAATAATTGCCCGGTCATCCTCTATGATCCAACCAGTGGGCAGACGCACACTACGAAGTTTGTCGGCGAGTATCCCCTCGACGCCGCCATCGGCCAGACCATCCGCGTCTTCATCGGCTGGGTGGACGACAATACCTTCCTGGGCGCGCTCCAGCCAGTAATCTCCACAGATGCCCGTAATCCTCTCGGCCCGTCGACCATCGTCAAAGTAGATGTCGCGACCGGAGCCGAGACGCAGGTTGGCAAGGTCGCCTGGTTCGCGGGGACCAAAATCTTTGCGCCAGGATACCTGTTCTATGGAGGCCTGAAGACCATGAGCGAGGGCCAGGCGCACCTGCATCGCCTCGACCTGAGCAACGGCGCCGATACACAACTCGTCCCGTTGGGCGAGTATGGCAACGGTGGCTGCCAGGTGTCAATCTTCTGCAACTGGACCGCGCCCTGGGATGTCTCGCCAGATGGCACGCACGTGGTCTACCACAGTCCCGCGCCAACGACATTTCCGAGCGACGTCAATCCTGTGGAAGATACGCCGCTGGTCTACGCGGGCATCGATGGCATGAATCCAAGCAAGCCATTCGGCAGCACGCTGGCGCCGGATCTGAGCGCGCCGAAGTTCTCGCGCGATGGCGTATACGTGCTCGGTTTGGGCATAGGCGAGGCTTCAGATCCATTGGCCCCGCAGCGTTTCAGCATCTGGAAAGTGGGTGGTAGTGTGATTACTGTGGATGGCGCATTCATCGGCTGGGGTGGAGTTAATCAGGCGCTGATTCTGACCAATACCAGCACGCCGACGCCATCCGCCTTTGACCTTAGCAGCCACGCGGTTAAGCTCCTGGAATCGAATTCCAGCTTTTACATCTGGGCCAACTGAGCGCGTTCGCAGGCCGCTTGTGAAGGCGAGCGCGATGTGGTAGAATATGGGGTAGCCGCTGAAGCGCCCGGCCCAATCGGGGCCTGACAATAGCAGCGACGAACAGTGGGGCGACGAGCGCCCAGGAGAACCCATGAAAGCCGGAATCCATCCCGAATACGTCGAGGCGACAGTGACGTGCGCCTGTGGCAATACGTTTACCGTTGGCAGCACGAAGCCAGTCCTCAAGGTGGATGTGTGCTCGAAGTGCCATCCATTCTATACAGGCCAGCAGCGCATTCTCGATACCGCTGGTCGCGTCGAGCGTTTCCGCAAGCGCTTCAATCTCAACGAGGAAGAGGCATAGTCCTCCCCATTCCTCGGTGGTCTATACACCATGTCAGGCGCGGGCCAATTTGGTTCGCGCCTCTTTTTTGTCACCACGCATGGTCTCCTCTCCCAAATTGGACGCGCACAGGCGTATAGATGCGCTACAATGGTTGGGCCAGGTATCAGCCCACCAGCGGACGTGACATTCGGCGCACAGGGCTTGCTACTGATAGCGTATTGCGGGTAATCGAGAGCGAGACGACGAGCGAAAGAACGCGAGACAGGCAGGGAGAAGAGCGCGTGGCGAAGTTTTATTATGGCGGGCAGGCCGTCATCGAGGGCGTGATGATGCGCGGGCGGCGTTCGGCTGCGGTGGCCGTGCGCCAGCCAACCGGCGGTATTCTGCTGCACGAAGAGATGCTTCCGAAGCGCGTCTACGGGGCCAAAGTGGCGACATGGCCCTTCGTGCGCGGTGTGCTGCTACTCTGGGATATGCTCGTGCTCGGCACGCGGATGATGCTCTTCGCGTCGTCGGTCGCCCTGCCAGCGGATGAAGCCGCAGCCGCCAGCACAGACGACAAAGGCAGCCACACCGAAAGCAAGCCATTGCCGACCGCCGCGCCCGGCACGGTCGCCGAGACGAGCGGCGCGCTTCAGGGCGCCGATGCGCGGCTGATCGTGACGCTCGTCTTCTCGCTGGCATTCGCGCTCGCGCTCTTCTTTCTGGTACCACTGGGTGTGGTTGGCCTCGTCAGTCACTGGCTGCCGAACGACTGGTCCGGCCTCGTGCTGGAGGGCGCGCTTCGGCTTGGCCTGCTGATCGGCTACCTATGGCTGATTGGGCGACTGCCTGAGATTCAGCGCGTCTTCGCCTATCATGGCGCGGAGCACAAATCGATCAACGCGATGGAGGCGGGCAACCCGCTCGATGTCGCGCACGTGCGGGCGGCATCGCGCGTCCATATTCGCTGTGGCACTGGATTCCTGTTGATCGTCGTGGTCGTCTCTATCCTCGTCTTCGCGGTGCTGGGAAGTCCCCCCATCTTCTGGCGCGTTCTCTCGCGCATCCTGCTGGTGCCGGTCATCGCGGCGATTTCCTATGAGCTGCTGCGTCTGGGCGCCGCCTATTATCGCTTCCGAGTCGTCCGGTGGCTGATGACGCCAAGTCTCGCGCTTCAGGGGCTGACGACGCGCGAGCCGGACGACAGCCAGATCGAATGCGCCATCGTCGCACTGGAACGAGTTCTGCGAACCGATGGCGTCGAGAAGCCGCAGACACAGCCGTCGCCTGACACAGAGGCGATCACGCTAACAACCCTACCCGGGTCTCAGGGAGCATAACCAATGTCAACCAACGCGGACGGCCCGCGGATGCATGATGCGGCCGCGGATGCCGCGACCGATGACGCGACTGACGAGGAGCCTGCGGTTCCGCCGGTGCTGAGCGGCAAAAGCATGCTGCGGAAGGGCTTTCTGCGCTGGCTGCTCACCGGATCGATTCGCCTGCTCTATCGTTTCTGGACGCGCATCGCTGCCCGCTTATTCCCAGAGGATTCGCGCCGCGCCGCCTTCGCCACCCGCATCGGCATCCCGCTGCCGGACCAGCTCAACATGAGCTGGATAACTCCGCACCTCGCCGTCGGCGGACGTATCCTCCCCGCTGATATCTCACGACTGGCGCGCACTGGCATCACCCGTGTGGTGGACACGCGCTCCGAGCACAAAGACGACGCCGACGCGCTGGGACGTGAAGGCATCGAGTTACTCTATCTGCCCACCCCGGATACCCAGCCCCTCACCATCGCGCAGCTCCAGGTAGGCTCCCGCTGGATCAACCAGCAGATTGCGGCTGGTCAGCGCGTGCTCGTGCACTGCGAGCATGGCGTGGGGCGGAGCGTCCTGCTGACGGCGGCGGCGCTGGTGGCAGGCGGCATGAGTGCCCACAACGCCATCGACCTGGTGCAGCGCAAACGCTGGCAGGCCGCGCCAAATCACCGCCAGATGCGCCGCCTGCAAGAGTTCGAGCGCGCCGTGCATCTGGCGCAGTTGCCGACGGGGGCGTGAGAGTGACCGACTAGCTCGAGCATGTGGCGAGAGGAGACGGGTGTTGAGGTTGAGACGCTTTCACACGGGAATAGTCGCCCTCGCGCTTCTGGCGATATTGCTGTCAGGATGCGCCTCTTCATCCACCTCAACTGCGAAAACACCCACCCCACTCGCAAGCTCCCCAACCGCCGACGCTGGCGGCAGCAATGTTGACTGGCCCGTCTTCGGCTTCGACAGCGCTCGTAGCAGCGTCAATCCCCATGAGACGGCGCTCAATCCGCAAACGGTCGCCGGCCTACACCGCCTCTGGAGCGCCACACTGCCCGATGTCGCGGATGGGTCGCCTGTCTACCTCCATGGGCTGAAGCTCGCCGATGGCTCAACCGCTGACGTGCTCTACGTCACCACACGCGACGGGCATCTCGTCGCCGTGAACGCCGCCAATGGGGAGATTCTCTGGAGCGTCCAGAATAAGGGCGTGCGCTATACCACCTCCTCGCCCGCGATTGACCCCTTGCGCGCCTACGTCTACAGCTACGGGCTGGACGGCACGCTGCGCAAGTTCAATGCCGTTTCCAGCGCTCAGGTCACCAGCGGCGGCTGGCCGATTCGTATCACGACGATGCCAAACACCGAGAAGGAGTCATCGCCGCTCAACATCGGCAACGGTCGCGTCTATGTGGCCACCGCGGGCTACCCTGGCGACGCTCCACCCTATCAGGGCCACGTCGTCGGCGCTCGGCTGGATACCGGCGCGGAGCAGGTCTTCAATAGCCTCTGCTCCGATAAGCCGCATGTGCTGAACGATGGCGAATGCGCATCCCAGCAGTCGGGCATCTGGGCGCGCGGCGGCGCCGTCATCGAGCCAGGGAGTGGTGACATCTATGTCACCACGGGCAATGGCAACTTCAACGGTCACACCGACTGGGGTGACAGCGTCATCAAGCTCAGCGCCGATGGCCTGCATGTGCTCGACAGTTATACGCCGACGAACCAGCAGACACTCAACGAGACCGACGCCGACCTGGGCAGCACGACGGCAGGCATCCTGCCAGATATCCCCAATAGCCGCACGCCACACGTGTTGATTCAGGGCGGCAAAGACGAGAAGCTGCGGCTGATCAATCGCGACAATATGAGCGGACAGGGCGGGCCGGGCCATCTCGGCGGCGAGCTGGCGCTGCTCGACTGGCCAGGCTGCCAGCTCTTCACGCATCCGGTAAGCTGGAAGGAGGGCGACACCGTCTGGGTCACTCTCGCCGGAACTTGCGGCATGGCGACCTATCAGGTGGCGAGCGACAGCGCCGGGCGGGTAACGCTGCACCCCGTGTGGCACAACGGCACGAACTACACGACTCCTGTGCTGGCGGGCGGTGTGCTTTTCGCGGCGACCTCTGGCGCCGTCGTCGCGCTCGACCCGCATACCGGACAGCGCCTGTGGTCAAGCGCAGCCACCAGCGCTGGCGGAAGCATAGGCGGTATCCACTGGGAGAGTCCCATCGTCGTCAATGGGCGCATCTACATCCCGGACGAAAACGGCAAACTGACTGCATACGGTCTATGACACACGCCGGACCTATGTGCCGGGAACGGCGTGGTGCGCGGTAATCTGCGTCCAGAAGAGGTCGGCCAGCACGCGATAGCCGCTATCCGAAGGGTGGAAGCCATCGCTGGCGATATACTCGGGGTGCGCCGCCAGATCGGAATGGAAGAGGTCCACCAGCACCTGATGATGCTTCGCCACCACGGCGTCGATGGCCGTATTCCACTGGGCGACGACCGCGCGGATCAGCGCCGGTTGCAGCCCGCGGAGGCATGCGCCCAGATTGGGAGATCCATCGCGAATTGCCGGGAGCAGGCTCATATCAGGCGCGTTGGCGACAAACACCTGGGCGCGCGTCTGTGACTGTAGCTGACCAAGTAGGGAGTCGAGATCGCGCTGATAGTCTGCCAGCGGCGTGCATTGGCGAAAGTCGTTGCCCACGAGCCAGACCGTCACCAGGGTCGGATGCGCCGCGAGCGCCTGGGGCAACTCCTCGGCCAGCGCCTGCTTGACGGTATAACCACTGACGCCCAGATTCAGCGCGAAGGCGTGGGCAGGCAGCCGCGCAATCAGCCGGGGCACATACGCCGTAGTGTTGGGGTCGCTGGCGCCTACGCCGACCGCATCCGACGCGCCCATCGCAACGTAGACCATTGACGGCGTGGCCGTCGGAGTAGCGGCGGGGGTCGCGCGCCGCGCGCCAATTGCCTCGCCACATGCCGCCAGCACAGACACCGCCAGCAGCAACGCCGCGACCCCGGCCTGCCGTAGCATCCTTGCGCACTTCCCGCATCGCATCGGCGCTCTCCCTGTGACTCAGCCGCTCACCACTGAGGATTGTAGTGAGACGGCGCGCTGAGTCACAAGAGCCGCTTCCTTAGCGGTTCTGCGCCCAGGGCGGCACACTGCTGGCGTCGCGCTGCGCCATTGCGCCAGACTGATCGCGCTCGGCGCCACAGACCGCGCACCGCACCGAGTTCGCCTCCATCGGGTGCCCGTTGACACAGCGCGCGCTGGCGCTACCATCCTGCCACGACCCGGATCGCGGGCCGTCATACGAGCCGGGGGCCGATGGCGCTGGCCCCGAGACAGAATGTGACCAGCTACCCTGAGGCGCTCCACCGTACGGAGCATAGCCAGAATAAGACTGCGGCTGCGCGGAACGCTCCCCCTGTGGATAGTGCTGTTGCGTTTGCGGTTGCGGTTGCGCATAGGGCCACTGTCCACTGGTTGGGCGTGTCGGCTGCGCGGGACTGCCATACGCCGTTGGCGCATATGGCGAGGCGGCTGCGCCAGGGTAGCCCTGCGAATACCCTCCATTGGACCAGACAGAAAGCGGGGCGGGAGCCGTCAGTGCGCGCCTGCGTCTGCGGCTACGGCTGCGTAGCGCAAGCAGGATGAGCAGGAGCACAAGCAGGACGAAACCAGTGCCAATCGCCACGATCACCGGCAATGGCAACGGCAACCGAGCGAGCGAGAATGCAGAGGATGACGGCTCGCCAATGGCGGCGTTATCCGCGTAGGAGCGGTAGGGCTCCAGCCCGCGAAAATCCGGGTATTTCGCGCTCAGGGCGTCCATCTCGCGCGCCGCGGCATGCCAGTGGCCAGGCGTGCTCGCGGCATAGTCCGCGAATGCCTGCTGCCAGAGCGCCTGAAAGACACCAGGCTTTGTATCAACGTTCGCGCTATTCAACAGCGACATCGCGTTATCGCTCGAACGCAGAAAGGCGGTAATTCCCTGCGTATCTGATCCGCCAAAGCTGACGACGCCGACGATGCGCCCATCGGTATCCAGCGCCGGGCCGCCGCTATCGCCATGTTCTACGTTGCCACCGACCTGGATCAACTGCGAGCCGTTGTCGTTGCGTTTGAGCGCACTGATACTGACGTTGTTGACCGAAGGGGTCAGCAGATTCGTCGGATCGCCGTTGAAGTCGCCGTTTCCTGGGAAGCCAATGACCGCCAGCGCATCTTCGACGGCAAGCTCACTCGACGAATCGAGCTGAATGCTCGGGGTGTCCGTCAGGTCCACATGAATTAGCGCGAGATCGTCTTCGCCAAATGAACTGGTTGCCAGAACATGCGCCTCTTTATACGGCGCCTTCATCAACCCCGTGAGCAGCGAGGACGTCGCGCTCGACGAAGCGCCGGTAATAGCGCCGAGATAGCTTTCCGAGCGCCAGACCAGCACCTGTGGCGACGAGTAGCTGGTGCTGAAGGGGAAGCCGTTGAACTGTACAACGCCGTTGGCGACATCGTCCGCGGTCACCGGAACACCTGGACGGCAGGCCGCGTTGAGGAACGACGCGACATCCGCGCCGACCTGCCGAACGCCAAATATCTCGTCGTCGAGGCTCGCGCGGTCAATATCCACTACGTGATCGGCGGTGAGAATATCGCCGCGCGCGCTCACGAAGGCGCCCGAACCCAGCCCGCCGACAGTATACGAACCCGACGCTGGCAATGTGACCGTCAAGCCACAGGCCGAGAGCGTGAGATGGGCGCTGTAGAGCGTGGCGATGCGCACGACCGCGGGCGATGACACATCGATGGCGCGCACCACTGGGTTGGTCAGGACACCACCCGGCGGGCGATCTTTCGCGGCGGCGGCCGCCATAGTGGAAATGGCAAGGAAGGCGAATGTGAAGAGGGTGAAAAGAGCAATCAGCGAGCGACGGAGCGTCGCCAGGCCAGCGTGATCTCGGTCTGGCCGAAGGGGAACGGCTGAACGCATCGAGCATAATTCCTTCGTGCGCCGATACGATATCTCTGCGGTGATATCGCTCGCGCTCTCAACCAGCAGTATCGTGACATCCTCATGACCGCTGGCGGGCGCAGGGGACGACCTCAGGCACGCGCTGATAGCGAACGTCGTCTGAGCTTCTGGATGAACAGACGTTCACGAATCAGGATTGTACCACGGCAGGCAAGCATAAGGGACAACAATCACCGCAAAGTCACTGCGAACCAGCCGAGCGCATGAGCTTGTGTAACCGAGGGACAATAACACGAAATGGGAGAGACCTACTCGTGGCCCATGACGCTATCCTGCGCGTCAGCCGATACGCTCTCCCGTCTCGCAAGCCGAGGCGCTAGTGTCGGATGCGCACCCGCTCGAAGCAGTCGCTGCAATAGACAGGCTTATCATTGCGCGGCAAGAACGGCACCTGATCCTCTTTGCCGCACTCGGCGCAGACAATGGTATGCATTTCGCGAGGCCCACCATTTCCACGGCTGGCAGATATTGCTTGCTTGCGGCGCTGCCGACAATCCGGGCAGCGGCCTGGCTCGTTGAGCAATCCTTTCTGCTGATAGAACTCCTGCTCACCTGCCGTAAAGATGAAATCCTGCCCGCACTCTCGACACTGAAGGGTCTTGTCCTGGAACATGGTTCGTGGGCCTCCTCGGGATACCTGCGCCACACAGCACATTGGCATATCTGCCCAGTGCGGCGACGCGCCCCGCGTCGCCGCACTGGGCAGAAAGGACTTGTGCCATCCCGGTATTTGCTCTGAGATGGCACGGGGAAATACCGACGCAAGGATACACGGTTGCGTGAATAAATGCAAGATATTCGTTATTCTGTGGCATCATTCTGTCAACAACCCTCGGCTGAAGCCGGGAGCTTGCAGCTAGCCCGCGAGGGCTGCCGCGTCTGGCCGATTGACTGCGGCCCGGCCTGCAATAGTGCAAATATTGCAGGCCGCGTTCACGTCAGCATGGGCGGAGAACCCACAGGAACGACAGAGGAACGTCGATTGCGTACGACGGTTGGCCTTCTCGCAATGCCCACAAGCAGAACAGGTCTGGCTGGTATACGCCGGGTTGACGTAGACCACCCGCACGCCTGCCAGCGCCGCCTTGTAGGCGATGAAGGCGCGAAGCTGAAAGAAGCTCCAACTGTGCAGCACTCTCCGGCGGCGCTTCCCAACCGTTCGCTGCGCGCGTTCGCGGATGCCCTGCAAATCTTCCAGAGCAATCCCGCGCGAAGTGCCTTGCGCCGTGCTGACTATCGCCTTGCTCAAACAGTGGTTCACATCCTTGCCAAAGCGTTTTTCGCGTCCACTGCGCTTCTTCAAGAGCCGCTTGGCCGATTTTGTCCCCTTCTTCTGGAGCTTCTGCCGAAAACGGCTGTAGCGCGCACGCACCTGATTCACATGCGCGTGCTTGGGACTCTTGGGACTGGCGGCGTAGTTGAGAAACTCGCCATCACTCGTCGTTGCCAACTGGATGATGCCCAGGTCAACGCCCAGGAAATCATCGGTATCGTCTGGCGTTGGTTCGGGCGCATCCACCGTAATTGCCAGAAAGAAGGTGTCGTTACGATAGAGCAGATCGGCCTGCCTGCGCGTGCGTTGCAGCATGCCCACGGCATATGTACCAAAGCGGAAGGGTACTTCCACTCGGCCGTCCAATGTCAAGAGCGACGCCCGATCAATGCGCGGAAAACTGCAAATGCGCTCGTCATAGACCATCGCGCCGTGTGGGCGGAAGCGTGGCTGTATCTTTTTGTCGCGCTTGTACGCCTCACTGACCTTGCTAATGGCGCGAATGGTCATCTGCGACGACAGACCGAACTGCTTACGGATGTCATAGTAGACCAGCTTTTGCAGTTCGATTTTGTTGGCGCACCGCTCCCGAAACGCTACTTCCGCAATCACATTGCAGGCCGCGTTGAACGTTTCCAGTGTCCGCAACAAAGCCGCGTGCTGTTCTGGGGTCGGCGCCAGTTTGACGAGCACGGTCTGTTTCATAGAACAAGTGTATCACAATTGATGGTATACGTCAATCGGTTCGTGCCGTCTGCGGACGGCGGCGCATTCTTCCCCGCCATGAATGGACGGGGCTTCCTGCGCCGATCTCTGTGAGCCACATCACTTCGGCGCCTATCCAGACCCAATAAATTCCTAGATAAATCGACTGCGCGGGAAGAAGAACAACTTGACTCGTCTGTATCCGTACAATGGGTGTGAATGAATGCTCGTGCTCATTCTATGCGCGTCCTGTGCGCATTCCGTGGGGAAGACCGGAGGGAGGGATAATCCGTGTCATACAACGACCCCGAACCAACACCATATTCGGCGCCACCACCGCCGCTCGACCCATCGCCAGCGCAGGGGCGAGCCGACAACTATGGCTGGCAGGGCCAACAGCCCTACCCACCACAGCAGCCGTACCAACAGCCATCTCAGACCTATCAGCAGCCGTCCTATCAGCCGTATGGCCAGCCGTCGGCTAACTACTACCAGGGGCCGATGGCGCCCGCGACGAGCGGCTATGCTATCGCCAGCCTGATCTGCTCACTGCTGGGGTATATCGGTGTCTTCGGCTTCGGCCCGCTCCTCGGCGTCATCTTTGGGCATCTCGCGCTCCGCGAGATTGACCGCTCGAATGGTGCGCTGCAAGGGCGCGGCATCGCACAGGCGGGATTGATTCTGGGCTACATCGCGCTTGGTCTGGCGCTGCTGCTCACGGCGATTTTCGCCATTATCTTCATCGTGGGAGCAGGCGCTACAATACTTTCGCCGAACGGGTAAACCGGAAAAGACAAGCATCTGTCGGGTGGCATAGGACATTTGGATACGCCTGCGTCTCGATGAGGCCAGGCGTCCATCTGTTTATTGACGTATGTCTGTGTCGCTACACGGTGTCAGAGGGAGGCATCTGTGTCTTTCCCCGTGCTACCCACGGATACCACAACGAGATCTCCGGCAGAACTATCACCGCCAGATTCGTCGCCCTATGCGCCTGACGCGCCTGTGCCCCACGCGACAGCTACGCCATCACCACAGTGGAGCATCTGGGCGCTGATCAGCGCACTCTGCGGGATCGTCACGGCCGTGGGCGTAGGTGTAGCGATGTTCAGCAGTGCCGCCGCCGGATTCTTATGCGTTGCTGCTGGCCCGGCGCTTATCTGTGGCCTCGTTGGGCTGGTGACTATCAGCGAGTCGAATGGGCGGCTGAAGGGACGCGGATTCGCGGTAATTGGAGTTGTGATGGGAGTTATGGGGCTTTTTATGCTCACGCACATCATGTCGTCACAACTCGCGGCGCATTTCAAGCAGTATCCGCCTTTCTCGTTCCCATCAGATGATTAAGCCTACAGTGTGCGCATCGATGCTGGCATCCTTTCTCGACTGAATCTTGCCCTCGTTGGAGCAGGCGCGGCGCTATTTGCGCCATCGGGGTAAACTGGAGAGGCGACAAACCGCCATCGTCGACGCCTGAGCATCTTTGAGAGAGAGAGGGCGCCCGCGCACCGGCCTCACCAGGAGAACCCCATGGCTTCTGAACCTACGCCCAGCGCAGTTCCAAGCACAGAGTCCACGCCCAGCCCAACTCCCGATGCGACCGCGCCATACCCGAATTCCTCTACCTATCCAGAACCATATCCATACGCCACCCCGGGCTATTACTATCCATGGTTGTACGCGCCACCAGCGCCACGCCTGGGCACGTGGGCGCTCGTCAGCATGATATGCGGCGCCGTCTCGATTGCCACCTTCCAGAGCGTCCTGGCTATTCTGGCGGTCATCTTCGGCTTCATCGGCCTGAACGAGGTCAAGAAATCCCAGGGGACGGTCGAGGGGCGCGGCTTCGCCATCGCGGGCATCGTCACCGGTTTCATCTCGATTGGCCTGACACTCCTCGTAATCGCGCTCTATATCGTCTATTTCGTCTTCATCATCTCCACGCTGAACACGCTGCCAGACTGATGCCCTCTCCCGTGGGCGGGAATGATATACTACAGCACACACGAGCGCGGCTGACCGCGCATCCTCACCGCCCGCCGGTTTTCCCCGCGGGCGCCCGGCATCTGAGCGATCTGAAAACGGGAGCTTGTGACATGGATATGCACGACCTCGAAGCGACCGATCCCGACATTGCCGATTTGATCCGGCGCGAAGAGCAACGCCAGTTCGCTGGCATCGAGTTGATTGCCTCCGAAAACTACGTCAGCGCCGCCGTCGCGGAGACGATGTCGTGCGTCATGACGAACAAATACGCCGAGGGACTGCCCGGCAAGCGCTACTATGGCGGCTGCGAGGTAGTGGACGAGGCGGAACGGCTCGCCATCGAGCGCGCGAAGCAGCTCTTCGGCGCGGACCACGCCAACGTCCAGCCGCACTCTGGCGCGCAGGCCAACGCCGCCGCGTATCTCGCGCTGATACAGCTCGGCGACACCGTGCTGGGCATGGACCTCAAGCAAGGCGGCCACCTGACTCACGGCTCGAAGGTCAATTTCTCCGGCAAGTTCTATAACTTCGTACCCTACGGCGTCAGCCCGGAGACCGAGACGATTGACTATGATGAACTGGAAAGGCTAGCCCAGGAACATAAGCCCAAGCTGATCGTCGCGGGCTTCTCCGCCTATTCGCGCACGCTGGACTTCGCGCGTTTCCGCCAGATTGCCGATAGCGTCGGCGCGCTGCTGATGGCCGACATCGCGCATGTGGCGGGGCTGGTGGCGGCGGGCCTCTATCCCAACCCGGTCCCACATTGCCATGTGGTCACGACGACGACCCACAAGACACTGCGCGGCCCACGCGGCGCGCTGATCCTCTCGACCGCCGAATGGGGCTCCAAAGTCGACAAAGCCGTCTTCCCCGGCACGCAGGGCGGCCCGCTGATGCATATCATCGCGGCGAAGGCGGTGGCCTTCAAAGAGGCGCTCGACCCCGCCTTCACGACGTATCAGCAGCAGGTGATCGACAACGCCCAGGCGCTCGCCACATCGCTGCAAGACCACGGGCTGCGGCTGGTGTCTGGTGGCACAGATAATCACCTGATGCTGGTGGATGTGCGCCCGCTGCATGTGACCGGCAAAGACGCCGAGGACGCGCTTCAGGCGGTCAATATCACGGTTAACAAGAACGGCATCCCCTTCGACCCAGAGCCACCCGTGCGGACCAGCGGCGTTCGGCTCGGCACGCCCGCCGTCACGACGCGTGGCTTCGGTACGAGCGAGATGCGCGAGGTAGCAGCGCTCATCGCGGACGCCATCGAGAAGCGCGACGACCCGGACGCGGTCCAGCAAACAAAGGAGCGCGCCATTGCCCTGGCAACCGCGTTCCCGCTCCCAGGCGTTTTGATCTCGCAAGACCTGGAGCCGCATGCGCGGGTCACGCGCTAGCGCCGCGCCATGCCAGACCTGCATTCGATGGTGAATCGGCGGGGCGCAATGGGGCAGACTCGCCGATCCTGTTCGCAAGCGAAGAAAGGACAGCACCCTTATGAACGTCTATCGCGCGCAACAGATTCGCAACGTCGCCGTGATCGCGCATGGTGGGTCGGGGAAGACCTCGTTAATGGACGCCGCGCTCTATGATTCGGGCGCGGTCAATCGTATTGGCAGGGTAGACGACGGCTCCTCCATCTCCGACTACGACCCCGATGAGATCAAACACAACCAGTCGATCAACCTCACCGTGATACCCGTCGAGTGGCATGGGGGAAAAATCAACCTGCTCGATACGCCGGGGTTCGCGGACTTCGTGGGCGAGGTGATGGCGGCGCTTCGGGTGGCCGATGCGGCGCTGGTGGTCGTCTCCGCCGAAAAAGGCGTCGAGGTCGGCACCGAGCTGCTCTGGCGTCAGGCCAACAAGCACGATCTGCCGCGCATGGTCTTCGTCAACAAGCTCGACCGCGAAAACACCAGCTATGACCGCGCGCTCGAATCGCTGCGCTCGCATTTCGGCACGCGCATTGTGCCGCTGACCATCCCCATTGGCGAGCAGGCCAGCTTTTCTGGCGTGATCGATCTCGTCGCCAATAAGGCCTATAGCTTCTCCGGCGACAAAGCCACCGCTGGCGACGTGCCCGGCGAGATGGCCGACACCGTGCAGCGCTACCGCGAGCAGCTGGTCGAGACGGCGGTCGAGAGCGACGACGACCTGATGGCGAAGTACCTCGAAGGCGAAGAAGTGAGCGAAGAAGAGCTACGCCGCGCCATCATAGCGGGCGTCGCCGCCGGGCAGGTTGTGCCGGTGCTGGCAGGCTCCGCCGCGAAAAATATCGGCATTCAGACGCTGCTCGACGCGATGACCGAGTATCTGCCCTCGGCGGTGGACCGCGCGCCCGCCGACGCGAATGCCGCGCCGGTCGCCTTCGTCTTCAAGACGATTGTTGATCCGCAGAAGGGCACCCATTCGATTTTCCGTGTCTACCAGGGCACAATCAAGCCCGACAGCCACCTCTACAACGTCAACACCAGCACCGATGAACGGCTGGGGCAGCTTCTCTGCCTGCGCGGCAAGCTACAGGAGACGATGACCGAGGTCCAGGTCGGCGATATCGCAACGGTGGTGCGGCTGAACAAGACCCACACGGGCGATACGCTCGGCGCGAAGGATACCGAGCCGCTGCCGCCGATCAACTTCCCGCAGCCGGTCTACACCGCCGCAGTGCTGCCGAAGACACAGAGCGACCTCGATAAGCTTGGCACCGCGCTCAATCGCATGCTCGAAGAGGACCGGACGCTCCACGTGGACCGCGACCAGGAGACGGCGGAGATGCTGCTCTCCGGCATGGGCGAGTCACATCTGGAGATCGCCACCGAGCGCATGCAGCGGCGCTATGGCGTTGAGGTGCTCAAGCGCGACCGCCGCGTGCCCTACCGCGAGGCGATTCGCAAGAAGGCGCGCGCCGAGGGGCGCCACAAGAAGCAGACTGGCGGCCACGGCCAATTCGCCGATGTCTGGCTGGAGGTCGAGCCGCTGACGGACGGCGAACAGCAGTACGTTTTCGAGAACAAAATAGTCGGCGGCGTGGTGCCGAAAGAGTATGTGCCGGGCGTCGAAAAAGGCGTCGCCGAATCGGTGCGGCAGGGCTTCATCGCGGGCTATCCGATGGTGCACATCCGGGTGGCGCTGGTGGATGGCAAATATCACCCAGTAGACTCGTCATCGCAGGCGTTCGAGACGGCGGCGCACCTGGGCATGAAAGAGGCGGTGGCGCTGGCAAATCCGACCCTGCTGGAGCCGATCATGAACGTGACCATCACTGTGCCAGACGCGAACATGGGCGACATCAGCTCCGACTTGAACACCAAGCGCGGGCGGATCATGGGGATGGAGCCAGCCGACGACGGCCTGCAACGCATCACCGCTCAGGCGCCACTCGCGGAGATGCTGCACTACGCCACCGACCTGCGCTCGATGACACAGGGGCGCGGCAGCTTCACGATGGAGCTATCCGGCTATGAGGAGATGCCCGCCAACCTCCAGCAGCAGGTGATCGACGCGCACAACAAGGAGAAAGAAGCCCAGCACGCATAGCGCGTGGTGACGGTCTCGGCCATAAATGGCCGGAGTAAGGCAGAAAAGGGCCATGAATGGCCGTCTCGCCCTAAGGGCGAGCAGAGCAACCGTGCGGCTCTGACGGGCGTTTACGCCCTCTGCTCTGGTACTCCGGCCTTTCAAGGCCGAGATTGGTCATGGCGCAGAGGAAAGCGTCACATTATCCCTGCGATCATGCCCCCGTCCACCTGGATGCTCGCCCCGGTGATGTAGGACGCCTGTTTCGACGCCAGGAACGCGACCAGCGCGCCGACCTCGTCCGGCTGCCCGATGCGCCCCAGCGGCACACCACGGCCAGCCTCCTCGATAGCCTGCTCGAAGCTGATCCCGCGCCGGGCGGCGTCCGCGCCGCGCAGCTCGCGTTGCCGGTCCGTCAGGATGATACCCGGCAGCACGTTATTGATCGTGACGCCCGATCCGCCGATTTCTTTGGAGAGCGTCTTGGCCATGCCAATCACCGCCGCGCGCAACGCATTGGAGAGGATCAGGCCATCAATCGGCTGTTTGACGCTGGTGCTCACCAGGTTGACAATACGCCCCTGGCCGCTGACCTGGAGCAGCGGCAGCGCCTCGCGCACCAGCCGGACGACGCTCATCAGCGTGATCTGAAAGGCCTTCTCCCAGTCGGCGTCGCCCACGCTGGCAAAGCTGCCCGGCGGCGGGCCGCCCGCATTGTTGACCAGCACATCCAGCCGCCCGAATTTCTCGCGCGCCTGTCCCACCAACTGCGTCGCGGCGTCGGGCGCCGAGACATCCAGCGTCATCGTCTCCACCTGCGCGCCGCTGGTGGCTGAGCGAATCTCGCGCGCCGCCTCATCCAACCGGAGCGGTCCGCGCGCGCAGATGAGCAACGACGCGCCATCCGCCGCGAGCGCCTTGGCGCTGGCCAGTCCCAGCCCGCGACTGGCCGCCGTCACCAACGCGACACGTCCTGAAAGCCCAAGATCCATCGGCATCGCTCCTATCCGCTACAACGACGTCTACTGCTTGCCGCAATTATACGCCGTTCGCGCCGCGTAGATACCACCTTGCGATGTCTGCACTCGCACGCTATCGCCATACTACCAGCGGAGAAGCGGAGTGCATGGCGTCAAAGCGGCTATCGCATAGCGCAGCAATAGCTAGTTGACGTAACAACATTCCGTACTACCCCGCAGTACTCAGTGGCGCTAAGACATCCTGCCGATGAGCGTCTGGGATCGTGTCGGCAGATTTGCGCCCAGGAGTGCGGACGGTTGACGGTTGAAGGACTCGTTGAGCGAAAGAAGGAGACCGATGAACAGCCTGACTCTCACAAGGGTGCGCGGCGCCCCATGGTGGTTCGGTATCCTGCTGGCTGGCATCCTGCTGCTCGCGGGGTGCGGCACGAGCACGAGCAGCGGCACAAATGCGAACACGGCAGCGCCCACAGCCACCGCGGCGCCCGCCGGAACGACGTCATCCAATGCTAGTGTGGCCCAGGTGAAGATTTCCGAACAGGACGAGAAGTATGGGTTCGCTCCCGCCATGCTCACCGTCGCGAAAGGGACCAGGGTTGAGTGGTCCAACGCCTCAGATGCGCCACACACGGTCACGAGCGATAGCGGCACGACCCTGGCATCTGACATGATTAACCCGTCGGGCGGGTCGTTCAGCTTCACATTCACCCAGCCCGGCACGTATACCTATCACTGTACCGTCCATCCGTACATGAAGGGCACTATCGTCGTTACGGGCTAGGCTTCAGGTACCAGGCGCGATGCCGCCAGATGTAGGTGACCACGACGATGCCGAGGGTGAAGGTCAGGATGTTGATGACGATCTCGATGATCTCCCCGCTGGCATCGCCGCCCGCCGAGACGTGATAGACGCCGTTCTCGAGGTCGAAGAGCACATCAAGACAGCCGAGGTAGATGCCCGCGCCACCGCCAAGCAGCCCCGCGAGCAAGCCCCATGGGCGGCGCAGCAGCAGCCCCACCGTCGCCAGGACGAGCAGCAGGCCCAGCCAGGCGTCGGCCAGCGGGAAAGCGTTCTCGAAGCGGTAGTAATAGTCCGTGTGCAGCGAGGCCAGCAGGTCATGGTCAACGAAGAACCAGATCGCCCAGTAGGCGAGGATGAGGACGGCGGCGAAGATCATCATGCCAGCGATGATGCCGCGGCCACGGGGCGCTTTGTCCATGAGCTTGCTCCCTTCCAGAGCGCGGTGAAAGACATGGAAAACAACAATGCGGCTGCGCATCACTGGATCGGATGGCAACCGCGCGGGAGCGGGAGTGGCTGGCGAGTGACGAGACCGGCGAGACGGATGGCGGAGGAGGTGGGATTCGAACCCACGGTGCTTTTGGCACACGCGATTTCCAGTCGCGCCCACTAGGCCTCTATGGGACTCCTCCAAACACACGAGGCGGAAGGGGTGGGATTCGAACCCACGGAGCCCTTTTGGGGCTCACCGCTTTTCGAGAGCGGCACCTTAAACCACTCGGACACCCTTCCGCCGGGGAGTATAGCACAGTCGCCGATTCGCCCGCAAGCGGCGGATGACCACCTGATACAAGCCTCCTCCGCTCGGAGGCTATTCCCGCAGGAAGTCCAGCATCAGCTGGTTGAACTGCTCCGGCGCATCGCTGGGGATCCAGTGGCTGACCCCTTCGATGCGCTCGTAGCGCCACGGCCCCTTGACGAACTCGGCGGAGCGTACCATTGCATCCTCAGTGAGATAGAGGTCGCCTGTGCTGAAGACACCCATCGTCGGCGCCTGAATCGGCGGGAGCTGCGCGGGCGGCGCGTTGAGCCGTTCTGGCGCCACATTCGCCCGGTACCAGTTGAGCGCCGCTGTCAGTGCGTTCGGCTCGGAGAGGTCAGCGAAATAGCGCTCCAGATCGCCGCCGCCCTGAAGCATCGTGCGCATCAGATACCAGTCGTCCTGCTGGAGTGCTGTCTCGATGCCTGGAAAGAGAAAGAGCAGGCGATACCACCCCTTCTGCAGTTCCTCCAAGCTTGGCTTGCCGCGCGTGGAGGGATGCCCAACCGAGGCGACGATCAGCCGGCCCACCCGCTGCGGCTTCAGCGTGGCGAAGAGCCAGGCGGTGGCCGCGCCCCAGTCATGGCCGATGACGTGCGCGCGCTCGACACCAAGCGCATCCATGATCGCCGCGACATCGGCGACGATGTTGGTCAGCCGGTAGTCCTCGACGCTCTCTGGCCGCTCGCTCCTGCCGCGCCCACGCAGGTCCGGCGCAATGGCCCGGTAGCCAGCGTCCACCAGTGCGGCAATCTGGTTGCGCCAGAGGTATGACGTATCAGGAAACCCATGAAGCAATACAACCGGCGTACCAGCCCCTTCATCCACGAGGTTGAAGCGCAGACCATTGGCGGTAACTTCTGGCATGTGACATCTCCTTACATATTCGCGGCGAGAGATTCTGGCTCTGTCTGCGGATAGGCGTCGAAGGCTTGCCCTATCGAAGTCATCATAGTCTGAAGGTGCGGCGGAAGCTCACCGGACAGTACCGTCGGCAGCCAGTACATCAGCTGGCGCGTGAAGTGCGGGTTGACCAGCGCCGCGCGCAACCAGTTGATCGCATTGGGCGAGGCATCGCGCACGCGGGTGGCTCCCAGCGTCCAACGATACATCGGCGCCATCACCTTATCACGCTGCGCATGGTATGCGCCGAGCGAGGCATCCCAATCGGCGCCTCGGAGCACGCTATCGAGCGCCTCCGCCAGCATGAACGCTTGCGCAAGCGCATCGCCGATGCCCAGGCCAGTGCTGGGATCCTTCAGGTAGCCAGCGTCACCTGTGAGCGCCCAGCCGGGACCGTACGGCTTGCGCAGGTAGTTTTCGATGCCGCGTACGCCCTGAATCTTGCCCTCGAGGCTGGCGGTCTCCATGCGGGCTGCCATGCCGGGCAATGCGCGGAAGCGCTCCTCGAAGTTGGCGCGCGGATTGGCCCGGAATGCCTCAAATTCTTCAGGCTGAAGCTCGAGCGCCAGACAGTCCTCGCCCGGTCGCATGGGAAAGACGAAGCCAATCTGGTTGTGCGCGAAGAAAAGCTCGACGGTCGTCTCTGCCAGAGGGACGACACCGTGGTAGTAGCCGTAATATCCCGGCCGCAGCGCTGGCACGGCGTCGTAGCGCTCCGCGTTGACCCAGTCTGCCACCTTCGAATACTTTCCGTCGGCGCCGACGACCACCCGCGCGCGCACCTCACGCCGCTCGCCAGCCACCGACTGGAGGGTGACGCCGACGACGCGCCCATCCTCCTCGATGAGCCCCGTCGCCTGCGTTCGCTGATGGAACTCGACCCCGCCGCGCTCGGTCGCGTGGCGGATGAGGATCGCGTCGAGAGCGTCACGTCGGGGCGCGAGCGAATAGGCGCCGTTTGGCCCCGCCGGTCCCTCGAAGAGACAATCTTCGACCCAGGTGCGCGCGCGGGTGATGCGGCGGAAGCCAGCCGCCAGCACCTCATCCAGCACACCCAGCCGCTGGAGCGCGTGGACGCCAAACCCGGCGACAAGGTGGGTTGAAAGCGTGTCGCTGGGGAAGGTGTCGCGGTCGATCAACAAAACACGGTGGCCCTCTTGGCCCAGGAGCATCGCCAGGCTGGCTCCAGCCACTCGCGCCCCGACGATGACGACATCATAGTCTCTATCCATTTTATTGGCTCCGTTCGCTGCCAGTTCTCTTCTTCAGAGCGGTGACTTATTAGGTATATTCAGGTACGGAATCGGGTTTCGATATGCAAGTATACGAATAGTCTGTTATACCGCCGTTATGCAGCCGTTATGCCCACTGCGTGGTTGGCTCGATCCCCGCCCGCTGCGCCACAACGGCGGCGAACTGCGCGCCCGCATGGTCAGCGGAAGCAACTCCAACAGGCGTCTGAGCCCAGCGCGCGTCTGCGGTCCATTCCATTCTCAAGCCATTGCCAATCGCGATGAACGACGTGAGCCCGCTGGGTGAAACTGTGGCTATGAACAGGTCTATGTCGTGCCAGGGAATGAATCGCTGTGCCCTGCCACTACCTGTAGACAATCCTCTTTCGTCTGCCTGGGGACCAGCAGGATGTCTAGGGAGCGAGAAAATGGCTGCTAAAAGATAAAAGTGACCCATCAGCATACCAAAAAGTAGGACAACGAACCGCACATCGCCATACAAGTTGGTTATAGATTGGTCGACATAGTAAGAGCGAGGAAAATCGAATCGGGAGAACCATATTGGAATAAGCGTACCAAGGAATAGTAATCCGAGCAGTAATGAGCCAAGGCGCTTTCTCGGATCAGAAACTACCCTCAGGGCATTTGAAGTATTCGACTTCAATCCAGCCGGGACAGGGGGCAAGACTACAGGGAGAGGCGCCTCCGCGGAACGAATGAAAGCCAGCACTGAGCTTTTCGCTGGACGCAATAGATATACGGCATATATCACACTCACTATGGCGACGTATACGTTGAACACCAATGTGCGGGTGAGTGGCAAAGTAAGCGACAGCACTCCCGCGATCAGCGACGTGACAGCCGCCAGCACGAAAAAGAGCGCTTCGAGCGCGCGATCTCCTCGACGTACCATGCGCGCCGCGGGGAGATCCATATCGCCAGTCGCGGCACGCTCGGGTACAAGCGTGCGCAGTGGCAATCCGGTACGCGCGACCACCAGGGACAGGAGGGCTGCCTGCCGCTGGCGAAACTCCTCCGAGGAGGGGTCAATCGTTGGCTTCAACGAAACAAGTTGACCAGGCCACTCGATGTACTGGCCGTTTCCCCCGTAGACACAATACCCTGGCACAGAAGCTATATTTTCGCCTTGATGTATGTAACCGACTTCGAAAAGTCGTATTTCGGCCCACGCCAGGTAGACATCCTGCCTCTTGGGTCGTCTCAAGACAAGTCCCGTGTCACTCGCGGTAATCGCGCCTGGCTTCCCTTGCAGGTTCCATTTAAGTTCCAGTGGCTTGTGGGCTACATCACCGTCATTCAGCCGCGCTGGCTGCTTCCGTGCCAGCGGCATCCCAGCGGTATCGGCTAGAATCGCTCGTGCTCGCATGCGCTCACCGTGGCGCATGACTAAACCGGCCCGGAGCGTGATAGAAAATAATGGCAAACCAATACGACAAGAAGCAAAGCCACAAGCCCTGGATCAATATAGGGTTTCTCGAAGGGCATGGGAGCAACAATATAAACGGCTGCCAGGGCCACGATAATTCCGAGGGTCCATAAGGGCTTCGGCCAGTGTCGCGCGTGCGAATGCATGTATCTCATATCCTTGTCTCATATTGAACGGCGCTGCCATGCTAGCATCAGATGACTGGGTTGGCAATCGCGCGCTTTCGACAGGGTGGCCAAGGAGTTGCGGGGAGAATTAGTCGCGATGGCCGTGTACGGCGAGTGAGCGCCAGACATATAGTGCGAGAAGTACACAGGCAGAGCAGGAGGATTCTCAGATGGCACAGCAGACCACCACTAAACCGCCACGAGCAGCGCGCCCAGCCAACGTCAGCGCTGCCAGCAATACCGCCGAACACGCCGTCAGCCAGACCACCGCGATTCCCGGCCCGCGGTCACAGGAACTACAGGCTGAGCGCGAACGCTATCTGCCGCGCGGCGTCTTCGCCTACCACCCCGTCTACCCGGCCAGCGGCTCCGGCGCGCGTGTCATCGACGTGGACGGCAACACCTATCTCGACTTCGCGGGCGGCATCGGCGTCATGAACGTCGGCCACAGCCACCCCGAGGTGGTCACCGCCATCCAGCAGCAGGCCGCGCTCTACACGCACACCTGCGCCCACGTGCTCACGCCGCCGGTCTATGTGGATCTGGCGCGCCGCCTCACCGAGATCACGCCCGGCAACTTCCCGAAGAAGACGCTGCTGGTCAATAGCGGCGCCGAGGCCGTCGAAAACGCCATCAAGATCGCGCGCGCGGCAACGGGACGCTCCGGCGTCATCGCCTTCGAGAACAGCTTCCACGGGCGCACCAATCTCGCGCTCGCGCTCACCGGCAAGGTACGCCCCTATCGCCAGGACTTTGGCCCATTCGCGCCCAACGTCCACACGCTGCCGTATCCCTACGTCTATCGCTGCCCGCAGCACAGCGGAACCGATGGCGCGGACTGCCATGAGTGGCGCGAGGCGCTTGAGCGCGCCTTCCTGACGCGCATCGCCGCCGATCAAGTAGCGGCGATCATCGTCGAGCCGGTGCAGGGCGAGGGTGGCTTCGTCGTGCCCCCGGCGCACTTCCTGCCCGAGCTACGTGAGATATGCACCCAGAATGGCATCCTGCTCATCATCGACGAGGTGCAGAGCGGCTTCGGGCGCACCGGCAAGATGTTCGCCATCGAACATTCCAACGTCGAGCCGGACCTGATGCTGCTGGCGAAGTCGCTGGCGGGTGGGCTGCCACTGGCCGCCGTCGTCGGGCGCGATACCTACATGGATGCGCCGCTGCCCGGTGGCCTTGGCGGCACCTACGGCGGCAATCCGGTGGCCTGCGCCGCCGCGCTGGCCGTGCTGGATGTCTTCGAGCGCGAGGGGTTGGCCGACCGTGGGCGTGTGCTCGGCGAACAGGCAATGGCGCGCATGCGGGGCTGGCGCAAGCGCTTCCCACTGATCGGCGAGGCGCGCGGGCTGGGCGCGATGGTGGCTATCGAACTGGTGACCGACCGCACGCAGCGCACCCCGGCGACCGCCGCCGCAGCGCGCATCCTCGTGGAGGCGCGCGAACGCGGGTTGATTCTCATCAAAGCAGGCCTCTACGACAACGTCATCCGCCTGCTAATGCCACTGGTCACGACCGACGACGAGCTGGCCGAAGGGCTGGATATCCTCGAAGCAGCGCTCGACGTGGTGAGCAACCTCCCCGCCGAAGAGCTCGCCGCTGGGCATTGATTCCAGAACCTCACCCAAGCCCCTCCCCTTATGGGAGACGGGTGCGTTTTGCCAACCATACATCCGTCGGATAGGAGGTTTCTGGGAGTCCGCGCAGGCGGACTTTGTGGCGGAGCGGAGCGAGGCCATTTAGGCGCGACTTGAGTCGCCAGCCTATTACAGCTTCACCATCTGGAGGACGAAGCAGAAGACCGCCGCGAGGATCGCGGTGATCGGCCCGGTGAGAATCCAGGCGACCACCATGTTCCCCGCGACACCCCAGCGCACCGCCGAGAGCCGCTGGCGCGCGCCCACGCCCATCACCGAGCCGGCAATCACATGCGTCGTGCTGACGGGCAGACCAATGTGGCTGGCGGCGAGGATGACCGAGGCGGCAGCCGACTGGGCCGCGAAGCCATCCACCGGGCGCATCTTCACCATCCGCATGCCCATCGTGCGAATGATGCGCCAGCCGCCGAAACTCGTCCCCAGCGCCATCGCCGTCGCACTCAGCGCGATCACCCATGTCGGCACCGCGAACGACTGCGCCGTTGCGGTCGTCGTAGCTTCATAGCTGATGATCGCGGCGGTAATCACACCCATCGTCTTCTGCGCATCGTTGGAGCCATGGCTAAAGGCGACGAACGCCGCCGAGACCCGCTGCAGCCAGCGCGATATGCTGGTCACATGGTGCGGAGAGGTCGTGCGGAATATCCAGAGCAGCGCGATGCCCAGCGCATAGGCGATCACCAGACCAATCGCCGGTGAGAGGATGAGCGAAAGCACGATTTTCAAGATACCGTCGAGCTTGAGCGCCCCAAAGTGCTGGGGCGAGGCGATGACCGCCGCGCCTACCAGTCCCCCAATCAGCGCATGCGATGAACTGCTGGGCAGTCCAACATACCACGTCAGTAAGTTCCAGACGATGGCCGCCAGCAGCGCCGCCATCACCGCGATTGGTGTCAGCGCGGATGGCTCTGCCACATCGGTTCCGATGGTCTTGGCAACCTGTGTACTGACGAACGCGCCTAGAAAGTTGAGGATCGCCGCCATCACAATGGCGACACGCGGCGAGAGAACACGGGTGGAAACGCTGGTCGCGATGGCATTCGCGGTATCGTGGAAACCATTCGTAAAATCAAACGCAACAGCAACGAGGATAGTAAGAATCAGAAAGGCGAGACTGACACTCTCGCCAGTATTGGCGCTGACCGCCGCCAGCAGCGGCAGATGGATGAGGTCAGGCATATTTCAGCAGCACCCCGTGGAGTACATCGGCAACGTCTTCACAGCTATCGATGGCCTTTTCGAGGTGATCGTACACCTGCTTCCATTTGAGAATCACCAGCGGGTCTGACTGCAGAAAAAGCGCCTGAATCGCGTTGCGGTAGACCTGGTCCCCCTGATTTTCGAGGCGGTTGATCTCGGTGAGCCGATCTCGAAACACCGCGCGATCTTTATTGAGTCGGCGCAGGTGAGAGACAGCTTGCTGCACCTCCTCGCAGGACTGCACGATGAGCTGCGCCATCTCCAGCGCGGGGGGCTGCGGCTCTTCGATGCTACAGAGCACGAAATCATCGGCGGCGGCTTCGACCAGATCGAGCACATCGTCCAGCGCCGAGCTAATAGCGCCGATGTCTTCGCGGTCGAGCGGTGTGACAAAGATGCGGTTCAGTTGCTCGTACGTCTCATGCGTCAGCTCATCGCCCGCATGCTCGACATCTTTGATAGCCTTCGCCTTCGCGGTGATGTCGGTATAGTCATTCAGCATGGCCACGAGCATCTCAGCGCCCTTGCATACATTCGAGGCAGACGCTTCTATGAGCGAGTAGAAACGGTCTTCACGCGGCACCAGAATGGACATGCAAATACTCCGTGTATGTTCACAGGGGGCTGTATATCCCAGCGTGGTCGCGCCATCATCCCAGCCGATTATATCTGGCGCAGACCCGCGCATGCCACCCCTATAGCAAGTTTCATGCTAGCTCATGCGGAAGCTGTCGTAGTGCAAACCTGAATGGGGTATGGCATGCCGTTGAAATCTACGCCGCCGTCTCGCTGGTTGACGTGGTTGCTGCCAGCGGCGGCAGCGCGCCCTCTGGGACGGCAGGGAGATCGCGATAGGTGTCGGCGCCCGTGCGTCCGCTACGCCAACTGCGGGTTCGCGCCAGATCGGCCAGGAACTCGGCCTGGAGATCGATGTGCGTCGCCTGCCAGACCAGACTGATAGCGCGCCGGGCAAAGGCAATATCGTTGCGTGGCTCGATGCGGTCCAGATCCTCGAAGAAGAAGCCGCAACTTGTAAACATGGCCTGGGCGTAATACTGCGCTTCGAGCAGTTGCCGGATCGCCTCGGCGCGCGTTTTTCTCAGCGGCCGATGCCCATGGATGCCGTAGCGCGTCCAGAACGTCCGGCTGCTCACCCAGCCGCTACGCACCGCCAGCCACGCCTCACGCGCGGCCCACGGATCGCGCAGTGTTGTCGCGGTGGCGTCGGCATAAACCGCGTCAAGGCGCACAGCCAGATGGTTGAACGCCACACGCAACGCATGCTTCCACGACGAATCGCCCTCGGTGCAGTCGCAGCCTGTATCCCAGCGCGCCACGCCATGCGCGCAGCTCCACGCGCTCGGTGTCCGCAGCGTTATCGTGCGCTGGGGCGCATGTGTCTGCAAGTAGCGCGCGAGCGTCGTCACCTCGAAGCCCTGCGCGGGCGCGCTGCGGTGTAGCAGATGCTTCAGGAAGAAGGTGCGCAGCGGCTTATGGTGGCCATACAACTCGCCATCGGTGGCTATCAGCACGAGCTGGTCCTCGCCCCGCTCGGCCTTGGCCTCGTTCACCTGCTGGCGCAGATGCGTCGCCGCGAAGACATCGGCGTTGCTTGTCACCTCATCCTCGAACGAGACGGCGGCGCTGAGCGCGCCATTGTAGAAGAAGACGGTAATACTCCGTCCGCCCGGCAACGCGACGAGATACGGCTCACCCGGCGTAACAGGCTCCGCGGCCTGCCAGGGCGCCAGCACGGTATAGCGCACGCCCTCTTCAGCGAGAATCGAGAGCGTTTCCTGGTCAACGGCGGTCTCGGCCAGCCACATGCCGTCGGCGCGATGACCAAAGCGATGGGCGAAGTCATCCAGGCCCCAGCGGATCTGGGCGCGCTTGTCGCGGCTGGTGGCCAGCGGCAGAATCGCGTGATTATAGGCCTGAGCCAGCGCATTGCCGACGCCATAACGCGCGCGGTGCTCGCGGTCGGCGGCGATAAACGCCTGATACACGTCGGGATGGCGCTGTTCGAGCCATGCGGCGAGTGTCGGGCCAAGGTCAAAGCTCATCAGGGCGAGGTTGCCCACCTCCGCGTTGGGCCGGTAGCATTCTTCGGTAATCTTCTCGTTGAAGTTCTCGAACGGCGCCGCTCCAAACTCGCTAGGGATAAGTCCCGTGAACGGATCCTCGCGGGGCGGCTGATAAAAGTGTCCGTAGACACACAGAAATCTATGTACAGTTTCGGTCACTAGCTTCTCGACTTTCCATGTGCGTCCCTCGTTGGCCACGCATGAACCTCGTGGGCTTACGATTCGCTCGTCGGTGAGCAATCGGTACCCGTGTTGCCAGCGCTCCAGGCGGTTATCCGCTCCGACGCGCTGAAATCAAGCGCATCCGGGACAGCCCCGATTGGACTGGCTCTACCATTCATTCTAGCCTAAACCGTCCACTTTGGATATTGCACAGGGATGTTTGTATGACACGCAGGCGCCGGGCCAGGGGAAGGTGAGGGCGGCCGTTCTCGGTGACGATGTGAATCGCCACGGGCTGCCCCTCTCCATATCTGGGAGAGCGACAGCCCGGGAGTTTACCTCAGGCGCTTGCCTGAGCGGAGTTCAGAAAGGTCTCGTACGCCTCGCGCAGGCGCGGGTAGCGTAGCAGGAAGAACGTCGCGTACTCGTGATCGAGCGCGCGCGGCTGCCGGATCAGGTGCATCCCGACCTCTTTCGGCAAGCGGTTGCCCTTGCGTCCGTTGCAGGCGCGGCAGCAGGCGACCAGGTTCTCCCAGGTGCTCTGCCCCCCACGCGAGCGCGGCAGGACATGGTCGAGCGTCAACTCGCGCATGTGCTTGCCGCAGTACTGGCAGGTCTCCTCGTCGCGCAGGAGGATGTTCGCGCGGGTGGGGCGCAGCATCATCCGCGGCACGCGGACATTGGCCAGCAGCTGCACGATGACCGGCTCGTCGGTCAGCACACGGCGAGCCTCGATGGCCTCCAGTATGATCTCGCGCGCACGCTCATCAACGAAGGCCACTTTTTGCTTGGAGAGCAGCACAATCAGTCGTCGCTCCGGAATCACGGAGAGTGGCTGAAGCGATGCGTTCAGCACCAGCACCGGCATCGGCGACTCCCTTCCTTTCCACCCACACAGACACATACACTGCGCAGCAGGCGGAGTCGCGCCGAACCGGTTGGAGAAGCAACCGGGGGAACAGATTATCTCCGCCGTCTATGACGCCCACTCACTCGCTCGCCGCGAGTGTGACAACCAGGATGCATGTCGTCCGAGTTGGACAACACAAAAAGCACGCCCCACGCCGAAGGGGCGATACAAGCGATATGGTTGCTTGTATACGCTGACCTCGCCGACATGGACGTGCTCCTCGAATCCGTCGCCGCGTGGGCTGGATAGGACTGGCTCGCCAGTGTATCCATCCGTTTAGCGGGTTGGTCGGGGTGAGAGGACTTGAACCTCCGACCTCAGCGTCCCGAACGCTGCGCGCTAGCCACCTGCGCTACACCCCGAGATGACACTCATCAAATGATACCGCACGCCCTGTGCCATTGCACAGGTTCGACGTACCGACCGCAGTATAACACACCCTTTTTACCGACTGCAAGGGCTGCTCGCCGCCGACCAGATCACGCCCAGCAGTGCCGCGCATACAGCCGGATCAGGCGGGATTTTGAGACTAAATTGTGTAGCGAGATTCTTGATTTTGGGGTGTCAAAATGGTATCTTCTTGTGTGGCACAACACCATATGACAACCTCTGGCATGTGAAAGGTTATGGACATCGTTGTTCATAAACACAGGGAGTTCGATGACGAGGAGGTGCGACCCCACGATGCGTCAAGAAAGCTACGAGACGATTCTGCGCGCGGTTGGCCGCGTGCTCGATGCCGCCGAGGCCCGCTCATTCGCGGTACGTGAGACCGAGACCGGGCTGCTGGTGGAGCTTACCGGGGAGACTGGCCGCGCGCACTATGATTTACCGCTGGGCGATGTCTCGGCATTGCTTGACTGGCAGGATGCTGGCGATGTGACTCCCAACTACGAGCTGGCGCGCTCCGCCGACGAGGGGACGCTTAAAGGTTTCCTGGAGCGACATCAGCGTGTGTTGGCAGGCGCACGAGCTTGATAGCTGAGAGCGTCCAAAACGCCAGCCAGACCTTCGGATAAGGTTATCCGAAGCGAACATCGGGGTTCCGTACTCGACGGAACCCGATTTTTATGTCTCCGATACTGGCCACTCCACGTAGAGCGCACATTGCGACGCCTTCATGCAGGGTGTATAATGGGCGGGTGCATCGTGCGGACGAAGAGGCGAGGAGGCCCCGCCGATTGGCTGGCGCTTTGCCCTCACGCCGGGGTCCGCGCATGCAGCGCTTTCCACGTGAGGACATCCCGCTGGGGGCATGGCATCTCCACCATCTGGGCACTCTCCAATCGCTCGTCATTTCGCGTCCCGGCATGTCCCGCTGTGCACACCTGGTTGCCGGTTGCGCCCATACGCGCGCATGAACGTACAATAGCGATATTCACCATCATATAGTGTGTTTCACGAGGGCGAAGAAGACATGCCTGCGAAGCGATCACAGAATTCATCATCGAGCGTCAAATCAGCTCCCCAGCCTCGCCAGGCGGGCAACTCGGCGCGCAAAGGCGAGCCACCGAGCACCAGCCAGGATATTCGTGCCAGCTTTCTGCGTTTCTTCGAGGAGCGCGATCACTACCGCATGCCCAGCTCATCGCTGATTCCGCCGTCGGATGATCCCACGGTGCTGCTGACGACGGCAGGCATGCAGCAGATGATCCCGTATTTCCTTGGGCGGGTGACGCCACCCAGCACGCGGCTGACCTCCGTGCAGAAATGCTTCCGTACAACCGATATCGACGAGGTAGGCGATGCGTCGCACCTGACCTTCTTCGAGATGCTCGGCAATTTCGCGGTCGGCGCGTATTTCAAGCGCGAGGCGATTGCCTACGCCTGGGAGCTGCTGACGCGGGTCTATAAGCTCCCTCCTGAGCGCCTCTTCCCAACGGTTCACCCCGACGACCACGAAGCACCCGGCTACTGGCAGGAGGTCGCTGGCATCCCCGCCGACGGCATCACCCGGCTGGGCGACAACTGGTGGGGGCCTCCGGGCGCCTCCGGGCCGTGTGGGCCAGACTCCGAGATCTACTTTGATCGCGGCGTCGAGCTTGGCTGTGGCGAGCCAGACTGCGCGCCGGGTTGCGACCGCTGCGAGCGCTACCTGGAGGTCTGGAACCTGGTCTTCATGCAGTATTACCAGGATACCGACGGCAAGCGCACGCTGCTCAAGCAGCCCAATATCGATACCGGCATGGGCCTCGAACGGCTGACGATGGTCCTGCAAGGCAAGAATTCGGTCTTTGAGACCGATCTCTTCCGTCCTATCATCGACAAGTTCGCCACCCTCGCGCATACCAGCTATGGCGAGAACGCCGAACACGACCGGGCGCTGCGGGTGATCGCCGACCACGGGCGCGCGCTCGTCTTCCTGGCGGGCGATGGCGTGCTGCCGAGCAACACGGGGCGCGGCTATATCTTCCGCCGGGTGCTGCGGCGCGCGGTGCGCTACGGCAAGATGCTCGGGCTGGAGGGGCTTTTCCTCGCCGAGGCTGCCGATACCGTCATCGGCCTGATGAAGGGCCACTATGAGGAGCTGGCCGCGCGGCGCGATCAAATTGTCGATATCATCAGCACCGAAGAGCGCCGCTTCAATCAGACGCTCACCCTAGGCATGCAGCTGCTCACACGCGAGCTGGATGCGCTGGAGAAGGCGGGCAAACATGAGGTGCCCGGCGAGCTGGCGTTTAAGCTCTACGATACGCATGGCTTCCCAGTGGAGCTGACCGCCGAGGTCGCGCGCGAGCGCGGCATGACGGTGGACCGCGCTGGCTACGACGGCGCGATGCTACGTCAGCAGGATCAACAGGCAAAGAGCGGACATATCTTCGTTCGCGAACAGGAGGAAGAAGCATGGGCGAAGGTAAGCAACGGGCTTCCGACGACCCGCTTCACCGGATACGAAGGGGAACTGGGGAGCAGCCAGATCGTCGCCATGCTGATAAACGGCAAGCCAGCGGACGAGGTCAGCGCCCCACAGGCAGCCGCGCTCGTGCTGGAGGAGACGCCGTTCTACGCCGAGGCGGGCGGCCAGATGGGCGACCACGGCATGATCGGCAGCCAGACCGGGATTTTCCAGGTGAGCGACACCCAGCGTCCCGTTCCCGGACTGATCGTCCACTACGGGACGATGATCGAGGGCCATCTGCGCGTGGGGTCGGAGGTCCGCGCGGAGGTAGACGCGACTCGTCGGCAGGCCATCATGCGGAATCACAGCGCAACCCATCTGCTGCACCGCGCCCTCAAAGATATCCTGGGCAAACAGGTGCATCAGCAGGGAAGCCTCGTCGCGCCGGATCGTCTGCGGTTCGATTTCAACATGACGCGCCCGCTGACCGTCGAGGAGCTTCGCGAGATCGACCAGCAGGTCAATTCGGCCGTGCTGGCCAACCATCCCGTCCGCACCGAGATCATGCCGTATCAGGAGGCGCTGGCGACCGGCGCGATGGCGCTTTTCAGCGAGAAGTACGGCGATACCGTCCGCGTGGTGACGATGGGGACGAGCAAAGAGCTGTGCGGCGGTACCCACGTCGCGGCGACGGGCCAGATCGGCCTCTATCTGACGACGCAGGAGGCGGGCACAGCCGCAGGTATCCGCCGCGTCGAGGCGCTGACGGGGACCGGGGCCGAGATGTTCGTGCATCGCAGGAACGACCTCGTCAGCGGGCTGGCTGGTCGGCTCCAGACGACACCCGACGCTCTCGCGGACCGCGTCCGCCAGCTTCAGGAGGAGCTGAACGAAGCGCGCCGGTCACTGGCCACCGTGCAGCGCAATCAGGCCCGCGAGGAGGCCGCGCGCCTGGCGGAGACTTCGACCGAGGTGAACGGCGTCCGGCTGGTGGCGGCGGTCGTTTCGGCGCCGGACGTCAAGACGCTCGGCGAGATGAGCGACGGCATTCGCAGCCGCCTCGGGTCGGGCGTGATTCTGCTGGCCACGGAGAACGACGGCCAGGCCCAGTTCATCGTGACGATCGA
>DATBIB010000026.1:0-78368 GCA_036557205.1 Ktedonobacterales bacterium | reverse complement strand
CTGGATCTTTGCTGACAAATGCCGTCTGGAGGGCGGCGTTGAAGATGCCGGTCCAGTCCGCCTGGTGGCTTGCCATCTTGAGCAGAGCAGTGTCGTTGCTATTGACGACTGGGTAGTCCAGCTCGTCTACCTGTACCTTGTCAGCCTGCCAGAAGCTTGGGTTTTTGACGTACTTGATGACCTGAGCGTCGAAGCTCTTGAGCTTCATTGGTCCCGTGCCGACGGGGTTCGGATTGACATATTTGGTCGGGTCACCTACGCTGGACCACAGATGCTCTGGCACGATGTACGTTTGCTCAATGAACGGCAGCAACGTGGGCGCGGCATCGGTAAACTTCATAACCACAGTGTTGGCATCTGGCGCCGTGACACTGGAGAAGTGCTGCCACAGACCGGAGGCATCGGCTGCGGGATATTGCTTGAGCAAATTGAACGTGAAAGCGACGTCATTCGCGCTGAAGGCCTTGCCGTCGGACCACTTGACGCCCTGACGGATCGTGAAGGTCAGCGTCATGTTGTCGGCGCTGTATTGATGACCAGTTGAGAGCATCGGTGTTTCCTGGCCAGTAACGCCATTCACGTAGGCCAGATTCTCATACACCAGGCCATCGACCCCGCAGTTCACGTTCGGACTAAAAGGACTCATGTTCTGGGTAAAAGAACCACCAACGGAGCAAATAGCTGTCAGCGTGTGGGCGCCGGAATTGCCCTGATTCGTGGCGCCACAGGCGACCAGCACGATCGACAACAATGCGAGAAACGTAAAGGCCAGCGACGTCGCTTTGCCTTTCGCCCAGCGAGAGCCTGGGGGGAATGTGCCAGGAGTCATTCCGATCCTCCTCAGGAGTCATGTGGCGCCGCGTTGCCACGCAGGTTCCGCGACACAGACGGACCTTTTGCGCAAGGAAGTGCTTATGAAGAGACCCGACCTCGAAAGAACGCGCGATGCATGTGTTGCGTGGGATATGCCTGCTGGCCGAGGCGCCTATTGCGAAATGCCTGGGTGACCAGCGCCAGCGTGCTGGTGCGGACTCAGCCCTCCTCTCCCTGCGACAGTGGCTGTTATTGACAGGCGGTAGTCGAACTGACACGACCGGGCCGCGTTGGAAGTCACTATAAAGTAGTCTTGGATATTTGTCAAGATGTCTAGTGGTCTATACCATATTTGGTATCATATTCATAGAAAAGCCTTCTGCTGAGTTGACCTTGTTGGCTTTGGACGCCAGCGGTACCTGCTGGCCGACCCAGTTTTCGATGGAGGAGAACCGATGCCATCGCCGACGACATCCTGGCTTGCGCGCGAAATCGCCAGCCAGCCCGCATTGATTGAGGAACTGCTGGTGCGAGAGATTCCGCATATCACTGCGATTGTGGCGCGCCTGCCACCTTTCTCATACGTCGTGATCGCTGCCCGCGGCTCCTCCGATCACGCGGCGACGTACGCGGTCTACAGTTGGGCGGCGCTGGCTGGCTGGCCGGTAGCGTTAGCCGCGCCCTCGCTCTATACGCTTTATCAGACGCCGCCACGGTTAGAGGGCGCGCTGGTCGTCGGTATTTCACAGTCGGGTCAGTCGCCAGATATTGTAGCGGTCCTCGCCGAAGCCCGACGCCAGGGACGCCCGACACTCGCCATTACCAATGACCGCACTTCCCCACTGGGAAGCATCGCCGATGAAGTTGTCGAATTAGGGGTAGGTATCGAGCAAAGTGTCGCCGCGACCAAGACCTATGTCGCGCAGTTGGCGGTCATTGCCGCCTTCGCGGCTATCTGGAGCGGCAATTCCGAGCGTCTGGCCGAGCTGCATGTCGTACCTGTCGCCCTGGGAGCTGTTCTCCAACAGACTGGTGACATCGCCGGGCGCATTCAGCGCTACCGCGACAAGGAGGCGTTCACCATAATCGGCCGTGGTTACAACTATGCAACTGCGTTTGAGCTAGCGCTCAAATTGAAGGAATTGACCTATATGCAGGCGATAGCTTACTCCTCCGCCGATTTTCGGCATGGCCCAATGGCGACGATTGGTAGAGGGTCACCTGTCATACTCATCATGCCTGGAGGCGTAGCGTATGCTGATTTGTATGAGCTGGCGCTCGACTTGAGCCAGCGCGAAGCTGACCTGCTTGTGATCTCAGATATCCCTGAGGCACTGGCGCTGGCTACGACACCACTTGCGCTTGCCGTGGCGGTGCCTGAGTGGCTCAGCCCCTTGACGACGATTCTGCCAGGACAGATCCTCGCGCTGCAACTGACACTCGCGCGTGGCTTGAATCCTGACGCGCCACGAGGTCTGCATAAGGTGACGCGGACGCTGTAATTCAATGACTCGAAGCGCTGGGGCTAGAGGTCGGCGAACTGTGCGCGCCGGACGTCGGCGGCATAGGCGAGCTTGCCACGGCAGAATGTCGCCTGGAGCATCAGGTCGGGAGAGAACAGCAGCAAGTCGGCATCATAGCCAGGGCGCAGGCGTCCTTTGCGGTCGTCCACATGGATGGAGCGTGCCGGGTTGAGCGTCAGCATGCCTATCGCCTCGGAGAGCGATACCGGCATCATTCGCAGCGAGTTGCGTAAGGCCTGGTCCATCGTGAGGACACTGCCGGTGATCGTGCCATCCGCTAATCTGGCCGCGCCTCGCTCGACATGGGCGGGCTGCCCGGCAAATTCGAATGTGGCGCCCTCGTTCCCTGCGCCAGCCTGAGCGTCTGTGATGACAATCGTGCGGTTGGCGCCGAGCGTCCTGTTGACGATGGTGACCATTGCCGGATGGACATGCACACCATCCACGATAAGCTCACCTGTTACCCGCGGCGAAAGGGCTATCGCTCCCAGCGGTCCGGGTTCGCGGTGCAAGAGCGGGCGCATGGCATTGCAGCAGTGCGTTACATGAGAGACGCCCAGTTCGATGGCTTCGAGTGTCTGTTCAAAGGTCGCGTCGGTGTGGCCTATACTGACCGTCACGCCAGCCTCGACTAATCGCTGGATGACGGGTGCGGCGCCGGGCAGCTCAGGCGCGATGGTAATCAGCCGCAGGTGACCAGTGGCCGACTCCAGCAGTGTGTTGGTCTCGTCCAGATCGGGTAGCCGTAGCCACGACGCCAGGTGCGCGCCGCGTCGCGCCAGGTTGATATATGGGCCTTCGAGGTAGATACCAACTGGCTCTGCGCCCATACTTTCCCGCTCGCACGCGACGACTGCCGCCTCCAGTTGGGAAATCGGTAGCGCGTCAGGAACTCCCACAACCGCAATCAGAAAAGATGTCAGGCCAGTGCTCGGCGCCCATTGCGCGAATGCATCAATCTCGGCAGGATCGCTGGTATGCAGGTTAAAGCCGCCGCCGCCATGGGTGTGGATATCTAGGAAGCCAGGCGTGAGAATCATGCCGTCAACGTCGAAGGTCGGCATATCGGACTCAACGTTGTGCATGCCGTCGGTAAGCGCTTCCAGCTTGCCATCGTCGACGATTACCGCGCCAGATGCCAGGTCCGTTGAAGCATCCACCAGTCGTGCGCCGCGCAACATAAACCGCATCAGCCTGCCCTCCGTTCGAACCGATTGAGTGTATGCGATTCTGCATGCCAGTTGTTCTCACGGTAAGCCGGTCGTCTCCCGACTGACGGTCCATGAACCGCTGCACTTGACAAGATTGAGAACCTATGCGACCATAGGCGACAGTAATGTGGTCTATACAACATGTCAAGTATACCATGTATCTAGGTTGTACCATACCGAGCCGTTCAAGGCAAGAGGGCTCATATGCCTTCTTTCTCCGCACGCTCCTGTGATACAGTGTCTGACAGGGATTGACGCCATCAAGGGAGAAATCAATGGTTCTGGATATCATTCACAGAAACAGCCCTATCCCGATCTACTACCAGCTCAAAGAAATCCTGCTCAAGAAGATTCGCACTGGCGAGTGGGCTCCGGGCGAACTCATCCCTTCCGAACGCGAGTTGTGTGAGACCTATGGTATCAGCCGAATGACCGCCCGCCAGGCCATCTCTGATCTTGTTAACGAAGGGGTATGCTACCGCGAGCAGGGTCGTGGCACGTTCGTCAGCCCGCGCAAGATACAGCAGCAACTTCAGCATCTCTCTGGCTTTACCGACGACATTCGCGCTCGTGGGCAGCTCCCCGGCACCAAGGTGCTTGTCTCGGCGATGCGACCCGCGAATGAAACCACCGCGGACCGTCTGCATGTGCCAGTAGGAAGCCCTGTGTTCTGTCTGGAGCGTTTGCGCCTAGCCGACGACCAGCCATTGGCCGTCGAGCGGACGCACATTGTCTTCAAGGGTTGCGAGCTGCTCGTCGACGAAGACTTCGAGCATAACTCACTCTATCGGACGCTCGCCACCAAGTTTGGTGTGCCGCTCGTCGAGGCTGATCAGGAGTTGGAGGCAGGTCTGGCAAGCGCCGAAGATGCCCAACTGCTCCAGATCGCCATCGGATCGGCCGTGCTCTACACGCGCCGGACAACCTACACCGAGCGGAACCAGCCGATTGAGTACGCGCGCTCAGTCTACTGCGGCAATAAGTATATCTTCTATACACATCTCAGGCGCGAGCAACTGCTCGGCTAGCATTCGGCTGATTGCTGCGTCTCGCACAAGATTGGCGCAATATGCAATATGTCGTGCAGTACATCAAGGAGAGGCGAGGAGCGCAACCTGATGGCAACTGGCAACCATCCCGACTGGAATAACCAGCCTGACCATTCGCTTCACCAGTTGGCGACCGAGCAATCTAACGCGGCGAGCGCCGCAATTGACCAGATGACGCCGCTACAGATCGTGCAGACGATGAACGCGGAGGATGCTGTGGTAGCCGCGGCGGTTGCGAAGGAATTGCCATCGATTGCCGCAGCGGTTGAGGCTATCGCTGCCCGACTGCGACATGGTGGTCGGCTCATCTATCTCGGCGCCGGAACATCGGGGCGGTTGGGCGCCCTGGATGCGGTCGAATGTCCGCCAACTTTCGGCATATCGTCCGACCGCGTCATCGGATGTATCGCGGGTGGCTCGTTTGCGCTCTCGCAGGCCGCCGAAGATCTCGAAGACAGCGCGAAGGCTGGTAGCGCCGACATCGAGCGCCTGAATGGGGGTAGCGGCGACGTGCTGGTCGGTATCACCGCCAGTGGACGTACGCCGTATGTGCTTGGCGCGGTGGCCAGCGCGCGCGCGCGCGAAATGCTGGTGATCGGTCTGGCATGTAACGCCAATACGCCGCTGCACGAAGTCGTGGACATTATGATTGCGCCTGATGTTGGGCCTGAGGTCATCGCGGGTTCGACTCGTCTGAAGGCGGGTACCGCGCAGAAGATGGTGCTGAATATGCTCAGCACGGCGACGATGGTGCGGCTGGGCAAGACATTTGGCAATCTGATGGTGGATGTGCGCGCCACCAACCAGAAACTACGTGAACGGGCGCTCGGCATTCTCGCTCAGGCGACGGAATTGCCGCGTGCTCGATGCGAGGAGGAACTCGCGGCGGCCAACGGCGAACTGAAAACTGCCATCCTGTCCGTCCGCGCCAATCTGACTCCTGTTGCAGCCAGGGAGCGGCTTGCTCGCCATGATGGCGTTCTGCGAGCAGCGCTGGAGGACGCGCGGTGAGCGAACAAAGTGCGTCTCCACTATTTCTAGGCGTCGATGGTGGTGGCAGTAAGACACTTGCTGTCATCGTTGACGAGGCAGGATGCGAGCGGGGGCGCGGCGTTGCGGGATCCAGCAATCATGAAGTGGTGGGATTGGAACGGGCGGTAGCCGCCGTCCATGCATCTGTTGGGAAGGCCACCATCGCTGCTCATACAGATCTCCCACTGACTGCGGCATGGATTGGATTGGCAGGAATTGATCATCCGCGTGATAGCGCGCTGCTAGCGCCAGTGGTTCGTTCCTTTGCCGCAACCGTTCGGATATCTAACGACGCCGAGTTGGTTCTGAGCGCGTTACCGCATCAGGTTGGTGTGGCGGTTATTTCAGGAACCGGATCGATTGCGCTGGGGCGCGACGCTCAGGGTACATTCGTGCGCGTCGGCGGATGGGGGCATGTGCTTGGCGATGAGGGCAGCGGTTTCGGCATTGGGCACGAGGCATTGCAGAGCGCGGTACGTGCCGCTGACGGGCGCGGACATGCGACCGCATTGCTTGAAAGCATATTGAGACACTGGCAGCTCCCCACACCAGAAGCGCTGCTTGAGCGCGTCTATCCGACCTTCGACAAAACGGCCATCGCCGCGCTAGCGCCGTTGGTATTGGCGCTCGCACGCGCTGGGGACCACGTGGCATGCAGGATCGAGGAGCGAGCCGCGAACGAGCTGGCCCTGGCAGTCATGACGGTTGCCCGCAGACTCGACTTCGTCGCTGGGCGGCTTCCAGTGGCGTTTGGCGGTGGGGTATTGATCCATGACGAGCGGCTTCGAGCGCTAATAACTCGTCGCATTGCGCGCGCATGGAGCGTCGATCCAGTGTTGGTAGAGGAGCCAGCATCGAGCGCTGCCCGCGCGCTGATAGATCTGAGTCCTGAAGCGTGAGTAACGTGTTGAGTCAGATGAGCATCGATGAGCAGATTGGCCAGTTGCTCATGGTGGGGTTTCCCGGCAAGGAGCCAACGCCACAGGTGCTTGAACTGATCCGGTCGGGCCACGTTGGTGGCATTATTCTCTTCACGCGTAATCTCGACAGCCCGCGCCAGATACTCGAACTCACGAGCACTCTACAGGAAGCGGCGCGCGATGCGGGGCATCCATATCCGCTGCTGATTGCCACCGATCAGGAAAATGGCATTGTGCGGCGTACCGGCTCGGCCACAACCTGTTTCCCCGGCAACATGGCGCTGGGCGCGATCAACTCACAGGCGGCTACAGAGGCGGTCGCGCGGGCCACTGGCCAGGAACTGCGGGCACTGGGCATTACTATGAACCTTGCGCCCGATGTAGATATTTCCAACAACCCTGCCAATCCAGTCATTGGCGTTCGATCATTTGGCGGCGATCCGGAATTGGTCGCTCGCCTGGGGACAGACGCCGTGACGGGTTATCGGGCAGCGGGTGTGGTCGCGACCCTCAAGCACTTCCCCGGCCATGGCGACACCGACATTGATTCACACCTGGCGCTCCCCGTCGTCCCGTTCGATATCGAGCGGCTGGAGTCGGTCGAGTTGAAGCCATTCCGGCGGGCCATTGAAGCGGGCGCCGAGACTCTTGCGGTTATGACCGCCCATGTCGCTGTGCCAGCTATCACTGGCTCAAGCACCCTTCCCGCGACACTTGCGCCAGAGGTCATCAACGGCCTCTTGCGAAGTCGAATCGGCTTCGATGGCGTCGTCATCACCGATTGTTTAGAGATGCAGGCGATTAGCGGTGGGGTGGGCATCGCTGAGGGCGCTGTACGAGCACTACAGGCTGGCGCTGATATTGTCTTGATCTCACATCGCTATGATCGTCAGATGACTGGACTTACCGCCGTCCGCGAGGCAGTTGAGCAGGGCAATCTATCTGCCAGCGTGGTACAGACAGCGGCAGAGCGTGTCTTGCGACTCAAGGAGCGTCTGCCTGGATGGGATGGCCTGCCCACGTTAGAATCGACGCACACTATGGTAAACGCGGCACACCAGCGCCTTGCCGACGATCTCTATGGGCAAAGCATTACCATTATCCGGGACGAAGCGGGCCTGCTCCCGCTCCAATTGACTGAGCCTGCTCGCCTGCTCGTTGTACTGCCATTTGCATCGCAGGTCAGTCAGGCGGCAGACCAGGGATTTATCCCGGTCCATTTCATTGAAGCGCTCCAGTGGCAGCTTCATGATGTGTCTGGAGGTACAGGTGTTGGCCTAACGGCTTTCAACCTTCCCGAGCACCTAGCCACTGAGGATCTGGCAATGCTCCAGCAGCGGGCGCATCAGGCGGACGTGATACTTGTGCCGACCTGTAACGCGCACCTGCCGAGGAATCATGCGACTGCCCAGGCAGTCATTCAGGCGCTGCTTCCGACTGGTCGCCCACTCGTTGGGGTTGCCGTCTGTGACCCATATGACGCCGCGGCTCTGCCAGAGGTACCCACGTGGCTCGCCTCCTATGATTTCACGCCGCCTGCGTTGGATGCCGCGGCGCGTGTGCTGGTGGGCGGAGCTCCTGCACATGGCCAGCTCCCGGTAACACTCTGACACCACGCGGCAGACGATGCGGATTTGTTTCCTTCGTTCTTATGGAGCATTATCTACGGTGACAGTGATCGTGTGTATTGCGATCATCTGGGGGCATTGCATGTGGGCCTGACAGATCGGCGCGGAGAGGACGCTGACCGAGGCTGTCCCTGCATGTTCGGCGGTAAAGCGCCAGATGCAGCTGCCCAGGCTGGTATCCCCGTAGCCAGCAGGCTCATTCAGCGCGAGCGCTGGCTGGCCAGCATTCGGCCCGAGCGACCATCTGTGCCCAAATGCCAGTGCAAGCTCGATCGATTGGCCAACGTGCACTACAGCCGTATTGGTCGACTGGGCTGATGTAATGATGAGTGCCGGAGGCGACGGCCATTGCACCACCTGCGTAGCTAGTGGGCAACCCGTTGTCGTGCTGCTCGCTGCTGGTGTCGATGGCGTTGCAGTAGCCATGGAGGTTGGGGCGCCTGATAGCTGACCTGCGGCATTGGTCGTGTCAGCCGTACCTGTTGTGATGCCACAGCCAACGAGCAGTATAAGCGCCAGAAGTAAAACAGTTGTTGATACTATGCTAACCAGCGCGCCGTGACGGCTAGCGCTCGTCATATTCCGCTCCATTCTTGCAATTGTGGCATGCTACGTATGCAAAGCGGCCCTGTTTGAGGCGAGACAACGTAGGGCTGAAACACCGCCCTCTATCTATCAGTGATTAGACGTTGGCTTTCTTCATTGTGTTCCCTGTCGCTGACGGAGAAAGACTATCCCCAGCCACCGCTGACTGGTGACCGGGGACAGTTGGCCTGAGGTCTGCCCAGGCCTGGTAGTGAATCAGACGTTGACTACGGGAACAGGGCAAGCAAAGGTACCAGGGCGCTGACATTGGGAGTGCCGACTCCGGTTGCCATGTCATAGCCCGGGGTCTCTGAGAACCCGGCGGGAGAACCGACGCCGTTGCTGTTGGTGAAGATAGTCACCGTTGGCACGGTGATCTGAGTTCCGGTGATGGCGCTGAGGAATCCAGACCAGTTCCACGGGAAGCTGCCGCCTCCGACCATGTCATGAAGAGCATGGCTGGAACCGAAGTGGCTATTCAGCAAATAGAGCGCTGGTGTCGGCAGACCAATGCGATGGTGGCCAGCACTGTCTGCCAGCGCCACGATGCCCGACCAGAGCGGCGCGGTGGTGCTGGTGCCGCCAATCTGGTTCCAGACATCGCTGTCGCCGAAGAAGTCGAAGCACGTTGGGTCACTGCAGTACTCGGCATAGCCACTATTGGGGTCGCCATTGAGCGAGACATCGGGCACCTCGCGGCATTGGACGCCACCGTGCTGCCCGCATGCCGCTCCAAACTGACTGGCCGATGACGTTGTCCCTGGCCCCGACTGCCACAGCGGCTTTGCCCAGAGAGTGCTGTTACCGCCGCCATCGGCGCCGAAGGGGCAGAGTACTCCCCCGAACGCAGCGCTTATATCGACGCCATCGACGGTGAAGTCGCTGTTGCTGCAGTTGTTCAACGTATCCCAGACATACTCCTGTCCGGTTGGGTACTTCGGGTGGAGATTGGTGTCGGGGTCAAACGTTCCAAAGAACGACGTGCCACCGAGGGCGGTCATCAATGGATCGCTGGCCGGATCGTCAACCTCATTCGCTGTTTCGCTCGGCCCAGCAACTTCTCCCAGGCAGTCATAGGATCCGTTGTCACCAGAGGCTGCTGAGATGCTTTGGCCTTGAAGCGCCATCTGCGCGAAGGCAAGGAACTCGCCATAGGCTACCCCAGAATCGAGCGCGGGCTCGCACTCACCCCAGCTGGAGCTGATCGACGAGGCAGTGTTCTGGTTAGCGATAGCAAAGTACGTGTCGAGCACGCCCTGATCGGAGTTGGGGCCGAGATAGACCTGGATCTTGGAGACTCCAGGCGCCATCGCCTGCTGCAACTCGATGTCAATGTCGACTTCGGACGCGCCATAGTTACAGGGAAGGTCTCCCAAGACCTCCGCATTGCATGCGCCGCCATCGATATTGATGTTCTGGATCTTCGTCTTGGGCAGCCCAAATGCCTGCTCATAGGCCCGGATATCAGGCTCTGGATAACCCGAGAGCTCGAAGACCGCAGTGGTCACGCCCTGACCCTGAGTGGTCTTATAGATGGTGGGCGCATTATAGATACCTTGCAGCTGGGATGGCGTCAATCCGCCATTTTCCCCAGCGCCATAGGCCGGAAGGCTGGCCTTGCCCAAAGTCTTGAGCGGTTTGGCCAATTCGGGTTTGACCGCGCCAGCCGTTACGTTATCCAGTCCAATGATGCCAGCTATCTGCGGGAACGCTGCCGCGGGAACCGAAGGCTCCGTGGCATTGGAATAAACGGTATGTCCCGTACTGGTGCGGTAGTCATTGATAGTGGTGTTGAATGCCGCCTCGAACTGGCTTGAAGTTCCGGTAAAGTTCAACACCAACGGACTGGACCCGGGGATTTGACGAATCCCATGGCTGGTTAGCCACCTGGTGTCAAAGGCAGGGGCCGGGAAGGCGGCATTGAACTGCGCTGGCGTGAGCCAGTGTTGATACTGGGCATTACCAGGGGTGCTCAGCGCCTGAATTAGCGGATAGAGGTTGCTCTCGTTCCGGGGGCGCAAAACAATCTCGACCTGGATTTGTGCAGGTGACTTGTGGTGACCCAACAGGTGGGCGCCGTTTGGAACCGGGGCCGTGTGCTTAGCGTTGTACGGTACGTGAGATGAAGGTGTCGGCTGGGCAGCGGAGGCGCTGCCGTGAACGTAGACCACACCGGCAAACCCAACAAGCAGCATGAGTGCTGCGGCGCCAATTCGAATGCCAGGAGCGCGAGATAATCGTAATCTGCGCACGTTTCTATTTCCCCTTGCTCAACATGACAACGACTTTGAGGGATCGTCGCGGGTAGCAAGCACGCCTTTGTTTTGAGGGCCTGAGGGATAGGCTGCCTGGATCGGGTACGACTCATGAGGGATAGGCGCGGCCAAAGTCGCACGATAGGCTGCCAGGCAAATTTCTGATGAATTTGATCGCCTCTTGCGGTTACGAACGGGACTACTCGTGTCCTCTAGAGGGTTTACCGCGAAAACGGCCCTATGCGACACCTCCCTTCTCCCCAACCGCACTGAACATGGGCGCTATGATTCCGCGATAATGCTGGACCATAGTTCCGCTATAATACCGAGCCGTCTTTGCTTTGTCAAGTAAGTATGACTCACACATTTTCTCTACTTACTCATTCGTAATGGGAGGTCGAAATAGATCCTTGTCTCGGCTGATTGAAATCGTGGGTGGGGCAGAGGGTGTCAGACATACGAAAGCGGCTCACAGCAGTATTGCTGCAAGCCGCTTGAAATAGGAGGTTTTGAGGCAGGTGGGACAGGAATCGAACCTGCAACCTGCGGTTTTGGAGACCGCTGCTCTGCCAATTGAGCTACCCACCTATGGCAATTGTTGAGCAATCATCAGATGATTGCCGCCACTCCAGAATACCTCAATCGTCCAGCAGAGTCAAGACGCATGGGCCGCGGCGCGTTACTCGTCGTCTGTTGCGGTTAGAGTCCTCATCGGCCCGACGACCACCGGTTCGACCGACGTGCGCTCGCCGCTTGTGGCATCGACCAGCGTGATCTTATTCGTAATGGCTGCCGTCATTTGGAGCATGCCGCCAACGCTGCAATAGCGAGTCGCCGAAAGCTCGACGGCACGGCGCACCGAGGAAGCAGACAGCGCGGCGCCAGTGAAGACATGCTCTACCTCTATGGCGACGAAGACCTTGGGATGCGATTCCGCGCGAACGCCGTGCCCGCTTATCGCGTAGGCAGTCAAATCCTGGCGCATCTTGCGCAACGTGGAGACAACATCCATGCCAGTGCAGCCCAGGAGCGCTATCAGCGGTATCTCCATGGGACTGAAACCAGCGTTCTCGCCGCCGTCACTCACAGCGGTATCCATCGTCAGTTCGTGACCCGAGCCAGATCGCGCGGTAAATTTCATTCCGCCCGCATATTGTGCGGTTGCGAACTTCTCACTTGCCATGATATATGCCCCTGACCATATCTGCCTGCCTGGCATAACTATTGCATTGCACACTTGCATTGTATCGCGTGAAGAGCTCGATGTGCCTGACGTCCGATAGAGCCATGGTAGAATGGTGATACATAAAGCTCCGTTCCCAGGAAAGTGGAAGAATAGGCACGAACTATGGCTGACATACGGAATGCGCCGATTGGCGTCTTCGATTCGGGAGTTGGTGGACTGACCATCTTGAAGGAACTGCTGTGCGAATTGCCTGACGAACGATTTATCTACTATGGCGACACGGGTAACTGCCCGTATGGTGTTCGGTCTGTGGCGGAGATTCAGGAACTATCGCGAAATGCCGCCCGTTTCCTCATTGATCGCGGCGCCAAAATCATTGTCGTCGCCTGCAATACCGCATCGGTGTCCGCGCTCGCCAATCTCCGCGAGACGTTTTCTACTCCATTCGTGGGCGTGGTGCCTGCGATTAAGCCGGCCGCCGCTCTCACTCATTCGGGCCACGTGGGTATCGCCGCCACCGAAGCGTCTGCGCATGGCGATTACCTGCGCCGGTTGATCGCTGAACACGCAAGCGGCGTTACAGTTCATGCCGTTGGGTGTCCGCGCCTCGTCTTACTGGCCGAGAACGGTATTCTCGAAGGCCCGGAGGCCGAGACGGCAATTCACGGCTATGTTGATCCCATGCTGTCCGCTGGGATTGATGTGCTGGTGCTTGGCTGCACGCACTTCCCGGCGATGCGCGATGCCTTTGTGCGAGTGGTTGGCCGTGAGGTCGCGGTGATCGACTCGGGCGCCGCAATTGCCCGGCAGACACGACGTGTGCTCGCCGAGCGTGGATGGCTCAGTGGCGAGGGTGGCGTGGCCAGCGAGCCACGTGTGCTTACAGCCGCCGATAGCTTATGGTGCAGTGGTGATTCGGACCAGTGTAGTCGTGTAGCTGAGGCAATTCTCGGAATGGCCGTAGAAGTATATGGCGCTCCCGAGATGGTTCCACCGACATCGCGTGCGTAACAAAACAAAAGGCTCCCTCGCTCTCCGCGCATCGTAGTATGATGCAGTACTGCGCGATGTCCCCTTGTCTATTCAAGAGAGCTTGGCTATACTGGCCGCATCCGCGTTATTTACCATGGGATTGCGACGGATGACGGGGGAAGAGGAGCATGCATAGATCCAGTCGGCGTCGCCTGATAGCACCGTCACACGTTGTCTTGCTAATGACGCTCGTGTTGGCGAGTCTTGCAGTTGTGGCTTTATCTCATTCACCGCGTGTGCGAGCCGCGGGGCTTGACCCAATCGTCCACTGGGATAGCAACATGATCTATCCCAGCCAGAATAATGGGCACCCCTGGGGACCGGTTGGCGAGCTGGCCACAGTGCATGGCGAGAAATTTACGTCGTCATCCGTGCTTGGGCAGACAATCAAGCTGGCGCTGATTCAAGGAGATGTCAACAACCCACCGGGCGGTGACTCATCGTACGAGTTTTGCAAGCTGGCGGGTCCAAAGATTGCGGTCGGGCAAACGAATGTCGATGGCTCAGGCAAATTCGACTTCAACTTCTCCTGGCCTGCCGCCGCTGCGTCCGGGATGTACAGCATTTGCGCCTACAATACGCTCGACGGATTGCCCGTGGGCAATATCGACGATGGTCCATTCTCTGTGCTTTCGGGTGGCGTCCCAAGTGTCGCCGTCTCACGTGCTACGGTTGGTCAGGGCGAGTCGATTACCGTGACAGGGAAGAATTGGACGCCGCCACAGGATGTGAACGTGTATGTCGCGGCCTGCGTCGATTGTGACGGTCCCGTCGTCGTTGCCGGAACAGCGCACTCCAGCGGACTCCATGCCGGGACGTTCAGCATGACGTTCACCATTCCCACTGGCGCCGCGCCGGGCGAATACGTCGCAGGCGCGAATGCCCATGGCGGCGTGCTCGATGTTGGGCCAACCGGTGGCAAGCAGGTTACAATCACCGCGGCGGCTCCGACGGCAACAACCCAACCCTCCGCGACGGTGTTGCAAGCAACAGCGGCGGTTGGCGCAGGCGGCGAAGATGGCAACGGCAGCAATACGAATGTTCTTGGCGTCTCTCCGCTCACACTTATCCTTCTCATAGCGGGGATTGGCCTGTTGCTGCTGGTCCTCATTGTCCTTCTCGCCGTGATGCTGTCGCGGCGCGGTGGCACAAAGCCACCAGCGAGCGCTATGAGTGGCTCGGCTCAGGGATGGGGCGGACCATATTCCGGCTACGACGCGGGCGACCCAATGCCTGCCGGGGGGACGGTTCAGCAGAATTGGCGCACGCTGCCACCTGGCTGGGGCGACCAGACACCACCCACGGTCGCGCCGGGCATGCCGCAAGGTGACGACTCTCCAACGCGCGCGAATTATTCGCAGATTCCGAATCCAGCTTATCCACCGGCGCCGCCGCCTAAATATCCCACGCCAGGAGGGGAGACGCCGACGCAGCCTGGTATGCATAACGAAGGTCCGCCTGGCCAGTACCATCCGTACGGCAACTAGCGCTCAACATCGGCATCATCTGGAGTGGCCAGCAGCACCTTATGTGGCTGCCATCCCGCCTCTTCCTGGCGAAGAATGCCAAGAAAACGCCCATCCGTTGAGTAGGCTCGCAACAGCGAGTGTTGGGCCGGTGGCGTCTTTGAAGACAAAGAAAGCGACTGACCGAAGCGCATGCGCGTTTCGGTCTCGGCGCTGAGAATCGCGGCCCGCCAGTCGAGCAGCGCTTCATCGGCGGCAAAACAGTGGTCGCGCCACGTGTTCTCACGAAATGCCTGGGCGAGCGCATCCAGTGTGATACTGAACGCCAGGGTAAAGGGTCCGCTTCTCGTCCGCACCAGCGCTGCCAGATGGGCGCCTGGGCCGAGGCGCTCGCCCAGGTCAAAGGCTAGAGAACGGATGTACGTGCCTTTGCCGCATACGATATCGAGTGTCAGGGTAGGCGATGTCCAGTCCACAATATCCAGGGAGTCAATGTGGATTGGCCTGGGTGGCGCCTCTGGCGTCTTGCCAGCGCGCGCAAGCGCATAGAGACGCTGTCCGCCCTGCTTGAGCGCGGAAAACAGTGGTGGCCGCTGAAGCTGGTCGCCGAGGAATTCGGGAAGCGCCGCGGCAATGTCATCGCGAGTGAGCGTGACTACGGATTCGCGCACGATCTGGCCCTCGGTATCGTATGAGTCGGTCACAATGCCGAAGCGTATGGTTGCGTGGTAGGCTTTGCCACTAATGCTGAGATACTCGGCAAGCCGAGTCGCCTGCCCAAGTAGGATGGGTAACACGCCGCTGGCCGCTGGGTCGAGCGTGCCCGCGTGCCCGACCCGCTTTTGGCCAGCCAGCCGACGCACTTTCGCGACGACATCATGCGAGGTCATGCCAACAGGCTTGTCGATATTGAAGATGCCATCTATCGCCACGCGAGATCCTTTTCGTCACGACGTCGTGGAGACGTTTTGCGGGTCAGTTATTGGTCTCATGCGTTTGCTACGGACTTTGCTTGCACAGCGCGAATACTCGCAGATATGATAGCATGGGAGGAGAGCGTGTCGAGCAGGTGCGCGCCCCCAGCAAGAGGAGTTCAATTTCGTGCTACGCTTCGAACTCGGAGACCCACAGGCGCCGCGTGGACATGCGTTACTCTATGCGCGCGTGTCAGGCAGTGACCGGATCGTCGCGACCTATTGCGTGGTACTCCCGATATCATTCTCGATAGGGAAATATCTGCCGCCGATGTTCGCGGGCCAAATACCCCTGGACGCGCTGAATGAGGGGGTATCAGCCGTCAGCGCAATGCCGATCCCGCCCATGTTCGAGGATGTCGAGTCGTTCGAAGTTGTACGCCAGCTTGCCGAAAAGCGCGCTGATGATCTCTGTGATATGGGAACATTGGTCGTGTCAGATGACAATGCGCGCCTCCAGTTCGCTGCCGAAGGAAGCGCTGAGTACGGCGAGCTGTATGGCGCGTATCAGTCGCGCTGGCCCACTGTTGCATCCTTGTCGCATGATGCCCCGCTAGATGATCTGGATGTGAGCGACGTGCTCGCCTCGATGTTGCCTGAGCGCGACCGCCTGGGAGAGCTTGCCAAGCTCATCAGTCAGGCGCGTTATGCGCTGGAGTTGGGCGACCGACATGCGCTGGAAAAAGTCGCGACTGGGATGCGGCGGCTCGCGAGACCCCTGCCGGAAAAATATCGCGCCGAGCAGTTGATCGAGGCCGCGTTACGCCCGGACGCCGCCGGACCGAAGCTGGCGGGACTTTACCTTCAGCGCGCCTATAAGATTCTCGATGAAGATTACATGAGTATCCCGCCGATTGATGCCGAGATTCGGGCCATCGGTGATGGCGCGACACTAGGAAACGCCGACGACGATACGCTGCCTGGCAGTTCGGATACACCGCCTGAAGACCCAGGCGTGGACTAACTTTCCACACGCAAAAGGAGTGACGCAACGGCTATGGCGACGACGATCTACGCAGATACGACTCCCCTGCTTGAGGCCATCGCTGCCTCTGAAACCGACCGCATTCTCCAGGAGACGATTGCTCTGCTGGGCAAGCAGAACGTACCCGCCGCAAAAATTGCTGGGCGGGTCGGACTGGCAGCTCTCTGGGGAAACGCGGATCCCCATGCGCTGACGATGCTGGCCACGGTAGGTCGTGTCTCTACATGGATGCGCACGATTCCAGTGGGGCCAGAGCCAGGGGACGATGTTCGCCGCAAGCTTGCGCCCGCCTATCCACTGATGCAGTCATTTCTCGCGTTGACGGACGCTGTGCGCAAAGGACTGCCGGAGCCACATCCGAGTCTTCCTGGGCCAGTCTTGCCCGGCGAGCTGAAAGATGAGCAGACGGTCTACAGCGCGATCCAGGACGCCTATGGCCGTCGCGACCTCAATGCAATTCGCGCCTTGCTGATGGGATATCATGCCACTGGCGCTGATTATCGCTCCTTCCAGACGGCTATCTACGGTGCGCTGACCCATCGGTATCCCGGAGGCGGCCATCCGTTGATTTTTGCGCTCAGCGGCTGCCATATTCTGGATATGGCCGAGTGGGGCGACAACGAGCCGCCTATGATTTACTGGTATCCGCCGCTCATGCTCGACAACACGCCTGATGCGCCAGCAACTCAGGCTGCCAGCGATTACGCCGCAAAGACAGAGCACGACTTATCCTGGCTGCGCACGCGGCTTTCTATCCCGAAGGAGGAGTCAGCCGGGGCGGCATTCCAGCGGGCGCTGCTCACAGGAGATGGCGCGGCGGCTTGTGATGCGGTTCTGGGCGCGCTGCGAAGTGGCGCAACACCACGTGGTGTCGCTTCAGGCATGTCACTCGTCGTGGCTGCCCATATTAATGCAGTACCGCAGGGCGATAGCGCCCAGTTGATGCGCGCGGGACATGTTCTGCAGTACGTTCATTCGGTGCAGCTCGCTATGCGCCATACCCAGGAGGCGCTAGTGTTCCCATTGCTTTATACGGCTGCCTGTGTGGTCAATAGCCTTGGCCCTGTTGGCGCTCCGGTCGTGCAGGGCGCTGGAGCGGCTGGCTCGCTCGTCGCTGGCGGTCTGATTCCGGGTGTCGTGCTGCGCTCGTTGGAGCAGCAGGCGGCTGGTGGCGAGACTGGAGGCGCGCTTGCCACTGCCCGGCGTTACATCCAAATGGGCAATCCGTCGAGTGGGCTCGCTGGAATTCTGGCGACAGTAGCCACCCAGCGGGATGTCGCTGGTGATGAGGCTGCTCAGCACGTGCTGCCATCAGTGACAGCGGCCTGCGAAGCGTATCTCATGCTCCCGGACGCTATCGCCGAGAAGGGGCAGAACGCGCTACTCACAGCGGCGATTCGCCTGGCAACTGAGGCGCGTGGGGGAACAATCCTTGCCAGCCGTGTCAGCGCGGCTATCGAGGAAGCGCTATAATCTCTCTAGCGGCTATGCGCGATGGAGCTGACTTGTAGTGTATGAGCCGCACGACGATGTGCGGCTCATTCGTTTGCTCTGGCCAGTCTGAACTGAAAAAGGAGCATGTAGTGCGATTGGTAGTCGTGCGTCATGGAGCAACGGCGAATAATCTAGCGGCGCAGTTTACTGGGCAATCGGATGTTCCTCTCAGCGCGCTGGGTGAACAGCAGGCGCTGGCGTTGGCGGCCTCGCTGGGCAATGAGCGTTTCGATGCGCTGATTTCGTCAGATTTGCAACGTGCCCGCGCGACGTTGGCGCCATTGGCTGAGTTGTTAGAGCAGCCGGTGCGGCTCGACGTCGCACTCCGTGAGATTGGCGTTGGTGTCTGGGAGGGACAATCTGGGGCAGCGGTGCGAGCGCAGTATCCAGGAGCAATCGAACGCTGGGAGTCATCCGAGACATACGCGCCGGTGGGCGGGGAGACGGTGATTGCGTTTCGTGAGCGTATTGTTGATGCTCTCGATCGTACGTGTCGTGAGTTCCCAGATGGCTCAGTCCTCTGGATGACGCATGGTGGTGTGCTTGGTGTGCTTCTCTGCCACGTGCTGGGGATGGAAATTCAGCGCCGTTGGCAGTTTCGGCGCGACAATACGGCGATCTTTGAGTTTGATGTAGGAGCCGACTACTGCATCGTCATGCGCGCGAATGACATCACGCACTTGCGCGATCTGAATATGGCTGCCGAACAGGCGCAGGTGATGTAGATTCTGCTACACGATGATGAGTGACTCGAAGACGGCGGTCGCCTTCCTATAGTCAATGACTACACAGGTCGGACAGAGAGGGATATGAAACGTCTGATGCGCCTCTTCAGCAGAAGGTGGCGCCCTGAAGCGAATCATGACCAGAAAGCGGAAACGGCATCCTGGTGGGCGCAGGGTGACATGCCCGCGCGCGCGGGCTGTCGAGTACATCCGCTGGTTGATGGGCGCGAGGCGATGCATGCCATGTGTATCGCCTTTCTGCGCGCCGAACGGTATATTCTGCTGGCGGGATGGGATATTCAGGCTAACTTGCAGATGGTGCGAGGTGAGGATGCGCACGCGGGCGCCGATGGATCACCAGAGCAGCAGCAACTGATCGAGCAGCTCCAGGCAGTTGGGCTGAGCGGAGACGCTATCACGCTGTGGACGAGCGGTCAGCTCCGCGTTGTAGATGTGCTGGGTTTTGCGGCGCGACGTGGTGTGCGGGTGGGCGTTTTGCTTTGGGATGCCTATCATTTTGGCAGCCATCTGACTAATGATCCTGAAGACGAGCGCAAGGAATTATCGGCGGCTGGGGTGGATTGCCTGCTCGATGACAGCAGTCGTGCCATCACACATCTCACGCAGGCGCTTCATCAGAAATGCGCTGTCGCGGATGGTCGGACCGCATTTCTGGGTGGTGTTGATCTGACTGCCCAATACACCGGCGACTACGACCGCTGGGACACTCATCATCATCCTGCCATTTCGCCCGAACGTCTGGCCGAATGGTCGGTTCCCGCGCACCCCTGGCACGATGTACACACGCTCATCGAGGGACCAGCGGTGGCTGATGTCCAGCACAACATCGTACAACGGTGGCGGGAAGTGGCTGCCCGCCATCACCATGACGACTGGCCAGCCCACCTGTCAGCAGCGACGCATGCCCCGTTGAGTGGCGGCGTGATGGCCCAGGTGACACGCACCATCCCGCCGCATACCTACCGCTTTGCACCCGAAGGGATAACAACGATCCGCGACATGTACGTGCGCGCGATTGGCCTGGCGCGTTCATTCGTCTACTGTGAGAACCAGTATCTCTGGCCTGAGGTCTTTCTTGGCCTGGACTCATTGCGCTGGGGTGAGCGCAGCCCGGAGGCGATGTCGGTTCTTGAGGCGATGGCTGCGGCGCTCGATCGGGGCGTCACGTTGACGATTGTCCTGCCAGACCACCCCAACTGTGGGCGGCGCTTCTCTGATGGCGGTATTGCCTGGCTCAAGCAACGCAGCCCAGCCGCGATTGCGGCAGGACGCCTGTCCGTCTTCACCCTGGGCGCTCACGAACGCGATTCTGCCGGGCGTTTCGCCTACCGGCCCGTCTATGTGCACGCCAAAGTGGCCATCGTCGATGACCGGTGGTGGACAACTGGTTCTGCCAATCTGAATAGTCGTGGTTTGCATTCCGACGCGGAGATCAATATCTCGGTACTGGATGCGGTCACGGCCCGTGACTTGCGGCTAAGGCTGTGGAGCGAGCACTTACAGCCAACGACGACGGAAGCGCGGCGTGCGCTTGAAGATCCACGTGAAGGCCTGAAGGTGATGCGAAAGTCGGCGCAGGCGAATCTGGAGCGCGTGCGCCGTGGCGAGCCACTGGTCGGGCACATGTTGCCCTATATCGCCGCCGAAAATGCTGAGGAGCTTGGCCTGCCCTTCTCACCAGAACATGGCTGGCTCGATAATCTCGAAGGTGGAGCTGGCGCTTTGCCCGCACACTATGCCAACCGTTACCTGTGACGCGAAATTGACACGACGCATTGGCTCAACGTGACATACTGATGTCGCCGCCGTACACATCTGGTGGCCTTCACTATGAGCAGGCGGGCAAGTGTATGGAAGGAGTCTTTGGGGTGGCGCAATCAGGGGTGGCGCGTCAGCTGGCCAATGACCTGTGGCTCATTGACACGCAGTTTCAGGGTGAGTGCCAGATCATCGCCTCCTATTTGATTGTCGGCGAGCGTGGGCTGGCGCTAGTGGACGTTGGCGCGGCGGCGACTCTTGGCGCATTGCTGGCCGGTGTACGTGCGGCGGGTTTTGATCCAGACGACATTACGCGCCTCTTGCTTACGCATGTTCATCTCGATCATGCCGGGGCCGCGGGAGCGCTTGTTCAGCGATTGCCACGCGCGCGGGTGTATGTCCACCGGATTGGCGCGCCGCACCTGATCGACCCTACACGACTGATGAGCAGCGCGGCGCGCATCTATGGCGACCGCATGGAACGGCTCTGGGGCGCCATCACGCCAGTGCCTGAAGATCGCCTCGAAATTGTTGAGGACGGGAACGAGGTTCTTGTTGGCAACAGAAGATTGCGAGCATTATACACGCCAGGCCACGCGATCCACCACATTGCGTTCTACGATGAGGAACGCGGTATTGCGTTTCCAGGGGATGTTGCTGGGGTAAGTATCGAGGGTATTGACTTTGTGCGACCGCCGACCCCGCCGCCAGACCTTTCGCTCGAAGACTGGGATAGAAGCATTGACAGACTAGAGGCGCTCAGACTCCAACGGCTCTACTTACCGCATTTTGGTGAGGTAGACGTGCCAGCGCAGCACTTTGCCGTTCTTCGCCGCAGACTGCACGAATGGGGTGAGATCGCGCTTGCGAACCTGCATGCTGGGAAAAATGACGCTGCCATCGCCGCCGATTTTGCGCGCGCAGCCGATCCTGTCATTGCCGAACAGGCGCAACGAGGCGCGGAGGCGGCTGAGGCGGTACGCCGCTATGAGCTGGCCACCAACTATTTGATGAGCGCTCAGGGGTACATCCGCTATTATCAGAAGCGCCACCCAGAATTGCTTCACTGAACACGACGTCCAGTACACCGAGAGAGCACATTGTCCACCAGTTGAGAGGTCGCGACATATGGGCAGCACGCCCGACAACGTGAGAGCCGAGTATGCTGATCCTCTGGACCAGGACAATCTCGATGCGCTGATTTCGGGACGCCATGGCGCTCCGTTTGATGTGCTTGGCTCGCACGTCGTGGTGGTTGGGAAAAGCAGACTTTGGGTGGTGCGCGTCTTTCGCCCGTACGCCGAGGCTATCTCGATACTCCCAATGAAAATGGCCGAGAGCGACGTGGGCGATGCATCTCGTTGGTCAGAGGCGATGCCGATGACTCTACAGCATGATGCCGGATTGTTCAGCCTGGTGCAGCCCCTCGCCGACCGGGAGCAGCCACCCGCGTATCGCCTACGCATCCACTTCACGAGCGGGGTTACATTGGAGACCGCGGATCCCTACTCGCTTCTGCCAGTCCTCTCGGAATATGATCTTTACCTGCTTGGCGAAGGCACTGACTTGAAGCTCTATGACAAACTTGGAGCGCATCCCTGCGTTCATCAGGGGGTGGAGGGGGTAGTGTTCGCGGTCTGGGCGCCATCGGCGCGCCGGGTGAGTGTGGTTGGGAGCTTCAATGGCTGGGATGATCGCGTCTCGCCCATGCGCATGCGTCCCAATGGGGTGTGGGAGTTATTCTGGCCGGGGCTATCGGTTGGTGAATACTACAAGTACGCGATTCTCTCCTGGGTGAAAGACTACCGAGTGCTCAAGACTGACCCCGTCGGCTTTTCCTGCGAGGAGCGTCCCGGCACAGCGTCGATTGTCGTCGATCTCGAATCCTACGGATGGGGCGACAAGTCCTGGATGGAGCAGCGCGCCCGCCGCAACGGACTGAATCAGCCAATTGCTGTCTATGAGGTACACCCAGGCTCATGGCGTGCGCCATCGGAGGGCGAGCGGGTAACGTATCGCGATCTGGCGCACCAACTCGTGCCGTATGTACAGGATATGGGATACACCCATGTCGAACTGATGGGCATTGCCGAGTATCCTTTTGATGGCTCGTGGGGCTATCAGGTGACGGGATACTATGCTCCTACCAGCCGTTATGGCACGCCGCAGGACTTCATGTACCTCGTGGATTTCTGCCATCAACACGATATCGGCGTGCTGCTCGACTGGGTGCCAGCTCACTTTCCGCGCGATGAGCATGGCTTGAGCTTCTTCGATGGCACGCATCTCTACGAGCATGCTGACCCACGCCAGGGCGCTCATCCCGACTGGGGGACGCTAGTCTTTAACTATGGGCGGAACGAGGTGCGCAATTTCTTCGTCGCGAATGCGCTCTACTGGTGCGACAAATACCATGTCGATGGCTTGCGCGTGGATGCGGTGGCCTCGATGCTCTATCTCGATTATTCGCGCCAAGCAGGAGAGTGGGTTGCTAATCGCTTTGGAGGCCGCGAGAACCTTGAAGCGATTGAGTTTCTACGCGCCTGCAATGCGACGGTGGCGGAGCAACATCCCTATGTGCTGATGATCGCGGAAGAGTCCACCGCATGGTCTGGCGTGACCCATCCGGTCGCTCAGGGCGGTCTGGGCTTCTCGCTGAAATGGAACATGGGTTGGATGCACGACACGCTGGAGTATATGAAGCTCGAGCCGATTCATCGCCGCTACCACCATGGCGAGCTGACTTTCTCTATGGTCTACGCCTACTCCGAGAAGTTCATCTTGCCGTTCTCCCATGATGAAGTTGTCCATGTCAAAGGCTCGATGCTGAACAAGATGGCGGGCGATGTCTGGCAGAAATTCGCCAATCTGCGCGCGCTCTATGCCTATATGTATGGGCATCCGGGGAAGAAACTGCTGTTCATGGGCGGCGAGTTCGGTCAGTGGACGGAGTGGAACTTTGCGGGATATCTCGATTGGCATCTGCTGGACGAGCATTCGACGAATGGATCGCTGCATCTCCAGCTTCAGCGTCTGGTGCGGGACTTGAACAGCTTGATGCGTGAGCATCCCTGCCTGTACGAGCACGATTTCACACCCGATGGCTTCCGCTGGATTGACTTCGCGGACGCCAGCAGCAGTGTTATCTCCTTCCTGCGTACCCGTGCGAATGGACGCGAGCCATTGCTCTTTGTCTGCAATTTCACGCCAGTGGTGCGCTATAACTACCGTATCGGCGTTCCCGCGGCAGTGAGCTACGATTCGGTGCTCAACACCGACGACGAGCGCTATGGCGGTAGTGGTGTTGGGAACGAGAATATTTCCTGCGAAGACAAGCCAATGCATGGCTACGAACAGTCTATCGCGCTGACGCTGCCACCGCTTTCAACCGTGGTCCTGCAATCCAAACGATAATGCGGTCAATCGCTACCACATAGCGGCGATGCTTTCCTATAGTCATTCTCTACACATAACGAACGTGAGATATACCAGCACCAAGACACTAGCGATATCACAAGCCTACGAAGGAGTCCCTCTATGACCACGACCGAACGGCCTCAGACAACGCCCCAGACCGATCAGGCCGATGTCGAGCAGTCGCCGATGGTAGGCGCCATGCCTGACACACGGCGCGTCAATTTCTATGATGCCGCACCGTATCTCCGCTTCGTCTTGCGCAAGTACCTGGACCCTAAGGAATGGGCCATCGCTGAACTATTGCTGCGAGAACTGGGAAGCCGGGTTGGCAATGAGATAGAAGATCTCGCTGCCGAAGCCGACCGTGAGTCGCCTCCGCTCGTAGTGCGCAACAAACGCGGCGAACCGATCAACGACGTGCTGCCATCACGCGCATATCGCGACCTGGAGCGCATTCTCTACGGCGAGTATGGCATGGCGGCGATGGCGATGCGGCCAGGGGTCATCGAGGCTGATCGCTCCAGCTCGCTCGTGCTCAATGATGCCTTCATTTTCCTGGCGGGCCAGGCGGAGTCTGGGTTGTTCTGCCCGCTGAGCATGACACGGGCCATGGCGCGCACGCTGCGGAAATTCGCGCCAGAGGCGATTTTGCAGGAATATCTGCCAGCCCTGCTCTCGACCGAGATGGAGACACTCCAGACGGGCGCGATGTTCATGACCGAGAAGCAGGCAGGCTCTGACCTGGGGATGGTTGCGACAACCGCCAAGCCATCTGCGGACTCTCCAGACTGGTGGGAACTCTACGGCGAAAAGTGGTTTTGCAGCAATGTCGGCGCTGACCTGATTCTCGCGCTGGCTCGGCCTGAAGGCGCAGTCTCTGGCACACGCGGACTGGGCCTCTTTCTTGTACCGAAGCGATTGCATGATGGCGCGCGCAATCACTACCGCATTGAGCGTGTCAAGGACAAACTGGGTATGCGGTCATTTGCCAGCGGGGAAGTGACATTCGCGGGGGCACGTGCATTGATGATTGGTGGGCCGGGCCAGGGCTGGCTACAAATGACCGAGATGCTGAACATCACGCGACTCGGATGCGCGCTGGCCGCCTCGGCGCTGGCGCAGCGCTCGCTGGTAGAGGCGCTCACTCATGCGCGGGGCCGCATCGCGTTTGGGAGGCCACTCGCGGATCTACCACTCATGCGCGAGCAGCTCCTTGACATGGCGATGGAAACGGAGGCGCTCATCGCGTTGACATTCGAGGGCTCGGCCCAGCTTGCCCGCGTCGATGGTGGCGACCAGGAGGCTCGTGTTCTGGCCCGTGTGCTGATGCCGTTGGCAAAGTATCATGCCTCAGATGAGGCGCGGCGGCTGGTGGCGGAAGGGATGGAGGTGCGTGGCGGCAATAGCTACATCGAGGACTGGCCGAACGCGCGGATCATGCGAGACGTGCAGGTGCAGTCGATCTGGGAGGGAACCGGAAATATCTCAGCGCTCGATGTAGGCCGCGCGTTGCTACGCGAGGACGCAGGCGCTACGCTGCTCGCACATCTCACCCGGCGCCTGGCGGCGCAGCGCGATCCCATTGTGGCGCGTGCTGCCGTCGTTGCCCAGCGTGCACTCGATAGCCTGGCGGTAACCATCATCAGGTGGACGGGTCTTGAGCCAGCAGAGCGCGATGTCCGCATGCGGCGTCTAACACGGGAGCTTGCCCATGTGGTGACGGCGGCGCTGCTGGTCGAGGATGCGGGCATTCAGGCGTCCAAGGAAGGAAGTTATCGTTGCCTGGTCATGGCAGCGCGCTACCTGTGGCGCTACATCTATCCTCCACTCGACGGACTGGCAATGGAGGACAGCTACACGCCACTCGAAGCGTTCGATGCGCTGGTTGACTGGGCGCCTGAGATGCCTGCCACGGTCGCTGAGCCATTGCTGGCATCGTTAGAACGTGAATAGCAAACACTGGACTGGGTACGGAGCGCCTTCAACCTGCGTCCATTCCTGCCACCGTGTTCAACTGTCCAGTAACAAGATAGCGTGTCTGACCTTGCAAAATGACTTCGCCGCTGGACGCATCGAACACCGTCTGCCCGGCGCGTAGCCGTCGTGAGCCATCGGGGTGAATGGATGTCACGATGCGCACCAGATTGCCAGGACGCACCTGGCGTAGATATTCCAGCGTGAGATAGCGAGGGCGTATGCCATTGGTCGGCTGATCTGCACCGCGCAGAGTCGCGTGGAATCCCTCATAGAGCCAGTCACCATAGACACAGTTGTTGATATGCTGATGGACATCGGCCTCGTATTCCCTGGCTACAATGGTCTGCTCGCCGTGCCAGATTACGCGCTCTGACGAGCTGGCTCGCAGTACGGGCAGACGTGTGGCGCTTTGGGCCGAGCTGAACAAGGCAACCATACTGTCTGGCACGCGAAGTGGCTGTCCCGTATGCCGCTGAACATATGCCCAGCGGGCACGAGCGCGCGCGATCAGTCGGCCACTGACAGGATGCCACATCGCGTACTCACGAAATGCCTGCACGCGCCGGAACTCCGCGACCCACGTCGCCATCACGATCTCGCTATCCATTGGCGGGAGCCATCCGAGCAGGAGGGACATTTCACGCACGAGCCAGGCGCTTCCCTGCTTCTCATACCAGGCGTTGGTGTATCCGTGGAAACCAGACGCTCGTGTGGCGAGATATTCAAAGTAGCGCAGGATAGCGCCTGGTTGTGGGTAGCCCGAGCGTGTGACTTCATAGCTACGGATGGTGAGCGGCTCAATATAGGCGTCGGGTGGGGCGAAATGATTCAGGTCAGGTGTATGCACAAAAAAGCTCCATCATGTGCTGATCGAGTGATGCATGGGGATCCAGGTTACAGGTTCGCGGGCGTGGCCTGCGTGCTGCCACCCTGCTTGGCCTCAAGATAGCGGGCCAGGATGAAGACGACGTCAGAGAGGCGGTTAAGGTAACGGACGGTTTCAGCATTGGCAATGACGCCATCATGAAGTAATCGCACGGTCATGCGTTCGGCGCGGCGTATGATAGTGCGCGCCAGATCAAGCGCCGCCCCATCGAGCGAGTCGCCCGGGATAACGAATTTATTGGGAATCTCCACCGCCGCTTTGAGTTGCTCTTCTGTATCTTCGAGCCATCGCACGTGGTCAGCGGTGACCGCCATACCGATGGCGGCCTGATTTTCTGGCAAAGTGGCCAGTTCTGCCATCAGGACGTAGAGATCACGCTGCATGTGCAGTATCACTTCCCGCGCGGTCTCGTCCCGTGTGGTTGCGCGTGCCAGGCCCAGCGCCGAAGTGGCCTCATCTACTGTACCGAAGGTGTCAGGTCGTGGATCGTATTTCGGCACGCGCTGATTGCCCAGCAGGCCGGTATAGCCAGTGTCACCTGTGCCTGTAGTTACCTTAGCCATGGTCTATCCTATCCGTTGCAATGCGCCTCATGTATTGAAGTATAGCGCATGGCTTGGGATCACTGAATCGTGCTATGCGCTGTGACGCTAGCTGAGCAGCTAGCTTACTTCAATACACCAGCATCCCAATGACCTGTTCAGGCCTGTAAGTTTGACAACGCGGCACAAAAGCGTACAATGCGCCCGATGAGTCCATCGTGGAACCCAGGTTGATGAGCAAGGACGCGACATCGCTAATGCAGAGGGGGTAGGGATGGCGGTGCCTATTCTGGCAGTCGATGACAGCGCTTCTATCCGCGAGATGATCGTGTCGGTGCTCGCGCCACGTGGCTATCATGTTCTGACCGCACGCGATGGATTCGACGCACTCGAGAAACTGCGTCTGCTGGAGGAGCCACACATTATTCTGCTCGATGTTGTGATGCCGGGTCTCGATGGGCCGACAGTTGTCCGTGAAATAGACGGCGACGAGACTCTGCGGAAAGCGGGACACCGGGTGATCCTGATGTCATCGCAATTGCGGCTCGCGGCGCGCGACATTCCTGCGAGTGTCGGACAGTTGCCTAAGCCGTTTACGCGCCAGCAACTTGTCGAGATTGTCGCACAGTTTGCCAGCTAGTTTTCATCGCCTATGCGTCCGGCGCCGCCCACCTGATCAGGGCTCGCCCAGTTCGTCATCTCCCTCATTAAGTGATTCGGGGTCTTCGACGTCGCTTTCGTGATCATGTTCAGAAGACGCAAGCGCTTGTGTACCCTCCGCCCGTTTGGCGCTGTCACGCATGTGCGCCGCATGTAAGACGCCGATGACAATGATCTGCTGCGGCTCGGCAAGCGCAACAAACTCAGGGGTTGACTGGACCTCAGCCAGCACATGAGCCCAGGATTCCTCGCTGTCCAACAAGGGGTCATCTTTCGATGCGTAGCCAGCGGCAATAAACAGTTCACTGACAGGATGCCCCATCCCTCGTGCGAGACGCACAAGCACTGGCGCGGGAGGAGTTGTGTCGCTGTTCAACCAGGCCGATATTTGCTGCTTGCGTATGCCCATGCGCTGCGCGAACTGATTGGGCAGAAGCGGCGGACGTTGCTCCCACATGTACTCCACGAGACGCCGAGCAAACGGACTATAGTCGTCAAGAGATCGCCATTTCGCCATCATCATGCCTCTCACATGCGCAGGGACAAATAGTAGAGCATCACTATGTTAGCATGCCTGCATCAATAGATACCATGCAATGTAGACTTTTGTCCAAAATAGCGACTACATAGCCAAAACCACACATCCAGGACGACCGATATCATATTGACAAATGCAGGACAATTGGCCATTGAAGGCGCCAACTGTGCGCTATGCTCGTCGATGACCACCGTCGATACTATTTCACGATCATGGCGACGTGATTCGCGACCAGGGACATATGGCGTTGTAGTGTCAAGATGGTCACGATATGCGATCCGCCGCTATAGTGCAACTAAGAGGCATTAGTTGAAGTTAAATGCTCGGCGCAAATTTCACTCAAGCGAAGCGGCGTCATCATTTGTTTTGTCGCTATCACAGACTATTGTCTCTAGTATGAGACACTTGAAAGCAAAGTCACAAAAATAGCTATATATCGACGATATTCATTGAATGTGTTCTAATTCTTATTTCTCCTTCATAGATATCGTAAAATGTTAACCATGTCGTCCACTGACAAAAACAGTATTGCATATCAATATATGGTCGCCAAGGTAAAATGAGTTGCCTATCTATGAATTTGTATCAATATTGTGTCAGAAGTCATAGAAATTAGAGAAGGTCTGTTAGCTGTAATTGTGTCCGGTAACATAATGCGTTATTGAGAAGTGTGTGTGCTCAAAGGATGTGAGCCACACGTTGGCGGGTTCGACGGCTTTATTCAAACGCGACCGCGGCCATGGTCGAACTACGGCATGATTGCAACAGTTCACCCATGGCCGGTCGGATTATACGTTGACGACATACTTCTTGGGACATCGACCCATTATCGAGCTGCTGGCAGAGTCTTCGCCATGGCGCTAGTCGCTATAGTGCTAGACCCTATGGCGCCGTATCGCCCATGTCGACCAGAGTGAAGCTTGCTCCAGCGACCTCGGCTCGCGCAAAGTGGTTATTGCTGTAGCCGACACTGCTGCTTGCTCCGCCAGCCACGCTGTAGGACTGGATGCCTTGAATCGCATCGATCCCTGCGAAAACTGTGCCGAGCATGCTCTTATTGTCGATGATCGTGAGCTTGCCAATATACCCGGCGTCGGCGTAACCTCCGACGACTAGATCGCCGGGTGTACTGATAAACGCTCCACTGGCATGCGTGCCATTGAGGCTGCTGTGAGCCGCATGCCCAGCGTGGAAACGCCCTGCGCCGTTGAACTCAGCCACCGTAAGGTAGGCCTGAACGAACCTGCTGGTCGCGCCCGGTAACGATTTGATGTAGGCATCTACTTCATTAGTTCCGCTGGTGGAACTGTTGGTGTACCAGATCTCGACGTCCGTATTGTCACCATTGACGCCTGAGACCGCCTTTTTCCACGAATTGCCCAGGCTATCCGCTACATGATCGACGATGTAGGGGTTCCCACCGGCTATCGAGACCACGGCGACAAGCAAATGTCCCATGCTCACCGATTGAGGGAACGTCGCGTAGCTCTTGCGCACTCCGGCATAGTCAGTAAAGCGGCTCGCTGATTGTACAGGAGACAGTGCGCCCGATGGCGGTGGGTTCGTGGTGGGTGTCGAAGGCGAAGTCGGCGTGGTTGGCGTCGGCGGAACCGGCGTCGCTTTTGGCGGAACTGCTGTCGGTGGAACCGACGTTGGAGCCGGTGGCGCGCCTGTCGCCGAGGTTGCGGTAGGTAGCGCCGCGGGCGCACTGCTTGTGCCGTACGTCGCATACTGCGCTTTTACCTGTTGGCCCCAACTCGTCAGCGTCGGCCCATTATAGCTGCTGACCAACCCCTCGACTGTGCCCCAGGTATCCCATGTCCAGGCAAGCGTTCCATCAGCGCCCACGCTGGAGAGCCATGACCAGAATGTGTTCGCGAAGCCTGGGTCTGTGCAACTATCATCGTAGCAGTACGCCCCGAACTCATTATTGAGGAGCGGTACCTGAGCCGCTGTTGGGCCGAAGTCACTGTTCCACGCGCTGGTGGTTTGATGCGTGTTGCCTTTGTAGACGTGAATAGCTGCCGCCAGGTTATTGTCTGGATCAGTAGGGCGGTGTGTCAGCCAGCCCGATGATCCACCGAGCGTGTTCGCCCAATCGATGCCCGAAAGGGAAAGCACTCCATGGAAACCAGCGCTACGCACGGTGGAGACAAGGGTCTGCATCCCAATCGCGTTGAAGCCACCATCTGACCCGCCGTTGAGCCAAATATTCCAGCTACTTGGATGTGGTTCATTGTACAGGTCGAAAATCACGTCGGTGCGCCCGGCAAATGTGGTTGCCACGCTCTGCCAGAATGCGCCGCTGTGATCAGCGTCGGGCATTTCTTTGGTGCCAGAGGCAAGTTGCGACCCGGGCGCGTTCCATTGCAGGTCCAGCTCAGGCGTGATGCCATTGCTGGTCAGCAACTTGACCAGCGCCACGAACGCGTTACGATAGTTAGCCCCGCTGTAGGCGGCAGGAACACCATTTATACCGAGCCAACAATCTTCATTCATCGGCAGGCGGACGGCGTTGACGTGCGCCGACAGCAGCCCATTGACAAACGTTTGGTCGCTGGGGCCATCAAAGATTCCCCACCCTTGAATGCAGGCGTATTCACCGCCGCTATAGTCCACACCGTGCAGAAACACAGCTCTGTTCGTTCCGTCAACCAGTGAAGCTCCTGACACCCGGAGGTTAGGCGCGACATCGGCCGCGCCAGCGCGCGGATAGCGTAAATTGAATCCTACCGCGGCGCCTGCGGCCACGAGCACCAGGGCCAACCCAATGACTCCAATGCCAAGGGAACGGCGGCGTGTTCGATCACGCATGGGGATCCTTCCTTCCATGACTCTCAGAGCGTCGTCCATTCGGGCGGTATGAGACTCAAGGGATCGCGAAGGATCCACAGGCACCCCGCTGGCCCGAAGCTCTCACGGCATGACGACGAACTACGCTCCGTCCATAGGGGTTCGTCATTGCCGTTCCGTCAGGCGCTATTTTACACAAGAGCTTGGGACGAAGGAGGAAAAAATGAGGGACATAGCCCATATGGGTATGTCCCTTCGTCGCTGCGTAAGTCATTTCAGCGCTGGATTACAGACTTTACTTTGATCCCTCCAGAAGTAACTCTGCTGCCTGCGAGAGCACCGCTACGCTATGCCTGTCTGAGATAAATCATCCCATCACGAACCTGCACGTCGTAGCGGGGCTGCGCGAATGTCGCCGGGCCAGTGAGCACCTTGCCGTCGCGCAGTCGGAACCGCGAACCATGCCAGGGACATTGCACGACATCTCCTTGTTGCAGCTCGCCTTCGTCGAGTGGACCACCCGCGTGCGAGCATGTCGCAGCGATAGCGGCATATTTCGCGCCCAGCTTCACCAAAACTACTGGGATGCCCGCGACCTCCACGCGGCGCAAGGTATTGTCCGGCATCTCAGCCACCGGCAGCACAGAGATGAAGTCGTGGCTTCCTTCTTGCCATGCGACATGATTTACCCCGGTCCCTTTGCCGAAGACCATATCGCCACCAAGATATGCCGCCACGAGTACGCTGGCTATCCCGATAAAGCTCAAAATTGCCGCTACAGCGCTCTCACCAGAGGGATCTGCCAGACGTATGAAAAACGAGATGATATACAGAACGAGCGCCAGGGAATTCAGTCCAGCATGATACAAGCCGACCGTGCGCTCGGCTCCATACGAGTCACTCCAGTCGGCCAGTCCGGTGGCCGCCGCCGCGATGGCTGCGAGAATGCCGATCAGCACAGCGATTTCGGCGCCGCGGGCAGCCCAGCTATTTGCCGTCGGTGAGGCAAGCCAGATAATGTCAAAGATGACCGCGAGCAGCCACGATCCTATCGGCACGTCGGTAATCGCCGGGTGTAGAGGATGGCCAAGCCAGGTGCCATTTAAGAGCGACTTGAAGCGTCGCGGTGGCTTGCGGTTTGATCCGATGATCACCTTGACACCGCTCTGTAATGCATCGCTAATCCGATCCGTCAATGCCGGAGACTCGTCTGGCGGTTCGGGTTCAGGACTATCATGAGTTGTGGCGCTATCCGATACTTCGTGCATCTCCTAAGCTCCTTTCAGGTAGTCTTTCGACCACCGCTGAGTTAATCTCTCGTGGTGAACGCCCTCTCGTGCCGTCTAATGTAGACCTATACCTGACTTCGCGCTATTTGTCAATATTTAATTGTACTTATTTGACAAATAATGCCCCGAGAAATATGCTATATCGGATGGTTTGCACGCGACATCGCAGCTCGTGCGCTCTTCCCCATCGACAATAGATTCGGCGGCAGGTTTCAAGGTAGCTTGCGCCGTGCGAAAGGAGCAACTCATGTCGCCCGCTTGGTCCCTCCGCTTTCTCACCAGCACACGCGGACGCCTGATTGCCCTGCTGCGACGCGATACGCGCACGGTAGATGAACTGGCCTCCGCGCTGAGCTTAACCGACAACGCGGTGCGTGCTCATCTGGCTGCCCTCGAGCGGGATGGGATCGTGCGCCAGTGTGGAGTGCGGCGCGATGGAAGTGTCGGCAAGCCTGCCTTTGCGTATGAGCTGACCGCCGATGCCGAGCACTTCTTCCCCAAACCCTATGCGGCGGTCCTTAATGAAATGCTCGCTGTCCTGGATGGGAAATTGACTCCTGATGAACTCGAGCGGCTCTTACGTTCTATTGGTTCGCGCATGGCGGGAGAGTATCCGCCGGGGCAAGGAGATGCGCGCAAGCGGCTTGAAGCGGCCGTTGACGCGCTCAACCAGATCGGCGGCCTAGCCGAGGTGGACGTGGAGGGCGGAAATCTCTCGGTTCGTGGCTATAGTTGTCCACTTGCTGCGGTGGTCCCAAGCCACCCCGATGCTTGCCGCCTCGCCGAAGCGTTTGTGAGCGAGGTGGCAGGCGTTCCTGTCCGCGAGTGCTGCGACCGGAGCGCTGTACCACACTGCCGATTTGAACTTGCTAAATAATCCCAGGACATGTCGGTAAGCGAATTCCGAGTCAACCAGACCCGCACTCGACGCAACCGCCCCCACGTGCTACGCTACAGTTAACAGGCAGCCAGACGCAACAGCGGGGGATTCATAAGGCATGAGCGATAGCAACACCGGGACAGGTGAGGACTCAAGAGGCTCGGAGTCCGACCAATTTGCCAGCGCTCCGGCACAAACACTTCCGGTGATCTACACTGCTCAGACATCCGACGGCAATGCGATGAATCTGGCCATCGGCGCCTGGCTCCATGCCAAGTTCCAGCGAAGTCGTAGCGTCAAAACACAAGTGACCTACTCGGCAATTCTGCAGGCATTCCGGGCGCAACTGCTCGTGCATGGGCTTGATCTGGACGCGGCAGACCCTCGCCGAGTCGCCACCGACCTAGGCGCGGATTCCCACATGGAAGAGAATGTCACCGATTTAGGAGACGCCGTCGCCGCGCGTACCAGAATAGTTGCCCTTGCCGCCCAGGCGTTCGCCGCTCAACCAGCCGCCACGCGATATGGAGCTCGACCCGTAGCTCCGACGACGGCGAATCTGCGGCTGGCCGCGATCAGCAGCTTCTATCGCTATGCGCTGCGACATGATTTCTTACGCGGTGGAAACCCCGTCGAGAGTGTCGAACGGCAGGCAGTGCAGTCATACGCTGCGGCGCGACCGCTGGCCTACGATGATCTGCGCGTGCGACTAGCCGAGATCGACCTATCCACACCAGCCGGACTCCGCGACTATGCCCTGCTCCTGCTAGGCTTGCATACTGGGAGGCGAGTCTCGGAGCTGGCTGGGCTGCGCCGCGAGCACATAATCATACGCACCAGCCGAGTCGAGGTCACCTGGGTGCGCTGTAAAGGTGGCAAAACCATGCGTGATGAACTCCCACGTAAGGGCATGCAGGGGCTGGCCGCCGAGGCGCTAGTCGCATGGGTAATGCGCTTGTACGGTGAAGACGGCGAGACCGAGCCACTGCTGACGCCAGATATGCTCAAGACGATGCATCAGCAGGTCAGCCAGGCAGATAGCGCGCACGGGCATTCATCGTCATCGGGTAGCCATAGCCAGCAAGCGCCTGTCTTGACGTCACCCGCTGGATCGCTCGGCCCAGCGGCAGCAGGCCGGATACGGCGCGAACGGCCAGTCTGGATCAGTCTGGCCGCTCGCAATGGCACCTATGGTCATCCCCTCTCGATTCGCGCGATTGCTCTCATCAACGAGCAGCGGCTCGGTACCAGTAAGGTTCATACCCTTAGGCATACCTTCGCACGTGGTCTGGAAGACGCGGGAGCAAAGGTCAGCGAGATTCAGGCGCGACTGGGGCACGCCGATCTGGGCACAACTGGACGCTACCTTGCCCAACTCCACGCGGGCGAAAACCCCCATCTGGCGCGGCTGAGCCACCTCTACGGCCTGGAAGATCGCCTCAAGCGCCAGCCGGAGTCTTCGCCAGACGAGAAGTGAGTCCGACACTCAGGGGAATATGTGCCCAATGTAGTCGTTCGGCTCGCCATCTGAAGTAAACCAGATGGTCCCATCAGGCGCCGCGGCCATCCCAAAGGGGACGCTATTTGGGATGAGTAGGGTGTAAAAGGTGAATGCATTGCTATCAGGCACGTACCGGATGATCGCGTTGGCGTCGAAGCTGGTAATCCAGACAGCGCCGTCGGGCGTAACGTCAAGCGCATAATTGCCAGTGGTTGCGCCCACAGGCTCCGGTAATGTGATCTCAGACACTTCACCGGTATGTGTATTGATATGTCCGAGGCGGTTGAACTGTAACTCGGTAAACCAGACATTTCCACGCTTGTCGCTGACCATCGAGGTCACTTGCGCGGTGGGTTTGCCCAGTTGATGAACGGTCACGGCCCCGCTCGTCGGATCGAGACTGCCTACGACACCACCATAGAGGGCCGCGCCGAACCAGACAATACCCTCAGGCGTCACAGCGAGACTATAAGGATGTGGCGCACACTCGCCTTCAACTGGCAACACATCCCAGGTGCGGACCGCTCCAGTCGCAGGGTTCAACCTGGCGATCTGGCTGCTGTGGTTGAGCGTAAACCAGAGTTGGCCATGCTGGTCGAACTGGAGATGCTGTGGACCCGGGCTATGGCCGTCAGGGGAGGCGAGCGGGAAGGTCGTGAAGCGCTCGGTCGTTGGATTAAAACGCCCGATGTGGCCACCGTTCTCCTCGGCAAACCAGATAGCGCCATCCGGTCCCAGTGCGCTCATCATCAATCCATAGCGCCCACCTGGAGGATCCCATTCTCGTATTGAACCGGTCTTGGGATCGAGGCGAGCCAGCTTGTTCGCACGCATCTCACCGAACCAGACATATTCTGCACGATCCACCACTGGCTGCATGAGCGAGGCACGCGGATCCGCTGTCGGATAGATATGTATCTGCGCTGGTAACACGCGCACATTCGTCTGAGTGGTCACCTTCGTCGCAGTAGGCTGTGGAGTCGCGACAAGCACACGGGGCGCCTGGATGGCGAATGCGGCCTGTGTGAAGACCAGCAATGTGGCCGAGACCAATGCGCAAACGAAGAGCGCGAATGGCGCATGGCGGAAAACGGTTCGCTGGTGCGCTGAGGCGTCATCAATCTCCAGCGCGAGGTCACTGCCATCAGGCGCGCCGTGAACGATTCGTGGCATCTTGTGATGAGTCCCCTGCCTGGTGAAAGCGGCATATCCAGTGGATAGCATACTTATCAGCGGACGTGCGTGGCAAGCCAGGAGGCTGCTTTAGCCGCAAGGTTCAGGCTACGGAGCGCAGATGCGCCACAAACACGCTGCCAGTTTTACATCGTCTTTGGTTCCACGTCGTACGTGCGCGCCCATGCGGTAAACCCGCCTTCAAGGGCGCTGGCATCGAAGCCCAGCAGCTGGAGCGTACGCGCCACACGGGCGCTGGTGGCCTCGTCGGGTCAGGTGCAGTATGCGACGACCCTGCGGTGTTTGGATGCTGGATCAACCTGCGCGGCCCACTCACGAATCTGATCCGGAAGTACGCGTACACTCCCCGGAATCTGCCCATCACTCTTCGCATAGTGACCTCGCGAACGTACATCCAGTATAATTGGCGGTGGCGATTCATCCATCATGGATTTCAATTCCTGAGGAGTAGTACGCCGAACCTCAGTAGCTTCCCCCTCGAAAAGTCCATTGGCGTCGCTTGCACGTTCCTCAGCCATGGTAATGCTCGCCTGGGCCACGCGCGCACTGTACCAGCGCGCCGCGGGGGTCGCGGTGACTCCGTGAACCAGGACAGATACAAGCACCACGACCCCGGTAATCGCCAGCAGACTGGTCGCTTGCGGAGCGCCAGCCGATACCACGAGCAGAGCCAGTAACAATGCCGAAAGACCACGGGGACCAAACCAGGCGATGAATGCGCGGGCAATTGGGCTCATTTTGGCGTGCAACAATACCAATCCCATCGCGCCGGGACGTACGAGGAAGATGGCGACGATGGCGAATACCAGCGCGAGACCGAAGCTAATCGTTCCAAAGAGCGGCCCCAATATTGCGCCAAACAGAATGAACGCCAGGAGCATGGCCATTTCGGCGGTCACCTCCCCATAATCCATGAAGCAGTCGCAGAGCGTGACATCAAAAAGCGCTACGGCCAGCCCAGCAAAGAAAGCGGCCAGGAACCCATCACCGCCGAGCGCCTGGGCGGCGGAATAGGAAGCGAGCACCAACCCGATGCCATACAATGCCTGGTATTCGCGCCGGATTGAGTAGCGTTCATCGGCCTTGCCCATCAGCCATGCGCCAATGCCACCCACCGCAATTCCTACGATAGGACTGAGCACCAGCAACTGCGTGAGAAAGCCGAGCCAGTGGCCAGCGCCGCCTCCGCCATCCAGCATGATCTGAATCGCGATCAGCACGATTGGCAGTACGATGATGTCATTGGTGCCAGCCTCTATGGTGAGCGTCCGCCGTACCGAGCGGGGTATGCGCTCGTCGCGCACGATATCACGCAGCACGATAGGATCGGTCGAAGCCAGTACAGCGCCAAGCAGTAACGACTGAATAGGCGATGTGTGTAGCAATAGGCCTGCCGCAACCGAGATGCCCGCGATGGTCAGCAGAGTTCCTGGCCCAAGATCGAGCAATGGGATGCGCCACTCTCGCCGCAGTTCGTCAACATCGAAGCGTGCGGCATCCAGAAAGAGCACCAACGCCAAATTGAGCGCCGCCACTGCCTCCAGCGCCGGGTCACTTGGAGTGATCTTGATAAGCCCAAGAGCGCCCGGCCCAAGTATCAGCCCAAGCGCCAGAAAAATGATCGGCAGCGAGAGGGGAGCGCGGTCAACGATGCCCGAGGCCAGTGCGGCTACGGTCAGTACAACGGCGAGAATCGCGAACCATAACGCCACTGGCTCCACAGGCAAGCTCCCTGCTGACTAATTCCGAGACCATTTACTGCTTCGTCTCTGGCACACGTGCGCTGTCGCTGCCACTCCCTGGCTCGTCCGGCAGTCGAGTGCGTTCGGCAAATGCCACAAAGTAGGCAATCGTGTGCGGATTACTCATCGAGTCAGGGTTGGCAACCCTTTCCGCATCTGCGCCGAGCAGGATCTTCTTGATCGGTAACTCCAGCTTCTTGCCACTCAGCGTCCGTGGCACCTCGTCGATGACGAAAACATCGTTGGGAACATAGCGTGCCGAGAGCGCAGTGCGAATACGCTCGGCAATCCGCGCCTTAAGCGCGTCATTCAGCTCAGCGCCAGGGGCGAGCACCACGAAGAGTGGCATATATGATGGTCGCCCGAGATACTCGAGATCGACAACCAGACTATCGAGGATCTCCGGCAGGTCTTCCACCACCCGATAGATTTCGCTCGTCCCCATGCGAATGCCCATGCGGTTGATGGTCGCGTCTGAACGTCCATAAATGATGACTCCGCCGGATGGCGTGATCTTGACCCAGTCGCCATGCCGCCAAACGCCTGGAAAGGTGTCGAAATAGCTCTCCCGGTAGCGTTGATTGTTGCTGTCGTTCCAGAAGTAGACCGGCATGGACGGCATCGGCTCGGTGATAACCAGCTCGCCCACTTCATTCTCGATGGGCTTGCCCGACTCATCGAATGCATAGACGGCGCAACCCAGGCAGCGACACTGAATTTCGCCCGCACGCACCGGCACAATTGGACATCCGGCGACGAATCCGGAGCAGACATCTGTTCCGCCGCTGACAGAGGCGAGCCAGATATCGGGCTTCACGTGCTCGTAGACCCATTGGAATCCATCAATCGAGAGTGGTGAACCAGTTGAGCCCAGCCCTTTGAGCTTGTCGAGGCGGAAGGAGGTTCCGGGCTCAATACCCCCCTTCATTTGCGATCCAATATAGGCCGCGCTCGTGCCGAAGAACGTCATTTCGGACTCTTCGGCGAATGACCAGAGCGCGCCGAGGTCAGGATATCCCGGGCTGCCGTCATAGAGTAAGACTGTGCAGCCGACCAGCAGACCTCCGATGAGAAGATTCCACATCATCCAGCCAGTCGTGGAGAACCAGAAGAATCGGTCCGCTGGCTCGATATTCATGTGCAGCGCGAGCGACTTCAGATGTTCGAGCACGATGCCGCCGTGGCCCTGCACGATTGGTTTCGGCAGTCCCGTTGTGCCTGATGAGTAGAGCACCCATAGCGGAGCGTCAAACGCCACCTGCTCGAAAGTGAGCGCGCCGCCGTCGAGCGCCAGCGCATCGCTCCATGAAATCGCGTTGGCAAAGTCACTTGCGGACGCGTGCTCATCGAGATACGGCATGAGGACAAGATGTTTGAGTGAGGGGAGGGCGCTTTGCAGTTCGTGCACTACCATGCGGCGATCAAATGGCTTGCCATTGTACTGATAGCCATCAACTGCGAAGAGCACGGTCGGCTCAATCTGGCGGAAGCGATCAACGACGCTGGCCGTGCCCATATCGGGTGAGCAGCTAGACCAGACAGCGCCCAGGCTTGCACTCGCTAGAAACGCTATCAGCGTCGCGGGAATATTTGGCATATAACCAACGACGCGATCACCCGGCTGCACCCCCATCGCGCGGAGCGTCCCGGCGACCGAAGCGACGTGATGCTTCAGTTCCTCCCACGAAATCTCGGTCATTGGCTGACGTTCGGACCGAAAGATCAGCGCGGGGTGATCTGATGAGGCACGGCGAAACACCTGCTCTGCATAGTTGAGGCGCGCGCCCGGAAACCACTCTGCGCCCGGCATCTGGCGACTTCCAAGGACAGCCGTATAGGGGCTGGATGATATTACATCGAAGAAGTGCCAAATCGACTTCCAGAAATCGTCAAGGTGCGAGATGGACCACTCCCACAGCGCGGCGTATGAATCAAAATGCAGCGATTTGTGTTCGTCCAGCCAGCGCATATAGCGCGTCATCGCACTGCTTTGCGTTACTGCATCGGAAGGTTCCCAGAGAATGGTTCCTTCAGCGACCATTGTTTTGTTGTCCTCCTGTTGTGATTTGTGATTTCGCGTTGCAATCGGGTGGCTGTTTGTAGTGTTTGACTATATGAAGTATTGGTTGGCTCATACCTCACGTTGCGAGCCTCACAATGAATGTTCGCAACTCGAACGGGCCAAACCCACACGACCAACCGTGCTTATATGCCTCAGGCGTATCGTGTGAAGCCACCGGGGAGGCTGCCCATAATGCATGGGCCGGACTGGTCTCCAGAGCGAGTGGCCGCTCCAGAAGATCACACTCGACGACATCAGCAATCGGCAGCGTCGCGTGAATATGCGCGCGAACGCGATTGCCGAAGGCTTCATACAGGCGTACGACGATAGCCTGGCCATCTTGCGAGCGCTTGATCGCCTCGATGACAACATTATCGACATCCACAGTAAACATGGAAGCAGTTGGAAGCTGGAAACCTGCCGTCACAGCGTCTACAGCGCCACCTGTGGTGGAACGAGCGGCGGTCAGCGTCACCAGCGGACGATTCAGCGCATAGGCCGCGGCGACCGTGCCACCCGAACGCCAGTCGCCGATATGCGGATACAGGCTGTATGTCACATCGTGAGCGCCCTGATCGGCCTGCGGATCGGGAAACGTCGGCGAACGTAGTAACGTCAGTCCAAGGTGGCCATCTCCGACATCATGGCCGTAGCGGCCGTCGTTGAGCAGGCTTACACCGTAGTCGCCCTCAGACATATCAATCCATCGGTGCGCTGGAATTTCGAATCGCGCCTGTTCCCAACTGGTGTTACGATCCACTGGCCGCTCGATGGCGCCGTACTGGGTCTCGCAGGTGGCACGCGTCGGTCGGATGTCAACATCGAAGGCCGCTTTCAACAACACATGCTGCTCATGCCAGTCAATATGCGTCTCGAAGTCAATGCGCGGATTCGCGCGATAGAGGATTACCCGCTGGGTAATCGTGCTCGTGCGGAATCGACGCTCGACTCGAACCACCACCCGTAGCGGCCCACGCTCGACTAGCGTTACCGCGATAGTCTCCAGCGGATAGGGCTTGCGCACGTAGTAGGCATCGATATCCCAGGCATCGAACTCGCGCGGCAGGTCCTCATAGGCGGTCAGAACATTTGCACGCTGGCTAGCTGAAATGACTTCCCGCCCGCCTGGCACGCGATGATCGCGCAGTGAGACGATCTCTCCAGCATTATTCAGTCTGACGGTAACGAACGCGTTCTTAAGCCAGATACCTCTGTCGTCTTCGCCTGCCTCAACCTCCTGAGCCTGTGGCTCTGTCAGCGCGATATCCGGCTCCTTCGACTCGCCGACCCACTCAATAGCCAAAAGCCCGCGTCCAGGAATATCTGGCAACTCGACCAGCACTGTAGGTATATCTTCTGCCGCCGCGCGTTGCGCCGACAGACGCTCGCCTGCCACCTGGGGATATCTACCCTCGCCTGGATAGGCAAGCGCCAGCAACTGAGCGCCGCGCGCAAATGGCGATGGATTGAGCGCCACCACAGCGTCGCGTGGCGCATCACCAACCAGCCGTTCCAGCATGTTAGCCGTAAAGCTTTGAAGTTTCTCTGCAAGTTCCGTGAGAGCGAGCCGCGCATCCCAGTAGACTGTCGCAATGGATGATCCTGGCAGGATATCGTGGAATTCATGCATGAGCAGCGTACGCCATGTGTCATCAAGCATGTCGCGGTGATCTTGCGCGTGATCGGGATGGAGTGACCAGTTCCAGGCGTCGAGCCATTCCGCCAGCAGCAGCGCCCCTTCGAGTTGCCGGTGCATCCGCTTCAGCCAACTTTGCGTTGTGTATGTGCCACGATGATATTCGAGATACAGGTCGCCATCCCAACGCGGCACATCGGGGTTCTGATCGACGGCCTGTACCAACCGCTCGAAATATTCATCGGCGCGCCCCAGCCGAAGCTCCGGCATGTCAGGAAGTTGCTGTATCGCGCGCGCCTGTTCTAAATGTTGGCGTGTCGGCCCCGCGCCGCCATCGCCATGGCCAAAGGCGAGCAAGGTTTCACGGTTGAGCGCCTTCTGGCGATAGCGCTCCCAGACACCTCGAACGGCATCAACATTGAGTGAGCCGTTGTAGGTGTCCATATTAGCGAACAAGGCAGGAGCGCCGAGGGTCGGAGTCGTAATGAAGTGGGCGAGCACCGTGCTGCCATCGATGCCACGCCAGTGAAAGGTATCGGCGGGAATACGGTTGGTTTCACTCCAGCTCATCTTGGTCGTCATGAAAATTTGGATGCCAGCCCGCAACATGATCTGGGGTAAGGCCGCGGAATAGCCAAATGCGTCAGGCAGCCAGAGCGCGGTATACTCGCGACCAAACTCCTCGCGCAGAAAGCGCTGTCCGTAGTGAATCTGCCGTACCAGCGACTCCCCCGACACCAGGTTGCAGTCCGATTCGACCCACATCGCGCCAGCCGCCTCAAATCGCCCTTCCTCGACGCGCGAACGCACCCGCTCATAGAGCGCTGGATAGTCGTCCTTGAGCCAGGCAAAGGCCTGCGGCGTCGTATGCAGAAAAACATACTCAGGATATGCATCCATCAATGCGGTCGCGATGGAAAACGTGCGCGCGGCTTTCTCGCGGGTGTGGCGGGTCTGCCAGAGCCAGGCAACGTCCAGGTGACCGTGCCCAATCGCGGTGACGACTGGGCGGCTCGTCGGCTGACAATGTTGCGAGAGCTCGCGTAGGTCAGCCTCAAGCTGGGCGACCGCCACGCGCACGGAAGGGTAGAAGTCAGCCGGAGATAGATTTACGATATCGTACGCAGCATCCAGCGCCGATGCCAGCGCATAACAGAGCGGATCGCGCTCGTCGAGCGCATCAACGAGGTCGGCGCCAGCGCTAAGGAGTTGAAAGAACCGCTCAGTTGGCCGATCCAGCAGCGCGATTTCAGCCGACTCGATACGATGGTCGTCGGGCAGCATGCCGCTCCAGGCACGGATATCAAAGGTCAACTCGCCACCGCGGACATCATCAGGGCGGAGCAACACATCCGCATGATGCCGATTGATGCCCTGCTGGAGCCGTCCGTTGACGTAGAGCAACCCCTCGGGCCAGCCGAATTCACCTCCCCGACCGAGCAGTAGCCGCAACACCACCGCGTGCTCGCCCCCATCGAGATGTTCGAGCCATGTATCGGGCGTCTCTATCGCTGCATGGAACCAGGCATTCTGATCATGGCTACCCCAGCGGCTCCCCGGCCGAACGGAAACCCAGTCGCCGCTGTCGCTGGGCGGAATGGGCATCTCGCCTGGGTCAATATTACTCCCAATGTCGAGCATGCGCAGGTTACGGAGCAGCTGATTCTCAGCATAGATCCGTGGCGCCAGTTCGATCAGCGCGCGGCGCAGTCGTTGCATCGAAGGTCGCATCACCGCCCCATATCTCTATGTGTGCGAGAAAACTCCACCAGTGTGTTTCTGCATATGCCACTGCCACCGTCCATGCCCGCACGTCCGTAGCCTTCGACTATAGGAAGAACTCAGTCACTGACAGTCGCCTACTCTGCCAGTATTGGTAGCACGATGTGCGAGGGATGTTCGCCATCGTGCAGCACCGACTGCCTGGCCAGGCGCCATGTGGTTGCCGTGGCTGCGTCCTCTCCGGTGTTCGGATTGCGCTCCCATCGCGGGAAGTTGCTACTCGTCACGTCCAGACGTATGCGGTGTCCTGGCAGGAAGGTGATCGCTGTCGCCCAAAGGTCAACGCTGATTTCGTAGATTCGGTCAGACTCCACTAGCCCGGCTGGCTGTTCGACGCCGTCACGGTATCGCAGCCGTGTCACGCCATCGGTCAACGTCATCGCGCGTCCATCTGGGTAGACATCCACCAACCGCGCCACGACGTCAGTATCCGGCCCGTCGGTCGCGACATACAGCGTCGCTGTGACTGGACCCGCCAGCAAGAGTGGCTCCTCAAGCGGAGCGGAGGTGAACACCAGTACATCGTCGCGCGCCTCAACGGCCCGCTGATCGAATGCGCCAGCGGTAAGCGCAGGGTGCATCAGGGTCGCTCCACCGACGGTCGGAACCGGGTTCAGTGGATCATAGATGTAGGTGTCCGCTGGCTCGCCAGCCGGAATCTCCCTCGTCAGCAATCCATCGCCTTCCGCGGCATTGGCGCGTCCATCGCTATGTAAATACCACGCCTCCGGCCGCATCGTCACCGGCGGCCAGACATCACTCGTGCGCCAGACGTTCGTGCCCATCATGAAATACTTCACGCGCGGCCATTGGTCGAACCCATTCGGCGTACGCTTGAGGAAATGGTCAAAAAACTGAAGGTGCAGGCTGACCAGATCAATCTGAAGATCGATCAGCGCAGCGCCAGCGCGGAGGCCGAAGTCGAGATCGCCGACGTTCGGGCTGAAACTCGTGTGAGACCATGGGCCAATCACCAGATACTGGTCGGGATTGCCGTGGGCACGCATTGCGTTGAAGTTGCGAATCGTGCCGTTGAGGAAGATATCGTACCACCCACCGATGTGAAGCGCGGGAATGCGCGCAACCTCATATGCGGGAGTAACACGCGCGGGATCCTGAAACGCAAGGTCTTCGCGGCGCGTAATCGCGTCGGTCATGGGCTGATTGAGATCAAGACGGGCGAGCGGTCCGAAACGCTGAAGCGGAACCTCAGCATATCCCGCCTCAACTAAACGGTCAAACTCACGCGCCATCGCGGTAAACGCCTGATACTGACCTGTGGGGTTGCCTCGATTGCGCCGTGAGAGCACGTCCAGTCCACGCTGAAGCAGCCATGCGCCCTCCAGGCCCAGTTCGAAGACGCCATTGCGCGAAAAGACCCCTTCGCTCGGGTCGGCCCAGGTGATCATCGGCGCCATTGCATGCAGCGCAACCGGCGCTTCGCGAGCAGTCGCCCACTGGGTAAATCCCATATAGGATCCGCCAAACATGCCAACAGTGCCATTTGATCCGGGCAACGCCGCTGCCCACGCAACGGAATCCGCCCCATCGGCGCCCTCGTTGCGCATGGGGTCGAATTCCCCCTCGGACGTAAACGTGCCGCGCACATCCTGTACAGCAATGATGTAGCCGCGCCGCGCGGCCTGCGCCGGATTGATCAGACTGCTGCCGAGCGGAAAGTCCTTGCCGTACGGTAATCGCATAAGCAGAACGGGATAGCGTTCCTCGCCAGCGTCATCTGGCCGATAGACATTCGCGCGCAGGACCACACCGTCACGCATCGTCGCGGGAACGTCGAAGTCCGCGCGCACGCCAGATATTATCGTTGGCTGCATGGCCACCCTCCGCTCGTTTGACGGGAAACGCATCGCCCAAAAGCCCTCGATAGGCTCGGTCTCACCGAAGCGCCTGAAAGACGCATGCTCGATGGGCATATCCATATAATACAGCGAGGACGGCCCATCTGAGCCGTCCTCGTGCGTGGTATGACGCGCCAGTTAGCTGACTTTCTGGGCCAGGCTGGCGAAGAACTGACTAATCGCCTTATCGACAAATGGCCGCGTTACCGGATTATCGAGCGCGGCAATCGGGCCACCAAGGCTTGCGTTGACCGCATATGTAAGAGTCGTTCCCGAGCCACTTGGCGCCAGATCAACCGTGGCATCTCCGTTTATTGTTGTTGATGAGCCCTGCCGGCTGAACGAGAGCTTCATGTGGCTCGGCGGTGCGCTCTCTGTCTCCTGCGCCGATGCGCCATAGGTGCCCTTGACCGGCCCAATTCCAACGTTTGCCCGGACAAAGAGCGTACCAGCATCCCAGCGTACTTCTTCGGCGCCCGCCATCGCCTGCTTCAGCACGTCGGCGTTGTGCAGCGCATTCCAAACCGCCTGGGGATCGGCGGAAAAGTTCTGCGTACCCTTAAGCTCCATAGATGACTTCTAACCTTTCGTGAAACAATATACAGCCAACCAAACAAATCGCCTGGCGACTCCGACCTGCTCCATCAGCGGTCTGTTCATCGCTAGCGAGCAAGTGCCTGCGCAAGAATGATCAGGCTTTTGTCCCGGCCATTATACCGGGCTTCTCTGGCTATCGCAAGCACGAGTGGGCAAAATAACCCCGTCTGCCTAAACCGGCTGTCTTTCGCCAAAAGTGTCGCCCGCTGACTAAATCGATGGTATCGCCCCACCATCGATCACAACATCTTCGCCCGTCATCGAGGGGAAGACATCTGAGGCAAGCAGCAAGGTCATTGCCGCAATCTCGCTCATGCGCACCAGCCGACGCAGCGGAATGCCGCGCGCTTCTTCGCGTTCCACCTGTTCCACTGAAAGACTTCGAGCCGCGCTTTGCAGGGCGATGCTCTTCTCCTGGCGCTCGGTCATCGTCCATCCGGGACTGATCGCGTTGATCCGAACGTTGAATTGTGCCAGCTCGCGCGAGATGCCACGTGTGAAATTGACCAGGGCGGCGTTCACCATGCTGCCAACCACGAAGTCGGCGGTGGGCATACGGGCGGTACTGCCGATGATATTGATGATGCTGCCTGATTGGCGCTCCATCATGTGAGGAGCAAGCGCGCGCACAAGACGAACATATCCCAGTCCCTTGACCTGCCAGACTGTTTCTAATTCTTCCACCGGCATTTTGAAGAAGTTGCCGTTATGGGCACGGGCAGCATTATTCACCAGGATGTCCACAGATCCAAGTCGCTGGATGCTTTCTTCGACGACTCGCTCGATCTCTGCTCGGAGTGTCAGATCGGCGACGATGGGCACGACCGGAGCGGCCTGGCCAGCGTGCGGAGACGAAGCAAGCGCATGCGCAGCATCCTGAAGCTTACGAGTTGACTGTGCAATCATGACGACTCCGACGCCTTCAGAATGCAAAGCTCGGGCAATTTCTAGGCCGATGCCTTGACTTGCGCCCGTCACGATGGCAGTCTTGCCACTTAGCCCTAATTCCATTTCCATCACTCCCTATACTTGATAGGTAGACAGCTCCAATGGCCTTGCTGGTCACTCCAACTACAGCATGCCAGACGCATAGGCGCGTACGCTACTGTGCACGTAGCGACCCTTCCGCCGAGTCCGCGATCAACTCGACCTGCCACCACTCGTTCACCCAAAGACCAACGACGCGCACGGATAGACCCCATCCGGCGATCACCTGACAGGCCGCGCGAATCTGTGTCTGATGTTCCTCATCGGAGACAGGATTGCCCGCGCATTCGTGATGCGCCGCAATGGCGATGAGCTGTGACTTGTGGGCAGAAACCGAGACGCCTACATTGGCGCGCATGACGTCGATAATTGCCTGAGGGCCCTGGGTCAGCGCCTTTTCTGGGCCGGGCTGCGTGATCGTATCGACGAAATCTACCGAGTACTGCACACGCATCCATTCTGAGACCGGCCGCTGCACCCGCCCATCAATGCAGTTAATCGCTGTAGCAAACGTCCCGACCGCCATGCGCATCCTCCAAACATCCATGAAACTCTCGACACATACTCAGAAAGCATATCATATGCGGCTGAGCCTGCGAACACTTCGTTCCTGGCGATCTGAAATGCGCTACAATGGAGTGACAGCACACCGTTCGACAGGAAGAAGCAGCACTCTATGGGTCGGCAATCGGCTTCACTGACAAACCAGGTTATCGCAAGAGCGTTACGAGCGCTGCCGTCGGTGGACGCGCTGTGCAACGCACTTGCGGAACACTGCGCCGCACGCGGAGAACCTCTTCCGCCTCAGGCCCAAAGAAGCCGCGCAGCGCGCGCCACGCTTCAGAGCGCGCGTGAGACCATCCTGGCACAACGCAGGGTGGATATCAACCTAGACGCTCTCGTCAGAGAGGCATCCGGCTATCTGAAAAGCGCAATGCAACCAGCCCCACGACCAGTCATCAACGCTACTGGAGTCATCATCAACACCAACCTGGGGCGCGCTCCACTGAGTGACGCCGCTCTCGCATCCATCGCAGCCGTAGCGGCTGGCTACTCCGCGCTCGAATATGATCTCGAACATGGCGAGCGAGGCTCGCGGCTAACATCGGTACGCGCGTTGCTGCGCGATGTGACGGGCGCGGAAGACGCACTGGTCGTGAACAACAATGCGGCGGCAATGCTCGTTACGCTCAACGCACTTGCCAGCGGGCGCGAGGTCATCATCTCACGTGGCGAACTAGTCGAAATCGGCGGTGGGTTCCGCATTCCAGACGTGTTGCGCCAGAGTGGCGCGCGCCTAGTAGAAGTGGGCACGACCAATCGTACGCGAGTCGCCGACTTCGCCACCCCCATCACATCCGATACCGCCCTGCTGCTGAGCGTCCATCCCAGCAACTATCGCATTCTTGGCTTCACCGCCACGCCGACGCTGGATGAGCTTGCGAGCATCGCACACCAGCGCCAGATACCGCTCATTCATGATCTCGGGAGTGGGGCACTGCTTCGCACTGAACAGTGGGGACTGTTGCACGAACCAATGCCTCAGGAAAGCATTGCCGCGGGCGCTGACCTGGTATGCTTCTCAGGTGACAAGCTCCTGGGCGGTCCGCAGGCTGGCATAATTGTGGGCAAGGCCGCGTTGATAGCCCAACTGGAGCATCATCCACTGATGCGCGCCGTGCGCATCGACAAGCTCACACTCGCCGCGCTCCACGCAACGCTACTGGCCTATCGCAATGGCGCCGCAGAGCAAGAGATCCCCGTGTGGCGCATGATAGCCGCGCCCGCCGACGAGCTGAAAGCGCGTGCCACGCAGTGGGCTGCATCGCTCCGCCGCGAAGATATCGTGGCCGACGTGCGAGAAGGTCTATCCACCATTGGCGGAGGTTCAATGCCTGGCGAGACACTACCGACCTGGCATTGCGTTATAACCCCCAAACCTGGCAGCCCATCGCATGTTACAGTTGGCGACGCGGCCTCAGCCCTTAGCACGCGTCTACGAAGCGGTCAAACACCCGTCGTCGCCCGCGTTCTGCACGACCAGGTACTTCTTGACCCCCGCACGGTACTCCCTGAACAAGACACGCCACTGCTGCAGGCCGTAGTCGACGCTTTCGCAAACTGACGAACTCTTATTCCTGTCTCAGATTCGATTCACATGCCCTTCAGCCGCCTGCTACACGATATCTCACGAACGCAACATTCGTACTGATGTGGCAGCTTCAGCACAGGAAGAAGGACACGGGCATGTATCGAGATTCCCGTACCATTCAACCCTCCCCGCCAATGAACCGGTCTACGTCCAGCGCATCCCGCTGGCTGGCTATCGCGGTCGCGCTCTGTGGAGCGCTTGCGGGCGGAAGCATCGTCGAGACGATTGCCGCGCTAGCATCAGGTGCGAGCATATCGTTCTCACCGGGCCATCTCGTTGCCGAGCCACTGGCGGTCGCAGGAGCGCTCAGCGGCGGCCTGCTGGCAGCCATACTGGCGAGCAGAGAGCGAAGCAGCGGTCAGCATGCCAATCCGATGATTGACGAGTCGCTCGCACCCGCGGATGTCATTCCTTCAGAGCCAATGATGTGGCAACCAGCGCCCCACCTGCTTCCCGTCACGACGAGATTGTCGTCCACCAGCACTCCGCCCGCTCGCTCAAAAAGCCGCATCGTCCGCATTCACCGCAGAGTGCATCAGAGAACATCTCGCTATCATCTGGCGCGCCTCGTCCTCTCACGGTCGTCAATGACGATGGCAAGACCTCATCAGCCATAAATCATTCACCTTGTTCATCGGGTGAAAAAGGAAGCTGGCGCTGGATAAGGCGGCAGAAGCGCAGCACCGCGGCAGCTGAGGCAAGATCCCATTCCTGATCCGCATCGTGTCTGCGCCGAAGCAAAGTGGGACGAGGCGTGAGCGGAGCGGGGCGGGTCAAGGCCTGCAGTACATAGATGACATCGTCGCGTAGCACGCGATCAATAGCGCCCGCTCGCTCTAACTCGACAACACGCGCGACGATGAATTCAATCTCACTTCGCACCGCGCTGACCTCAATGCCTTCGATTGGCGCATCCTCGGCGCTTACACCTGACGGTTGCGTCTCTTCGGTTGGGATGGGCATTCGTGAGAAGCTCTCCGAGCGAAGGTCGATAGCGCGTGGCACGGATTCATTGGGATCAAGCGAAACATTGAGTGACGCCAGCAAATCTGCCAGTTGACCCTGCCAGTCCGCCATACAAGCCCTCCTCAATGCCGCTCAAATGACATAATGTCAAGATATCGACGGCGCCAGGCGCATTCAAATCGTACTGGCGTTGAAGCCTCGCTATTCTAACATAGGGGCTCAGCCATGTCGAGCCACCCCAGCCGCTGCGCGCGCATCAAAACATCCGCGCGCGAGGTAGCGTTGAGCTTCAGAAAGAGATTGTGCACGTGGTACTCCACCGTATGAACGCTGACGCTAAGCTCATCGGCGATATCCTTATTCTTGAGGCCGCGCGCTAAGGCACGAAGGACGTCTAATTCCTTCGGAGTAAGCGTCGAAAGCTCCCGCGCACTGGATAGGTCAAGCGCGCTAGTCGCCGCTGATGAGAGCACCTTGTTGCCATCCATCACACTTCGAATCGCAGCTACCAGTTCGACATCGCTACTCGTTTTCATCAGGTAGCCATCAACGCCAAGCCGGTGCAGCATATGAAGCGCTGCCTCGCTATTGTAGCCAGTGAGAATAACAATCCGCCAGTCCGGCTTGCGTTGCTTGAGCAGGCGAGCGGTCTTAACGCCATCTACCCTGGGCAGATTGATATCGAGCAACACCACATCAACCTCAACATGTTCAGCGAGCTCGAGTGCCTCATCACCGTCTGAGGCCTCACCGACGACGAGAAAATCGCTCTCGTCCTCCAGAAAACGTCTTGTTCCCGCGCGCATCACGGCGTGGTCATCGACAAGCATGATGCGTATCATTCCCTGACCATCTGGTGACGTTTCTCTGGTGCGCTGCACGTACTCCTCCTCATCCACCGGTATGGCAGATCATGTCAATCCGACATTTGAGCGCGCATCTTCTTCCCCGGCGCCGGGCGACTCTGCGGCCACGTGTAGAGGTGACATAACCGTCACGCGCGTGCCACCATGTGGTTCGCGACGAATATCGAGCCGCCCATCGAGTTGCTCGGCACGCTCCCGCATGCCTGCTAGCCCAAGGTGACCACTACGTATGAGCGTACCCATATCGAGCGGAAGCGGCATCCCCTCACCGTTGTCGATAATGGTCAGACATATCCATAAGCCGTCAGTGACTCTTCCAGAGTCGTTACTTCCACCAGGCAAGGGCGCAAGCAGCGATAAATACAGAACACTAGCGGATGCACTGGCGTGCCTGCCAGCGTTCGTCCACGCCTCTTGAGCAATCCGATACAGATGGACCGCACGATCAGGCAGTAAACCTTCAGCCGCGTGCGCGGCATCGTCATCATAGTAGACGGAAATATCCATGCCAGTCGTGCGCGCCATATGAGCAGCAAGTTCGTCTAGCGCCGTCGGCAAGCCGAGCACGCGCAATGCCTCGGGATAGAGCCCCATGCAGAGTGCTCGAAGCTTCTGCTCCAGCACCTGTGATCGATCCGCGAGCTGCCCAAGTTCCGCACGCAGACGTTCTATCGCAGGTTCTGTCATCTCGTCTGAATCCAACCGGTGGCGCAGGCCTCCGGCAAGCATGCGTCCGTCATGCCATGATTTCTCCAGCTCACCAGCCAGCCGGGTACAGAATTGCGCGTGACGGATCAGATAGAGCACCTCTTGCAAGGCATCATCATGAAGGTCGCGCGCCAGTGCGGACCGTTCACGTTCCTCAGCGCTTACCAGCTCACGGAGCAAGAGTTGCAACTCCGCGCGGGCGCCCATCAACTGATTGGTAGATGTCTGCACCTGCACGAGTGATACATGCAAGCCCTGAATCAACAATGCATTCGCATAGGCCGTCCCGACAAGATGGGCAACGGTCACCAGAAGGGTTCGGTCCTTGCGCTGGAGCGATCCGCCGATTCGCTTGGGACCAACGACAAGCAGTCCCGCAATCGAGCCTCCTGACACCGACTCTATAGGCACCAGCGCTTCGCAGCCACGCCACGGGTTGCGCATGGCTTTTCGCTGCCGCAGCAGTATTTCGGATTCACCAGGAAGTCGGGCCAGACCTGAAAGCATGTGCGCCTTCCCCTCCTCGGTCATATACTGTCCCCGCGCATAGATGTCCCCGGCTTCCAAAACCTGCATGACACCTGCGTCCAGACCCTCTGGCAGCGCCACATACGCAATTGCCGCGAGATTTAACGTCGCCTCCAGACTATCAAGGAGATATCCAGTAATGCTGTCGTGATCGCTAAGCGCGCCGAATTTCTGGCTGTAGAGTTGCAGCACAGCGCCCAATTCATAGGTGTCATGATACAGGGCGCGATCCAGCACCCCTCGCGAACGTGCGAAGAGCGGCAAATAGATCATCGCCCCTAGCGCAATCGCGGCATAGGTCAGCAAGCGCGCCATGCTGGCGCCATAGAGCGCGGCAAAGTGACTCACGTACATGACTGCAAGCGCCTCAAGAGCAAGCAGTAATCCACCGAGCAACAGATAAGACAGGAGGCGCGTTACCCCTTGCAGACGCACATAGAAAGCGTTCGCCAGTATTCGGACAGCCCTGTCACTTGTCTTCGCCATGTGAGGTCACCTGGTTGGCGTATCTGCGGTTGTCTTGTTCTGGAATCCGCGGCTATCGTACTACAGATGGCTGATACGCTCAACGATGCACAGGCCATTGGTCCTCCTATGAGAGTCATACTTGTTATCCACCTATACCCGATACCTGCCGACAAATGCTGTCTCGAACCCGTGGAGTTAGCTTGACACGGCAGGATACCCTTTGCAATACTGATCAGGTCGTGAGAAGACCAGCGTAACGCACGCTCGATGCGGCTAGGAAGCAAACACCATGCATACGGTCTATGGCGTCGGCATTCGCAAAGGAGGCCAGGGAAAATCCACTACCGTATCGACACTTGCGCGTCTTTGCGCACTATATGGAGCGCGCGTGCTGGTGATCGACCTGGCGCAGCCAGGATCAACCAGCTCATCGCTGCGTGATCTCTGGCCAGCAGTTGAGCATGCGGATTTGGCCAACGTGCTCCTTGCGTGTAGAGCGGTCTCTCCCGGAGCGATACTGGCGGCATCTCAAGCCAACACGTTACTCGCGGAGGCTGAGTTGCCGGTGACGCTTTTATCACAGCCAAGTTGGTCCGGTGGCTGTATCCGTATCCTGCCCTGGGATGATCTGCTCGGCGACGCCTCTGCCTTTCTACAGTCCGATCACGTGCTGGCTGGGCTGATCGCTGAACTGGATCGCGAGATAGACATCACCATCATCGATCTCCCGGCAGAAAGCGGCTCCCTGCTGGTCACTGCGCTCGCGGCCACCAATCGGATTCTCATACCACTTGTCCCCGAAGCGCCCTCACTGGAAGGGGTGGACGCCATGCTCAGGCTGATGGCGCGTATGCGCAATGCTGGCCATCCCCTTGAGCTTGCTGGCATTCTGATGACACGCTGTGACCCCAAAAACCGGCGTGTCTTCGACATCTCGCAGACACTGATGCAGGCTGATGCAATAGAAGGTGAGCTACTGAGCCGCAAGTTGTTGCCTTTCGGGGTCAAGCAGATCGACTTTTACGAGCAGGCGTTTCGTTATGGGGAAGCGATCTGGGATCGCACCGGAAATCCGTCGCACTGGGCCGCATACGTCCTTCTGGCGGAATGGCTCCTGCGTGATGCCGGGCTGCATCACCTGGCGGCCAATCGTCGCGGACCAGCCCTCTTGCCGCCCGATACCAAGGTGCTGAACCTCTCGGCATTAGTCCTCGACGATCCAGAGACACCCCTGGCGGACTTCGAGCACGCCCATCTTTGATAGATCGCGTAACCCTGCTGGGCTATCCCCTTTGAGCGGCTGCTCGCATCACCATACAATACTGCGGTGACACCGCTGGCATGTTCTCATCGATGAGCTTCACTGCCTGTTGCACTGAGTGATGGAGAGTTCGCTATGGCGTCCAGGCCGCCTCTGCATTCCCAGCTTTCGCTATTCGTTGCGGCAGTCATTATGGTCGCCTGTGCCGCGACTGGGATGCTTGCGGGGGTCTTTGCTCATACGCTTGCGGGTAGGCAATCGTCCACGACTCCAAATGGCCCCGTCATAAGCGGAACGGCGCCAGGCCAGGCGCTTGCCTCAGCGACTCCTTCATCCACCGCCACCGAAGCATCGGAGACGAACACCGCGACGAACTTCATCCTCAGCATCACGCTCTCATCTCGGACGCTCGCAACAGGCGAGACGTTTACCGTCACAGTCGTCGCTACCACGACGGGAGCTCCCGTCGTCGGCCTTTCCTGTGTGCTGAGGGCGCCGTTGAGCGGGCCGCCGGGTCTCTTCTCAACCTGGCCTCCAGCCGCTTCGACTGACTCGAGTGGGCAGGTCGTCTGGACGCTGACCACACCATCCGTCGCACCCGGCACGTATGGCATCGAGGTGGACGCGGTCGGTGCGCATCGCTATGAATTCCACCGCTACGCGACACTCCAGGTATCCTGAGCAGACAGGCGGGCGAGCGCATCTGTCTAAGGTCAGACCAGTTGTGCGATGGCGTGCTGTAGCAAGGCAGTTAGCTGACCGGTCGTCTCCTCTGCCATCTGCAAGACCTGCTCATGGTCTGGAACTTCTGGTGCGCCGGTCTCGGCAAGGGCAAGATTCGTGATGATGCTGAATGCCAGCACGCCGATACCCATCTGTCGTGCGACAATCACCTCAGGCACAGTAGACATCCCTACCGCATCGGCCCCGCACCCGCGTAGCATACGCAGCTCCGCCTGGGTCTCGAAGTTCGGTCCGCTCACCATCGCATAAACGCCCTCAGCCAACGCAATGGACTGCTGCCTGGCTACCGCGAGCACCTGCGCGCGCAGAGCGGGGTCGTAGGCATCGGTCATCGCGGGGAACCGTGGCCCAAAGCGCTCATCATTCGGCCCAGAAAGGGGATTGAGGCCAGCCAGGGACGGGAAGCCAATATGGTCGCGAATTAGCATCAGTGAGCCAGCCTCGATTGCGGGGTTGAGGCCACCTGCCGCGTTCGTCAGTATGCAAGTCTTGATGCCCAGCAGTCCCAGGACGCGCAGTGGAAAGGTGATCTGCTGTGGAGTGTAACCTTCGTAGAGGTGCAGCCGCCCGCGCAGCACAGCGATTGGAATGCCTGCGAGCGTACCCAGAACCACCTGTCCATCATGCCCAGCTACCGTCGTTGGCAGCATGTGCGGTATCGCCGTAAACGGGAGCGCAATCGGCTCTTCGAGAGCGTCGGCTAGCGAGCCGAGTCCGCTGCCCGATACAATACCCACTTGGGGCGTCACGGCGATTGAGCGCCCTATCACATCGGCGGCCTCGCGCGCCTGGTCATAAATTGAGGCAGGGGTGGACTTGCTGGAGTTTCGCGGCATAGATCTGACTCCCTATAGCAAAGAACGCCCCGTTGACGACACAGGGCGTTTCTACCAGACACAAAGCAGATTGGCGTTGGTCAGATGCGCGACGAGGTGCGTGCAAGAGCCGATGATGTGAGACCTCGCCCAGATGCCTTGTTATCCGCCTCCTCTTGCATCTCGTCTGGGATATCGCCAAGCTCGATCAGATCATCGAGGACCGATACCATGGAAGGCGGACGATTTCGCTGCATGTGAAGATAGACCTGGGTCGTCGAGATATTGCGATGCCCAAGCAACTCCTGCACGCTCCGCAAATCTGTGCCACGACTCAACATGTCCAGCGCAAATGAATGTCGCAGAGTATGCGGCGTGATGTTCTCGATGCCCGCCACCCGCGCGTGGTGCTTCATGATGAGCCAGAACCCCTGGCGTGTCAGACGCTGGCCGTGGTGGTTGACAAAAAGGGCTGATTCATCCTCGTCTCGAATCAGCGAGCGACGACCATCGCCGAGATACTGCGCGAGCGCCCGCTGGGCAAGCGGCGAGAGCGGGAGCACCCGATCCTGATGGGCGCGCCCATGGCACTGGATGTCGCCACGTGCAAGGTGCAGGTCGGCTATGTCGCAAGACACCAGCTCCGTCACACGCATCCCCGTCGAATGGAGACAGAGGATCATAGCGAGGTCACGTTGCCCAGCGGGAGTATCTACCGTTATCGCACCAAGTAATCGCGTGACCTCCTCGGGCGCGAGAACGCTGGGGACATGTTTCTCAAGCTTCGGCGCGTCAACCACGCCAGTCAGGTCAACAGTGACCACGCCGATACCAGCAAGATAGTGGAAAAATGACTTCAACGCCGCTACTTTCCGCGCAACCGAGGTGGCGGCGTACTTCCGCCGATGCAAATCCTGTACGAATGCGGCAATATCCGTGGGCGACACGTGTTCCCAATTGGCAACGCCTGCCTGCTGCAGAAACCGAACCAATTGTGTGAGGTCGCTACGATAGGCGCCAAGGGTATTCACACTGGAGTTTCGCTGCTTTGACAGAGCGCTGATGAACTGCTGAACTGAGACATCCATAGCCGTCAATATGCCTCTCTTCCCCATCCGCGTGGTGTTGTGGTTGCATAGCGTATAACCGGCGGACGTGAAGATGTCCGAGGCAAGAATGTGCCAGCGTCGTACGCGTACAACACGTGCAATTATACCCGCGGCTGGCAGACGATACAACGGGGCTATGACTTCCTGAATGCCTGCCACGCTTGCAAGCGTCCTTTTGATTGGCGAGATCGCGATGGCTATGCGCCAACGCTTTCGTCATGCGGCTCGGTGTCATCCGTGGGCGACTCGGAGAAGTTGGCGTCGGAGCGTCCCCATGCTGCCAGCGCCTTCTGCGCCGCGGCATGGCCCGCCTCGATGAACGAGGGAGCAAGATCAAAGTCGAGCATGGTGCCTCGTGGCAGCTCAGGAAAGATCGCCAAAACCTCAACGCCGCTGGCCCGGAGCGCGAACGCCATCGCTTCAAAATTGTTGCGCAGACTGATCTCGAGGGAGCGCTCCAGTACGCGGCGGACCGTCCGGGAGCGCGATTCACGTCCCACTACAGCGCCACAGGCGATAAAACAAATCCGGGTGGCGCCCCAGTTCAACGCATCCAGGCAGGCAGCCCAATCCGCGACTCCGCCATCGATCAGCACATGGTCTGACATGATCACTGGTGGGAATATGCCTGGCATCGCCGATGAAGCCACCACCGCCGGAAGAACGGCGCCTTCCGAGAAGAAATGCGCGCTGCCAGTATTGAGATCGGTCGCGACGATACGCAACGGGACACGCATATCTTCAAAGGTGAGCTCGCCGAGATAGCGCTCCGCGACACGGCGCATTCCAGAACTACCATACAACGATGACCGCTGGGCCAGCGCGTTGATCGCCGCCCGCCAGCGACGCGGACCAACGATATCGAGTGTAGACGTGTGCAGCCAGAGATCTTCGAGCTCGCGTGCGCGCTCGGGGGTAGGATCCTGTGCCAGAAATGCGCCATTCCACGACCCAGCCGAGATGCTGACGATATAGTTTGGCACAATACCGTGTTCCAGGATCACACGTAAGACACCTGCCTGCGCCGCGCCTCTGGCTCCTCCCCCTAGGAGAACGAACGCTGTGCGGTGCGGTTGTGATGGGCGCAACCCGCGATCCGTCGCCAACGCACTCGTTGCGCTTCGCCGACGGCTCAGCCATGTGCTCACACGACCACGCCATGTCAGGAGGTCCATACCGCCTTCTCCTTTCAGGCGCATCCCAAATATCCTTGAGACTGGTGACGGACTGTCTACTTCATCTACCATCAATACGAACGAAGCGAGGTCCGGTTCTCAGAGCCAGGCCCCTTCGCGTTTATCACTGTAGTGCGGTAGGCGCTATCCATATCACCACTGTATACTATGCGGCAACCTTGCTATGCAGCGCCACGCACGCGTGTGACAAAAATGTGAATTGTGGAACACTTGCCACAGATTCATGGGAGCATGTCCATATCCTCGAGCGTATATCCATAGTAAGGTAGACGATAGTAGGTAGGCGATGGCGTATCTCATGCGTGTTCCGTCTCTCGGCTCGATAGCACGGCATTGGGAAAGGATTTCATGGCCCTATGCGCAATACACCGCAACGCTTGAGATCTGCGAATTGGCCACCAGCAATGCCTGATGACACTACCATCGCTGATGACACTACAAGAACTCTGCCACCAGCGCAGCAACGCAAACCAGCGGGGAAGCCGCGCGGGAAGGCGCCACGGTGGCCTCTGTCGGGCAAATCGTCAGCAAGACCACATGGCAGCGTGTACTCCCGCAACGGGCAACCGCAAGCACCCGCGCTACCTCGCCCCGTATACGACTCTCCACGCGATCTGCGCGTCTACGATGCCGTACGACGTCATCTGCCGCGCTTCCACGTCATTCATGTCATCTTACTGGCAGGCGTTGGCGCGTTGTGGCTGGCAATCAAGCTTCCGTGGGGGAGCAACGACGCTAATGTGCCTATCTATATCCAGCAGTTTTCGATACCGAATATTTCCGACCCAGGGGTGAATATTGGGCAGCTCGCCCTGCAGACCGCATCGTGGATTGCGGGCGCAGCGTTGATAATGGCCGTAGCGCTGCTCTTAATCAACCTGATCCACTATCTGCTGAAGCGGATTCTCCATCAGCTTCGGCTCAATGCTTTGGCTGCGGTAATCTTTATTCCACTCTTTGCCCTGCTCATCCTGATGCTGCTGGCCGACTTGACGCTGGCGGCGGGCTTCGGTGGACTCAGCATGTTGAGCCAACTGCCATTTGTGCGCGACCACGGATTCGCCTCCACCGGCGAGGCTCATGCCGCATTCGGCTTCTATCTCTGGTGGTTCGGTATCGGCGCGACACTCATCGGCACTCTGGGCGAAGTCTTTATTGATCGCCGGTAATCTGGATATGCCGGAGCGCGCTGTCCTCCAGCCGCAGCGCATGCAGCCAGTCGTCGGGAGTGTTCACGTTGAACGTGGAGAGGCTATCTGGGTCTTCACGGCGAACAGTCTCCATGTCAATCGCCACAACAGCAAGCTGCGCGAGAAGCGCATGGAGCGAGTGATCCTTCGCGTTCAGTGCGCGCTCGACTGCTGGCAGAGACCGGCGCGAATAGACAGCATGCAGGGGCTGCGCACGGTCGTGGGCATTCAGCGTCACGGCATCAGCATCTTCGCGTGTTTCGGCAAGCGCCAGCATGGCCTGTGCAAGTCCTGGGCTTACAAATGGCATATCACAGGCTACAAGAAAGATGCGCGCGCTTGGGGTGGAAGTAAGCGCGGTATACAGCCCACCGAGCGGACCTATTGCCGGAAGCGCATCCTCAACCACGCGAGCGTGCGGCGCCAGTGACGCCAGAGATTGTGGGCCAATTATCAGTAGCTCATCTACGGCGGGTGACAACCTGCGCGCCACGCGCGTCAGCAGCGGCTCACCGCCAAATATCATCTCGGCCTTGTTCTCGCCCATGCGGCGGCTTCGACCGCCCGCGAGAATCACACCAATAGTGCCACTCATTGCCTGATCCTGCCAGATTGCTCAGACCGTTACGAGATCCTTGATACGATCATACGTCACCTGGCTCACGGGAACCAGCAGCAACTGGCTGACCGACGTGAATGAACCATGGGCGGCGCGATACGCGATGATTTTACGCGCAATTGAGGTGGTGATGCCGAGCGCATTGTGCAGGTCGGTCTCGGTAGCAACGTTCAGATTGAGTTTGCCGCCCAGCTGCAAAGGTATCTGTTCGCCCAATCGGGGGACATAAATTGCCTGACCATCGGCAAGCAGCGCGGCCAAGTCGACGCGGGTAATGTCCGCGTTATCCAGCAGACCACCTGCCGCCTCCACCAGTTCGCGGACGCGCGCTCCGCTGTGCAGGGTATACACACCCGGTCGCAGCACCGCGCCAAGCACATAGCCCTCGATCTGCTCTGTGGTTCCTGGGCCGGTGATGGCGACCGTCGGATGGGCGCGCATAAACGCAGGTGGCCAGTTCCCCGTGCGATTGAGGACTTGAATCACAATGCCGATACTCAATGCGCTAATCAGCAGCAACAGGCAGGCATTCGCATATCGCCACGCCAGCATTCGACCGATTGGGCCACCGATATAGACTACTCGACGTCGTGCCATATACGTCTCACAGCACTAAATCACCTCATAGGTGATACAAGTCTTGCCAGGGCAAGGAGGAAAGTGGCACAAGTATAGCAGGGTAGCAATGACCTGGCAAGCGGTAGCCGTGCGGAGCGTAAACGAAGTGGCCCCAGCATCGCATAATACGGGGCCACGCGAAAAGAAGGATATTCGCTAGCGGACCTTTTCGGAGATGGCCTTAGCCTGCGTGAAAAGGAGCAAATAGTCGCGACCGCCCGCCTTGGAGTCGGTCCCCGACATATTGAATCCGCCAAACGGATGGACACCCACCAGCGCGCCAGTGCTCTTGCGGTTGATGTAGAGATTGCCCACATGGAACTCGCGCATCGCACGGGCTATGCGTTCGCGGTTGGTCGAGAAGAACGACCCTGTCAGACCATATTGGGTGTTATTGGCAATTGCCAGGGCATCGTCGAAGTCACGCGCCCGGATAACCGCGAGCACCGGCCCAAAGACCTCTTCCTGCGCCAGCCGCGCGCTTGGCGCCACATCCGCGATGACCGTCGGCTGGATGAAGTAGCCTTCCGCAGCGGCTGGCTCGCCACCCGTCAGCACCCTGCCTTCGTTCTGGCCAATCTCGATGTACTGCTGTATCTTCTGGTAGGCGTTCTTGTCCACCACCGGCCCCATGCCGTAGGTCTGGTCGGTCGTATCACCCACCTTCAACTGCTTCGTCTTCTCGACCACTTTCTCGACGACCTGGTCATAAATAGCATCGACCAGAATCGCCCGCGAACAGGCCGAACACTTCTGCCCCTGGAAGCCAAACGCCGAAGCCACAATGGCACTGGCGGCGGCATCGAGATCGGCCGTCTCATCGACGACGATGCCATCCTTGCCGCCCATTTCGAGCACGGCGCGCTTGACCCAGATCTGCCCCTCGGCGGGGTGCGCCGCCAGCTCGTTGATACGCAGCCCAACCTCGCGCGACCCAGTGAATGAGACGAAGCGCGTGAGCGGGTGCTGCACCAGCGCATCGCCAATCGTCCCGCCAGGTCCCGGTAGGAAGCTGACTACGCCCTTTGGCACGCCCGCCTCTTCCAGCAGGTCAACAAAGCGCGCCGCGATGAGCGCGGCAGTGCTGGCGGGCTTCAGAATCACGGTATTGCCCGTCACCAGGGCCGACGTTGTCAGGCCAACCATGATGGCGCAGGGAAAGTTCCACGGCGGAATTACCGCGCCGACACCAAGTGGGATGTAGACCAGGTCGCTCTCTTCTTCGGCGATCTGCGTCAGCGGCTGCTTGCCCGCCAACCGAAGCGCTTCGCGCGCATAGAACTCCATGAAGTCAATGGCCTCGGCGGTATCGCCATCAGCCTCGGGCCAGCTCTTGCCTACCTCATAGATCATCAGCGCATTGAAATAGAAACGACGCTCGCGCATCAACTTCGCCGCCTTGAGGAGATAGCCCGCACGCTCCTCGGCAGGCGTGAACTGCCAGGTCTGGAAGCGCTTCCAGGCGGCCTCGACCGCCTCATTGACCTCTGCGACACCAGCCTTCGCAAACACTGCGAGCGCCTGGTCGGGATGGGCGGGATTGTTCGAGGTAAATGTCTCCGCCGTCATTCGGCGCTCGCCCGCGATGATGAGCGGATACTCCCGGCCGAGTTCCGACTCGACCTGGCGTAGCGCATCCTGCTGCGCGCGGACGTTCTCCTCGCGCGTAAAATCGGTGAAAGGCTGATTGGCAAATGGTTCCAGCGCATCCACCGAAACACTCCCGGCAATGGTCGCCATTGATGGCACTCTCCTTTGAGGTCAAGCACATCGGCGCGGGTGCAGGCGCAGTGCTTTCGTATCTGCCCTGCATCACACAGCACGAATTATCACTCGAATATCCTCATTGTACCGCGAAGTGTGTGCGCTTGCAGCCTGTCAGCCGTCTCAATACATGAGTCTCTGGCATCTTGACACGCGTCTGAGGAATAATCATCTCCGAGAGCGTACAGTCGGCGAGGCCAACTGACGAGTGTGGCACGTCTGGTATGAGGTGGATAAATAGCATGAGTGAGACGGATTTCTTTACGCAGACAGCGCTTGATCTGGAATCTTGCGTGACACCCGAACAGGAAGACGCCGCACTCGGCGCCTATTTGCTGCTCTATCTCCGCCAGCACTTCGACGCAGATCGGGGCACATGGCAGGCATCCGATGACCGCGACACGCTGCGCCGTTCGTGCCACGCCGTCGAGGTGCTGCACCGCCTCAACTTTGATGCACAGTCGCGTCAGATGGTGCGAGACGGCGGCGACTGGCTCATCAACATGCCGTTTCGCGACCGGCTTAGCGCCGAGGAACGCGCGAATCTCCATCTCTATCCCAGCCGTTTCAAAACGCTCGCCTACCTGGACCGCTTCGACGACGATCAGGTGCGTCTTGACTTCGCCAACCTGCTGAGCAAAGCAGTTGGCGGTATGTTGCGCAATGTTGGCGAGTCAGATGTTCTCACCACATGCATCACGCTTGATACACTGCTCACCCTCGAGCGCCGCGGGCAGCGGCGCGCTGTCTGCTCCGATGATCGATTCAACGCCGTCGTGGGCGCTCTGCTCCAGCAATTCAAATCCTGGAAGGTGGGAAGGCCAGCCTCCAGTGCGCCATCGGACAGCGTCACAAAATCACCGGCACGGCGGCCAGTCACACGCTGTGAGATTGATAATCCCCGTGACTTGAGCTACGTGCTTGGTCTTTTGCTACAAGTGGATCGCCCAGGCCTCGCCGCGCCTCAGGTGAATCGCATCCTCACGGTGCTGCTGCTGACGCTGAAGCAACGCGACCGCGCGCGCCAGAGCGACATCGTGCCATCACTCTACGTCGCGCTCCAACTTGCCGAGCACTTCCATGGAGACGAACAGGTTCGGGTAGAAATCGACAGCCTCCTGCGCGATGTGCGCAACCTCTACCAGCGTCCCGATGCGGTGCGGCGATGGGATCTGGCAACACACACGCTGGTGCTGCGACTGTTGCTGACGCTACATGACGTGATCAGTGGCGATAGCCTGTCGCATTCTATCGCCGCTCATCTGCTGCATGAGGCGGAGCAGCGGCGCGCCATCGCGCAGAATACGCTCGATACCGACCTTGCGACCGTCATCCGCGAACGCATGCAGGTGCGCCTGGGAGGTGTTGAGGAGCTATCTGGTGGATTCACCAGTGACCGCATATTCCGGGTACCATTCAGCTATTGGTTTCCCGTTCCAGGATTCGACGGCGACCGGCCTTTCCTGACCGGAGCGGTGCCGACCACCTCGCTCATTGTCAAGCGAAGCACGAGTGACGCCTTCCACACGGCGACCGCGAACTACAATCTGTTGCCACAGCGTCTGCGCGAGTATTTCGTACGCCAGCCCGCCGAGTCGCAGGTCTACAAGTCAGGGCTCTCCTCGGCGTATTACCTGCCGATGGAAGACCTGGCAGACATGCGCACCTTCTATGATGTGTTCAACGAGATGGACCAGCGAGCAGTCTCCACAGGCCAGATGCGATTGTTGCAGAGCGCCACCGAGCAAATCTGTCGCGTCTCGTTCGCGCTCTTCGGCGAGTCCGCCGATGGCCATACGCCGTTTCCAGGGACACAGCTTGCGCGCCTTTACCTCTCGCGCATCGAGAAGAGCCTGATGCGCGGCCTTGTCCGCGTGCCGTGGCTCAAGAACCTGATTCAGGGATTCCACGTGGGCAATCAGCGGTATAAGGGACTAGACTACTACCTGGCGCTCATCAATCGCCACGCAACCCTGCTCCAGCCGCATGCGCTCGGTCTGGCCCATGGCGACTTCCACGCCCGCAATATCATGGTCAGCGCGCACGGGGATGAGGTCAAGCTGATCGACCTCGACAAGCTCGACTGGTCAGGCGACTATCTGGCCGACCTGGGCAATTTGCTAACGGACATCTGCATCTACCGGCGCGTGAGCGAGCCTGAGAGTGACTATGGCCTGGCGCGAACCGACCTCGCGTTGAGCAAGTCGTCCGAGCCAGGTCTCGCTGAGAATACCCTCCGCTATCCACCGCTCGGACGTTCAGCCACCATTGCCTTTCAACTCTCGGTCCTGGAACAGATTGAAGGCTTTGCCGACGAGTTAGGTGATACATCGTGGAAGCCGCGGCTCTGGCTGGCCGCCGCCACAGCGCTCATTGTAAGGGTTGCGTTCCACGCGGAACGAGAAGTGGCCGCCGTCCTTTTTGGTGAATCTGTCCGCCTGCTACATGAGCTGACACGATACCTGGACCAGGGGCAACAGAATCAACAATTGCCGCCGCTGCTAGTACCTTCCGTCACCGCAACACAAACGCCTCCACAAAGCGATATGCCAGACTGGGCAATGGCGCACGCGATTCTACGCGAGGTGCACGAGGGATTGCGTGGGCTTGGTCTGCGCGCGGAGTGTGACCATGAGACGATCCGCTACTTTCCGCGACGCAATGGGCAAACGCCATTCGCATTGCTGGCGCCTGCACGGCGTGATGGCGTTGCCCGCCTCTTCCTGCGGGTGGACTCGTCGCGCCCGTTGCCTCCGAGTCCGCTGCAGATCATTCCGCCTAAACCGCAACCTGATCCGCTCAATACCATCGTCATCATAGCAACGAATAGCTCGCCAGCCGATGTGCTGTCCCTGGCACAGACCTGTCTGGATGCGCTGAAATAGCCGCTTGCCGGGAGACAATTGGATCAGCCAACCAGCGCTGCCTGAGCGACTGAGGGCTTGCCAGAGAGCTGCGTCCGGCGCTCCTCGTAAGCGTTGATGACCGCGACACGGCCCTTCGCGCCTTCCGGCGAGCTCGGCCACACGCGCATCACATTCGTATGCACCGCATCGAGCAGCATCAATGGCATATCGGCGATACGTGCGCCGTGGCGCTCGCTGCGCTCGCGCCTTGCCAGCGGTCCCAGATAGATTGCCAGATCACGATAGAGATCGGTCATCATATCGGCCGTATCTCTGAACGCCTTGTCTTCACCCAGAGTTATATTCATCACAAGCTGGCAATCAGCGAAAAGTTGCGCGATAGCATCCGCAATGCGCGCGACCCGTCGTGGGTCATCAGAAGTCCACGAAACATGCTCGAGCCAGTAGACCAACAGATAGGGGTCGCGACGCCGCTCCTGGCGGCAGAACCCGTGGCGCATGCCCGTCCAGAGCGCATCCAATCGCTCCGGCGCCTGACGTAGTTCCCGAAACAGGCCGGAATAGAGATCGTGATCGCCGTCGTCGATAGGGTGGCCTACTGCGGTCGCCTGCAACATCACTCCGGCGAGGACGAATCCGAGATAGTAGGAGATGGCATTGGGAGCAGCTGCGGCATTTTGCGAGCAACCCGTTAGCAGGTTCTTCAGGGCGCGGTAGCGCGAGCGGTCATAACTGTTGGCCAGCTCCGCGCGGCGGTCTCGCCGACCGACCAGAAATGCCCCCAGCACCGCAGCCATGGCGCGCACCGTACCGAAGTCGCCACGCCCAGTTGCCGACGACATCCCCGACTGCAAGACAGAGAAACCGTCGAGCGACTCCCACTGGCTTATTGGCTGGCGACGCAACTCGCGGATGGCCCAGAGCGCCGCATATTCGCCAGAGAGGCGCCAGGGCAGATTCCACAGGTAGCCGATCATCAGGACAACGACCGCCGCAAACCAGAGCAGTACCTGCCACAGCTGCGCCATGAAGGTGGGCGGCTCCAGAAAGTAGACGAGCGCCACCCCAGTCGTCGCACACCAGCAGAGCAAGAATGGCCCAAGTGAGAGCAGAACAGCGCGCACCAACGCAAGCGAATGTTCCTGACTGGCAATCTGCAACGTTGTCGCGTTGAAACCGATCACGACCGCAATGATCACGGCAAGGGCCGTCAGGTCAGCGCCGAGAAACCCTCCTGTATCCACTCCAGCGAGTGGCGCCGCACCGCGTGAGAGCAGCGGCACGTTCACATCGAGCAGCGGCAACGCCCATCCCACCACGCATCCCAAGACTAGCAACAACGCTCCGACAAACGTCAACACCGCACCGATTCGTCGTGCGGGCCGTAAAGCCCAAGCAGTCATCCCATCCGCCACTTTCCCGATACCGACGACACAACGGCGGCCAGGCGGCACGCCACCTCATACTCTAACATGCCCTCATAACAAACGATAGCAGCAAATTAGTCCTTTGCCGTGCGCGTTTTCCTGGTAGTTTTTGCCGGTATCGCCGAGGGCGTACCGGCCAGATTCGCCTGACCTGTTGGACAAAGGGCGACCAGCGTGCATTCTTCGCAGAGCGGGCGGCGTGCCTGGCAAACCGCACGCCCGTGATAGATCAGCATATGTGAGAGTGGGAGCCAGTCGTTTTGCGGAACGAGCGCCATGAGATCCTGCTCGACGCGCACCGGGTCATCGCTCGCGGTGAGGCCAAGACGGCGCGCCAGCCGTCCCACGTGGGTATCGACAACCACACCCTCCACAATGCCATAGGCGTTTCCCATCACCACATTCGCCGTCTTGCGCGCAACGCCTGGCAGCACGGTCAACTCCGCTATCGTGCGCGGCACTTCACTGTCGTAGCGCTCGACCAACATGCGCCCCGCATCCTTCAGGTGCTTCGCCTTGCTCCGGTAAAAGCCGGTCTTGCGGATGTCCTGCTCCAGCTCTTCCAGTGGCGCGTTGGCGTAATCGGCTGCCATCCGATACTTCGTGAACAAGGCAGGTGTCACAGAATTGACCAGCACATCAGTACACTGCGCGGAGAGAATCGTGGCGACGAGCAATTCGAGCGGCGTGGTGAAATCTAGCGAACACTTCGCGTCGGGATAGAGCCGATAGAGTTCCGCAACGATTTCCTGCGCCCGCTTCCGGTCCGCAGCCGACGGCTTCGAGGATGGTTCAGCCATGTAGAAATACTCCTTGTTACGATATGCAGCCCAAAGCCAATACCAACTCCAACCCGTCAGCCGCCATACGGATGAGTATACACCGCCCGCATGGCATCGCGAAAGTATCATAGTGCCGGGTGCGCGTCAAGATGGCACTCAAAGCGGCATAATCTCCCAGACGGGGCTGCCGGACTGGCGAGCGACAATACGTCTGCCTCCATACAGAGTAACCTGCGCTACGCTATCTTTCGGTGCAGTCCACGAAGGGGTCTGTTGCGAACCTGCCCGTGAGGGAAGCGTGGATTCGAAGTACCAGAAAAACGTGCGAATGGTGCTGACTACCAGGAAGAGCAGCAGCAACACCCGGCCAATCTGCTCGGGAGTCGTAAATACGCGCACGCCATTCATGCGGTCGAGCACGATGGGCAGGTGGCCCAGGAAGGTGAAGATTTCATAGAGCGCCAGCGCCGGGATGATGCAGGTAGCTGGCAGGACGCTCGCCGCCTCGATGACACCCGTAGACGCTCCGATCGCGATACTGGCGACCAGCGGCAACGCCGTCAACAGCAGCAGCGCCATGGCAGTCGGATTCTTCCAGCGCCACAATAGAATGCCCAGGCCAATAATGAAGATTGGCGTGAGCAACACGGGTATGATTGGCGATGAACCGACCGCCGGGTACCCGGAGGTATAGTCTTGCGAAATAAGCAGGCGCAGCACATCACCAACATTGTGCAGCACCTGTCCCCAAAAATCGAGTGAGAGGATGCCGGGGCCGGGATTCGCCTGTACGCTGCTACGTGCCAGCAAGGGACTGCCAGGAGGCAGTCCAACACGCAAGCTGAGGAAGTAGCCAATCGTCGGCAGGCCAGAGACCAGGGCGATGCCAACCAATACCGCAAGCTGCTGCCGCCAATACTTGAAAAGGTGGGGATGGCGCAGCCGCCAGACCACCAGGAAGGTGAGCACCAGCATCGGGAGAAGCCAGAGGCCAGGCGCAAGATCGCATGCCAGTCCGGTGCAGATGCCACAGCCCGCATAGAGCAGCAGCGCGCGCCGTCGCGTACGCACAATGTGAGCATCCACCGGCTCGCCGGGCTTGATCGCGGCGGCGGCTGTTCCGCTCAGGCGCAACGCCATCAGCAGCCAGAGAGTCGCAGTACACATGAGCAGCGGCAGAAGGATCACTTCCATCCCGGACCGACTCAGCGAAACATGCCAGCGGCTGGTGGCCGCAAGTAACGCCGAAAGCAGCGCAATCGTCGATGCGCCCTTCCACTGGCCCTGGCGCAAAATCTCGCGGGCGAGCAGATAGATGACATAGACCGTCAGCGTGCCGATCACCGCGGATGGCAGCAGCGCCGCCAGCGGTGTCGCCCCGAACACATAGACGAGCGCCTTCTGGATAGCCACAAACGGCCCGTGGAGTCCCTGTGGATCCGTCAGCACGAGCTTGAGATCGCTGCTGATCTCCTTGAGGGTGCTGATTTCCGCGCTTCCTGTTGGCAGCGGCGCCAACAGATTGCCGAGCCGCAGCAGCCGCAGCATCGCGGCGACGATCAGCACCAGAATCAGCATCGCGCGTTCCCAGAAGACCGTATGTTGAGACAACCCCTCGCCCAGCGCTCCAACGTACCGGCGCACCACGCTAAACCACCCCTGCTCGTAGGGCGCGGCGCGCAGAAGGAGAAGCGGCGCGAAGGTGACCAGAATCTCAAAGAATTGCACGAAGAAATTGCGGCTGGCGTCCGATTCGCCGATCAGCAGGAAATTGCTTACCGCATAGGTCAAGAGCGCGCCCATCGCCAGCATGATGCCTTGTCTGCGAACAAATGGCTCAATGGCGAGCGGCGCCAGGGGCAGCAGCCAGACAACATACCAGGGTTGGAACCAGAACGTAATAAGCACCAGCGCCGCGAACGTGATTTTGGCGCAGGCGGTTATGACATCACGCAGATCGCTCTGGCCGCGCAGAGCCCAGAGTCGCCGTATCTGGAAGAAGGCATAGAGGCCAAAGAGCGAGTAAAATACCAGACGTACGGTCTTATCAAGCGCTGGCCATTGGCTCGACGGCACAAGGATCCGGAGCGGCGCGGCGAGAATACCAACGATAGAGCCATTATAGTAGAGCGGGCGTAGCTGCTGGCCAAGTCCTGTGAAGGTGTCGAATCCATCCCAGTATGGCGCGTAAAAGGCCACGACCATGACCAGCCCGATCACCGTGACGCTCGCCAGCAGACGGAACGCCGCGCCTTTGTCGATCTCGCCGACCGCCTGAATGGTTGCCCTGGTTGCGCGCGCGAAGACGCTGCCCTCGCCTCTATGCGCCTCCTCGCCATCTTCATTGAGGGTAGTTGAGGTGACGTTCCGTTTCGCAGCTAGATGGCGCAGCTCATAGACCAACCAGAGCGGCACGAAGACGGCGGACACATATTTGACCAGCGCGCCAAGCACCAACAGCATGAACGCGGTCCGCGCGCGGCCATGGAGCATGCAGAGGAACGCGCCCAGTGCACAAACCATCATCAAAATATCGTTGTGGCCGTTGCCAATGGTCTCGAAAAGCAGCAATGGACTCCAGCCAAAGAGGACCAGAATGCGCAGGCGACGCGCCGGATAGAGACGACGCGCCAGCCAGTCCACCAGAATGAAGGCGGCAATCGCGGAGGCTGCGGCGATCAGCTTGAAGATGAGCATGTTCAGGAAGAGATTCTCGCCCGAGACCAGCGCCACCAATGCCGTTATCAGCAACCAGACCGGGCCGTAGGGCGCCTCGGGCCGATCAACACTCAGCCCGCCAGGAAGCAATGACGCCTTCGTCACCATGGGATTGGCGTGAAAGTGGACCTGAAGATAGCCGCGGGCGACATAGCCATACAGATCGGTCGTGGTGACCGGCTGCATCCAGATCATGATGAGGGCGAAGATGAGCGGAAACCCGATGACGCTCCAGCGCACCAGCCGGTCGAGGCGATCCCCGCCCGCCAGCTGTTTCACCCGACCAGCGGCGATCAGTGCAAAGAATTGCGAACCGAACAGCAGGATGATGGCCAGCACGAACCCGAACGCCGCGATAGGGCTATAGCCAGTGATGCGTCCCATGTCATTGATGACATTAGGATTATCGCTGGCATGTGGGTGACTCCACCAGAGCGTCAGCGGGAAGGCGGCCACCAGGCAGATGTAGACCAGTGTCGAGACCAACCCGCAGATGACGATGATGCGCAGCGGAGAGACATCCGCAAGCGTATGGGCGAAGACATCTTCACCGCGTGGCGTAAATCCTGGCAACGGCGGGGCATGTTGCCACCGTCGCCGCCACCGAACCGCCAGCGCGCGGCGCCCTGCCGTGAATGCCGCCCTGCGTGAGCGGCACTGCTGGGCCGCTTCGGCGCTAAGGGCAGGCTCAACCAACGCTGGCCAGCGGACCATCGCCACCGCTAGCACGCCAAAGACCGCCAGCCACGCTAGATTACGCCCGGTGAGAATCGCTACGGCCCATGGTTGCAGGTCGCGCAGCGAGGGCCAGATGATTGTCATGAACTGACCGAGAATCGCAACGGCGGCAGTTCCCGCGAGCAGAGCAACGGTGCTCCGGCGCGAGGGGAGCCGCACGCAGGCGAGGAGCGGAATGACCACCAGCAGGTAGTGGGCAGGCAGCGCCAGAAACGATAGCATGAATGCCAGCAGAACCGCGCTGGAGCCTGCTAGCAGTACTCGACCGCGCGCCACGGCGCGCTCATTGGCGCGTTCCACTGACTCAGAGGGGAGCGACCTATCGCTCGTTGCATCGTCGCCATCCGCGGGCGGCGCGTGCGGGCGGCCAATGCGCCGGAAGGCAAACCAGATCGCGAGGTACGCCAGCGCGATCAGCACAAGCGCCATGACCATCGAGGTCGTGTCAGCGTAGCGATCCAGCGCGGAATGCACGACGCGCGAGAGATCAAGCGGCGAGAAGTCGGTGTGGACCGCCAGTCCGGGCAGCCACCCGACGAGCAGCTCGACGTTGGCGAAGAGGCTCTCGATTTCGATGCCCCGGCGCGCCTGATAGAGTAGCGTCTGGCTGATAGCGTTCCAGCCCGCGCTGGCGACGACGAGCAATGTCCACGCGGCTAGTGTTGCGCCAAACCATGCCAGCCCGGTGGCCATTCGCCGCCATATGCGCGGAATCGCCGCCTTGAGCGTCGGCGCGCCCGCCTGGTAGACGAGATAGATGAGAAAGACGGGGACCAATAATATCGGGAACCCTTTGACCAGCGTCGCCAGCCCCAGGGTGATGAAAGCGATAGCCGTCTGCCTGTTTATCAGGGCAAGTATCGCCGCGAGGCAGAGCGTTCCAGCCACCAAATCGAACTTCTGGAGCAGCGCGCCGCTGGCGAAGACGAGCAGGAGATACAGCAGGCCTGACTTCATCCCGTAGCGGTCGCCGGGAATCAGCCGACGAGCCACCGCCCGGACCAGCACCAGCGTCAGCAGGTCGATCAGCAGCATCTCGATGCCGAAGCTCAGGCCATAGACGCTGTATCGCTGCGGATCGGGCATGGGCAGCGCCGTCGGTGAAGCAACGAAAGCCGGGTCGGGCCGGGGCGCTATCGCCGAGAACGGTAGCAGTACCAGAGCGGGCGCCAGCAGCAGCACCATCGCCACCGGGGGGTACTCAACCGAAAAGTCGCGATACGGCAGCTTGCCTGCGGCGAATTCGCCCGCATATTTGTAGAACTGCGGGTCGCTGTAGTGCGCCCCGATGATCATGCCGAGCAGCAGCAGCAGTCGGGTCACCAGCCAGACCACGAGCAGGACACGATCTGCCAGCACAGGTGACATCGCTGACGCGTCGAATTTTTCTTTCAGCCAGCACCACCAGCGGTGTCCCTGCGACCGCACCGCACGCATGCTATTCATGGCGCGCCACCTCTCGCGCCGCTGCGCCCCTGGGCGCTGTCACGAGCGCGCCGTCAGGCACGTGTGCGGGCTTGTCACCTGGTCCGTCGGCCGCTTCATCGGCGAGCGCGAGCGCCAGAGCTGGTAGCGTGACGAAATAGAAATAGGTCGAGAGACTGCGCCAGGCAAACCATAACGGCGTCACCGCAAGCACGAACCCAAGGCCTATCCCGGGTCGCTGCAAGCGCCAGAAGATGAGGAGACAGGCGACGATAGCCAGCGCCTCCAGCGCGAGATAGAAGGGCGCTGGAGCCAGCGGCAGGACGCCCGCGAGCGAGAGGCGGACCAGCCCGTTGCCGAGCGGGAACATCGGGTCGATCTGCGGCGCAAGCACGCCGCGCGCCCATGCCTCGGGATTGTTGACGATGAACGGCGCATTAATGACCGCGAAGATGGCCACGCCGCCCACCAGCCGTCGCACCGCCGCACGCGCGCCGGAGTGACGCCAGACGAGCAGCAGATAGAACGGCGCGAAGAACCACGCCAGTTGCTTCGCAGCCAGCGCCAGCCCGAACGCCACGGTTGAGACGACTGGACGACGCCACCAGCGCCAGGCGACGAATAAGAGCAGGATGTAGAAGATATCCAGGTCACCCACCAGCGCCGCGTTGAGCAGCGGTGTATCGGCCAGCACCAGCAGCGCTAGCCAGACCCGGCAGTCAGGTGGTACCGAGCGGACCAGCAGAATCGCCAACGCCAGCAGGCAGACCGCAAAGAAGAGCACGACGCTCGGCAGTCCCGCCCAGACGAACGGGACTAGGGGCAGAAAGGCCAGCGCCGGATAGCTGACATGCGTCTCAAACGCGCTCACGGCGTCGGGATTGCCAACCGACTGCTGAGCAAAGACGGCGCGCAGCTCATCTTTCGATGGATAGTCGGTGGGCGGTGTGTTGGCGAACGCGCCCTGGCGGAGCGGCGTGGTATTCGCCGGGTCCTGATGGAGCGCGCGCATTGCCGCCACGATGTCTGACGTGAAGTAGGGGTTATGTCCGTCAAGCAGCTGCCGCGCGGCGTAGTGGTCGAGCGTGGTGCCGTCGTTGGCATACTGAGGCGCGGAGAAGCTGGCGACGACGACTTTGGCGCTCTGGAAGATGCCCAGTGGCACGACGAGCAATGTCAGGCAGAGGGCGGCGATCTGCGCCTGCCGCCGATAGGGCCAGCGCCAGCGTGTCGGCTTGACGCCCACGGCAGCCAGCAGCAAGACGAGTGAGGCGGCCAGCGTGAGCACGACGAGGATGCCAGTAAGCGTCGCGCCGAGCGCATGGGTAACAGGGTCACGCGGGAGCTCCAGCAGATTCTGCAGCGCCAGTGCCAGGGCGACCAGCGTCAGACGCGCCGCGGTCGTCTGGCGGGGAACGACAATCCATTGTCGCGCCCAGCGAGCGAATGCGCCTGGCTCAGTAGCCGCTGTAGGGGTCGTCGTGCTCATGCCTTCTCCCGGCGCCTGGTCTGCCTGCCTCATCGTGAGGGACCGTCCGCAACTGCGCCGACTGCAATCAGCCAATACGGCGTCTGAGGCCAGCCAAGGCCGCTAAGTTGACACCTTGTGACGCCTACTATAACGCTATAACGCCTCTACGCGATCAAACGTTCCTGGAGTGCACGGCCAGTACTTCCTGCACGTGATGAGCGCTACGAAGCTTCTACCTCAGGGCGTCTGGCGAAACGGCAGCATGATGATCGCGCCAAATGCCGCTACCGCTGGCACCGCATAGAGCAGCGCCTGAATGACATCGTCCCGTGAGCTCGCATGCAGAAACATCGTGAAGCTGGCAATAGCAAACCCCACACCGATGGCAAAAAGCAGAATGGTGCTGAGCATTCGCTTCGACATGATCGCCTTCTCTACCCTGTGTATGTCATGAATCTTCCGAATATTCCCACAACAGTGGCCATATGCGCCGCCAGATTATACCATGTCTGCGGTATCGCACACCACGCGCCTATTACCAGAAACGTGACCCAAACGCCGCGACGCATCATTCCCAAAATACCCGCGCGCCCGTTATGGTCTTGCGTGAGGATACTCAACGTCCGGGCGGCTGTTCGCCGCATACTGTTCATAGGAGGTCCGCTTGAAGCATCCGGTGAGGAGACCTTATCCATTTCTTCTCTGTAGCCTGTTCATGCTGAGTACTCTTGGTGGGCTGGCAGGCTGTAAAATACGCGCATCAAATATCGCGCTGCCGACCGCGACAAAGACAACTGTGGCCATCACTATGCAGAACCTCGAATTCGACACGAGCGAGCCGCTTGGCATCCTCGTCAAGAACACCGGTTCGGCGGACGTGTATGCTCTCGACGGCTTGTCAGGTTGCACGGTGCTGCAGTTGCAGCAATATCATTCGGACAAGAAGGCGTGGGTCGCGGCGGACCGGTGTCGCGAGACGGTGCAGCCGCGCGTCCTGGTAATTCGCAAGGGTATGAGCGAGCCGTTTACACTCGCGCCCAGTTCTCCCAGCGACCCGAACTCCTGGGATTCGGGCGCCTATCGCATCGCCCTCACATTCTCAACACACCCCGACGGTACATCGGCGACGCAGGTAGCCTATTCGCCAGGTTTCAACATCTCGGGTTCCTAGATGATACCTGCGATGCGCGTTTGATTTTGCCAGTCATTCCCAGTCATTCATGGAGCGATACATGGAGAATCCCAAACTTGTCGTCAGCAACTTTACGTTCCCGCCCGACGATCAGCGGCGGATGGAAGAGGCGCTCGGCGTGGGCGCGTTGCTGCTGGTTCATGGCGGCCGAGACGCACTGCGTGAGGCGTTGCTGGCGCATCACGAGGCCGATATCATCGTCAGCTTCTTCCCGCCCGCCGACCTGCTCGCCCTGGCGCCCAACCTCAAGTGGATCGCGCTGCCCAGTGCGGGCGCCGACCATGCAATCCGGGCGGGCATTGTGCAGCAAGGCGGGCCAGTCGTGACAACCGCCAGTGGCATCCATGCGGTACCTATCGGTGAGTTCGTGCTTTCGCTGATGCTGATGTGGGTGCGCCACTGGCCCCAGATCATTGACTATCAGCGCGCGGCGACGTGGCCCGACTCGGCGGGGCGCGAGCAGCTGCATGGGCGCGAGCTGGATGGCGCGACGCTCGGCATCATCGGTCTGGGCGCGATTGGACGGCATATCGCCCGGCTGGGCCGCGCCTTTGGCACGCGCATCATCGCCACGCGGAGGAGCGCCAGCGCGGGGGCGAGCGACCCCGACGCCGATACACTGGTCCCGCCCGATCAGCTGGGCGACCTGCTCGCCGCCTCGGACTTTGTCGTCGTGAGCGTGCCAGCGACGGCGCAGACGCAACATCTCATCGGCGCAAGCGAGCTGCGCATGATGCGGCATAACGCCTTTCTCATCAACATCTCGCGCGGCAGCGCAATCGACGAGACGGCGCTGGTTGCGGCGCTGACCGATGGCATGATTGGCGGCGCGGGGCTGGATGTCTTCGCGACGGAGCCGCTGCCCGCCGAGAGCCCGCTGTGGCGGCTACCCAACGTGATTATCTCGCCCCATGTGGCGGGCAACACCGACCAATACAGCCGCCGCTTCACCGACCTCTTCCTGGAGAATCTGGCGCGTTACCAGGCAGGCGAGCCGCTACACAACGTGGTGGACCTGGCGCGGGGATATTAGTGGGCTCTGTGGCGGGCGAGCTTCGTGGCATGAATGCCGCGGCTAATCCCGGAGCAGACACTGACTTACCAGCCCGGCGGGCGAGAACGAGCTAGACCCAGGGGTCGGTGGCAAGGACCGCAGTGTTTGCCCGTCGCCGCGTCCCATAAAGGAGAGGTCCGCTCCCCGCTTGCGGCAGTATCGCCACCGCTGCTACAATGCGGACAAGACACGCTGGCCCACGACCCTGATCTCCCCGGGAGGGGTTAGGGGGAGAGGGCCGCTAAACACGAGGATATCCACTATGGCCGTTCTCCCCAATGAGCGCCGCCCCGACTGGCTGCGGGTCCGCCTGCCCGTCGGCGACAATTATAACGACCTCAAGAACCTGATGCGCAGCAAGGCGCTGCACACCGTCTGCGAGGAGGCGCGCTGTCCCAACATGGGCGAGTGCTGGGCCAACCGCACCGCCACCTTCATGATCCTTGGCAGCGTCTGCACCCGCAGCTGCGGCTTCTGCGCCGTGGCGACCGGGCGACCGATGGCGCTGGACTGGGAGGAGCCGCGCCGCGTGGCCGAGGCGGTGACGCAGATGGGCCTCAATCACGTCGTCGTCACCTCGGTCAATCGCGACGAGCTACACGACGGCGGCGCCACCCTCTTCGCCGCCACTATCCGCTGGATTCGCCGGATGAACCCGGAGTGCGCCGTCGAGGTGCTGACGCCCGACTTCAAAGGCGCGCGCGAGGCGCTCAAGGTCGTGATGGACGCGAAGCCTGATGTCTTCAACCACAACGTCGAGACGGTCCCGCGGCTCTATCGCCGGGTGCGCCCGCAGGCAGTCTACGAGCGCTCGCTGGAGGTGCTGGCCTGGGCGAAGGAGATGCAGCCTGAGAAGCCTACCAAGACCGGCTTCATGCTTGGCCTCGGCGAGACGCACGACGAGATCGTCGCGTTGCTGGGCGATATCCGCGCGCACAACGTCGATATCGTCACCATCGGCCAGTATCTGCGCCCCTCGCCACAGCATCTGCCTATCGAGCGCTACGTCCCCCCGGACGAGTTCCGCGAGTACGCGCGCATCGGTCGCGAGATGGGCTTCCGCAACGTCTATAGCGGGCCGCTGGTGCGTAGCTCATACCACGCCTGGGACCAGGTCAAGCAGCTCGCCGACGGGCAGGCAGAGGAAGAATAATAGGGATAATAAACGCCCGGAACGCCTCATCGAGCCATCCGCTCATGGTTCGATGAGAACGTCCGGGCGTCCCAGGAGAGCGTGCATGCGATTGGGAAACCTCACTGCTCTGCTGCACTCTACCAAAACGCGGCGCAGACCTCCGCAGAGAGAGTCGCGCCCAGCGCAGAAGCCGCGCAGAAGCCGCGCACGTTTCGCCACCTCGCAAGCCCGCTGACGCCAGATAATGCCGGAAGGAGCGCCCTGTGGCCACCTTTGTCCCGCGCTACGCAGACGAGCTACCGAAGATCGCCGATCTCGTCATCATCGGCGGCGGCATCATCGGCGCGGCCACCGCCTACTTTGCAGTACGGGCCGGGTTGCATTCCATCGTGCTCGAAAAGCAATCGATGCCCGGCACTCTTACGACGCCTAAGGCTACCGGAGCTTTTCGCGCGCAGTTCGATAATCCCGAAGAGATGGCGCTGGTGCGCGAGGGCATCGACTTCTACGCCAACTTCGCCGAACGCGTCGGGCTGGATGGCTACGACCTCGGCATCCATCAGCAGGGCTATCTCTGGCTCGCCACGACTCCCGAGATGGCGCAACGCCAGCGCGAGTTAGTCGAGGAGCAGCGCGGCTGGGGGTTGGATGATGTCGAGCTGCTGGATGGCGATGAGGTGCGGCGGCGCTTCCCCTATGTGAGCGCGGACGTGTTGGGCGCGCGCTATCGTGCGAACGACGGCTGGCTGGACGTGCGCAGGCTATTGATGGGCTATGTGCGCGCCAGTCAGGCGCCGCTAGTGCTGGAGACGACCGTCACGGGCATCGAAATCGCGGGCGGGAGCGTGCGCGGCGTGCGGACGAGCCGGGGTAGGGTCGCCACCGAGCGTGTGGTGATCGCCGCGGGGCCGTTCTCGGCGGAGGTCGGGCGGCTGGCGGGCCTCGACCTGCCCATCACCTGCGTCCGGCGCCAGCGGCTGATCCTGCCCGAGACGCCCGAAGTTCCGCGGGATGCGCCGATGACCATTGACGAGGAGACGGGCGCGCACTGGCGTCCCTGGCACTCTGGCGCGCACCTGATGTGGACGACGCCCACCGAGCCAGCCACCCCACCGATGGAAGACGTGCCCACCAGCCTCGCATTCGCCTACGGGCTGCTCCATCCCGCCAGCGACCACGCCGTCGCACGCATCAGCCCCTTCTGGCGCGATGTCTGGCAGCGCAACACCGCACACTGGCTGCTCGTCGCCGGGCAATACTCCTACACGCCCGACCACCGCCCGCTGCTCGGCGCGACGCCGATTGACGGCCTCTACGTCAACTGCGGCTACAGTGGCCACGGCATCATGGGCAGCGCGGGCGGCAGCCGTCTGACGGTTGACGTCATCACTGGAGCGGTCGCCAGCGCCGACAACCCCTTCCGGCTGGACCGCCCCTTCGCCGAGCGCGCGCTCGATGTGCTGTAGCCACCTCAGCCTAGTCCTTTTCACAAGGAGAGGGTGGATGGTCTGGACCCCCTCCCTTTTAGGCGAGAGGGTAGGTGAGGTCAGGCCTCA
>DATBIB010000025.1:0-13675 GCA_036557205.1 Ktedonobacterales bacterium | reverse complement strand
CGCCCCACAGCTCGCTGCCGCGGAAAGACGTGGAGGGTGAGCGTCCTGGCGCGTTGTGTGGCGGCAGGCCCGATAGCCTGGGACGCGTCGCGCTCATTGGCCCGCCTCTGTCATGCATTGGGCGGCTCACACTTGCCTTGCGCGGATGCGTCGAGGGAGCGCCGTTGGGCTGGAGCATTTCGCGTATGCGGTGCGAGGCGTCGGTCAGGCGGCGGATGAGCGGAGTGCTGCCAAGATCGTAGCGGCGCGGCACAAGCTGTTCGCCGAGGTCGGTTTCCATGCGGTCCAGGGTCGTTGCCAGCTCGTTGGCGTGGCTTTCGGCCGCCTGTCCCTCCTGCGCCAGCGCGCGCCCCTCGGCAATCACCTGATTCATCAATGTGATAACATGTCGCGCGTGCGTCCGCGTCTCGTCGCCGGTCGTGCCCACCTCCGACGCCCGCACCGCCGCCTCGCGCGCCAGCCGCAGCGCCACCGCCGCGTTGGTTGCGAGGCCTGGCTGCGACATCTCCGCCCAGATCGCCGTCGTCGTCTGTTGCAGCGCCGTCTGCCCGTTGTCCATCGCCGAGGCGAGGGCCTCCAGCCTGCGCGAATGCTCGCCCACCTGGCGCGCGGTGCGCTGCTGGCGTTGCAGCCGGAACTGCTGCTGGTGCGCCAGCCGTCCCAGTTCGGTGGCGGCGCCCGCCATCACGTCGAGCTGGCCATCGAGCTGCGTCAGCAGACGGTTGGGGGTGCGGCTGGCCAGCCACGTGCCTATGACCAGCGCGACCAATCCGACGAGCAGCCCCATCAGCAGCAGCACAATCGCCAGCTGCTTCGGCGGCGCCAGCACGTTGTCCAGTGGGGTGAGCACGCCGACCGCGCCCACCAGTTGCCTGCGCTGATCCAGCAGCGGCTCGAATCCGGCGACGTAGCTCACGCCCGCAATCGTCACCTCGCCGCTGAAGTCGCTATAACAGGCGGTGTTGTCGGTGACCTGGCCGCAGGCGCCGAAGATCGCGTTCTGCGCGTTTGCTGGCATCGGCTCGCCAGTGGCGCGGGTATTGGCGATGGGGTTGCCCTGCGCGTCAGTCCTGTGCATATTGGAGGAGACGGCCCGCAATGAGGACGGGCTGGTGTCGGTGGCGATGAGCTGGTAGATCACCGCCTGATCGCCAGTCAACTGGCGCACGTGATCGACCACCCAGGTATCGTTGACCAGGGAGTAGTTGGTCGTGCCAGTGCTCGCGACCAGTTGCGTATTGGCAATCGCGGGGAACTGGCCGCGTTCGCTCACCACTTCGCGGGCAAGCAGGGCATTGGTCCGGGCGGTCGCTTCGGCGCTGCTGGTCGCGTTGGCGCGCGCGGCCACATAGCCAGTGGCAATGACGATGAGCAGCGTCAGCGCAAGCGTCAGGAGCAGCAGCGGCATAAACTGTTGCTGGGCGTGCAGACGCCGGAAGGCGCGCCGCTGTCCGGGCGGCAATGGGGGCGCCTGGTCGTCTTTGCGCCTCAGCGATGACGAGAACGCGGAGTGTGGCGATCTGCTGGCGTATCCTGAATTGTTGCTCTCCATCACACGCTCGCCCTTCTCTCAACCCCAGTCTCCAGTGCGCCTGTTCATCCATGCAGGCAACAACATCTCCCGCAATCTCCCGCACAGCGCCGAGCACCTGCTAATCATGCCCGTGGAAGACGATTCCACGCGCCGACCAACTGCTGTTTGTTTTGTCGTTCAATACGATTCAGACTCAGCCAAAGCATAGCATATGCGCAGAAGTTAGAGGAATCCCGCCAGCGTCTTTCCGAAAACAGTGTACCCCATAACTCTTCCTTGAATACCAAGCAGGGTGACGATTTGCGTACCAACGAGCATATCGGAAGCCCCGAAAGCGACGGTGAGGAAAAAACAGCCCACCTTCACAGAGAGGGCGGGCAATACTTATCCGTCGTCGTCGTCCTGGCAAGAGCGCGTCGTGACCTTCAGACCAGGCCAGACGGCGCAATCGCAGCTCAGTTCACCGCGTTCGTCACGAGCGCGGTGATCCTGGCCTCGTCGGCGGCGGTCAACTCCGTCAACGCGAAAGCGACCGGCCACATACCACCCTCGTCGAGGTGCGCGCTGTCGTTGAAGCCGAATGTCGCGTATCGCGTCTTGAACTTCGCCGCGGGCTGGAAGAAGCAGATGATCTTGCCATCCTCGTTGGCATAGGCGGGCATCCCGTACCACGTCTTCGGCGCGAGGGCTGGCACATTGGCTGTGATGATCGCGTGCAGTCGCTCGGCCATGGCGCGATCCGATCCCGACATCGCGGCGATTGCCGCGAGAGCGGCGCTTTCCTCTTCCGCCCTGGTCGCGGCCGCCTTCTGCTCTTTGGCGCGCTGCCTCATCGCCGACTTTTCCTCGGAAGTGAATCCCGTGCTCGCCTTCGCGGTCTGCTTGTCATCGTCTCCCATGTGGGACTCTCCTTTGTTGTGTTCGATGCACGACCACTCTTAGGGTGCAAGATCAGCGCCGTGGCTCCATCATTCCACCATACTAAACTATTTCTCTCCGTGAACGTCCCAGGCGGTAGCCCAGCATGAAAGCCCAGCGTGAAAGCCACACACAACGACGCCACTCATCTCCCGCGTGAAAGCAGGGGCTTTCTGGCCAGTTCTCTTGTAAGGTACACTGAGAAGCGGAAAGCCGCGCTCGTCACGCGCGCTGCGCCACGATCCGCCACTGGAGTCGGATGGCGCCCTGCTTGAAATAACAAGGAATCGAGGGGTCGTATGGGCAAGCCAAAGGTCTTCGTCACGCGCGTCATTCCCGATGAAGGGCTCGATCAGATTCGCGCGTTCTGCGACGCCACCGTCTGGGAAGATGAACTGCCGCCCCCGCGAGAGGTCATCCTGCGCGAGACCCGCGACGCCGATGGGCTGGTCAGCCTGCTGACCGACAAGATCGACGGCGAGCTGATGGACGCCTGCCCGCGTTTGCGCGTCGTGAGCAATTATGCCGTCGGCTTCGACAACCTGGATATTCCGGCGGGCAGCAGCCGCGGCATTCTGATGGGCAACACGCCGGGTGTGCTTACCGAGACGACGGCGGACTTCGCCTTCGCACTGCTGATGGCCTCGGCGCGGCGGATCGTCGAGGGGGCGGACTACGTGCGGGCGGACCGGTGGAAGACCTGGGGGCCGCTGCTGCTGCTGGGGGCGGATGTGCATCATGCGACGCTCGGCCTGGTGGGGCTGGGGCGTATCGGCGTCGAGATGGCCAAACGCGCCCGCGGCTTCGAGATGCGCGTCATTTACTATGACGTCATCCGCCATGAAGACTTCGAGCAGCAGTACGGCCTGACCTACGCCCCGCTGGAGGATGTGCTGGCGCAGGCCGACTTCGTCAGCATCCACACGCCGCTCACGCCGGAAACGCATCACCTGATGAACCGCGAGCGGTTCGCGCTGATGAAGTCCAGCGCAATTCTCATCAACACCTCACGCGGGCCGGTGGTGGACGCCGATGCCCTGCTGGGGGCGCTGCAAAGTGGACAGATCGCCGGGGCCGCGCTCGACGTGACCGAGCCGGAGCCGCTACCCGCCGATTCGCCGCTCGTCCAGCTACCCAACTGCCTGGTGGTGCCGCATATTGCCAGCGCCAGCCGCGTGACCCGTGGCAAGATGGCCGATATCGCCGCGCGCAACCTGATTGCCGGACTGAAGGGCGAGGCGCTGCCCGCTGGGCTGAACAACGACGCGCTCGGCCAGGGCCGCTCGACGCTGCCGCGCGCCTGGTAGTACGATTGTGGCGGGAATCGTGCTATCATCCCTCAGGATGGTGGGCGGCTAGTGGCAACGTAGGCGGGACTAGCCGCGGCATAAATGCCGCGAACCCGGCTTGCTCAACCCTTGCTATGCGCTAGACAAAGTATCCTGTACGCATCACTCGCAGAGTCGCGAGTGTGGAGAGAGACCAATGAAGTTCGCACAGAGAATGGGACAACTGGGCACCGAGACGGCGTTCGAGGTGCTGGCGCGCGCCAAAGCGCTCGAGGCGCAGGGCAAAGAGATCATCCACCTGGAGATTGGCGAGCCTGATTTTACGACGCCCGCCTATATCATCGAGGCGGCGCGTAAGGCGCTGGCCGATGGCTACACCCACTACACGCCGGCGCCGGGCATCCCCGAGCTGCGCGCGGCCATCGCCCAGGACGCGACCGAGCGCCGCGGCATCGCCTTCGCGCCGGATGACGTGGTGGTGACACCGGGCGGCAAGCCCGTCATGTTCTTCTCCATCCTCGCGCTATGTGAGGAGGGCGACGAGGTCATCTACCCCAATCCCGGCTTCCCCATCTATGAGTCGATGATCGAGTTTGTCGGCGCGCGCGCGGTGCCCGCGCAGATCGAGGAATCACGGGGCTTCTCGCTCGACGTGGACAAGCTCTGCGACGCCGTCAACGAACGGACGCGCCTAATTATCTTGAACTCGCCGCACAATCCCACCGGCGGCGTCCTCAGCCGCAGCGACCTGGAGCAGGTTGCCGCCACCGTGCTGAAATATCCCGACCTGATGGTGCTCTCCGATGAGATCTACAGCCGGATGCTCTATGGCAGCGAGCATGTCAGCATTGCCACGCTGCCCGGCATGCGTGAGCGCACCATCGTGCTGGATGGCTTCTCCAAAATCTACGCTATGACGGGGTGGCGGCTGGGATATGGCCTCTTCCCACGCGAGATGGTCCCCGCAATTACCCGGCTGATGACCAACAGCAATTCCTGCACGGCAACCTTCACCCAGATGGCGGGCGTCGTCGCGCTCACCGGATCGCAGCAGCCCTCGGAGGAGATGGTGGCGGAGTTCCACAAACGGCGCGATGTCATCGTCGCCGGGCTGAACGACATCCCCGGCGTGACCTGCGCAACCCCGGGCGGCGCCTTCTACGCCTTCCCGAATATCACCGGGACGGGGCTGCCCTCGCGCGAGCTGGCCGATGCGCTGCTGAACGAGGCAGGCGTCGCGGTGCTGGCGGGGACGGCGTTTGGCGTGTTTGGCGAGGGCTACATTCGGCTCTCATACGCCAACTCCATCGAGCAGATCGAGCGGGCGCTGGCGCAGATCAAGGGCTGGCTGGCAGCGCGGCAAGCGCAGACAAGCGGTGTATCGCACGCCTGAGGGCATCCGTCGCCGTCTGTCGCCAAATGGCATAACCTGATATGGCTACTGCTGGCAGGAATAGTCTTTGCATGGTTGGGCCTTCTGTGTTATGCTGGCGCCATACCGGAAGGCCACCGGAAATTCACGCGCATGGGTCTGACGTTTGGCGCCGACCGACAGAGCGACAGAGCGGCGTACGACAGACTCGGCTTGTCGGATGAGCCGTTGCCAGCCCAGGATTTCCCCCGGCTTCCGTAATGGGGAATGGTCATTGACGCAACTGGAAACCGCAGGATGCGGTTGCCCCCTGAGCTCCTGATGATTCCCCGCGATGCCAGTGTGTTTTGCCTGTATTGGAGAGATCAGCGACGAGAAGACGGTGGCTCAGCGCACGCTCTGCTCTAGTCAATTCTGAGCGACCCTGACCTTCGCTGACGACGTATCTCGAAATGCTCGTCTGGAGTTAGGCGCCAAGGGACCGTGTCTGACGAGGCGGTGCAGGGATGTACGTTTCAACGGCTATGCCGGATGCACAGCGCCCAGCAGTCTTGCTAAGGAGTTTCCATGCCCGCTCCTATGTCTCCCATCTCGCCTCAGCAATTACTCTGCCCGTCGTGTGGTCGTCTCCTCGACGATCTGCTGGTCGTCAACCCCGCCGGAGAATTGATCGGTTGTGAGGACTGCGCCGAGAGTCTGGGCCTCGCCGGTGGCACGCTCACGCTTGACGAATGGAACGCAACGGGCGTCGTCGAAGAGATCCTCAGCCACTATGCCCTCCAGGAGTGCCAGTTCGGCAAGCCCGAAAGCACGCCGACGCAGCGCCCGCGCGCCCACTACTGGGAGGTGGTTGCGGGCAACAAGCGCTATTTTCTGAAGCGCTTCCATGACTGGTATCCCGTCGAATCAATCCACTATACCCACAGCATCCTCAGGCATCTCTTCGAGGAGGGGGTGCTCATTCCGCGTGTCGTCACTACCACGAACGGCGCTGATTTTTGCGAGGGGGCCGACTCGACGTGGGCGCTCTACGCCGCGCGTGACGGGCATCAGGCCAGCGAGAACGACTGGATGTGGGGACGTCCGAAGGCGGCGGAGATGCTGGCGGCGCTCCATAGCGCGCTGGAAAGCTGCACGCCGGAAGGGAGCTCATTTCAGCCCTGGACGGCATGGACACTGGAAACAGTAGACCGGGTGCTGGAGAGCTGGCAGCCCACACCGGAGCTACCCGAAGGGCTGCTCGGCTTCGTGCGCGAGCGACTGGCGACCCGCTACTTTGGCGACCTGTACCCACAGTTGCCAAAAATGGTCGTCCACGGCGACTTTACGATGGCCAACGTGCTCTGGCGCGGCGAATCTTCGAACGCGACGATCAGCGGCGTGCTGGACTTCGAGCGCGCCCACCGCGATACGCCCCTCTTCGACCTTGCCTGGGGGCTGGGTGACCGGCGGCCACCGCTGCTGCGGGCGACCGTCGCCGCCTACAATCGCATCCGCCCGCTCTCGCCTATCGAGCGTGAGGCGCTGCCCGAGGCGATGCTGCTGGGGCTGCTGATGGGCATCGATATGCAGATGAACTACTACCACAACATGCGCGAGGTGGGCCGTCTCGCCCGCGACCTGGCGATGACCGTGCGCGATCTGGAATCGCTGCGAAAGGCCATTGCTATCAAGACGCCGGGCATCTATTAACAGCGGATGACTTCGGCGCTGGCGTGAGATGTGAAGTGGGCATCGATGGACAGAAGCGCATAGAAGCGCGCCGTGGACTGAAAGCCAGGGCTACTCCTGTTGCCTGGTAAGCTCCATGATCCAGTTCGTCTCCCAGGATCTTCCGCCATCCGCCGAGAACGCCTGCTCCCACCGGATTGAGGTGGGAGTGATGTCGGACCAGATCAGGCGCGTGAAGACCTGCTTCCCCTCAAAGGGTTCCTGCGCGTAGAATTCGCCGCGCCCCTGCGTAAATCCACCAGTCATCGGGGGAGACAACGTTCCCTGCGCGCTGTTCGTGAAATAGACGCTCCACTGCCGCGTCTGTGGATCGAAGAGGCGCAGCGATGTGGCGACCAGCGGGGTGGAATTGAGCACCAGCGCGGCCTCGCCGATGTTGCCCAGTCCCCCCACGATGCTACGGTCCTCCGTCGTCCCGTCGAACTCATCCCAGTCGGTGCAGCCCTTCAGCCGCTCGCGCAGCCGCCGATGATGGACGTTCCAGCGGCCAACGATGAAATCGAAATCGCCTCGCCCATCCTGCTCCTGCTGTATGGCCATCTCGTCCATAGCGGTTCTCCTTCGTATCAACGCGGTTGGATATGCCTCTCACGCGGGACATACTACCCGACAATTGGCATTCCCAGAAGTGCCATTTGATACGAAATTGAACGGGCCATTTCAGCGAGCCGATGCTTCCCCATCCGGCGCGATGGCGGCGAGCAATCCCGCTTGCAACGCATCGGCCAGCGCCTCGATATCGGGCGCGGGCGGACGGTCGGCGGTCAGCGCGGGGACGATTCTGCGCACGGCTGCATGCGCGCTGTCAACGCCTTTGCCCGGCTGGAGCGGCCTGCGGAACTCCAGCCCCTGCGCGGCGCAGATCAGCTCGATGGCGATGACACGCCAGGCCAGCGGCAGCAACTGCTGGAGCTTGATGGCGGCGGTCGAACCCATGCTGACGAAGTCTTCCATACCCGCCGAGGTGGGGATGGAATCGATGCTGGCAGGATGCGCCAGTACCTTGATCTCGTTCACCAGCGCCGCCGCGACATACTGCGCGATCATGTAGCCGGAGTTCAGGCCGGGTTCCGGCGTCAGGAACGGTTTGAGCGCGTTCTCGCCGGTGTCCCAGGCGTGTGGCTCGAGCAAGCTGTAGGTGCGCCGCTCGGCGAAGCTTGCCACCTGTGTCAGCGCAATCGCCAGGAAGTCGAGGGCCAGCGCCAGCGGCTGCCCATGGAAGTTGCCGCCGCTCAGCACATCACCATCCTCCGCGAAGATCAGCGGATTATCGGTGACGGCATCCAGCTCGTTATCAAAGACACCCGCGCAGTAGGTGAGCGCATCGCGCGCCGCGCCGAGCACCTGTGGCGCGCAGCGCAAGGTATAGGGATCCTGCACTCGCCCGCAGTTGGCGTGGCTGGGGTTGATCTCGCTCCCCGCCAGCAGCGCGCGCAGCCGTGCGGCGGTCTGCTGCTGGCCCGGCTGCGGACGGAGCGCCTGGATGCGGGCGTCCAGCGGGACAAAGCTGCCAAGTAGCGCCTCGGTGGACATAGCCACCGCCACCTCCGCGGCGCGCACCAGCCGCCAGGCATCGGCCAGCGCCAGCGCCCCGCACGCCTCCATCACATGCGTGCCGTTGATGAGCGCCAGCCCCTCCTTCGCGCCCAGCATCACCGGAGAAAGCCCGGCACGCTCCAACGCCGCGCCGCCGGGCATCCGCTCGCCCTGGTACACCGCCTCGCCCTCGCCGATCAGTGTGAGCGCCAGGTGGGCCAGCGGCGCGAGATCACCGCTTGCGCCCACGGAGCCGCGCTTGGGGACGACGGGCGTGACGCCCGCGTTGAGCATGCTGACCAGCAGCTCGATCACCGCGACGCGAACGCCGGAATGGCCGCGCGCCAGGCTGTTCGCCAGCAGCAGCATCACCGCGCGCACGGTATCCGGCGCGAATGGCTCGCCAACGCCGCTGGCATGGCTACGAATCAGGTTGCGCTGAAGCTCGGCCAGGTTATCGCTGGAGATCTTGACGCTGCTGAGGTGGCCAAATCCGGTGGTGACGCCATAGACGGTGCGCTCCTCGGCGCCGATTCGCTCGATGAAGGCGCGCGCCGTCGCCACACGATCCGTCGCATCGGGCACCAGCCGCACCATCGCGCCCTCACGTGCGACCGCCACCACATCGCCCAGCGCGAGGCCCGTCTCGCCGCTCCCGCCAATCGTTACCAACGTCCTGTGGTGTGAAGGATCTCCCGCGCTCGCCCTTTTCGCCATTACTATGCTCCTCGCGCCTCATCGCGCGCATGCGTTTATTCAGACCGGTCATGTCGTCTGGGATGACATCACCGATTGTATCATGCTCACTTCCGGCTTCCAGAGGGCGCGCTGATTCCCCGTTCAATCTGGCTCAGGCAAGAGGGCAAGGGTTGCGGCATACTGCTCCGCGAATTTCGCTGGGTCGAGGTTAAAGAACCGGCCATGGCCGAGCCGCGGCAGAATCTGCTGATAGGCGGCTTCTAACTCGTCGCGCTGAATCAGCCCATTGTGAGCGAGCAGCACTACATCACTCAGGTCACGGCTCGTCCCTCGTGCAATTTTGGAGAGCGCAAGAGTGTAATAATCGAAATAGAAGACATCGGTATTTCCATAACGCCCAACGAATGGCGAGCGCGCCTCCCAGTCCGCTGGCAACGGGATAAAGTTGGCGGGCGACGCAAGCTCTACATTGATACCAAGTTGCTGCATAAGCTGCCGGATGAGTGTCTCGGCGACAGATTCATCGCCAACATCCAGGCGCAGATCGATGCCAACCGTCGTCGCTCCCTCGCCACGTAGCCCACCGTGTACCAGTTCCGCCCCACCGGCGAGATACAGGCGACCCGGCTGCTGACTCAACTGGCCAAATTAATTAAGGAATCGCTCAATATCCTCACGCGAGACGTCGGGGCGGAAGCTCATAGCGTGCTCTCTTTCAATGCGCTCTGCCATAAAGGTCTGTCGAAGCGCCTGCCAATCAAATGATTGCAGCGCGGCATCATGCCGCTTTTCAGCCAGCGAGCCATTCCAGCCCTGCATAATGACATGGTGCGCCTGGTTCTGCCAATCGCCGAGAACGTTCGCCGCTGTGCCTGTCCGCTACTGTTCGTGGATTGCCAGCCACCGCAGCCCCGATTCACCATAGCCGACGGATGGCGACGGAAGATTTCGCTCTGACCACCATGGCGCGAATTGAGTTTCATCGAGCTCGGAAAAAGCCCCATAGGCAAGCGATAATTGAAGCCACCAGATGCGCTGAAGGTAGAGCGCCGCCAGCGCCAGCGTGATGAGTTGTTCGGCGAGCTCGTCCTCGCCCTGGCTGCGTGCCCGCGAGACAACGCGAGCGACATCCCTGGAAATTTCAGGATGAAGCAGGAGCAGGCCAATCACCGCGTCACGCACTCGCGGCTCAACGGACCGGGCAAGCGCGGGTAGCAAGCCGGAGATCGGCGGGCGCTTAGTTATTCCATCATCGGCTGGCCCGTGCTCAATCCGTCGGCTTATGGTCAGGTAGTTGATATCCCAGGCGCGCAGAGCCTCCACCAGTTGCGCTGTCGTCCACTGTTGGAGCGCTGCCGGTCTCTCGCGATGTGTCTGCGCCATAGAGCTTCTCCAGCTGTCCATCTCCCCGAGTTCCTCTCAGTGTAGTATGCGCACTCAGGCCCGCTTTGTGCTACCGTAGCTATCAGACAGGGAGCCAGCGTGGAGGCTTGCTCTGGATAGCGGATGAGGAGGCATCGGATGACATCAGCACAGTCGGGTCGGGCGGTGACGTATCTTTTGATTGGTGGAGGGCTGGCATCGGCCACCGCCGCCGAAGAGATCCGCAAGCGCGACCCCAACGGCAGCATCGTCATCATCTGCAAGGAGCCGCAACGCCCCTACAACCGTCCGCCGCTCTCCAAGGAGTATCTACGCGGCGAGATCAACGCCGAGGGAACCTATGGCAACGGCGGTATCTACGTCCACGAGCCGGGATGGTACGACGAGCAGCGTGTGGAGCTGCTGCATGGCGAGGCCATCGCGCTCGATCCCGCCGCCAGGATGGTGCAGCTGGCCGATGGGCAGACACTGACATACGACAAGCTGCTGCTGGCAGTGGGGGGTCGTCCGCGCGCGCTCGAGGTGCCCAACGCCAATCTGCCGGGCATCTACTACCTGCGGACGGTGACGGATTCCGACGCCATCCGTCAGGAGCTGGCGCAGCATGGCAAGCGGGTCGTCGTCGTCGGCTCCGGCTTCATCGGGCTGGAAACCGCCGCCAACTCGCTCTTCCGCAGCGCACAGGTCACGATTGTTGAACCACTGGACCGCCCGTGGCCATCGATGCTGCCACCAGCGCTGTCGGACTATCTCGCCAAACAGTATGAGCGGCGCGGCGCCACCCTGCGCTACCAGCATGGCGTGACCGGCTTCAGCGCGGGTGACGATGGGCGGCTGGCCGGTGTGGAGATAACGCCAGTCGGCGACAGCCCCACGACTGAGCCAGAGACAATTTCCTGCGATCTGGCCATCGTCGGCGTCGGCATCCTGCTCAATAGCGACCTGGCGCAACAGGCCGGGCTGGAGGTTGATCCGCGCCAGGGCATCGTCGTCAACGATCACCTGCAAACCTCGGCGGCCGATATCTACGCCGCCGGTGATCTCGCCGCCTATCCCGACCCCGTGCTGGGACGGATGCACTTCGAGCATTGGGATAACGCCATAGCCACCGGGCAGACCGCCGCCGCCAATATGACGGGTGGCGACGAGGTCTATCGCCATGTGCCGTACTTCTTCTCCGACCAGTTCGATCTCGCCATCAACATGTTGGGCTACCCCAGTAGCACGGCGCATGTGGTTGTGCGCGGGGCGCTGGCGCGCGACCAGTTCAGCGCATACTTTATCGACGATGGCAAGCTGCGCGGCGTGATGATGGTCAACGACGATGCGCAGATGGACCTGGTGCGCGATCTCATCACCGAGGCGGCTCTGGTCCCCGACCCACATGCGCTGCTGGACCCCAACTTCGACCTCGCCTCGCTGCGACCCGGACCCGAGACGGCTGCGGGCGAAGAATCCGCGTCGGCGGCTGATACGAAGTAGCGGCATGGCGCGCGGCGTTGCTCCTGGCTGGTCTGGCTGGTCTGCTCGCCCTGGGACGGCCAGCCTGTCTCCGTGACCCACTATCCAAATTGCCCCGCTCACGCTATAGTGTCAGGCAGACGCCTTCGCGGCGCCGCGAGCGTATCTGGGGGTGAAATGAATCTCCACAACCTGCATGATGAGGCGAACGCCGCCGAGCAGAGCGAACATATCTCCGTCGGCGGCCATCTGCGCCTGAGTGTGTTGTGGTTCGCGATGAATTTTCAGACGGCGGCGATGCTGCCCATCGTCCTGCCGGTGCAGTTATTGCTTTTTGTCGCGCCGGGGAGCATTGGCAATGCCCAGCAGGCGACGCTGCTCGGCTGGCTCTCCGCGGCGGGCAGCCTGGTCGCGGTCTTCATTCCGCCTATCGTCGGCGCGCTCTCGGATCGCACTACCGGCCCGCTGGGGCGGCGGCGGCCCTACATTGCCCTGGGCGCGGCCATCGAGGTAGTGGGCGCCGTCGTTCTCGCGCGGCCAGGGAGCCTGGGGGGCTTGTTCGTCGGGCTGCTGCTGTTCCAGGTCGGCAGCGGGGTGATCGGCGGCGCGTATCAGGGGTTGCTGCCGGATATGGTTCCCGTCAGCCAGCGTGGCGAGCAGTCGGGCTATATCGGCCTGATGACCATCCTGGGCAACGCCTGTAGCCTGGGGCTGGCGGCAGCGCTGCTGGGGTCAGTCACGACGGTTGCGCTCTCGCTGGACACCATCACCGCGGGCAGCGCAATCTTCTACCTGTTCTCTGCCGTCGTGCTGATCGTCGGTGTGCTGCTCACCGTCTTCGGCGTCCACGAGACACCGCTAGAGGCGCTGCGCGAACAGCAGCGCATCGGGGAGCCGCACGGCTGGCGCGGCAATTTGTGGCAGCGCTTCGTGGCGGACTGGCTTGCGCCCTGGCGGCATGGCAACTTCACCTGGGTCTTTCTCACCCGCGCCTCGGTGATGCTAGGGCTGAGCCTCTTCATGACGTTCATCGAATACTACTTCGCCAATGTCGCGCAGAGCAGCAATTTCGTCACGCAGACGGCGGCGCTGGCGGTGCTGGCGCTGGCAGGTGCGGCGGCGAGCGCAATCGCGCTGGGCATACTCTCCGACCGGCTGCGGCTGACGCTGGGCCGTGTGCCGCTGGTCTGCATCGCGACGGGCTGCATGGCGCTGGCTGCATCGGGGTTTCTCTTTCTGCCGCCGGGTACGCCCTTGTGGCCGCTGGGACTGCTCTTCGGCGTCGGCTTCGGCGCGTATAGCAGCGTGGACTGGGCGCTGGCGGTAGATGTTCTGCCGGTAGCGCAGAACGCAGGCAAGGACATGGGCATCTGGAGCACCGCGTCCAACTTCCCAATGCTGCTCGCCCCGTTGGTCGGAGCGGGTGTCCTGCATTTTAGCGGCCTGGCGGGCCAGACAACGCTCGGCTATCAACTGGTCTTTCTGCTGGCGGCGCTCTGCATGATCGCGGGCGCGATCTTCATCTTCGCGGTGCGCAATGCCTGACTACGATACCAACGAGACCTCCCAGACACCCGCGCCTCATCAGGAGCCGACATCACCACAGCAACATCAGGAGCGTCCGGTGCGCGCGTGGTGGCGGCTGGTCTTTGGCTCGCGCAGCGGGCAGGCGCGGGGTTTTCTGCGCTTCTGGCCGCTGTGGGAATGGCTGACTCTGCGTGTGATGCCTCATCACGAGATTCCCAACGCGCC
>DATBIB010000024.1:0-6935 GCA_036557205.1 Ktedonobacterales bacterium | reverse complement strand
CACACCCAGGCAGGTTATTCACGTGTTACTCACCCGTCCGCCACTCGAGCCCTGGCCGAAGCCAGACTCGCGTTCGACTTGCATGTGTTAGGCACGCCGCCAGCGTTTGTCCTGAGCCAGGATCAAACTCGCCATCCAAGTAGTAGTATCAAGCGCTATTGCACAACGGACGCCACGCGGACCCCCGTCGTCTTTCCCACTCTTATGCTACTGCTACCCGTATATGCGTCGTTTGCACGACTCAAAGTTATGACATGACGCTACACTCACACCGTGACGCTCTCTCCAGCCCGTTGGCTTGCGCCACCGAACCAGAAACAACATCAGTGTGCTGCTGCTTCTCACTCTTCAGTTGTCAAGGTGCCTGGTCAGTAACGAACCTGGTCGTTACTCATCACCTGCATCGCCGCGCCTTTCGCGCGACACCCCCTTAGATTATCACAGACCGTATGGTACTGTCAAGAGGGTCATTCACGCGGCAACCCAGAAGGCAGTGATCATTCACTTGAAGTGTTTGTGTCTCTGGGGAGCGGTCGGTTCCTCATGCTCAAACGGCTTGTCTGCGACATCCGTCACTCATACATGACAACCGGTTCCGAAGTACTACTCGAACGAAAACCCGTCTCACGCCTGCGCGTGCAGCGACGCTTCGCTCGAAGCGGCAAAAGTGAGTATGCCACAACCACAAGGAGATGTCAACGGTTTATGCGTCCAATTTTCCGCCTCTGGCAGATTTCTGCCGGAAGGTACTGTTTCTGACTGTATTCTGTCAATCTCCGGCGTGGATTTTCCGCTGCCGCCAGCCCTCGCGCTGGACCTCGCGCGGCCAGCGCAGCCAGCCCACGCGCCGGGCAAATACCAGCGCCAGCGCCACCAGCGCCGGGCCGAACGCGACCAGCGAGCGATAGCCATAGATGCCGAGCGCGTAGAGCGACTGAAAGGTGTAAAGGGTGAGCACGCCCGCCGAGAGCAAGACGGTCACGCGCGCCAGCAGCCGCCACGGTGTCAGCGCGACGACCGCCACGCCCCAGGTCACGTACCATGGCCAGAACCAGCCACTGGCGATCAGCACATACCAGAGCAGCGTCCAGCCCCAGGCGTCGAGCATGCCCGGCAGATCGCGCGCGCGGCGGAACTCCCAGAGCCAGAGCACGGCGAAGATCAACAATCCCGCCGCCTTCAGACCAGTATCCACGAGGTTTCTGGCGGCGTCGGCTGAGAAGCCTACCATCTGCGCCAGCGACCGCAACGGCCACGAGATCGCCTCGACGGGGGAGTTGCCAAGCTGTTGGGCTGGAGGCGAGAGGAGCAGGGCGCTCAGTGTGGCTGGTCCCGCCCAGAATGGCAGCGCGGTCAGTACGACCGCCAATGCGACAGCGCCGCCGCGCCACGCCATAGCCAGCCCCACCTGCATAGCCAGCCCCACCTGCCGCAAGGATGCGCCCTGACCACGCATCCGCCGCACAACCAGCGCCAGATAGAATGGGACCAGGACCACCGGCACGTATTTGACCGAGATCGAGAGGCCAAACGCCACCAGCGCCGCCAGCTCCCAGTCGCATACCAGCCAGTAGACCGCCAGCAGGAGCAGCGTCAGCATCACGGCGTCATTATGGCCGCTGGCGCAAAACTCCAGCAGGCAGAGAGGATTCCAGGCGTAGAGCAGCGTGCCCTGCAACTGGCGTTCGGGCGCGAGGCGACCCAGGATGCGCCAGATAAGCCAGGCGTTGGTCAGGTGCGCCGCGAAGCCGAGCAGCTTGAAGAGCGCCACATAGAGCGCCAGGCTGCCTCCCAGAACCTGCGCCAGCCATGAGAGGGCAGCGGAAAGGAGCAGCCAGACGGGGCCATAGACCGAGCGCACATCGCGCCAGAAGACCAGCGAGAGAAACGGGTCGTTCGCGAAATCGGCCGGGGTGGAGACCAGCGGATTGGCGCCATGCACCGCGCTGATGCGGCCATAGAGGATGTAGCTGAAGATGTCGTCAGAGGGCAGCGACGGCAGCAGGATCAGCGTCAGCCCGAAGACAGCGGCGCCACCCAGCGCCAGCACGAGCATGCCGCGCCGACTGAGGCGTACCTTCGGCGCGATGCGAATCGCATAGACCGACGCGCAACTCGCCCCCACCAGCAAAAGCCCGAGCGCGAAGAGCGCCAGCAAGCCACGCCCGGGCGGCAGGCTGGTAGCGGCGAGCGTATCGCCGAGCACGAGCTGAGCCGGAGCCAGCAGCCACGGCCAGACGCGCGCCAGCGGTGAGACGCTTAGCGAGACGCTTGCCGCCGGGATCACCGCCCAGAGCGCCAGCAAGAACGCTTCGAGCGCCAGGCCAGCGCCGAGCAAGCCACGCACGCCCGGCGCGCGCCAGAACGCTATCCACCGCTGAGTGATCGCCTGAATGATCGCTGGCCGCGTGCTTTCCCGCGCGCGAGTCGTCTCGCTCACCTCGTTCACGCTGCTCACGCCGCCTTCACCTCCGCCGCGCGCATCGCGACTACTGCCTCGGTGGGCGCTTGTCATCGGACCAGAGATCAGGCCAGGCGCCTTCTCCGCCGTTGGCCGATGGCGTTGGCCGCTCCACCGGATCGGGCGGCCAAAGTGGCGACGCGGGCGGACGTTGCTGCTGTTGTTGTTGCGATGACGATGGCGATGGCTGTTGGGGCTTTGGCTTTGGCACGGGCGCCTGCTGCGCGGGCGCTACCAGCGGCGGCGCATACGCTGGTCCGCCGGGCGCGGCCTGCGAGGCGAGAGATGCTGGCGCTATGGGCGATACCGGCGAAGCTGGCGCGGCGGTTGGCTCAAAAAAACTGCCCTGGCCAAGCCGCCACTGCTTGCGGTCCGCATCTCTGCCGGGCGCGGCGGCCGCATCGAGTTTGCGCGCGCCCAGCCGCAGCCAGATGAGGTAGGCAAAGGCCAGCATCGCGCCGAACTCCAGCAGGCCCACACTGACGCGGTCGAGGTAGCCGACGCTGTGCAGCCCAATGAATTGAGAGAGGGTCGCGGCGACACAGAGGAAGCCAATCGAGAGCACCGGCCAGCGCCAGACGCCGCCACGGCGGTTGTACATCGTGGCGTACTCCCAGATCAGCAGCGGCACAAATGGCTCCAGATAATAGTACGGCCAGACTGTTTTGGTGAGCATCGGCACCGCGAGGCAGGCAATCGCGACCACCGCCCAGGCATCTGTGCTATAGGCTGAGATGCCGCGCCGTCGCGCCACCACGAACGCCACGATGATAATGAACAGCAGCACACTATACATATCGAGCCGCTCGGCGACCGCGTTGATGAGGTGGCGAATCGAGCCGTCCTCGCCTGAATAGGCGAAGATGCTCCAGATGGAGTTGCCGCCAATCTGCGAGCCGCCGCGCCAGCTAACGAGCGAATAGATCGTGTCTTGCGGATCAAAGAGAAAGAATGGCAGCAGGCCAACGAAACTCACCGCCGCGGCCACGCCACCGAAGCGCAAGAGTCCGCGCCACTCGCGCCCGACCAGCAGCAAGACGCCCAGCGCGACCAGCGGCATCAGCGCCGTGGTGCGCGTCAGGAACGCCAGCCCGGCCAGCAGGCCAGCCAGCCCCTCGTGCCGCCCCTGCAAGGCAGCAATCGCCAACACTAGCAGGCAGAGCATCAGCGGCTGCTCCAGGTGATACCACGGCGTCAGCGATTGCCACGCCAGCGGCGAGAGCGCGATAAGCATATACGCCAGGAATTGCTGTGTCTCGGGGATTTCAGGGTAGAGCCAGCGAAGGATACGCACGGTGATGTAAGCCAGCAGGGGCACCAGGATGACGAAGGGGAGCGAGACCACCGTAATCTGCGCGCCATAGCTGACGGCATGGAGCGCATGGGCGAGCGAGAGCAGCGGCGCGATCAAGAACATGCTGAGTGGCGGATTAAAGTTGGGATAGGTTGCGGTGAGGCCGCTGCCGCGCGCGGCATAGATTTGCCAGGGTTGGCCCTGAAGGATATAGTTGGCGGATTTGAAGAAGAAGTTGGTGAGGTCACTATCCTGGGCAACCACAATGGCGCTCGTCCCGCGAACCACCGCCGTGACGCCAATCAGCAGCGAGGCCACCGTCACCACGGCATAGGCCCACGATGGCAGGCGTACTGGTCCCGCGCTTCCTCCCGACGGTGCTGGCTCGGCTCTCAAACGTTTTCTCCTCTTGCGGTCGCACGTATTTACGCACTACATGTGTAACATCGCAGCGTTCTGGCTCGATGGCGGGAGGACGCGGCTGGCCAGGGATGAATCCGGCCCCAGACTACCGCGCCGCCACACGATCCCATTGCCAGAGCGCTGCCAGCAGACGGGGCTAGCGGATTTGCGAGAGCCGCTCCTCCAGCGCGCGCCGCCAGGTCGCCAGCGTCTCGGTGCGCCTCAGCCAGATGAGCAGGCCCAGCGCCACCAGCGCCGCCCCCGCCCAGATGGCCCAGGCGATGGAATATGGGCCAGGCGACATGGCCAACGTCACCACCTGCGGCCAGGTACGCTGCACCGAATCGGTCGCCGAATGCCAGAGCCCCGGCTGCAGGAACGCCACCACCAGCATGAGAAGCACCACGACAATCGCGCTATTCCTCAGCATATCGCGGCGAAACGCGCGGATCCGCTCGCGGCGGGCCGCTGTGACCAGCTCGTATTGGGCGACGCGCTGGCGGATGGCGTCGGTCAGGTCAATATCCGCGATGACGGGCATGGCCAACGCATCGCGTACCTCCTCGAGCAACGCATAGTCATGTCGGCACGCCGCGCACGCCGCCAGATGAGCATCCAGGCTACGTTGTCGGGTGGCGTCCAGCCGTCCATCCACCGAGAGTTGGAGCCAGTCCGCATATTGCACACATTTCATTGGACTTCTCCTTTGCCGTTGCCCGCGTAGTCCAGACGTTGATCCAGCACCGTGCGCAGATTCGCCTCAAGCCCGGCGCGTAGCTCCCCGGCACGCGCCACGCTTTCCGCCCGCGCGCGCTCCAGCGCATCGAGGCGCTCTTTGAGCAATACCCGCGCGCGAAATAACTGTGTTTTGACTGTTCCGATGGGAACGCGCATCACATCAGCCATCTCTTCATAGCTGAGATCTTGAAGATGTCGCAGGACCAGCGCCCGCTTATATTTACTCGGCAGTTGCTCGATCTGCTGGCGCACCGTTGCCTGCACGTCACGCTCGGCGGCCAGCGCCAGCGAAGCGCTCAACTGGCTGGCGGGCTGCCCCTCGCGCGAGGCCGCGGCCAGCGCCTGACGCGCCTCGTGGTCGCGGCGGCGGCTCTCGGCCACTTTGAGACAGTGATTGTAGGTAATGCGATAGAGCCATGTCGCCAGCCGCGCATCACCCCGGAACGAGTGGAGATGCTGCCAGGCGGCGAGAAACACTTCCTGGGTCGCCTCGCTCGCCTCGTCTTCATCGCGCAGCATCCGTATCGCCAGCTGATACACCTGCCGCTGGTGCAGCGTTACCAGCACCGCAAACGCTTCCTGGTCGCCCTTTTGGGCGCGAGCGATCCACTGGCGCTCAGCGGCTATTTCATCATTATCGTCAGCGCCAGCGCCAGCGCAGGCTGTGGATCCAGCGCCTTCGTCACGCCCCTCACGCCGGAGGCCTCCACGTATGAACAAATCGCGTGGATTCATCGGCAACCTCCTCCAACGTTCCGCCGCCCTGCTCGTTGTGCCGCGGCGCTTTCCTCATACCTCTCTCGTCGCTCCTGTCTTGTCGAGTGTATCGTACACCCTGAGAGACCTGTGCGCCAGAGAGTGCTTTGCGGCCATCTGATTTGGCTGGTATAATGCCCCCGGCGCGCTACACGCACTGTACGTGCCACACGTCTTGCGGGTGTCTTGCCCGCGTGCCCCTTGTTGCGAGCGGAGGCTGCATCACACCATGCGCGAGCACCCGCAAATAGCGATTGATGGCCCGGCTGGCGTTGGCAAAAGCACGATTGGCGAGCGTGTCGCCCGCTACCTGGGATGCCTGTATGTGGACTCGGGCGCATTCTACCGCGCGCTCACGGTACTCGCCGTCGCCGAAAACATCGATCCCGACGATAGCGAACGGCTCACCGCGCTGGCGGAATCGAGCAACATCCGCATCGTCACACCCACCGTCCACGATGGACGCCAATATACGGTCCTCGCCGGGAACACTGATATCACACCAGCACTGCGCACGCCAGAGGTGGAGACGAACGTCTCACGGGTCTCGCGGCATCCGCCGGTGCGGGACGCGCTGAGGATCCTCCAGCGGGCGATGGCCGACGATCAGACGGTGGTGATGGTGGGGCGGGATATTGGCACGGTGGTGCTGCCAGACGCGGACCTCAAAATCTGGCTGACGACCTCGCTGGAGCAGCGCGCCGAGCGACGTCACGGCGATCTGGTCGCCAGCATGGGCGAGAAGGCGCCAACGCTCGACGAGGTACGCGAGGAGATCGCGCGTCGGGATGAGAAAGACCAGAAGCAGATGCAGCCCGCGCCGGACGCCTATACTATTAACAATGATCTGTTGACAGCCGATGAGACCGTCGCCCGCATTCTGGCCCTGCTCCACGAGCGCGCCCAGCGGGAGGTTTCATCATGACGAGCGCCAATACACCCGCGTCTTCGTCTTCGTCGCAACCCTCGCGACCATCACGATCATCACGATCATCTTCGCCAGCGTCGCCGGAGGATCGCGTCGGCCAGGAGTCTAAGGGCTTTTATGTCTTCGCAAAGGTCGTCGTGAGGCTGGTTTTTCCGCTGCTTGCCCGGCTGCGTGTCGTTGGCCTTGAAAATGTCCCCGCAAGCGGCCCAGTCATTCTCGCGCAGAACCATATTGCGTGGATCGATATCCCTCTAGCGTCCATCAAAGTGCCACGGGTCACGCACTACATGGCCAAGATCGAGCTGTTCGGGCAGCCAGTGCTCGGCGGCATTATGCGGCTGCTGGGCGCGTTTCCG
>DATBIB010000023.1:0-27948 GCA_036557205.1 Ktedonobacterales bacterium | reverse complement strand
CGTGACAGCGCGCCCCAACTGCTCCACCGCGAATGCGAGGTCAGCCTCGCTGACGGCCATCGGCGTGGCGCCTTCATGGATGGGCCGCTGCACGACGAACGAATGGGGCGCGGCAAGGGCAAGCAGCCGCTTGCGGGTAGTCTGGATGGCGAGTGGGCTGGCGTCGGCTGCAATCCAACGGCGGCCCAGACGCTCGGCGGCGTGGATGGTGGCGCCGCTGCCACAGCAGCAATCGAGCACGAGGCCGCCGGGGTCACTGGCAAGCGCGAGCAGCAGTTCGAGCAGGCCCAGCGGCTTCTGGGTGGGATAATCGAGCCGGTCGCGCGAGAGATTGAGGACCGGCCGCACGTTGTAGCGCACCAGCGTCTCATCCGCGCCAACGCAGGTGATCTCGCCCTCAAGCACGTCGCGCAGCAGGGTATCGACATAGTGGCGACCGCGCGCGTCGCAGGCCGACCCCATGAACGGCTTGCGCAGATACTGGCGCTCGATCTGTGGCCGTATCCGAAAGCGCGGCGATCTGGCGTAGAGCAGGATGGTGTCGTGCTTGCGCGGCAGCGACTCGCGGCGGGATGCGCCGCCACTCCGGTACGACCAGACGATGGCGTTGCGAAAGTTCTCCGCGCCAAAGATGTCATCCAACAACAGCCGCAGCATCCCCTCGGCCCGCCAATCGCAGTGCAATAGCAGCGCGCCATCGTCGGTCAGCAGCTCGCGCAGCAGCATCAGCGTCTCATCCATCCAGCGCAGGTAGTCATCGTGGCTTTCCCAGGCGTCGCGGTAGGCGGTGCGCCGGATATGCCGCTCCGAGCCGGGGAGTGTCACCGTGCTGGTGAAGTCGAGCCCGGTGGCGAAGGGCGGATCGATATAGACGAGGTTGACCTGTCCGGCAAGCTCGGCCAGCAGCGCCGGGAGCGCCTGCTGCGTCTCGCCCGCGATGAGGCGGTTGGCTGGAGCAGGCACGGGAGCAATATCGGCAGGCGAGACGCCGCCCGCCTCGACCGTCCGCAGCGCGGCGACCGGCAGACGTGGTTGGCGCCGCGAGCCATCCGCATCATACTTGCCACTCCAGACCAACTCAGGCATCGGTTGCTACTCCCATCGCATGCTACCGCCATTGCGCCCAGCATAGCATACAACCTTGCCAGCGGCCTCCTTGATATGACATGAGCGAGACCAGGCACGCTGGTTGCCGGAAAGGGACCGAGAAGATGGAAGGATAACAGCATATGTTGCGTTGCGTGTGGATGGGTTGACATGTGTGACCAAATGTTCTAGTATTGCGACCAATGCAGAGCAATCATCCGCAACCGTGTGATGGAGGAGTGAAGCGATGGACGTGGCACAGGAGATGGTGGATGCCGCGACGGTCGGCGACGAGATGCGGCTGCGCGAGCTGCTGGAAGAAGACGCCGCGCTGGCGAACGTCTATAGCGCCGATGGGTGGACGCCGCTGCATCTGGCGGCGCATTTCGGCCACACCAATGCCGTGCGCTGGCTACTGGAGGCGGGCGCCGATGTCCGCGCGCGTTCGCGCAACGACCTGGCGAATCAGCCATTGCATGCCGCCACCGCCGGACCCGCTCCCGTAGAATTGCTGACGCTGCTGCTGGAGGCGGGCGCGGATGTGAACACTCGGCAGCGCGGCGGCTTCACGCCCCTCCAGGCGACGGCGCAGAACGGCAATCTGGCGGCGACGCAACTGCTGCTGGCGCGCGGCGCGGATGCCCAGGCGCGGACCGATGACGGCCAGACGGCGCTCTCCTTCGCACTGGAGGGCGGACACGAGGCTATTGCACGCCTATTGCGCGAGCAGGGCGCACTCGCATAGACTCGCATAGATACACTGCGTCAGACCCTCGCCGTGCCGATATGCCGCTGCTATACTTGAAGAGAGATGGATGACGGCGGTCGTGTTGGCGTCTCCCGGAGATCATCCGGGCCGAGAGTGGGCGAGGTGAGGCAGCAGATGGCGAAGAAACACGAGAAGCACGACAAGAGCGACGACCACGGCAAAGGCAATCGCAACCACGCGGGGGCAAACGGACACATGGGTGAAGTGGGTGAAGTCGAGTACGCCCCACTGGCGCAGCCCGCGCGTGCGTGGGGGCAGACGCTGGCAATCACTGGCGTCCGGCTGATCGATGGGACGGGCGCCGACCCGATTGAGCAGGCGACGGTAGTGATCGACGGTGAGCGGATTGCGGCCGTCGGCGAGGCTGCCACGGTCAAGGTTCCCAGAAACGCGACGGTGATCGACGCCGAAGGGATGACCTTGCTGCCCGGCCTGATAGACTGCCACGTGCATTTCTTCGGCCAGTGGGGCTACGACCTGCTACGCGGCCTGATGACGCCGCCCTCGCTCTCGCTGCTCTATGCCGTGCCAAATGCGCGAGTGACGGTGGAGGCGGGCATCACGACGGTGCGCGACGCGGGGGGCGCTCCGGCGGGCGTCAAGATGGCCATCGAGCGGGGGCTTTTCCCTGGGCCGCGTATGCTCGTCTCGGTCTCGTTCCTCTCGCAGACCGGTGGCCACGGCGATAACGTGCTCCCCTGCTGTATCGATCTCGGCGATAACAAATTGCCTGATGTGCCGTCTGGCGTCGTGGATGGCGAGGAGGCGATGCGCCACAAGGTGCGCGAGATTCTGCGCGCGGGCGCCGACTGGATCAAGCTCTGCACCAGCGGCGGCGTGCTCTCCTCGGCGGACTCGCCCAAGCACGCGCAGTTTACGGTGGCGGAGATCGCGACGGCGGTCTATGAGGCGGGCGCGCAGGGCAAGCGCTGCCTGGCGCACGCGCAGAGCAACCAGGGCATCAAGAACGCCATCGAGGCGGGCGTCGCCAGCATCGAACATGGCATCTTCCTGGACGACGAGGCCATCGAGATGATGCTGAAGCGCGGCATCTATCTGGTGCCGACGCTGGTCGCGCCGCAGGATGTGATTGACCTGGCGGCGGCGCGTCCTGGCCTGCTGCCCGACTATGCCGTGAATAAGGCGCGTGAGGTGATGGTCGCCCATCGTGAGAGCTTCCGCCGCGCGGTGGAGGCGGGCGTGAAGGTGGCGATGGGCACCGATACCGGCGTCGGGCCGCATGGCGGCAACGCGCGCGAGCTGGGGCTGATGGTGGAGCATGGCATGACGCCGATGCAGGCTATCGTCGCCAGCACCCAGACGGCGGCGGAGCTGTTGCGCATGGATGACCAGCTCGGTACCGTCGCGACGGGCAAGCTGGCCGATCTGCTGCTGGTCGAGGGTAATCCGCTGGACGAGATTGGCATCGTGGCCGATGCGGAGCGGCTGGGACTGGTGCTCAAAGGCGGCGTGCCGATGCGCTCGCGGATGGCGCCCGCATTCCCGCGCGTCGCCGTCGGGGTGTGACTCACCAGACCTCACCCCCAGCCCCTCTCCCACAGGGAGAGGGGAGCCAGAACCGGCGGCGCGCCTGAGTCTGGCCGCTGGTACCCCCTCCCTTAAAGGGGAGGGGGAGAGGGCTACTCCCACTTGAAGAGGCGAACCGCCACCAGCGAACAGACAAGCGTCCACGCGGCCAGCACGGCCACGTCGAGCCAGATCGAGAACGCTGGTGTGCCACCCGTCAGCACCTGCCGCAGGGCGTCGCCCAGATAGGTGAGCGGCAGCGCCCGCACGATGGGCGTCAGGAAGATGGGCAGCGCCGCCAGCGGGAAGAAGATCCCACTTAGGAACATCATCGGGAAGTTGACCGCCGAGGTGATGCCGTTGGCCGCGTCAACCGTCTTCGAGATGGCGGCGACCAGATAGCCCAGGCTGACGAAGGCGACCGCGCCCAGCACGACCAGCCCCAGCACCGCCAGGATGCTCCCCTGAATCTGCACCTTGAAGACCCAGACGCTCAGCGCCAGGATGAGTCCCGTCTGCACGAGCGCAATCGTCAGCCGCATCAGCACCTGGCTGGCCAGCAGATGCCAGCGCGGCAGCGGCGTCGCGCCCAGGCGGCGCAGCACCTGCTCCTGGCGCAGCGTCACCAGCGGCGTCGCCGTGCCAAAGAGGCCAAGCTGCATCAGCGCCATCGCCAGAATGCCCGGTACCAGGAAGTCCACATAGGTCAACTGGTGCGAGAGGATTGAGTTCGTCTGCAAGGCCAGCGGTGGCACGGTGTTTGTCGCGCTTTTATTTATTTCGGCCACGATTGCCTGGACGACGCTCTGCTTGATCTGCGCATCGGCCTGCCCGGTGCTTGGGTCGTCGTACATCTGCACGGTGGCCGTCTGCTTCTGCGCGATCTTCTCACTCAGGCCAGCGGGAATGACGATGACCATGTCAACGTTGCCCTGCTTGAGCTTATCAAGTTGGGCCTCACGGCTGCCGGTCTGAATCTTGAAGGACGGAAACGCCTTGAAGGCCGACACCAGCTGTTGGCTGGCCGGGCCATTATCCTCATTGACCAGCCCGACGGTGTAGTTTGGCGAACTGTTGTTGCCACCGAAGATGACGCCGAAGAGCACGATGAAGATCAGCGGGAACGCCAGCGTCCAGATGATGGCGGCGCGGTCGCGCATAAACTCCTTGATGCTCGCTACATAGAGACTGCGTATCGTATTCATAGCCTAACTATCTCCTCGGACGAGCGCGCTCAGTCGCGCAGCGCCCGGCCGGTCAGTTTCAGGAAGACATCTTCGAGGGTGGCGTTATGCACGTTGAGATCGCGCAGCGCCGTGCCGACACCGCCGCCGTTCTGCTGGTTCAACAGCCCGGCCATCGTATGCGGCACATCGCTGGAGTAGAGCGTCACGCGCCCATCCTCCGTCGAGACATGCGTCACGCCTTCCAGCGTGCGATAGGCGTCCCCACCCGCTGGATCGCGGAACGAGATGGCGATCTCGCTGAAGTAGCGGCGCACCAGCTCTTCGGGGCTGCCCATCTCGATGACGCGCCCGTGATCGATGATGGCCACGCGGTCGCAAAGCTCCTCGGCCTCTTCGAGATAGTGCGTCGTCAGCAGGATCGTTTTCCCCCGGCGTTGCAGGTCGCGGATGACATCCCACAACTGGCGGCGCGCCTGCGGGTCCATGCCGGTCGTCGGCTCGTCCAGAAAGACGAGGTCGGCGTCGTTGACCAGCGCCAGCGCGACGCTCAACCGCTGCCGCTGGCCGCCGGAGAGGTTTTTGCTGCGGGTGGTGCGCTTCTCGTCCAGGTCCACCATCTCGATGAGCTGGTCGGTCGGGATGGTCTTGCGGCCCGGATAGAATGTATGGAAGAGGTCGAGAATCTCGGTGACGGTCAGGCGCGGGTAGAGCGCGGTCGTCTGGAGCTGGATGCCGATGCGCATCTTGATGGCGCGGGCATCGCGCGGCTGGCGCAGGCCCAGCACGGTGATCGCGCCGCTATCGGCGGTGCGCAGTCCCTCGATCATCTCGATGGTGGTGGACTTACCCGCGCCGTTGGGGCCAAGCATGCCGAAGATTTCGCCCTCGGCGACCTTGAGGCTGATGCCGTCCACCGCCTTGGTCTGGCCGTACGTCTTGCGCAGATCCTCGGCGACAATCGCCCAGGATTCGTTACTCATAGTTCTCTCAACTCCTTCAATTCCCTATGGAAGCGGCCCTCACAAAGCGCCGCCTTGCGACCACCCACTGCAAGATAGCCCCCAGGGGGCGCGCTGGCCGTCACACGATATCGTCGCGCATTGGCGGGGGGCATACAAGTGCCATTCGTCACCTCTCGCACGATGTGTACTATGACGAAGGTCGGACAATCTGCCCGCTACCCGCGACGGTCCTCCCCATCTGGCTGAAAGATGGCCTCGATGGACAGGCCAAACAGCCGCGCGATCTTGAACGCCAGTGGCAGGCTGGGGTCATATTTGCCCGTTTCGAGCGCGTTGACGGTCTGGCGCGAGACCTCCAGATGGTCGGCGAGGTCGGCCTGCGACCAGTTCCGTTCGGCGCGCAGCAGCCGCAGTGAATTCTTCATCGGTGGCCTCCAAATCGCTAACGATAGCGATAGGCGGCCACCGCCGCGCCAATGCCCCACAGGGCGCACATCAGCGGGAATACCCAGAGCATGCTGATCTTCGGAAAACCCGCATTCTCCAGCAGTCCCCAGGTGAAGGTGAGGATAGCCGTCACACCAGCGGCAAATCCGAGCGCATCCAGATGGATGCGTCGCTGCAATTCATCCATGCGCTCGACGTAACGGACCACAGCCAGCACCAACAGCGTCGCGGGAATGGCGGGCAGCACGGCCACCAGCCCGCGCCACCATGCCTCGGGGTTGCGCTGGAGCAGGAAGATCGAGAGCAGCAGCAGCACGACATACGCGCCCATGGCGCTGAAAAACTGGACCATATAGCTGCGACTGGCGGCATTCATGAGCGTCCCCTTCTCGATATGTCAAACACACTTGACATCAAGAGTGTAAAGCACACGCGACAGAATGTCAAGCCAACTTTACTAGTCAACGCGCCATAGCCGTGGCGGCCCATGGAATGCTATCCTCAAGGGGGATATCTATGCGATATTCGCGAAGACTTTGGCGGCGCGCAATGACGCGGCAGCATCGTGAAGGATAGTGAGGAGCGGGAGCATGTATCAGCGAATATTGACGCCGCTTGACGGCTCAGCCTATGCCGAGGCGGCGCTGCCGGTGGCGGCGCGCATCGCCCAGGCCAGCCATGGCACGGTAGTGCTGCTGCACGTGCTGAGCAGTCCGCGCGAGCTGCTGCCCTATGTGCTGCCGATGATGGAGCCATCCACGCTGACCGCGGATGTGGAGGCCGCCTCCGCCTACCTCGCCGCGGCGGCTGGGCGCGCTGATCTGGCCGAGGTCACCACCATCACCGAGGTGCGCTCCGGGCTGGCTGGCGCGACGATTCTGGATGTGGCGGCGCACCAGCACGCCGACCTGGTGGTGCTGGCGGCGCACGCGCATACGGGGCTGGCGCGCTGGGCGCCGGGCAAAGTCGCCGAGCATGTGGAGCATCGTGGCGCGGCGCCAGTGCTCTCGCTGACCGACGCCGAGGCGCTACCCGCCGAGGGGAAGCCCGCCCATGGGCTGGTGCTGCTGGATGGCACGCAGGAGGCGGAAGCGGCGATTGTGCCCGCGAAGCAGCTGCTGGAGGCGCTCAGCGGCCCAGAGCAGACCAGCGCCACACTGCGTCTCGCCTGGATTGGCGCCTTCGCGCCCGACGCGCCATCGCACCATCCCGCCGACGACAATGTCGCGCTCTATCTGCGCACGGTGGAAGAGCGCCTGCACAGCGAAGCGACTGGCGCCTGGCCATTCACCGTCACCTCGGAGGTCATCGCGGAGCAGGATCTGCCGCAGGCGGTGGCCGAGCTTGCCGCGCAGAAGCAGGCGACCTTCCTGGCTCTCGCGCCTCACGGCAAACGTGGCTACCCGCTCCACATCAGCGCGGATTTCGATGTGCGCCTGCGCGGTGCGACGGCGCTACCGCTGCTGATCGTGCCCCAGAACGCGGCGAGGGAGAACTCCTAGCACCTGCTAAAGACTTGATGTTGAGTGGGTGGTAGGAGTGGTAGGATGCGAGCGCGCAGAGGCGACCCAGGCACACAAGTCCAGTTGGCCATCGTCAAACTGCCGGAGGCCAAGCACGGCTTCGTGCTCTTGCCCCGCCGTTGGGTCGTCGAGCGCACCTTCGCCTGGACCACGCGCTTCTGCTGACCGGTGCGCGATTAGGAACGGCTGGCAGCGACCCTGGCGAGGCTACATTTTCTGGCATTCGTCTGCTTGATGCTGCATCAGTTCATCCGTTTGACTTTGAGTTCAACGCAGGCTCTAGACACCATCCCCCTGCTGTAGCAAACATCCGACATGAGAACGCTAAAATAGCCGTGTCAGGAGGCCTGTGCTATGCAGGCCGCTCAGCTAGCATAACTCTGCTATAGTAGAGTTGCCTATATTGCTTGCTTCGGTTCTAGCTGAGAGGATAGTCGCGCATGGCCAATACTCTTGCACTCGGTTCCCAGCTCAATGGACGATATCGTATTCAAAGTCTCGTCGGTAGTGGTGGCATGGGCGCTGTGTATAAGGCTACCGATAACCATCTCGGCGGACGGAACGTAGCGCTCAAGGAGATGAGCGAGGACGGCTTAAGTCCACAAGAGATCGTCGAGGCGACTCGTGCATTTCGCCAGGAAGCAAATCTGCTGGCCAGTTTGCAACATCCCAACTTGCCAGGTATTCACGACTACTTCGAGTCCAGTGGGCGCTGGTACCTGGTTATGGACTTTATTGAGGGTCAGACGCTCGAAGACTATCTCCGGCAATATGGTACGCCGGGCCTCCCGTTACCTGAGGTATTACGCCTGGCTGATCAAATCTGCGCAGTATTGCACTACCTGCATTCTAATGTGCCGCCGATCATTTTTCGCGACCTCAAGCCGAGCAATATGATGATTTCAGGTAGTGGTCGCCTCTATCTCATCGACTTCGGCATTGCCCGGCTGTTCAAGACGGGACAAACTCGTGACACAATTGCGCTCGGTTCCCCAGGTTATGCGGCCCCCGAGCAGTACGGGAAGACACAAACGACTGCACAAAGCGATATTTACAGCTTCGGAGCAACACTGCATCAGTTGCTCACAGGTGTGGACCCAGCCGTTAAGCCCTTTACATTTCCTCCGTTACTACCCCAGAATCCGCAAATTCCGCCAGACTTAGAGGCGTTAGTTATGTCGATGGTTCAGCTAGATGCGAGCAAACGCCCCCCGAACGTTGCGTGGATACAACAGGAGCTGCATCGTCGCGCCAGCCAGTTGGGCACGCCGCATGCTGCCATACCCTCACCGCAAGCCCTACCGTATTCATTAGGGATTGCCACTCCAAGCCCGTCACATCAATCATATCCGGCATCTCCGGATCCGCAAGGGCAGGCATTCTCTGTGACGCCGCCCAGTTATGGATCGATGGGTGCATCACCACCATATATGCCCGTCCCTCAGTCCGCTCCTCCACTTGCAACCCGGACGGGTCGCGTCAGATACCCCAAGCTAGCGATGTTTGCAATCCTCGGCCAGCTTGCTATGATAGCGTCCTTTGTTTTCGACGTCGCACTCGGCAACAACAGTGTGGCACTGAGTCTAGGCGCGCTCTGCTTCCTTTTTGCCGTGCCTGCCATCCTCGGCTGTGTAGTATATGCCGTGATCAAGACTAGCGGGCTCCACCGCTGGGGATGGCTCATTGCACTTCTACTCGGCACTCCATGCGGATTTTTCCTTGTATCAGGGGTGGCCGTGATTATTTTCAGCCTTGTAGGACCAACAACCGTCCCTACCCCACGCCTCGGGAACAATATGCAGCTTAGCCAGAAGCCTTGACAGTTTAGTGATCGACAGGCAGTGGATTGAGGGCTGCTGGGCCTCCTTCGACACAAGCGTCAGGTAGGGCGCGACCAACGTCCATTCGTCGTCACTCACATCGATCGGATAGGCTTTCCGGGAAGGAGGAGGGGCGCTCATGCTCATATTGTATGCTATCACCACTCCTCCTTCAGTTCATGACATCCTCTAGGAACAGTGCGCGCGGCTCGTCTGACGAATCTCTCATTCTTCGCACATCTGCCTCACATCCAGAGCGATCATACTGAGTGGACGATGCGTGTCGTGTCTCTCAGCCACTGGAGGCGGATCTCGTGCGGATCATCTCTCTGTCTACCAGTGAGCCTACGCTCAGGGCATGACGGGCAAAGGAGATATCGATACAAGTTGGCTAGGAGCTACGAGCCTTGAGGTCGCTTGCTGATCCTCGCGAGGTGGATGAAGGCAAGGGTGGCCAGGACGGCGAAGACGAGCGTTTGCGCGCCATGGAGCCAGAACCACAGTTGCGTCGTGCCGCTCCCAACGACCTGCCGGATCCCGTCGCCCGGCCACACGAGGGTGAAGAAGGCCAGCAGGCCGATGCCGTGCGTCACGATGCCAGGCAGAATCGACTGCGTGAGGAAGGCGGTCGCGCCCAACATCACGTCCACCACGAGGTAGAAGAGCAGCGTGGGCCACACGAATCCCTGTGTTTGCGCGTGCTCTGGCGCCATCACGAGGGCGGTGATAAGGATGGCGACTACACCACTGACGGTTCCTTCCAGGACGCCTTGAAAGTAACCCCGAAACATGGCCTCCTCGGTCACCGCACCCACTAGCGCGGCCATCACCAACGCGAGGGTGACGGTGACGAGCGGATACTTGGAGTAGTCCAACACCGCCCGCGCTGCGGGCAGTCCTGCGAGCTGGAACAAGATGAACCACAAACCAGCCAGCGCCACGATCGCGAGCAGACCCGCCCCTACAGCCCATAGCAAGACCCGACCCGGCGCCCGCCGTGCTCGCAAGTAGTGGCGCCGCGCCTTCGCCGTGCCGCGCGGCCACCCTGCGCCACCAAGGTAGCGCCACAGCAGCCAGAGGAGCAAGGCCATGACGGCGACCGCCCAGGGGATGGCCGGGCTTTTCGCCAGATTGATGGTGAGCAGCGCGGTCCAGATGCCTCCAACCACCGCGGTCACCACGAAGGCCAGAGCGCCAATGCCCACGATCAGCACGAGGCGACGCGAGAGCGGCCCGGACCGAGTGGGCGTTGTCTGCGATGTCACCATGCGCCCCCTTCGTCTCCCGATTGCTTCACGCTTCGTCTGCTTCACATCCCGAACTGTTATGCAGCCGGTCAGGCATAGAAAGTCACGAGGGGTAGATATTCGCTCGCTATGGAGTGTACGCGCATGGGTTACGTGTCTGCGTTGGCCATTCGACGCCGATGATCATTTAGCCAGGAGAAAGAATGTCATCAGGCGCAGGCGTAGGCAGACGTGCTCGTATGAAAGCAGTTTGTCATACCGCCAGCATATAGACGTAGAAGTCGTTGTCGCGCTGCCAGCCGAGCGACTCATAGAGGCGTTGCGCCGGGACGTTATCTACCGCCGTCTGGAGCATCAGCTCTTTGCTGTTCGTCTCGCGAGCGAAGGTATAGGCGCGCTCCAGCAGGGCGCGACCCACGCCAGCGCAGCGCGCGATGGGCGCGACGAACAGATCATTCAGCAGCCAGGCGCGTTGCATTGTGGTGGACGAGAAGATGGGATAGAGCTGCGTGAAGCCAGCGGGCGTGCCGTCGTCGAGCAGTGCGAGGAAAATGACTGATTCGCCACGCTCCAGCCGCTCGGCCAGAAACGCCCGCGCGCCGTCGAGGTCACCCGGCTGGTGATAGAACTGGCGATAGGCGTCGAAGAGCGGCGCAACCACGTCGATATCGTCCACGGTCGCCCGCGTCACCTGCACCGTTATCATAACTTGCCATCTTTCTCGTTACGCTCGAACAGAGTCATTGGAGCGCTCTGGCTCCCCTCCCTTTTAGGGGAGGGGCTGGGGGAGAGGGCCGGGGCGGCAGCATGACCCAGGCGCCATTACGCTATGGTAACGACTGCGACGCTCTGGTAAACTGCCCGCTTGGGGTCACTCCGTCGCCAGCAGCAGGTGGTATTTGTTCTTGCCCGCGCGTACCAGAATCGCCCGGCCAAAGAGCGCCGTCTCGCGCGTCAGCAGCATCTCCGGGTCGGTGACACGCTGATCGTTGACATAGAGGCCGCCCTGCTGGATCAGCCTGCGCGCCGCGCCCTTGGACTGCTGGATGCCCCCACTGACCAGCGTCTCTAGTAGCGAGACGCCCGACTCCAGCGCGGACGGCGCGAGCGGTGAGGTGGGAACCGCGCCCGCCAGATGGGGCAGCGCCGCCTCCGAGAGCGACGAAACGCCTGCGCCGAAGAGCGCATCGGAGGCCTCCGCCACCGCGCGGGCGGTCGCCTCACCATGCACCAGCTGCGTCACCTCGAAGGCGAGCAGGCGCTGGCCAACACGGCTCGCCGGGTCCGCCGCCTGCTGCTTGCCAACCGCCGCGATCTCGTCCAGCGGCAGGAAGGTGAAGACCTTCAGGTAGCGCTCGACATCGGCGTCTTCGGTGTTGATCCAGTACTGGTACAGCTCGTAGGCCGAGGTCATCGCCGGATCGAGGTAGAGCGCGTTGCCCTCCGTCTTGCCGAGCTTCTGCCCCGACGATGACGTAATGAGCGGCGCGGTCAGCGCGTGCGCCTGTGTATGGCGCGCGCGGCGGATGAGATCGACGCCCGCCAGGAGATTCCCCCACTGATCGTTGCCGCCCACCTGCACCGTGCAGTTGAAATGGTCGAAGAGATGCAGGAAGTCGATAGACTGGAGGATCATGTAGCTGAACTCGGTGTACGAGATGCCCTGGGCGCGGTCTTCCAGCCGCGCGCGCACGGACTCTTTGGCAATCATCACATTGACGGAGAAGTGCTTGCCGATGTCGCGCAGGTACTCGATCAGTGTCATCGTGCCGAGCCAGTCGGCGTTGTTCACCATCACCGCGCCGTTCTCACCCTCGAACGAGAGGAACGGTTCGAGCTGGCGGTGAATCAGCTCGGAGTTCGCGTTCACCTGCTCGGTGCTGAGCAGCACGCGCTCCTCCGACTTGAAGCTGGGGTCGCCGATCATTCCGGTCCCGCCGCCCACCAGCAGCAGTGGGCGATGCCCGGCGCGCTGAAAGTGGGCCAGCATCATAATCGGCACGAGATTGCCGATTTGCAGGCTTGGTCGCGATGGATCCCACCCGCAATAGACCGAGAGCATGCCTGTTGCCGCCGCCTCTGGCAGACCGCTCTCGGTGATCTCGCTGATCAGGCCGCGCTCCTGTAGCACGGCGATCACATTTTTCGGGGATTCCTTCGACGTAACCATTGCTCTGCCAACCTCTTTCTCATCTGCTCCAACCATGGGTGGAATCTACTTACCCGGCGGGGGCGATGTGTGGCGGCGTGCCCACAGCGCCGGGAAATGCGCAAGCACAAACTATTGTCCGCCATCCGGCCACTGATGCGCAAGAGGGAAACGCGCGCGCGCCTAATCCACGAATATGACCTCTTTCGCCTGGGATGTTGTCATTGAGGCAACCGCCCTCTCCCCTTGACCCCCTCCCCTAAAGAGGGAGGGGGAACCAGACCCAGAGCCAGATGCGGTTTCAGGCGTCCGCCCGCTGATGCTCGCGTGGTGGGTATGTCTCTGGCTCCCCTCCCCTCGCAGCGGGCTGGTGCGCGAGCCGAGAGGCTCGGAGCGTGCGTCAAGCACGCGCAGCGCCAGCGGGCCGAAGGCCGGGGCTGGGGGAGAGGGCAGCGCGGACCACTGCGGTGAATGTGGCTGTTATAGAGGTCTTATCCGTGCCACATGCGCCGCAGACTATGCGGGCCGCTGCTCGGCGGCCTCGTCGACAATCGCTAGCAGGTCGTCCATTTCGAAGGGCTTGTCGACGATCCTCGCCGACACCTCTGCCAGCAGTGGCCCTGCCTCCCGCCGCAGGAGCTTGCTGCCGCCGGTCATCAGCAGGTAGACATGGCGCTCTTTGAGCTGCGGGTCCGCGACAACCATTCTGAGGAGGTCTATCCCGTTGAGTTTCGGTATCAGCATATCGAGCAGGACAATCAGTCGCTCCTGGCTGTCGCGTAAGATTTGCAGGCCGGTCGTGCCGTCGCTCGCTTCCAGCACCTCGTGGTCGGCATCTTCCAGGATGAAGCGCACGGCGTCACGAAAGTCCGGGTCGTCGTCCACTATCAGCACATGCGCCATGTTCGCTGCTCCCCAGTAGCGAAAGTCGCGTACACCCGGAATGTCATGCGAAGTCACGGTCACGCGAAGACTCGATTGCTCTGGGCAGTGTAGCACATCAATTTGCTGGTTGTCGCCGCACGCTCTGCCAACTATCGACTCTGCCAGTTATGCCAGCCCAATATGCCCCAACCCGCGGATAAGCGGTGTCAGCAGCGGCGTCAGCAGCGGGCGGAGCGCCAGCGCGATCAGTCCGCCGAGGATGCCACAGATCGCCCCGCCGAGCACGTCGCCAGGGTAATGCACCCCCACATAGACCCGCGCGAAGGCAATCGTGACGGCGGCCAGTATCCCCAACAGCGCCAGAATAGCTGCCAGCCAGCGCGCGACGTCACGCTGCGCAATGGTCCGAGCGCTGACGAGCAGGACCGTGGCGAGGGCAAACGCCGCCGCCGAGTGGTCGCTGGGGAAGGAGGCGTCGGCGGCGTGGGCGATGAGCTTATGGACGAGCGTGGGATGCGAAATAAACGGGCGCGGCTCGAAGAGCAGGTGGCCCACCAGGACGTTGATGCCCAGGGCGATGACCACGCCGACCACCGCCAGCGCCAGGATGATGTGGCCCTCCATCCGGGCAGCGTCACTTTGGGCGTCGCGCGACACCAGAGGCGACCAGCGCGCCAATGCGAACCAGAGCACAATCAACAGTAGCGGAAGCAGGAAAATCAGGTCGTTGGCGGCGAAAACCATCACCGGGTCCAGCAGTCCCTCATGGCCCGCGGGCTGATTGATATCCTCGAAGAGATTCCAGTTCACCGAAAGCAGATCTTGCACCATTTCGTCGTTCCCCGGCCTTTTCGCTTCACATTCGTCTACCCATGGCCCTCATACATGGCGTAGCAGCCAGCGCATGTGAAGCACATGTTAAACTTCGATTAAAGCTGAACAGGCCGCAGTATAAGCCATATTGCGTAGCGTTGGCAATCAGATTGTCCAACAGTCCGCCCGAAGACGCGCCGCGGAGGTCGTCGGAGGTCGTCGGAGGTCGTATGGCCTGCACAGCAAACTGCCCTCCAGCGAGCGCCGGAGGGCAGCATGGAAGGACGAGGGAGACGCCAGGCGGCTATGGCTGGTAGCGGTCGACTTCGAAGGTATACAGCAGCGTGCTGCCCGCCTGCTGAGACTTTTGGGTGATGACCGCCCAGAACGATTCTTCCCCGGTCGGCGAGACCGTGTAGCGCAGCGTGGAAACGTAGCCATGGGGCGCGGGCGCGAAGACCCGCCAGCTGGTCTCGCCGGGCTTCCAGGTGTAGACCTTTGCCGCCAGCCCCTGATCGGCCTGAGTGCTGAAGGCGACGACCAGCGAGCCATCGGCGCGCACAATCGGCGGCGCGATGATCGGCGCCGCTTTATCGGGCGCACCTGCTAGCGGCGATTTCTTCCAGGATTGGCCGCCATCGCTGCTGGCAAGGAACTCGTCAGTGGACTGCGTGACGACGATGATATGCGGCTGCCAGTTGACAGCCGGAAGATTGATAACCAGCAGCGGCTTGCCGTCAATGAGCGCCGACGCCATGCCCTGTGACGCGCCCTGCGGCAGGAAGCTGACATGGACCCAGTTATCCCCGGCGTCATCACTGCGGTCGAGCGCGAGCACAGGCGAATTGATCATATCGCAGGAGCCACGGCTGACCGCGGTGAAGATCGTCTGGCTATTGGGTTGCGCGGCGAAGTCGCAGACACCCTGACCCAGCCCACCAGCATCGGCCACCTGCCAGGTCGCCCCGCCATTTGTGCTGGCGACCAGCCGTCCACCTGGGCTGGTACAGGTTGGCCCGCACGTGAGCAGCGCATAGAGGCGCGTGCCCTGCGCCTGAATCGGTGTCCCAGCGTAGGGGGCGGAGTCGGAGTATGGCGTCGAGAGCGTGCCATTCACCGGGAAGCTGATCGCCTTCCACGAGGCGCCCTCATTGGTCGAGCGGTACGTCGTGCTGCACGGCGCCTGGCCCGACGCCAGGATGTTGCCGTGGGTCGCGCCGCCAACCGACGCGCGCGCCGAGGATGGGCAGGCGTCGAGTCCCTGCCCGTAGGCCATATTCACCGTTACCGTGAGAAACGCGGTATGGGCATTCAGGGGGCTGGCCCAGATTTCAATGACAATCGCCTGGTCCGCGGAAGCCGGAAGGTTCAGCGCTTTCCAGGTCGCGCCGCCGTCATCCGAGCGGCGTAGCGAGATCGGAGACATGGATGTCTCATACACGATAGAAGGATCAACGGGCGAGAAGGCAGGATATGGCGTCTGGGTGAAGACCGTCGTGCTGTAGGTCATGCTGTCCATGACCTCCCACTGGCCGTGGCCGATAGCTGGCGTCGTCTCCGACGTGGTGGCGTTGGCCGTGACATCTGCGGTGGCCGTGCCATCGGTTCCCGCCAGGCTGTTGGCGCCATTATTCCCCGCGAAGCCGCGCAGCAGCAGCGCGAAGAGCGCGATGATGGCAATCGCCGAGGCGCCAGCTGCGATGGTGCGCCAGTGATTCGGCTTCTTATTCGGCTGGATGGGCTGCGGAGGCCAACCCTCCATGGAAGACGTTGGCAGATCGTTCTCATCAGATGTCATACGTTTCCCCCGATGGTTCAGGCGACTGCCTATCCCAACGATTTCATCGGTGTTTGGCGCGCCGGCTGTGTCGGCTGTGTCGGCTATATCAGGCACGGGCGCCAGCGAGACGCGCCGCTGGATATCGTCGAGCGTGAGGAACGGAGGCACATTGGCTGGAACGCCGTAGTGTCGTCGCACGCCCTCCGCGATCACCTGATCCGACGCCGCCAGCGCCTCCGCGCGGCAGGCTGGGCAGAGGCGCAGGTGAGTGCGTAGCGCCTTCTGTTCGTCCGGCGAAAGCGTCCCATCGCGGAGCCGCGGCGCGAGCGAGCGATAGAGCGTGGCGTCAGCCGGGCAGGGAGGCTTCGGTAGCTCTGGTTGCGTATTCATGATCCCTGAGTCTCCTGCGACCGTGGACTCCGAGCGAGGTAGCCTGCGCGCAACCGCTGCTTCGCACGGGTGAGACGTTTCTTCGCCGCCTCTGTCGAGATACCGGTAATCTCGGCGATTTCCGCGGTGGTGAAGCCATGAACGATGTTGAGGAGGAGCAAGGCGACTGCCTCTGGCGCGAGGGTCGCGAAAACGTCGCGTAACACCGCACTCTCCAGCACGGCGTCCTCGAATGGGTACATGAGCAAAGGAATCTCGCCATGGTGCTCGGTAATCGCATCGAGCGATTCCCAGCGAATCAGCCGCCGCCGCCGTAGCGCCGAGATCGCCCGCCAGTAGGCCGCGTTGAAGAGCCACCGCCGGATGCCTTCTTCCGCGCCTTCGTGCCCGTCAAATGGCGCGACGGCCCGCTGCGAGACACGCCAGGCGTCACAGAACACGTCCTGCACGATGTCGCGCGCCTGCTCGGTGTCGCTGATGAATCCACGCAGAAAGCTATAGAGTGGCCACTGGTAGCGATTGAGGAGATCGCCAAACGCTCCGGGAGCCAGCATTCTGGGCGCGGAAGCATCCTTCATGCCGCCTCCTCGCTTCGAGCGCCTCTGCACATCTGCTCTGATTCCCCCTCTGCCTACTACGCCGCACCAGCCATCGCTTTGGGGACAGTGCCGCCAAAGAATTCGCGAAACTGTCGTCATTGGGTATCCAATGCCCACCCAACAGCCGCGCCAGCGTCGGCAGCAGATGAGCCGTTTATCTGTGCGAACGAGGGACAAGCCGCCGAGTCACTTTGGATTCACACGGAGCCATGTGTACACATGGAGCCAGAGACGATGGACTCAGTGGCGCGTGTGCCTGTGATGGGGACGTCTATGGGGCGCTGGCGGCGCGGAGACCGAAATATCGGAGTGAACATCTCTCGCAAGACTCGCGATGGTCTGTGTCGGGAAGTCCGCGACTCGGCGGAGCAGGTTGTCTGCCAGGGGAAGTGTCGCCCGCCAACTGCTGCCGTCCTCTTCGAGTCCCTGATGCACGAGCAGCAGGTCTGATGGCACGATTTCGCGAGTCTGATCCTCGCAGGGACCGTTGGCGCTATTCGCCATGCGCCTCTCCTGATATGTCCGGTCTGACATAGACGCCGGATGATGTGCTCATCTGGCCGCGCAGCTCCCGCAGCGCGCGCCGCAGCCGGGTGCGCACGGTGGCCGGCGGGATGCCCAGAATCGCGCCGACCTCGGTCGCGTCCATGCCAGAGTAGTAGCGCAAGACGACGACCAGCCGCAGATCCTCATCCAGCGAGCCGACAGCCCCGCGCAGGTCAATGGCGTTGGCGTGGTCGCTCGCGCCAGGATCGCCGCCAAGCATTGCCAGCGGCGCGGCCTCGTCGTCGTAGAGCGGCTCCGTCAGCCGACGGCGCGTGCCAAAGCGTCCGCGCTGCCAGTCGCGACAAACGTTGACGGTGATGCGCAGGAGCCACGAGCGCGCCGCCGCGCTATCGCGCAGTGTGGGCCATGCTTGCCAGCCGCGCGTGATCGCTTCCTGGGCGGCGTCTTCGGCATCGGCGGGGCCAACCAGCGCCGCCGCGACACGCAGAATCGCGGTCGCATATTGAGGGATGAGGGCCACAAACTCGGCGTCACCGGCAGAGAACCGGGTGGCTTCAGCATCCTGACCGTGCTGCATCATCGTGCGCAATCGCTGACTGGATAACGCCATCTTCGTTCGCCTCAATTCCATGATACGACGAGCTCCCTCCGTGCGTTCTCCGCCTACCTGTAGAGAAGGATTGGAACTCGTCTACTGTTTTCTCTCATGCTCTAATTGGTCGTGCTGAAAAGCCCCCTTCTCTATACACAATCGAACGAGCTCATTTGTAACGGACAATTTCGTCGGATTTGCGATGAAACTCAACAGGAAGATGGAGCGAAGAGCGATGGAACAACCTCAGCCACAGACGCAGCGCCTTGATCTCGTCGCCCACCAGGCCGAGGCGGAACAGCAACAGCGAGCGGGCGTCATCGGGTCACTGGTCGGCGCGGACCTCAACGTCAACCTGGTCCGGCTGCTGCCCGGTGAATACCTCGAAGCGCACATCAATACCGAGGTGGACGTACTGCTGGTCGGCCTCGGCGGCACGGGCACGGTGGAGCTGGACGGCGGCGATGAGCCGCTCGACGCGGGCAGCGCCGTCTACATCCCGAAGAACGCACGCCGTGCTATCCGCGCGGGCAGCCAGGGCGTCACCTATCTGACATGTCACCGGCGGCGCGGCGGATTGATGCCCACGCCACGGAACGCCGTCCGCCACGACTAATAGCTCCTCCTGTCTACTAGTAGGGCGGCACGCCCTCCGTCCGGCGGAGCCGCTGCAACGCCAACCAGATAACACCCACCAGCGCGGTGAGATAGCCGAACAACGCCACCGCTGGCCCATAGGCCAGGGTCGCTTTTGGATGTATGACCTCTCCCTGGGGAAAGAGCAGATAGAGCGCGCTATAGAGAACGGTAATGCCAGCGCCGAGCAGTATCAGGAGCAGGCCGAATACCCAGATGCGCGCCCGCCCTGGCCGACGACGAATCAGCAGCGAGACGCCGATGGCAGCCAGCAACAGCGGCGCTGCCCAGAACCCCGCAAACAGCAGGCAGCCCTCGATGCTCAGGCGATACGGTGTCTGCACCATCAGCGCAAGCATCTGACCGGGAATCTCGACGATGGTGGTTGCTGGCTCGCCGGCGATGGCGGGAAACGCGATCTGGCCCAGCGGCAAAAATGACGCGGCGAACGCCACCGCGCCGCCCACGAACAGGAGATCCGCCGCCCAGAAGCGCGCGGAGCGGCCAATTGACGTGCTGATACGACGCCTCCCTTCAGATAGGTGAGACTCTCCAAAAGATGCTAGTGTTTCCCTGACCCGTAAACGTACCCTATCGGTCAGGCGCTGTTTGTGGTGTTACGCTGGAGCGCCAACCAGATAACACCCACCAGCGCGGCGAGATAGCCTAGAAACGACAAGTCGGCTCCATAGGTGAGCGTATGCGCTGTGGCCCCCTGCAAGCCGAAGAACGGGTAGACATAGAATTGGCATGAGACGAGCACATAGCCCGCGCCGACAAGCGCCACAATGAGCGCGACGAACCATACACGTAGTCTAGGACGCCAGCGATCTGCCAACAACAATCCCAGCCCAGCGGCAGCCAGGATGAGCGGCGCACCCCAGAGCAGGAACATCCAGGCGCATGTGCCAATAATGCTCGATTCTCCCGGAGAGCGCAGATTGAACTGGATCACTGTGATAAGGTTCTGCGCGGGAATCTCAAAGGTTGTTGTGGCGATTTCGCCATAATCAGCCGGATACGTGGCATAGCCGAGCGGAAGGAAAGTGGCGGCAAAGGCCAGCGCACCGCCCGCAAGAAGGACGCTCGCCGCGATCCAGCGCGGCAGGCTGGATGCTCCAAATGTTCCCGGTGTACCGGATAGTGGGCGCGCCATACGCCTGCTCCTTCAGCATCGCCGGTATCGCCGGTATCGCCGGTATCGCCGGTATCGCAACGACAGCAGCTTGCTGCCAATAAGTCTACGCGCTCGCATCGCGATTGAACACGCATAACTCGTAGAATCACTCGCAGAATGCGGAATGGCTCTTAGTTCGCATGGCAGGCTCGCGGGTTGGCGAGGCGACAAACTGAGACAGTATGGTACGACGCAACATGGCTCATCAGGGGAATGAGCAGCTACAGGGCTGGTGGCGGCAGTATGGCGTACGAGCAGACGGTGTGTTAGACTGCGTGCAGACACTAGACCAAGGTAATGTCGGCAATCTTTGGGAAGGTGGAAAAAGCCTTGCCGAGCATTTTCCTCTCGTACCGTCGAGACGATACTGGTTCTTTCAGTCGAGCTTTAGCGAAGATTTTGACGGCAGCCTTTGGCAAGAGTCGGATCTTCCTCGATACCGAAGCGATTGAAGTCGGAGAGCGATTTCCACAAAGGCTGAAGAGCGCGTTGGCATCGAGCGACTGTGTAGCCGTTATCATCGGAACTCAATGGGCAACCATCACCGATAGTGAAGGACGATTGCGGCTGTTTCAGCCGGATGACTGGGTTCGGCTCGAAGTGGAAGCCGCCCTCCAGGCGCATAAACGAATTGTGCCTGTGCTTTCACCTGGCGCGGTCATGCCTCAACCTTCTGAATTGCCGGTCTCAATACAGCCACTTGTGACGCAGTTCCCACCAGTGGTTGTCACCGACCAGCACAATATCGACAGCGCTGCCCTAGCTTTGTTCAGGCATGCAATCGCAGCGGAATATATGAAGACCCCGGCAATTGGCCGCCCTGTGGCTTTCGTGTTCTCTCTGGTATTTTTTCTCGTAAACTGCTTTGTACTGCTGCGACAACTCTCGCCGAGTCTTCTTAAAAACCTCATCAGTACCGATTCGTTACAGACACTCACTCTATTTTGTGCCATCCCGCTGGGCGCATTGCTGATTTGGCATCTTGTGCTCACTCGTGAATGGGAAGGACTGTTCATCACCGCCGTTATTGCCTTTGTGTTGAATGTGTTACCACCTCCGCTCCATTACTTTACGGGCATTGTGATAGCCCTAGGCTGCCTCCGCTTCAGTTCTACCGCCAGGCGTCGCGTGCTACGAAGGTGGTTGTCGCGCATGGGAGCAAAGGTCGAAGATTTTCTATGATCACCGTACGGATTGTCAGCACACCTGAAGATGGCCCCTTCGCGGCGCTTCTCTCAGAGCATCTTCTGAGATTTCACTCAGACCTGCGCGTATCCTACGTCGGTCACGATGACATGCTCCTACGGGCCTTTCAAGACCCGCAGATGACGAAAACCCAGCCGTTCACTGGAACCAAAATACCAAAGAACGACGGCTTAATCGCAATGGTAGTGATTAGCCTGAACTGGACCAATTCTATTCTCTTGAGCCCGAATCAGCGGATACGGTCTGAACTCAGCGCACTCCTTGCAAGCAACGATCCAAATATCCTTGTGCTTCCGGTACTTGTGCAGAATACTCCAATGCCGAAGCACGGTGACTTACCACCTGACTTGCAGCCACTCGCAGAAGTGCAGGCATTGCCGTTGCGTCCTATTCCGAGCTGGGGTGGCGATCTTGAGCGGTTCGATATGCGTATCCGGGAATTTCGGGAAGCGGTCAAACATTTGCCGCATGCGCGCGGAAATTACACGCCATTCAAGATAGTCAGTGTTGTTCCTGCCATCTTGATGGTTAGCTTGAACGGTCTATTTGTCATAGGGCATGTGGACCCGAGTGTCGTAGACAAGGGATCCGTAAGCTATGTCTTGCTCCTTACTCTTGGTTTCTGCGCATACACTTCGACAATCGTCATTTGGCTGACTGCAACGATTATTGCGCTTTCCACCAGGCGTTACTGGTGGGCGCTAGTCGTTGGGATGGCGCCACCAGTCAGCCTTCTCCTTATCGTTGCGATCCCGCTGCTTGAACAGTTGCCGGGCCGGTTGAGTAGTTTGAGCCAAACTACCCTATTCCTGCTGCAGATCGTTGCCTTGCTCATTTTGCCAATCGTATTCGGCCAGGTACTCCCGCCGCACCGGAGAAAACCGGGCTACCTATGAAACGGCCTTCGTCGTTGTCTCTCATACACGGTCGCGGCGTACTGTTGGAGGATGTCGTCTCCATCGCTCTATCGAGCGTGCGGCAGGAGAACACAAACGACAACAGTATGGTGCGACACGGTGTCATACGTTTAACCGCCTGATACGCAGCCCACTACCTAAGACAGCTCCTCCTGTCTGGAGTGGACAGGAGGAGCTTCAATATAATCCGATATAATCCGATATAATCCGATATAATCCGATGCTGCGGTATCCCGACTATGTGGGGTTGGTGGCGCTCGCGGTGGGGCGGGTCTGCCCGTACTCGCGCGGATCGCTGACCGTTGCCGTATCGACCGCATGTCGCGCTTCGAGCCAGCGCTCGGCGTCGATGGCCGCGCGGCATCCCTCGCCCGCCGCGGTGACCGCCTGGCGGTAGCGATGGTCGTCCACATCGCCCGCGACGAAGACGCCCGGCACGTTGGTCATCGTATGCTCGACATGCTTGAGATAGCCGACCTCGTTCATCTCCAGAATGCCGCGGAAGATCCCGGTATTGGGCTGGTGGCCAATCGCCACGAAGAAGCCCTGCACCGGCAGAGCCTCCGCTGCGCCGGTCTTCAGGTTGCGCACGACGACGCCTTCGACCGACTGCTCGCCGAGCACGTCTTCCACCTCGGAGTCGAAGTGAATCGTGATCTTCGGGTGCTCGCGCACGCGCTGCTGCATGATCTTGCTGGCGCGGAAGCTATCGCGCCGATGGATCAGGTGCACCTCGGAGGCGTATTTGGTCAGGAAGAGCGCCTCTTCCATCGCCGTGTCGCCGCCGCCGACCACCGCCAGCGCTTTATTGCGGAAGAACGGGCCGTCACAGGTGGCGCAGCCGCTGACGCCGCGCCCCTGGAGCCGCTGCTCGTTGGGCAGACCCAGCCACTTTGCGCTGGCTCCCGTCGCCACGATCACGCTTCGGGCCAGGTAGTGGCCGTCACTGGTCCAGAGCTGGAGGGGGCGCTGCGAGAAATCGACGCGCTCGACATCCTGAGGGACCATCTCCGCGCCAAAGCGTCGGGCCTGAGCCTCGAACTTATCCATCAGCTCCGGCCCCTGAATACCTTCCTCGAAACCGGGGTAGTTCTCGACCTCGCTGGTAATCATCAACTGGCCGCCAAAGGCCTCGCCCTGGAGGACGAGCGTACGCATATTCGCGCGCGCGGCATAGATTGCGGCGGTATAGCCAGCCGGGCCGGAGCCAATGATAGCAACATCATACACAGCCGATTCGCTCATCTAATGTGCGCCGCGGAGACCCCCTGGCTTCAGCCATGGGGAGGAAGCGGCGCTCCCCCTTTCAGTACGACGCTTGACAGGTATTGAACACCTGTGCTATGTAGTTCTTATGAACAATATCCTCACCCGTACTATCTGCGTTAAGATGGACGTTGACGGCCATGATGGCGCATTGGCCACGACACAACGCGCCTTCAACGCGGCGGCAACCTGGATTGCGCAGATATGCTGGGAGGAGAACATCACGAATACGAATACCGCCCATCACCGCGTCTACGGCGAAACACGTCTGAACTTCGGACTCGGCGCTCAGCTTGCCGTCTGTGCGAGAGCCAAGGCAGTGGAGGCTATCAAGGCGGTCAAGGCCAAGGCCAAGCATCGTGAGCAGGCCACCTGCCCCCAATTTGGGCCACGTGGCAGCATTCGCTACGATGCCCGCACCTATCGCCTGATGAGTCTCGATAGAGTCTCGCTGAACACCCTGGATGGGCGCGTGGTCTGCCGTCTGCTGCTCGGCCCACGTCAACACGCAATGCTGGTAGACCCAGCGTGGGAAGTCGGTGGCGCTGATCTGGTCTGGCGGCGTGGCGTCTACTACCTGCATGTGACGCAAAGCCGCGAGGCGCCCGACGTTCCAGAGGCGACGCCAGAGACCGAACCAGACGGCGCAACGTTGGGCGTTGATCTGGGGATTGTCAATCTGGCCACGGATAGCGAGGGTGAGACGTTTAGCGGCGCGAGAGTGAGGCATGCCCGTCAGCGCTACCATACCCGCCGCCAGCGGTTGCAGAAGGTCAATACCAAGAACGCCAAACGCCGCCTGCGCAAGAATGCGGGGCGAGAACGCCGCTTCCAGAAGGACGTGAATCACTGTATCGCGAAGGCCCTGGTACACAAAGCCGTCGTCTCGTGCAAGGCACTCGCCCTCGAAGACCTGAGTGGGATTCGCGAGCGTGTCACGGTTCGCCACGAACAGCGCTACGAACGGCATGCCTGGGCCTTCTTCCAACTCCGCCAGTTTATCGCCTACAAAGCCGCATGGGCGGGCGTCCCGCTCCATCTGGTCGACCCACGGAATACCAGCCGGACGTGTAGCGCCTGTGGGCATTGTGAGAAGGCCAATCGGAAGAGCCAAGAGTCGTTCCTCTGCCAGCGCTGTGGCTTCGCACTCAACGCGGACTATAACGCCGCCATCAACATTTCACAAAAAGAACCCTATTGGGCCGCAGTCAATCGGCCTATGGCGGCGCCCTTCGCGGGGTAGCTGCAAGCCCCCGGCTTTAGCCGTGGGGTTGTTGACATCTCAGACCTCAGACCTCAGACCTCAGACCTTCCTCACGCAATGCGGAAAGCGTATACACTGCTTCATTCAGACTATACCACGCTCCATTATTATACCATACCCCCGTTAGGTATAGCAACTCATGGGCCAGGGACACGGAAAACGCTGGCTGCCAGCGTCTCTATGGGCGTTTTAGCTGTCGCGTCCAGCGGCCGCATCGAAAATGTGTCGTCGCACGTAGTACTATTTAGAGAGAGCGTGGACGATGAAGAAGATGTTGTACGATTACCTTGCACGTGAACGACCTGGATTCGGCTTCGCAGAGCGTCTGGCATGTGGCGGACGGAGGTGGGCATGAGCATCCATATCAACCCGATCTACCTCACTGTTGTGATTCTTGCCTGGTTCGCCATCTACCACCTCGCCTATGCGTTTATCGCCATCGCGCGCGACCGCTCGCTCGTCGGCTGGAGCATCGGCCCGTTGGGCATCAGCGCGATCACGATGCGCGAGCCGCCGGTTCGCCAGATCATCACGCAACTCCTCTGCGCCGCGCTGGCCGTCGCGGGAATCTCATACGTCAGCCTCTATCTGCTCACTCCCCCGCCTATCGCCGGGCTGCGCCAGTCGGTCTCGGCGCAACTGATCGTGGTGGCGATCCCGGTGGCATTATTGACCCTGTGGCGGATGCTGGGGCTGCTGCGCGAGCGGCGCTTCCCCCTCTGGGGCGAGGCGCGCGTGCTGGCCACCATCCAGCGGACCCGCGCCACCGGTGCGCTGATCTTCTTCACGGCGCTAGGGAAGACCTTCCTACGCGAGCGCTTCGGCGCGACACCGGGCGAATTCCTGCGTACGGCGCGCTTCTAGGCCTGCGGGTCTGTCCGCCGCACGGAAGACACTCTGAAATTGAGGAATCGTGACGATGCCAGATGAGCCTGACGTATCTGATACGACCGCGACGACTGATCCACATTGCCTGTTCTGCCGCATCGTCGCGGGCAGCATTCCCAGCACGCAGGTCTATCGCGACGACGACGTGATTGCCTTCCGCGACCGCAATCCCCAGGCGCCGACGCACGTGCTGGTCATTCCGCGTCGGCATATCGCGGGCATCAACGTGCCCGAGGCGGCGGATGGGCCATTGCTGGCGGCGATGGTGCGCGCGGCGAACGCGGTGGCGCGGGCCGAGGGAATCGCCGAGAGCGGCTTTCGGCTGGTCTGGAACGTCGGACACGACGCGGGCCAGAGCGTCTTTCACCTGCACCTGCACCTGCTCGGTGGCCGTCCCCTCGGCTGGCCGCCGGGATAATCGCGTCTCGCGCCACGCAAAGTCACGACCTGCGTGATAGCATTGCTGAGTAGCGAATAGAGCGATTCCAGGGCAGACGGCGAGCGAAAGAAGAGATGCGCATGGGAGTGCTCTATGCCGTTACTCCGCTCGTCGCGGATGACGAATTTATCACATGGCTGCGCAAATTTGGCAACGAGCCGCCAGAGGCATCGACAAGCCGATATCCCACCGTGCGCGAGATTCGTGATACACTTGCCCGGCTCGACGGCTATGTCTTTGAGACATCCACAGGTGGAATGAACTGGGAGGCAGTCGTCTTCGAACGCGGGCGACAGGAATATCGCTGGGCCGGAGAATGGGCGGACCTGATTGTCACCGAGTATCACGGCGACGACACCATCCCGCTTTCATTCTATTTTTCCAAAGGCCCCGCCCGGCTCCCCGTCCTGATCGTTCAACTGCTGACATCATTGTGCGGGCTGCTCGTCATCATGCGTGACTCCGACGCCATTCCGCTGCTCATCACGCCGGATACCGATATTGATCGAGCGCTTCGGGCATGGGGGATGTGACGCCTATGTCTTGCGAGGAGAAGGGAGCATAGACCTATGGGAGAGCGCGCATCAAGGCAATCTGACCCGGTGCTTATCGTCGGGGCGGGCCCAGCCGGGCTGGCGACCGCTGCCTGCCTGAAGCAGCGCAAGATTCCCATGCGCATCTTCGAAGCGGGCGACGCGCCTGCCTCTACCTGGCGTCGGCTCTACGACCGCCTGCACCTGCACACCGTGCGCGCGCTCTCCGGCCTGCCAGGCTATCCGATGCCGCGCCGCTTCCCGCGTTATCCCTCGCGCGAGCAGGTGGTCGAGTATCTCGATAGCTATGCACGCCACTTTGGCCTGGTGATCGAGACGGGGATGCCGGTTCAGCGGGCCGCGCCGGAGCCGGAGGGCGACGGCTGGCGGGTCGAGACGCCGTCGGGCGCGCAAACTGGTCAGGCGCTGGTTTCGGCGACGGGTATCTTCAGCAATCCACTGCGAGCGCGCTATCCGGGTGAGGAGCTGTTTCGGGGGCAGATCGCGCATTCCGCTGGATATCGTAATGCGACACCCTTCGTGGGGCAGCGGGTGTTGCTGATCGGCGTGGGCAACTCAGGTGCCGAGATTGCCGTTGACCTCGCCGAGCATGGCGCGCATCCAACGATCTCGATCCGCGCCGGGGCGAATGTCGTGCCACGCGAGCTGGTGGGCGTTCCTATCCAGCGCTGGGCGCATCTGATCGTCCGCCTGCCACCCGGCGTGACACAGCGCGTGCTGGCGCCGGTAATGCTGCGCCAGGCGGTCCGGCGGCAGACCCAGGCGGGGGTGCCGCGCCCGACGGTGGGCATTCTGGAAAAGCCGGGTGTGCCCGTCATCGGACTGGAGCTGCTGCAGCAGGCGCGGGCGGGCGCCATCGCCATCCGCCCGGCGGTTGAGCGGTTTATTGCGCAGGGCGGGCGCTTTGTGGATGGCCGCGAGGAGCCCTTCGACGCCGTGCTGATCGCGACGGGCTATCGGCCCGCACTGAGCTATCTCAGCGATGCGCTGCCGCTGGACGACGCCGGATTCCCCCGGATGGACGGCGTGCGCTCGCTGGACCTGCCGAACCTGTACTTCGTTGGCATGTATAACAATATCCGCGGCACGCTCTTCAACATCGCGCACGAGGCGCCACTGGTGGCCGACATGCTGGCACGGTGAGCGGGCGCCATGGCGAGTCACGGCGAGCCATAGTACTTGACAGGCTATCAGCGGGTGCGGTATAGTTGGGGAGCCGACGCGAGAGCGCAGGTACGCAGCAATGCGGGAGTGGCTCAGGGGTAGAGCATCTCCTTGCCAAGGAGAAGGTCGCGGGTTCGAATCCCGTCTCCCGCTC
>DATBIB010000022.1:0-4543 GCA_036557205.1 Ktedonobacterales bacterium | reverse complement strand
GGAGAACCACCGGGATTGTACAGAAATGTTCGCAATAGTACCACCCGTGCTCGCCGCCAATGCTCGCAAGGTTCGCGCCGCCCTTCAGACATGCGTTCGGAAACCGACAGCATGCTCTAGCAAGAGCATACCAGCATTATTGGGCGGGGTGGTCGGAAATGGCCAAGATGGGCAGAGCCTGTTTGGCTTAGATGGTAGTCTGCAATGTTGACCGACCGATAGGCAAGCGCATGATTGGCGCCAGCCACCCGAATAGCTCTTGCCGTGATGTTTCTGCTGTACTATACTTTTTGTAGTTAGGCGCTCTCCCGGTTCATTTAAGGAATATTGCCTGAAAGGTTCAGCAATCTCGATGATCCATTCCAATCCCGCCGCAGATACAGATTCCACGACCAACCCCGCCACCATTACGATGTATTCGACGACCTGGTGTGGCGACTGCCGCCGGGCCAAGCGCATCTTTGCCGATTTCGGTGTCCCCTACCGCGAAGTCAACATCGAAGACGATGACGACGCGGCTGAGCTGGTGCAGACGCTGAATAACGGCATGCGCAGCGTCCCCACCATCGTATTCCCCGATGGGGGCGTGCTCGTCGAGCCGTCCAACGCCGCGCTCGCCGCCGTGCTCGCGCGCTATGTGCCGCCAGCGAACTAGCGTCCCGCCCGAATCTTCCCGAAATAGTGAGGGAATGGTCGGCGTTTGTCGTTGGCCACGTTCCCCCGCCGCTCTTGACGCGATGCGCGCGGCGCTATACCCTGCAAGGGGCGATATCACGGCGCGACAAATAATCGGCCCGGGGAGCTAACGGCACGCTATCTGCAACATCGGCCTTGCGCGAGCCGTAGTTTCCGCTGGAAGGTATACGATTTGCCAGGCAGGGGCTGAGTCTGGCCCGACGTCAGGGATCAGGGAGCAGTGGGGGATGGTCAAATGCCAGCACTGCGGTACGCAGAATCGCGCTGACGCGACGTACTGCAACTCATGCGGCTATGCACTCAAAGGCGCAACGGTCATCCACCCCGCTGCCAGCGCCGCGCGTCGCCCAACCGCCGCTCCCCTGCACCCCACCGGACGCCTCCCCGCGCAGTCGCGCCTGGCTGGCGTCTACGTCATCAGCCGCGCCATCGGCCAGGGTGGCATGGCCGCCGTCTATCAGGCGACCGATATCCGCAACAGCACGCAGGTGGCCATCAAGGAGATGAGCCAGGATAGCCTCGCGCCCTCCGAGCTGCAGGAGTCGCTCGCCGCCTTCGTGCAGGAAGCCGAGATGCTGATGGGCCTGCGCCATAAAGGGCTGCCGCGCGTCTCAGGCCACTTCTCCGAAGGCTCGCGCCATTACCTCGTCATGGAATACATCGAGGGCAAGACGCTGGAGCAGAAGCAGACCGCGGCGGGCGGCAAGGCGCTGCCGGAGCGCGATGTGCTGGCATGGGCCGACCAGATCTGCGACGTACTGACCTATCTGCACAATCGCCGCCCGCCGATCATCTTCCGCGATCTGAAGCCCGCCAACATCATGGTGACAAGCAGCGGACGCATCAAGTTGATCGACTTTGGCATCGCGCGGGTCTTTGTGCCGGGGCGCACCCGCGATACCCAGGTGCTGGGCACGCCGGGCTACGCGCCGCCGGAGCAATATGGCAAGGCGCAGACTGATCCGCGCGCCGATGTCTACGCGCTGGGCTGCACACTCTACCAGCTGCTCTCGGGCTACGATCCCGCCAGCACGCCGTTCGCGCTGCCGCCGCTCAACTCACGCAACCCGCAGGTCTCGCCTTACGTGCAGGTGGCCATCGAGCGCGCGACCAAACTGGACCGCGAGAGCCGTTTCCGCTCGGTCGCCGATTTCCAGAAGATGCTGAGCCACCCCGAGGGGATGTACTTCCGCACGGGCGAGTGCGCCCATTCCCTGCGCGAGCTGGTGGCGCTCTGCAACGCGCACCCCCAGGAGGCGGCGGAACATCTCTACGCTCGCCGCTTCGATCCATGGCTCTCAAAATGGGGCGAGCGCCAGGCGGTCAAGGCGGTGTTGGCCGCGACGATGCGCACGACCGATCAGGCGGCGGGGCTGGCCGCGTTTCTCAAGGAGGCGCAGGCTCCAGTGGCAGCGGCAGCAGCGGCATCGGCATCGGCACGCCAGAGCACGCAGGCGCGACCAGCGCGTTCGGGACAGTCGGCACAATCCGCGCGCGGCACGACGACCCACGCCGCTGCCAGCGCGGCGCCCAGCTCCACCGCGTCGCTGGTCACGGTGCAGCCGCGCACGATTGACTTTGGCCAGCTCAAATCGGGCCAGCGTGGCGCCGTGAGCATCACGATTCGCGGGCAGAACGGCGCGAGCGTCAACGGCCAGATCATCTCGCCGCACCCCTGGATTACGCTCGACCGGCAATCGTTCAGCGGTTCGAGCACGCTGGTGCAGCTGACCGCCGAGACATCCAAAATCGCCGCGACGGGCAAGCAGTATAGCAGTCTGCAGATCGTCACTGGCACGCAGCATATCTATGTGCCGATCACGGCGGAGATCGTGCGCGCGCCGCGCGCGACCACCGCCCCGCAGAGCAGCGCATCCTACGCCACGCAGGTCCACGCCGCGGTGGCCGCCAATGCCCAGATAAAGCATGCCGCGCCGCCGCTGGGGCGTCCGTTGAACCTCGGTTTCCTGGGCGCGCTCTTGCTGGCGATGGGGCTTGCGGTGACGACGCTGACGCTCCTGCCGTCGCTGCTGGCGATGTGGGCGCCGGGACTATTTGTTGGCGCTCCGCTGATACTGGCGTTGCTGGCGCTGGTCGCACTCGTCGCGACGTCGGGCGCGCTGATTGGCAGTGGCGGCAGAGGCTGGCCGGGACGCTTCAAGACGACGCTGGCGGGCGCGGCCATCGGCTTTCTGGTCGCGCTAGCGACGGAGCATACGGTGTTGCTGGCGGGCTTTACCCTGCCGAAGAAGGCGCCCGCGCTGGCGACGATGGGACAGTCGGCGTGGCCGACCCTGCATCTGTTCACCGACCATCCCACGCTGACGGGCGCGCTGTTGCTGGCCGCCGCAATGATCAGTCTCGGTGCGGCGCTGGGCGCTGAACGCTTCTACAGCGGCATTATGCTGCGCATTGGCGCGTTCATCCGCCGCTTCTCGGGCTTCTTCTGGGTGGTCACAGGCATCTTAGCTGGCGGCGCGGGCGCATGGTGGCTGGTGCGCGACCTGCCCTGGCTGCTGCCCGTCGCGGTGGTCACCGGGTCGGTGATCGGCGGCATCCTTGGCGACCGCATCAACCGCATCACGCTGAGCTTCTCGAAGTCGCGCCATCTCAACCAGCATCTGCGCAGTGTACGCGCGCAGGCCGGGCGTCCGCGCACCAAAGGGTATCCGTGATCGCTACGGATGCGATTGGGTTGACGCCACTGGTGGCGCTGGTGGGGCCAACGGCCACCGGGAAGACGGCGCTGGCGGTGGCGCTGGCCGAGCGTTTGCGCGACATCACCCCATGCGCGGCGGTGGCGGCGGACTCGCGCCAGATCTATCGCCTGATGGATATCGCCACGGCCAAGCCTACCCCCACCGAGCGCGCCAAATTGCCCCACGCGCTGATCGATGTCGTCTGGCCCGACGAGAGCTATACGCTGGCGCAGTATCAGGCGGATGCCCAGGCGGCCATCGCGGCGATTATCAGCAATGGCGCGCTGCCACTGCTGATTGGCGGGACCGGCCTCTACGTCCGCGCCGTCGTAGATGGGCTGGCGATTCCCACCGTCGCGCCACAGCCCGCGCTGCGTGCCGAGCTGGAGGCCGAGGCAGCCACGCAGGGAGCCGCCACGCTGCACCAGCGGCTGGCGACGCTCGATCCCACTGCCGCCGCGCAGATCGCCTCGACGAACGTGCGGCGGATCATTCGCGCGCTGGAGGTCTGCCTGGTGACGGGCCGCCCCTTCTCAGAGCAGCAGGGCGCGCGTCCGACGCCGTACCGGACGCTGCTGCTGGGTCTGAATATGGAACGCGCCGCGCTTTATGCCCGCGCTGATGCGCGCATCGACGGGATGCTGACGGCAGGCGTCATCGAGGAGACGGCGGGGTTAGTGGCGCGCGGCTACGACTGGCGGCTGCCCTCGATGTCGAGCCTGGGCTATCGCGAGATTGGCGCGTACCTGCGTGGCGAGTCGTCGCTGGCTGAGGCGGTCGAGTGCTTCAAGCTGGCGACCCACCGCTATATTCGCCGCCAACTAACCTGGTTTCGCTCCGATACCCGCATCACCTGGCTGGACGCCGCGCAGCCGCTCGATACGCTGGCGGCACAGGCGGAAGCGTTGGTGCGCGCGTGGATGGAGGCTGGCAGTTGAAACCGCGCCTGAATGGCGTCCCTCGCGGTCGGCCACGAAGCCCGCGAACGTGAGCTTCTGCGCGACTAGGTAACCCGATGTGCACGTTTTGCTGAACGAAGGAATCCAGACCCACCGCGCTTAGTATCCTCAAGGAATGTTCCAAACAGACCTGAGGAGGGCGCAATGGACCTGGATGACTTCATTATCACCGTCTTTTGTGTGGTTGAC
>DATBIB010000021.1:0-33847 GCA_036557205.1 Ktedonobacterales bacterium | reverse complement strand
CACCGTATGTCTCCTCGCGCTTCCATCCTGCCCAGCCTCGGTGCCGGTCACCGCAACGTCGCGGTGTGGATGTGACGGACGATGATGTGTGCTACCCCGGTGCCACATTTGGTCATACTTCACAGTACTACGCATGGTATGACAGATATCTCACACGCTGCGCTTTCTGGCTCGTGAAAGAAACCGCCTGCGGAGCGGAGCAGAGGTCTTCGCGCGAGCCACCGGGAGAAGTTGAACGCAATTCTTACCGATTCTTGGGTACTTTGTCAAGTGCCAATTGCTAAGCTCGCAATATTCGCGTATTCTTCGCCTCTTCTGCGCCCCTCATCTGACCGCGTACCAGGCCAATACCGCGCCCTGGCATGCGCCCCTCCACGCATATAGCGCATCAAATCCTTCAAGATGAGGCACAGACTGCTGGACGCCACTCCCCGTTGCGCGGATAATAGCTGAGGCAAGTTTGTCCAGCGTATATCGCTGCTCTGGATGAGCGCACCAGATACAGCAGGCACATTGAGGAGCAGGCATAGGCATGAGGGCAGACGACGGCTGGCGGGATATCGTGACGACACCAGGCGACCCCAATGGGCTACGCGGGCGGCGCGTGCTGGTGATGGGCCTCGGCATACTCGGCGGCGGCGTGGCGACCGCGCGCTATGCCGTCGCGCAGGGAGCCGCGGAGGTGATTGTCACCGATCTGCGCGGGCCGGGGATGCTCGCATCGAGCATCGCGATGCTTGATGGATTGCCCATCCGCTATGTGCTGGGTCGTCACGATAGCGCCGACTTCGAGCAGGCTGACGTGGTGGTGCGTAACCCCAACGTCCGGCGCGACTCCCCCTATCTGGCGGCGGCGCGCGCGGCGGGGCGGCGCGTGGAGATGGAAATCGCCTGGTTCTTCCGCGCCTGCAAAGGCAAGATCGCCGGAATCACCGGCACGCGCGGGAAGAGCACCACCACAACGCTGCTGCATCATATCCTGACCGTCGCTGGCAGACATCCCTTCCTGGGCGGCAACCTTGGCAATATCGAGACGCTCTCACTCCTGCCGGAGATCACCGCGGACGATTGGGTGGTATTGGAGCTGGGCAACTGGATGCTCGAGGGGCTTCACACCGTCCGCCGCAGCCCGCATCTGACCATCTTCACCAATCTCATGCCCGACCATCTCAACGCCTATGACTCGATGGAAGACTACGGCGAGGCCAAATCGAGCATCTTCCGCTATCAGGGGGCTGACGACATCGGGCTCTTCAACGCCGACAACGCCTACACCCTGCGCTATGGCCAGGAGGCGCCCGCTGGAACGGTCTGGTTCTACAGCTCGGAAGAGCGCACCGCCTGGCTGCGCGATCAGCCCGATGCCCAGCGCCCCTTCGTCTATGCCGACGACATCCGCTTGCGTGGGGGCCACAATCTCGGCAATGTGCAGGCGGCGACGCTGGCCGCCGAGCAGATCGGTGTGGAGCGCGAGACGATTGCGCGCGCCGTCGCCAGCTTCATGGGCGTCCCACATCGGCTGGAGGTCGTGCGCATGCTGAGCGGCGTCACCTGGGTCAACGATAGCGCCAGCACCGCTCCCGTGGCGGGCGTGGCGGCGCTACGCAGCTTTGAGGAGCCCATCGTCCTGATCGCCGGGGGCAATACCAAGAATCTCGACGCCTCCGACTTTGCGGCGGAGGCTGTGGCGCGCGCTAAGCACATCGTCCTGCTGGCAGGTACCGCGTCAGAGGCTTTCGCCGAGGCGCTACGAACGGCGGCAATACTGGCGCAAGGCCAGGCGGATGATCTCGTCGAAGGGCCATATGACAGCCTGCCCCACGCCATCGAACGCGCGCGGGCAGCGTCGGCTCCGGGCGATGTGGTGCTGCTCTCGCCGGGCTTCACGAGCTTCGGCATGTTCCTCAACGAGTTCGACCGCGGCGATCAGTTCCGCGCGCTGGTCCAGGCGCTGCCTGATACCTCCGATGGTGAGGCGCGGCCATGAGAGAGTTCACAAAGCAGCCTGGGGAATGGGATGAGCCGGAGCAGCCGTGGACGACGCTGACGAGCGAGCGACCGTATGTGACGCCGTGGCTGGCCATCCGTCGCGACACGGTGCGCACGCATACCGGCGCCGAGATCACGTACTCATACATGGAGCGCCCGGACTGCGTGGCCATCGTGCCAGTGACGACGACGGGCGAGATGCTGCTATTGCGCCAGTACCGCTATCCGATTCGCGCATGGTGCTGGGAAATCCCCATGGGCGGCATCGAAGCTGGCGAAGATTCGGAGGCGACGGTAAGCCGTGAGCTATTGGAGGAGGCAGGCGGGCAGGCCGCGTCGGTGCGCTACATTACGACGTTTTACACGGCGAATGGCGCGGTCCGGCAGCAGTGCATGGTCTATCTGGCGCGGGATGTCGAGCGACGGCAGCCCGACCACGAGCCAACGGAGCTGATCCACGTGACGAGCGTGCCTGTTGCCGAGGCGCTGCGGATGGCGCACGCGGGCGAGATCACTGATAGCCTCAGCGCGCTCTCCATCCTCCTCAGCGAGCCATATCTCTTATCTGGCTAGTCGCCATGGCCGGATTTTTGACACTCCGCACGGGCTGAAGCCCGACGGATTCTCGGTTCTCTGAGGCGGCCTACGCCACCTCTCCCCGAAGGCTCTGTCCGAGCCTTTCTATGTTCCTGGCGGCGTTATGATCGCGATGCATGGTCGTGCCGCAGTCCGGACAACTATGCCAGCGAACAGATAGCCCTTTCTTGACCACAATGCCACAGCCAGAGCAGGTCTGGCTGGTGTAGGCAGGATTCACCGCAACTACTCGCTTCCCGGCGCACGCTGCCTTGAAAGTGAGGATGGCCAAGAACGCGCCCCAGCCAGTATCGGCGATGCTTTTGGCGAGGTGATGATTCTTCACCATGTTGGCGACCTGCAACTCTTCGTAATAGATCGTGTCGTAGTCGCGCACCAATTGAAGCGCGGTTTTGTGCTGGAAATCCTGGCGTTGCCGACGTACCTTCTGGTGCGCTTTCGCCAGCAGCTTCACCGCTTTACGACGGCGGACGCTCCCCTTCTTCCGGCGCGACACCTTGCGTTGGGCGGTTTTCAGTCTGCGCTCGGCACGTCGGTAGCAACGTGGGTTGTGAATCATAGTTCCATCGGCCAGGGTGGCAAACGACTCCAAACCGAGGTCTATGCCCGTCTCTTGTCCGGTTGGCGCTAGAGGCTGTGTCGGCACATCGGCACACGAGATGCAGACATACCAGCCATCGGCCTCACGGGAGATGGTGACGGTCTTGGGGGTACCTTCCAGTGGACGACTCCAACGCAATGTCATCCGACCAATCTTCGACAGCACGAGAAAACCATTATCGAACGTCGCGCCGTTGCCATACTCCTTGTACGTGAAGCTGTTGAAACGGCCTCGGCCCTGAAAGCGTGGAAAGCCCGGCGTCTGGCCAGCATTCACCCGGCGGAAGAACGCTTGGTAGGTTTTGTCCAGCCGGGCCAGCACATCTTGCAGGACATGACTGTGGACAGCTGCGTACTCGGGCAGCGCCGCGCGCATGTCCTTGAGTTCGGCTTCTTGCGCATAGCGACTATGGGAGACGCCCCGTTGGCGGTAGAGGATGGTCCGTTGCTCCAACGCCGTGTTGTAGAGCCTGCGACACTGCCACAAGATGCCCTCAAGCTGGCGCTCCTGGTCGGGCGTCGGCTTGAGTTTGTACTTGTAGGTCTTGCGTAGATTCTCTGGCATGACTACTTCTCGTCTTGGTGTCGCTCAGTGTACTCGCGGAGCGCCCGCACGATCTCGCCATTCAGAGAGCGGTCGTTGCGCTTTGCGAGTTGACGCATGCGCGCGGCGATTTCTCCTGGAATGCGAACGGTGATTTTGATTTCTTGCTGCGCTGTATCCATGCCGCTAGCATATCACCATAACAACGGCATAACAACGGCATGGTACATCTGGCTAAAGCCTCGAATCGCCTAACCACTGCCGTTGAAACGGCGCGGCTTGCGGCGGGCTAAAGCCCTTCTCTGTCAAACAGTCACACGACCAATGTCACCGACAGTGTTTAAATAGTTGTCCCCAGGTGGGGCAAAATACTCCCAGAACCAGAGATTGCCATCAGGGCCGACGATCAGATCACTGATGAAAGCCCCAGGTGACGTAATTGTATACTCTGCAATCCGGCCTGCTGGTGTAATGCGCCCAACCTTCTCTTTTGACTCCGCAAACCAAAGATTGCCATCCTTCGCGGCAAGAAGAGCAATCGGAACCTCGCCGGGTGTAGGAATGGTGAATTCATGTACAACGCCATCAGTTGTTATCTGGTCGATCGCCCTCCGCGATGGGTCAACACACCAGATATTCTTATCAGAACCTACGGTAAATTGGTCCGCGCTGAAGCCTGGCTGGTGTATTTGGACCGTAGAGATTTTCCCATTCTGGTCGACCGTAGCCATAGCAACTGTTATTTGACTATTGTTGGTTCTCGTAACAACGTTGAATCCCAAGGCGCCATTAGGGGCTTGCCACATCTCACCCACATACGACGATGCAGATGGGAGGTTGAAAAGCTGGATACTACCTCCCGGCGTGATCCGACCAACCGCGCCTCCTGAAGCTTGCCCAACGGCGAACCAGATGTTGCCATCATGGCCAAGAGTGAGGTCAAAGACGCTGCAATTACCACGTGGAATAGCGAACTCCTTTATTCCTCCACTTGGGCTTACCCGTCCAATGCTGCATTGCGTTCCCGGCCCACTGCGCGCATACCACATATTCCCACCGGCGCCAGCGACAAGGTTTCGAATTGGGGAAACAGATGGAATACCGCGTGTCACTCCACTGTGAGGTATCTCCCATTCTACGATCCGCCCATCAATTCCAACATGCCCAATCGTCTGGCTGGTGGGAAGGCCAAAGCCAAATCTGGTAGGCACTCCAATGAACCACAGGTTGTCGTCGGAGCCCAGTACTAGCTGGAAAACACTTCGCGAAAGGGATGCGACGTCAATCTGGGTCAGGTGTCCTGTCTGGGATCTCCATCCCAAATCGCCTGGCGCGGCATACCAGAGATTTCCCGTGTGGTCAAACACGATAGTCGCGTATCCTGCAAACACGTTTGCCTGGAACTCTTTGATAGTCCCGACGGGCATAGCGGTATTGTGCTGTCCTGAGGTCGTACTTGAACTGGAGCCGGGTAGTCCTAACGCGCATCCAGAGAGAACTATGACTAACGCAAACGACCAGATTAAACGGACGTACAAGTACCGCACTTGAGAGAAGCGCCTCACCATAGTTCACCTCACTCGCACCACAGGAGGTCCGGCTATCTGGCATTCAGTATACATTCATCGTGCAAGCTATTCACACTGTGCTGCGGATCGAACTGCCACAATGAAACTTGATACGGCTCAACGACTCAAATGCAGTCTATTTGGGGCGCGAGTTGCGTGCGAAATGACAAACTTGCTTCGTTACTGTCTATGGAGCTTCCCACTGGTGTTATACTCGTGATGCATCCTTGCGCAATGCGTTTCAACGCGTATGTGTGTCCAACGATGAGGGAGATCTCACGAAGGAGTTGCGATATGTCGGAATCGCATGAAAACATGAGCAATCCCCAAACTGATGCGGATACGATGTCTACGAGTATTGAGCCACCTCACCCTCAAACGCAACCTCAGAAGACAGGTAAGAGACGAGGGCTCCGAATTCTAATCATCTGTTTGCTCATTGTCATTATCCTGGCTACTTGTAGCTTTGGCGCCTATCGCTACGCGATGCAGCAATATGATCAACTCAGCGCGTTGGGAGCACAAATGTGCGACAACCTCGAAGCCCACAAGTACGATGTTCTGTATCAGCACTTCTCAGATGGGCTGAAGGGCCAATTTACCAAAGACGAATTCATCCGGTATGGCAAAGAAATGGACCAGTTCGAAGGAAATGTTCTGAGTTGTGGCCAAGCCGCGGGAAACAACTTCAGCGCTGATGTAGGGCAACGAGCCATTACCGTAGCCTCCGTTCTCAATCGAGATAGCAGTGGTACGCATAGCGGTAACGTGCGCTTCCAGTTCACGGGGAATTCCTGGACCGTTGACGGCTTCGACGTTGGATTCCTAGGCGTCAGCCTTAATGCACTCAAAGCGCTCGATAACGTCTGTGGCGCGCTAATGGCGCGTAATTATCTCGCTCTTTATCGATTGATGGGCTCTGCTCTGCATACAGAAAGCCAGCAGCAATTCTTGGAAGATGCAGCTTTACACCAACTGGTCGATGGCATCACACTCGAGTGTGCGCTTGCAGGCATTGGGAAGGCTAATACTGAAACTGCTTCGGCGCTCCAGATTCATGTGAGGCGCGTTGTAGATGATGTCACCGCTACCGTAACAATTGGAAATACTCGTAATGGTTGGTTGATGACTGCCTTTGATCAAACGCTACAAGGGCGCGATATCGCGCCCATCGCCGTGGCTACTCGATGGTGTAGCGACATCAAGAGCCAGAACTACACTGATGCTTTCGGATTGCTCACATCGCAATCGCAGCAAGGATATTCAGCCAAAGCGCTGGGCGCTAAATATTCTGGTAAGGACGGCGGGGTTAAGTGGCTCGACTGCACTGTAGACCCTGGCACTTATGTGGGTGACGACACCAATATCACCCTGATCGCTCAAGTGCAGGATACAAGCCCGAAGCCGTTTCCGGGGTTGACCGATGGCGCGCAGTTCGCTCTGACAAAGGAAAACTCGACATGGAAGATAGCAGCTGTATTTACGTGTGCTAATACTGCTTGCCGCTGATGGCTTCAGTCATTGTTGTTCCCCCCGCTGCTCTCTGCCGGTCGGGCCGGTGGGGATGCGGAGCACCGCCTCAGTCTGGCCGAGTGCGGCTTCACGGGCGCGGGCAGCGTGCTCCAGGAAGGTGTTGGCGGCCAGATCGTCGAGCGCGAAGTAGCGGGCGTCGTCAGTCTCATCGGTGTGGGTAAGCAATTCGCCGCCAGTCACGCGACAGATGAACGAATAGATGACCTCATCTAGTGTGGTCCAGCTGTAGAGGCCCGCCAGCCGCACAACCTCAACCTCCAGCCCGGTTTCCTCACGCACCTCGCGCACGACCGCCTGCCAGGGCGCCTCGCCCGATTCCACACCGCCACCTGGCAAGTTCCAGAAATCGCAGTCGCGGCGGTGGCAGAACAACACCCGTCCTGCTTCATCGAAGATCACCGCATATGCGCCCGCCGTGAATCGCATAGCTATCCGCCTTTCTTTTCAATTCTATCTCCCCTCTCCCCGTGGGAGAGGGGCCGGGGGTGAGGTCAAATCGTACCATTGCCGCCGCGCAGGCAATCTGATATACTATCCCGGTGCTGTGCGCGCGCATGAATCATAAATGCAGATGCCAGAGAGCGCATGGCCTCCATTTTGCCAAAGCATCCGGGCCTCGGGCTCGCAGTCGCTGCGCGCGTCTGCCCCGTGTGGCCGCATCGTATCGCAGGAGGAAAATGCCAGTATGCCGAATCTTCGCTCGGCCAAGAAGCGCATGCGCATCGAAGAAGAGCGCCGCGCCCGCAACGCCTCGGTGAAATCCACCGTGCGCACCTACGTGACCAAAGCGCGCAATGCCATCGCCAGCGACGCCGACGCGCCCGAGACGGAAGAGGCGATTCGCACAGCCATCAGCAACCTCGACCGCGCCGTGCGCAAGGGTGTGCTGCACCGCAACAACGCCGACCGCCGCAAGTCACGGCTGATGGCCCGACTGAACAAAGCCCAGGCCGAGAGCGCCTAGCAACCTGTCTCTTCGCTGCGAATCACTGATGTAGTGAGATTCGCTCAGGCAAAATGCAACGCCAACGGGGTCCGTCGCGTGCGGACTCCGTTTTGCCGTATATTCTTCGATGTCGCAATCAGACCTCCAGGCGATTTTTGCAACCACAAGACCCCTTCGCGCGCTATAAACTATGGCATACATACTGCATCACGTGAAGAAGAAGGCTTTCCGGGCGTGTGCCGCCGCGTGCCGAAAGGACCGCCACTGATGGAAAACGTGGAACGATACAGACCCTGGATCATCCTCGGCGCGATTGTGCTGGGAATTCTCATCATCGCGTTTGTCTTCTTTGCCACAGCCCTTGGCTGGTGGCCGGTGGTCGTCGATATCGTGCTGGTAATTACCGCGCTACTCAGCCTGATCATGCTCGGCGCGCTGACCTTTGCCACGATTATGCTCATCCGCACGATACGGGGCACGCGGGATGAAATCATGCCTGTGCTCGAATCGCTGAAGGACACCACCAGCACCGTCCAGGCGACGGCCAAAGCCGCCAGCGCGTTCGCCGTCAGGCCTAGCGTGCGCACCGCCAGCTTCGTCGTCGGCGCGGGCGAGGTCGCCAGCACGATTTTCGGGCGTGGCCGCCCGCGCAAGCGCTCCGAGCAGCGCCAGCAGCGCCGCAAAGAGATCGAGCGCGAGATGGCCGCGGGAGGATCTTCCGATGATTCTCGCTGAACCACTGTGGCTGCATACCCTCGGACAAATGGCCGGGACGCTGCTCATGCTGGAACTTTGCTTCGTGCTCCTGCTCGTCTGCGTCATCGTCGGCGCGCTCGCCTATGGTACCTGGTGGCTCCATCGCAACGTGATGCCCATCCTCAGCCAGTATGGCCCCATGGCGCAGCAATACATGGGCATCGCAGTCCAGGGGAGTGATCGCGTCGTCGGCGGCGTCGCCGAGTTCCAAAGCCGCTGGGAGGCCTTCGCCACGGGCGCGCGCGTCATGTTCTTTGGCACCCGTGGCGCGAGACGGCCACTGCCACCCATGAGTGAGACCGACGAAACGCTGGCGCCAGGGAATATTCCGAACCTTCCGGCAGCGCCCAATCCAGCGCAGACCCCACAGCAGAACGGCGCCAATGGGCATGCTGAGTAGCTTCGTCGATCCATTCCGCGCGCTTAGCCGCAACGCCCAGCTCTATCTTATCTCGAACTCGATTCAGGCGATTACGGCGGGCGCGCTGGTCGTTATCTACACCCTTTACCTCTCGGCGCTAGGCTACAACGCGGGTTTCATTGGGCTGCTAGCCGCCGTCGGTGTTATCGGCGGCGGCCTGGGCATCGTGCCGTCGCAATGGCTGGTCAATCGCTTCGGCTGGCGCACCATGCTCATCTGGTCCGACATGATTGGCGGCGTCGCAATCTTTCTGCAACTGGTCGTTCCCACACCGCCGCTGCTGATACTGACCACAGTTGGCATCGGCGCGTCGGTCGCCATCGTCCTCGTCATCAACGCGCCCTTCCTGGCCGCCAATAGCACCACCCGCGACCGCACCGCCCTCTACGGGCTGAACAACGCCCTGCAATTTCTCGCCTCCATCATCGGGAGCCTGCTCGGCGGCGCGCTACCAGCGTGGTTCATATCGTCTGCTATGAGCAAATCGTGGCTGCTCCAGGCGCACATACCATTGCTGGCCACAAACCTACAGGCGCGCGCGTATCAACTGTCGCTACTGATACTGGGCGCGCTGGCCGTCCCATCGATCATCCCAATCTTTCTCATCCGCGAACAGCCACGCGAGCGCGCGAGCGCTCCCAGTCCCGCCCATCCCTGGCGGGAACGGCTGGATAGCTTGCTCGTGCAGATCTATGTCGGCGTGCGCGGCGTCATCGGGCGGTTCAGCCTCTTTCAGGCGCTGCTGGGCGTTGGCGCGGGCCTCTGGTTCCCCTATTTCAACATCTATGTCGTCAAGCAGCTAGGTCTGCCCACCATCCTCTACGGCTTCCTGACCGCCACGGCCACAGTACTGCTGGCAATCGCCTCGCTGATCGCCGCGCCCCTCTCCGAACGCTTCGGCAAGGTACCCACGATTGTTATCTGCCATCTCTGCGCGCTGCCGTTTCTGGTGCTGATGGGCGCCATTCCGGTGCTGCCGGTGGTCTGCGTCGCCTATCTCATCCGCGGCGCCCTCGCGAATATCCCCGGCCCGCCGCTGCAATCGTTCCTGATGGAGGCAGTGCCCGAACGCGAGCGGGTCATCGCCAATGGTGTCTATAACGTCAGCTGGCAGGTTGCCTGGGCGCTGGGCGCGCTGGCGGGCGGCCTGATCGTGAATGTGCTGGGCTATCAGGCGCCGATGCTCATCGCGGTCCCGTGGTATGGCGGCGCGGCCCTGCTCTTCGCCTGGTTCTTTTGGCGGGGCGGGCAACGTTCGGGTGAGACTGAGAAGCTCCAGGCCGAGATCGACACGCCGTTGCCAGCAAGCGAGTTCTTCCAAAGAGATTGACCCTGGCCTGGATGTCAGCCAGATGTCCGGCGGGCGCACTGGACTACCGACCACCCAGCGTGTATAATCGCCCTTATCCTTTCCGAATGGTCGCCTGAGGCAGTGCGCCTACAACAGTGGGCGAGTGGTGAGGTGTCGGACCATGAGCGACTATACGCGATCTCCCTGGGCGCACCAGAGCAGCCCTATGCAAAATCGCCCACATGTGCGCATCGTCACCGACAGCGCATCAGATATCCTTCCAAGCCACGCGCAGGCGATTGGAGCCTTCGTCGTGCCAAGCTGGATCGCCATGGATGGCGCATTCCTTCGGGATGGCATCGACATTTCCGCGTCTCAGTTCTACGCGCGCCTTCCCCACCTGCGCACGCCGCCCTATACCGAGCCAGCCACACCTCAGGAGTTCTACCATATCTATCAAACGGCCTTCCGCCAGGGCGCGTCCGCCGTCGTCTCGATCCACGTCTCCAGCCGCCTCAGCAAGATTGTCGAGCACGCGATGATTGCCAGAGACCACCTCTCGCCCGGCGCGATTGACATCATCGACTCGCTCCAGGCGGGCATTGGCATGTGGCCAGCGGTGATTCGCGCCGCGCAACTTGCCCGCATGGGAGCGCCGCTCCCGGTGATCCACGAGACCGCCATCTCAATCCTGGCGCGCACACGGCTCTATGCGCTGGTGGAGTCACTCGAGCAGCTCCGGCGTAACGGACGTATCGGGCGCGCGCGCGAATTGATAGGCACGCTGCTCGACGCCCATCCCATCATCACTGTCGAGCAGGGAGAAGTCACCCCCGTAGAGACGGTGCGGACGCGCGCGCGCGGACTGGCGCGGCTGCGCGAGCTGGTAGAAAACGCGGGCGAGCTTGAGACGCTGCTCATCTGCGGCGCGAGCATCGAGTCGATTGGGCAGTTGGAGACCGTCCTCGCTGGCGCCTACCGTGGCATCATCCAGAAGACCTGGCTGGGGCCCGCCATCGGCTCCAACACCGGCCCATGCGTCGCCGTCGCCCTGGTCGCCCGACAATAGCATGCCCAAGAGCGCCCGAATACGCGCTACTCCCCGACGATTGCGGCGCGCTGAAACTCGCACGCGGCATCCCGCATAGTATGTAACAGAGCTCCTTTCGTGCTGCAGCTGGATGTATCAGGAGATTCAATCGATGCATGAGGAGATGATTCGCCGTGCGCAACAGGGTGATACCGCGGCGTTTCGGGCGCTGGTCGAGGCCTATACGCCCGGCGCGTGGCGCGTGGCGCAGATCCTCACACACGACCGCGAACAGGCGGAAGATGCGCTTCAGGAGGCGTGGATAGATGTCTGGCGCGGACTGCCACGCTACGATGTGGCGCGCCCATTCCGCCCCTGGCTGCTCGCTATCGTGGGCAACCGCTGCCGCATGCTTGGGCGACGCCATACCATATCAATACAATCACTCGGCGAAGACCTGGTGGATGCTCTGCCTGATCCGCATGACGCCTATGCCGAGGTCGCCGCGCGCGAGCCAGATGTCGCGCTACGAAACGCGCTGGCATGCCTGGCGCCAGAGGCGCGCGAGCTGTTGGAGCTGCGCTATCAGGCCGAGCTTGAGCTCGGGGAAATCGCCGAACTCTACGCGGTACCGCTCAGCACAGTCAAATCGCGCCTCTATCGCACGCTTGCCGCGTTGCGCACACAGCTTACCAGTGTCACACCTGCCGCACTGGATTCTTCGGAGACAACGAGATGACAACACCTCATGACCCCACTAGCGGGGACCACAATAATCCAGTCGATCCCAGGCTCGAAGCGCGCCTCGCTACCCATTTCCGCGCGCAAGCACAAGCCACCACCGCCCAACTGGACGCCGAGACGTTCTGGGAGCAGCTTGCTCCGCGTCTCGAACCGCGTGGATCCGTGGATGCCGATACCGTAGCGTCTTCTTCCGACGCATCAGCGCGCCGACGCGAAGCTACTGCCGCTATTCCTGACGACGTTCCGGCACCGCCAGCGCATAGCGTCCCCCAGCGAGCGAGTGATGCCAGACATCCGCGACGCGCGATCAACAATCTGCTGGCGATTGCCGCCGTGCTGGCGCTTTGCCTCTCCGCCTTCGCGCTCTTCCATCAACTGAGCGCGCAGCAACCCGGCAAGAGCGGCGTTATCCAGCGCGGCGAACTGGCCTGGCGGCGCGTCACGCTGCCCCCCGGCGTGGTGCTCACCAACGGCGAGGGCGTCACCATGACCAATGGCAGCGGCACGCCGATCATTTCGGGCGCCGTGAAGAATTCGCCGACGCCCAACGCAACTTTGCAGGTAACGCCCAGCAATGGAAATATCGCCTACATCTGTCAGTTGATGGGGCAGGGTAACCCGCGCGTTTGGCGCACGACCGACGCGGGCCAACACTGGGTCGCGCTGCCGGAAGCGCCAGTGAATTCGGATATGAACGCCTGTTATCTCGAATTCGATGCGAATGATCCGCTCACCGTTATCGTGCGGTCGGGGACGGAGGACTCGGCGCATGGTAGCGTTTCTTATGCGCTCTTCGATGGCGCTTCGCAGTGGCAGGCGCTCAGCAAGGGTCAAATGATGGAATCGGTGGCCAGTTGGCGGAACATCTACTATGGCACGGGCAATCTGAATCCTAAGGCGCCCACGATTGCCGATCCGAATGGCAGGCCACAGGACCAGCCGCAACAACGCATCTATGAGTCAACTGACCAGATGCGGACATGGCACGAACTCAACGATGCGGCATTGATCGCCGAAAACATCGCCTCAGCGGAGCAGACGACAGGGTTTGGGCTGATTGGCGCCATAGCGCTCTGGGTGCAGCCAAACACTGGGGAGCTGCTGGCGCAGACCACCGATGGCGTGCTGTGGCGCAGTGTCGACCATGGGCAGCACTGGGCGAGAATTCTGCTGCCATCACTCCCGCCCGCGAGCGAACTGACGCCGACGCCTGGGGAAATGCTCAGCGAAGGCGGCGCGACCGATGCCATCGCGTTCGTGCAGCAACCTGTCGGGAATAAGCCCTTCACTCTCTGCGCGATGGTGTTCGACCAGACCGCCATTGCCTACAACGTCGCGCCGTTCTACTGCTCTACCGACAGCGGCCAGACATGGACCCGCCGCCTGCGCACAGCGGTCGAGTGGGGCAACGGCAAGCCAGCCACATTCGAGCTGCCGTGGCTGATGCTCTCCGATGGGACACTGCTCGCCTGGGACGTGCGAACGCTCTCCGTATTCCCCGGCAACAATCCATCGGCTGCCGCGGCGCATGTCATCGGGACGATTCCCACGCCACTCAACCCTAATAACATTCCCGGCGGAGAGGCAAGCCCGATTCCTGGCGGCGCGGTGCTCTGGCAGCCGCACGACCCGCAGACACTCTACGTAGCGACGTATTACACGTCATAAGCGATACAACAGAGACTCCAACCGGAAGGAGCAGCCAGCGATATGTGGCCCAACGCGGCACTGCTCCTTTTTGCACGCTCATACCTCCGGTGAATTGCTGACTGATTTTCGCGACCTACGCCGGAAACATCGTGGTATACTTGCGTCGGCAAGCGCCCGTTCCCGTTATGGAGCGATCCCCGCTGACAGCGCTTAAGGAGTAGTGTAGATGGTTGCAATGCATTGGTATGACCTCTTTCCATGCCTCTTTTTCCTGCCACCTATTCTCATCGGATTCTTCTGGATGCGGCCCGATGCGACAAGGCGCGGGCAGCCGGGGCTGCTCTGGGCGCTGCTGACGATCCCACTCAGCTGGGTTGCAGTCCTGGTGTATTTGGTCGTGCGCGCGTTTAGCTCACCAAACGCCGCCTAGTAGGGCGCTGGGAGGCCTGACACTGTGAGCAACCAGACGACAGCCACCGCAGACCCAGAGACGCTGACGTTCCCGCCGGGATTCCGCTGGGGCGTCGCGACGGCCTCATACCAGTATGAGGGCGACTGCGAGAACAGCCAGTGGCGCGCCTGGGAAAAGTCGGGCGGTATCGCGAATGGCGACATCGCGGGGATCGCCTGCGACTGGTGGCGGCATGCCGAACGCGACTTCGATCTCGCCCAGCAGCTCGGCCTCAATGCGTTGCGTCTCTCGGTGGAGTGGAGCCGGTTGGAGCCACGCTCAGGCGAGTGGGACGCCGCCGCCTTCGCGCGCTACCGCGAGATGCTTCAGGGATTGCGCGCGCGTAGCATCGAGCCGATGGTCACGCTGCATCACTTCAGCAACCCGCTCTGGTTCGAGGAGATGGGCGCGTTTCTCGCGCCAAGCGCGCTTGATCTTTTCACCCGTTTCGTGGCGCGTGTGGTCGAAGAATTGGGCGACCTCTGCGATCTCTGGTGCACCATCAATGAGCCGAATGTGTATAGCGTCGTGGGCTACCTGCTGGGTGTCTGGCCGCCGGGGCGCAAAGATGACACCCGCAATACCTACAGAGTCCAGGCGACACTTGCCCGCGCCCATGCCGCCGCCTATCGCGCCATCCACCAGCGGCAACCCACTGCCCGGGTTGGCTGGGCGCAGAACTTCACTATCCTCGATCCAGCGACGAACAGCCCGCTTGATCACCTGGTCGCGGGCATCCAGGATGCCGCGTACAACGACTTCTTTCCACGCGCTGTACGAACTGGGCGCGCGGTTTTCCCGTTCAACCTGCTTGCAGGCAGCCTGAGCGATGTACGTGGAACTTGCGACTTTCTCGGCATCAACCTCTACTATCGCGAACGTGTCGCCTTCAGCCTGCGCCACTCTGGGCAGTTCTTTGGCCGCCGCTTCGTCCCCGAAGGCGCCCCACGCGGCGATCCCGGCCTCAACGATTTCTTCGGTGAGGTCTACCCTGACGGCATTCTGCGCATCGCGGAGCGTCTCGGTGACTTTGGCAAGCCGATCTACATCACCGAGCATGGCGTGGCCGACCGCGCCGACCGCATTCGTCCCTGGGTCATCGAGCAGGGCGTGCGCAACGTGCATGCGGCGATCCAGCAGGGTCTGGATGTCCGTGGATACTACCACTGGTCGCTGGTAGACAACTTCGAGTGGGCCGAGGGCTGGCACTCTCGCTTTGGGCTGGCGGCGCTCGATCTCGCCAGCCAGCAGCGAACGCTTCGCCCAAGCGGTCAGTTCTACAGCGCGATCGCAGCCGCCAATGCGCTCACCCCAGACATGGCGCGTCAGTTCGTCGCGGGCCTCCCTGCCAGCGCCGGTTAGGCTCTCAACACCGTAATTTCCAGGCAACTCAGCTCCGGTCGAGAGCACTTCCACCCCTTGCGCCAGCAATCAGGTGACTTGCTGGCATGCTCCTTGCGCTCACTTCTCGGCCAGTTGCATAACCATAGCGCAAAGTCACGCGATATTTGGGGAGGCCAGTCCAGTGGACAACTTAGTCTTGGTCGTCGATGATGACGAGGGGCTGCTGGAAGCGCTTCATGATCTGCTGGAGATGGAAGGCTATTCGGTCGTCCTGGCGCATAACGGCGTCGAGGCGCTCGAAAAGCTGGAGACGTTGCGGCCAGCGGTGGTCCTGCTGGACCTGCGCATGCCACGCATGGACGGCGCGACATTTGCGCGTGAGGTGCACCAGCGCAGCAATCTGCAGTCCCTCTACATCATCGTGATGACCGCCAACCTCTACGCGCATAAGACCGCCGCGGCAATCGGGGCAAACGATTATCTCGCCAAGCCGTTCGATATCAATGAACTGCTGGGGAAGATCGAACTTGCGATTCGTTAGCGGCGGCAGGAGAGGCGGCCGGGACGCTCAGGTGAAGAACGACGTTGCCCCAGAGCCGCATCTGCCGCTCGATGGTCAAGACGCTTTCGAGGCGGTGAAGCTGCTCTGACAGGCGGGCGGTCCGCATGAGATTGATGGTGAGGACGCCATCAGCTTCCAGCAGTGCGGCGACCTGGCGCAGAAACGGCCGCGCCAGCGTTCCCGCCGCCAGACGACCACCATCAAAGAGGTCAAGGCAGATCAGGTCGAAGCGTGCGGGGTCACTCGACGCATGTTCCTCCACCCAGGCAAACGCATCGGCCTCCACCACTTCCAGCTCCATCAGCGCCTCCAGCCCGAACTCGCGACGCGCCAGCGCAAGCACCTCTGTGTTGCGCTCAATCCCGACGATGGCGACGCCGGGACAGCGACGCGCCAGCAGCGACGCCAGCGTGCCGCCGCCAAGCCCCAGCAGCAGCGCCCGGCGCGGGCAGCGCTCCGGCAACATCAGCGGCCAGTAGCCCTGGACCTCGTCAGCCACGTCCTCCGGCAGCGTCACCGATTGCGTCACGTTGCCGACCTCCAATGCCAGGCGGCCATCTGTGCGCGCCACCACGCGCACAGGCAGGGACCGTTGTGCGTGCCGCTTCGCCTTCTTCGTCATTATCACTCTCCCAGGCGCCCACTTGACAGAACCACATGCTCCCAGATCGAGTCAACTCCGCGTGATAGACTATATGCATGATAAGGTTTGCGCGTTCGATGTCTGTGGAGGCTTTTATGCGGCTTGACGCCCATGAGCAACGCGCCCGCCAATTGGAGCATGCAATTGCCATTCTTGGCGATCCAACCACTGATCCTGATATCGTGCCCAGCCTCATTGAAAATTACTGGGGAGCCGCATTTCACTGGGTTGCTTACGGCTGCCAGAGCAAATTTGGAAAGCACAAAGAGAACCACACCCAACTCGGCCGCTACCTGCGCGATCTTGGAGAGCCAATGATTGCTACCCGGTGGGACTCGCTGGAACACATACGTCAAAGCGCCATGTATGCTTATAGCGCGGCGCCTGATGATGCAGCACGTGCGCGCGACGACTGGGAGGCGATTCGGCTATGGAGCCTGAGTTGATCGAATCCGCAAACCATACAGAAACCGCTATCGCGCCGATTCCCTGGCTCGATCCAGTCACGGCAGCGGCGGTTGACGATATTGCGCAGACGCTGGTAAGGCGTCATCCCGAGGTCCAGACAGTCATACTCTTCGGCTCGGTAGCCCGACACGAAGAACGACCGCTTGACGACCGCAACCCAAGTGACGTTGACATTCTCCTTGTGCTCGATCCCTCAGCGCTAGATCTCAGCGCATCCCGACTTACACATACTCAGGAACTCGCATTGAGAGCAACGATTGGCGATGCCGATTATCGCCACCGCAGCCCGCGTGCGATCAGTGTTCTATTCATGAATCGCGACCTTGAAGGCTGGGATTCACTCTTCATCGAAAATGTGGCGCGCGATGGCATTGTCTTATGGACGCGCGGAGACGTGCCTATCAGACTCACGAACACCAAGCACTCGCCGGTTAGCCCACAAAAGTCCTCTCAGTGACCGCGTCGGATAGTTCGCCGTACGTTTGCCGACAACTGTCACGAATAGGAGAGGAGCGTATCGCATGGCTGAGAATACTGCGCCGACCTGGCTCGATCTCTATGACTGGCGAATACGTGTCGCGGCAATGTATCGGGAGTGGGCGCGGCGTATCGACGAGGGCGACGATCTCGTGGCGGTCTGGAATACTTTCCGCGCGACGAAAGATGCCCTCTTCGCCAGCCACCCTCAGTCACCGCTGGACGCAGAGGCCCGCGCGACGTTTCGCGGACTGGCGTATTTCGCCTATGATCCCGCGTTTCGCGTGACGGCGACGCTCATCCCGGAAACGGCGGAGGACGAGGTGCTCGCGCCATCGAGCGGGGCGCATGCCATGCCGCTGCGGCGCGCTGGGCGGGTCTCGTTTACCCTCGGCGGGGACGCCATGACGCTGGCGGTCTACTGGATCGATGTCTATGGCGGCGGGCTTTTCCTGCCATTTCGCGATGCCACCAGTGGCGGCGAGACCTACGGCGCCGGACGCTACCTCCACGACACCGTCAAAGGCAGCGAGCTGCTCCGGCTCGACGATACCGGCGGGCACGGCTATGCTGGCGGACAGGTGCTGCTCGACTTCAACTATGCCTACAATCCCTCGTGCGCCTACGATCCGCGCTGGGTTTGCCCGCTCACTCCACCGCAGAATCGGCTGGCGGTGGCCATTCGCGCAGGGGAATTGGTCTATCACGAGTAGTGCTGTGGCCAGCTTCGCGGGATGAGGAGTATGGAGGGCCAGCTTCGCGACATGAATGCCGCGGCTAACCCCGCCCGCTTTTGTGCGCCTTTCATACGGCAGAGTCACACGAACAGGTTTGGCCGCAGACCTTAAACCTCACTTCAGCAACTGCTGGGCGACGACGATCTTCTGAATCTGGTTGGTGCCCTCATAGATCTGCGTAATCTTGGCGTCGCGGAAGAGCTTCTCCACTGGATACTCGCGGATGTAGCCGTAGCCGCCGTAGATTTGCACCGCGTCGGTCGTCACCTCCATCGCCACGTCGGAGGCGAAGTTCTTGGCCATGCTGCTCTCGTAGAGGAATGGGCGGCCCGTCTCCGTCTCCCGCGCCGACCACCACGTCATCAGTCGCGCCGCCTGCACCTTGGTCGCCATATCGGCCAGCATGAACTGGATGCTCTGGTTGGCCGCGATGGGCTTGCCGAATTGCACGCGCTCCTTCGCATAATCGCGGGCGTACTCGAAGGCGGCGCGCGCGATGCCCAGCGCGATGGCCGCGATCATCGGGCGCGAGCGGTCGAGCATCGTCATCGCCAGCTTGAAGCCGCTACCCTCCTCGCCGAGCCGATTCTCCACAGGCACGCGCACGTCATCCAGCAACACCTCGCCGGTATGCGAGCAGCGGATGCCGAGCTTCTTCTCCTTCTTGCCGCCGGTTAGCCCCGGCGCGTCGCCCGGCACGATGAACGCCGTCACCCCACGATGGCCGAGCGCGCGATCCGTCGTCGCGAAGACGACGTAGAGGTCGGCAATGCCGCCATTGGTGATGAATCGCTTCGCGCCGTTGAGCACATAGCTCTCGCCATCGCGGCGGGCGGTAGTCGTCATCGCCGCCACATCCGAGCCAGCGCCCGGCTCGGTCAGCGCCATCGCGCAGAGACCATTGCGCTCGATGACCGGCTTGAGCAGCCGTTGCTTCTGCTCATCGCTGCCCGCGATCAGTATCGGGATGCTGGCGAGATGGGTGCCACCCAGCACCGTCGCGACGCCCGCGCATCCCCAGGACAGCTCCTCGGTGATGATGCAGTTGGTCAGCTCGTCGGTGATGCCCAGGCCGCCGATCTCCTCGGGGAAGGCGAAGTTGGTCAGCCCCAGCTCGCCCGCCTTTTTCACCAACTCCCACGGGAACTCTTCGCGCTCGTCCAGCTCGGCGGCCACCGGGCGTATCTCTTCTTCGGCAAAGGTATGCGCCAGGTCGCGCATCGCCTGCTGCTCGTCGGTCAGTGTAAAATCAATCATCGCGGTCTACTCCTCGGCTGCGTCGTGGCTCGATGGGCGGGCGCTACATTGCGCCGCGCCGCTGTTGCCGAGTGTACACCAGCGCCGATACCCATATCAAATGCGCCATCAGCGGACGCCAGCATCGCTCAAGCTGGCATTCCAGGCTGGTCAGGGAGCGACCGGCACATCATCGACGACATCGAAGGTGGGCCGAAGATAGACACTGTCATAGCGGTCCCAGGCGTTATCAGCGCTCAGATTTGCCCAGACAATATTCGCCGCCGTGGCCGCTTCGAGCAGCGCGGAGCCATAGGGCTGGGCAATGATATCGGCATACTCATCCTGCGTCGGCCCAAACACCATCACCTTCGCTTCCTTGAGCGTGACGCCGCTTCCCCACATCGCCTGCTGCTCGCGCAGGCTGAGCGTCTTGGTCAGCTCCTGCGCCGCGCTGATCTGTTGATCGGTCAGCGGCACAGCGCCGCCGACTGTTACCGTGACCGTTACGCTGGCCGCCTGGGCGTCGTAGGCCGTCTGCACCGATTGCACTGACTGTGCTGATTGCGCCACATTGCCAATCGCCGCGCACGCATGCTGAGCAAGCGCGTCCTGGGGTGTCGTAGTGGCCGTCACCGGGCATCCCGCCACAGTCTTACTCGCAACCTGGCGGGGCGAACTGCTCGTGGTGGAGCAGGCCGCGAGGCCGCCAAGGACGACGAGAGCAACTACCGCAACCGCTCGCGCGCCGCCAGTACGATGAGTGATACCCATACCAAGACATACCTTCCCGGCTCAGAGCGACGCATCCCCGCGCGAGCCAACAATCACGACTCGTCGAACGTGGGGTACAGATGTTGCCCACAACGTAGCGGATTAACGACAGAAGCAGCAAGGGGCTATTTCAAAACTCATAGCTCGACAATATGCAGCGAGGAATCGCGGCTGCTGATGAGCAAACGCCCAACCAAAAAGCAGAGGAGCCGCGCTATTTAAGCCACTTCCTGATATTTATCGAATTCTGAAATAGGGCGTGAGAATCTGGGCTGAACGGCGCGTATTTTGTGTAGACCCACGCGCTCATCAAATTTGCTGAGCCATGATGAGCATTTATGCGTAGTTGGTCCGGCGCTTTGTCATGGGCTTCCTTCAACGGAAGCGACTAATGCCCCAGCCATTGACTGGTGGAAATGCAGGAGGCATATGTATCATGTATCACTCAGGCGTTAAACGCATCATGACCCGCGGCGTCTTCCTCGCCACCGCGCTCTTGTCTCTTGGCCTGGCGGCCTGTGGCAGTAGCGGCGGCAGCAGCGGCAACAAAGCCCTCAAGATCGGCACAGAGCTGCCGGTATCTGGCACCGACGCGGCTGTCGGGCTACCAACACAGTATGGCGCTGACCTGGCCGTGCAGCAGAACAAAGACCTCGGCAACGGCTACACCCTGACCATCGTCCATAAGAACGACGAAGGCACCAGCGGACCAGATCCCTCGATTGGCGCGGCCAACATCCAGCAGCTGATCGCCGACTCTTCAGTCATGGCAATCGTTGGCCCGTTCAATAGCGGCGTCGCCAAGCAGGAAATTCCGATTGTCAACAAGAACACCATCGTCGCCATCAGCCCGGCAAACACCAACCCTGGTCTGACCAAAGAGCAGTACGCCGAGGCCAACGGCATCAACTTCGCCCTGCTGCACCCGGCAGGCAAGCCCGAGTCCTACTTCCGCCTGCCCGGCACTGACGACATCCAGGGCAAGGTGGACGCCGATATCGCGCTCGCCGCGCCAGTCAGCGCTACGACTGCGTATGTGATTGACGATAACACGACCTATGGCAAGGGCCTGGCGAAGGTCTTCACCACCGAGTTCACATCGCATGGCGGGTCCATCGTGGGCAGCACCTCGATCACCCCGGACCAGGTGAGTAACCTCCCGCAGCTCGCGACGACCATCGTTAGCAAGAATCCTACGGTCGTCTTCTACGGCGGCGTCACCTCGGGTGGCGGCGGCGCGCTGAAGAAAGACCTGGTGGAGAAGGGCGGCAACATGCCGATGGTCGGTGGCGACGGCATCGCCGACGACCCTGCCTGGATCACCACCGCCGGGTCTGCCGCCGTGAATACCTACGGCACAGTGGCGGCCCCTGATATTTCCGGGCTTACCTCGGCGACGGCGCAGGCGTTCATCACGGCGTACAAGGCGGCGTTCCCGGGCAAAGACCTGCTGCCCTATAGCGCCTCGGCGTATGATGCGGCGATGATCGAGATCACCGCGATCAAGAACCTGATTAAGTCAGGAAAGTCGGTCACTCGCTCAGCCGTGCGTGACGAGGTGGCTGGCATCTCCTATGATGGTGTCACCGGCCACATCGCCTTCGACGCCAACGGCGACAACTCTGGCCAGAAGGTCTTCAGTGTCTACGGTGTAAGTAGTAACGGCCAGTGGGGCTTCGTGAGGCTAGTCAACGCATAGAGGTCTCGGTCCTCACCCCTGGACCTCACCCCCTGCCCCCTCTCCCACGAGGAGAGGGGGATCAGAGCGTTTGCTATCCTTCAACGACCTCGTGGAGCGCGGCCAGCAGCCGGTCCACCTCGTCGGCAGTGTTATAGTGCGCCAGGCCGATGCGCAGCGCCCCGCCCGACTCCTCCAGCCCCAGCCGCTCCATCAGCGTGAGGGCGTAGTAGTTGCCGTCCCAGCAGAAGATGCCGCGCTCGCCCAGCGCCTCCGCCAGCGCGCGTGGCGAGTGACCCTCGATGGTGATTGCCACCGTCGGCACGCGCCGCGCCAGATCAGCCGTGCTCGCCAGCCCGTAGATATGCGCGCCCGGCACCTCAGCCAGCCCGGCCAGCAGTTGCCGCGCCAGCGTCTGCTCGTACGACTGAAGTGCGGCCATCGCCACGTGCAGCGCCCGCGCACGTCCGGTCATCTGGGGGAACTGGCTGGTCGCGCCATCCTCGCTGGCGTGGCCCAGCGCCTCCAGGTATCTGAGCGTACCGACCAGGCCCGCGAGACACTCATGGTTCTGCGTGCCCGTCTCCCACTTGCCCGGCGACACATCATCCGCCGGACGCACCTTGTAGGCGCGCAGGCTTTCCAGCAGCGGCAGTCGCCCATAGACGATGCCCAGATGTGGGCCAAAAAACTTGTAAGCGGAACAAGCTAAGAAATCGCAGCCCAACGCCTGCACGTCAATTGGCCCATGGGGCGCGAACTGCACCGCGTCGATCCAGGTGAGCGCGCCGACCTCCTTCGCCCAGCCAATCGCCATCGCCACATCGTTGATCGTGCCGAGCGCATTCGAGGCGTAGCCCACCGCGACCACCTTCGTCTTCGGCGTGATCTTCGCGCGCAGGTCGTCCATATCGAGCGTCCCATTGGCGGTGTTGACCTCCGCCATGCGCACGACGCAGCCACGATCTTCGGCCAGCGCCAGCCACGGCGCGACATTAGCGTCATGGTCGAGCGCGGTCACGACGATCTCGTCACCCGGCTGGAGCGTCCGCCCGATGGCGCGGCTCATCGCGAAGGTGAGCGTCGTCATGTTGGGGCCGAATACGATCTCGCGCGGGTCGGCGGCATGTAGCAGGTCTGCCATCGCGGCGTGCGCCTCGGTCAGCATCGCGTCGGTGCGGGCGCTGGTGAGAAAGGCGCCGTGGTTGTTGGCGTTGGCGGTGGTCAGGTAGTCGGTGATGGCGGCGATGCACTCGCGCGTCACCTGCGTGCCACCAGGGTTATCGAAGTAGACGACTGGCTGGCCGTTCCGCTCCAGCGCGAGCGAGGGAAAATGCTGACGAACCTGCGCGACATCGAATGTCATGAGGATGCTCTCTCCTGCCAGGATAGGCGACCTGCGCCGCAACTGCGAATAGGTATCTCAATTGTAACGCACGCCAGAAGAGAACGGCAGAACGCCTCAGATGCAGCCAGGCGCGCAGCGTGTCCAGCTTATGATCACGATCACGATGGCCAGGATGAAGGGCAGCAGGGCGATGAAGGAGAGGATGACGCCAGCGCGCGCCATCCGACGGCGCGAGACGGAGCGCCACCCCGTGATGGAGAGAATCAGGCCAACCAGCGCCACGGGACACGCGGCGATGAGCAGCAACAGCAGCACACTGAGACTTGGGCCGGGGCCTTGTCCGCGACCCGCGAACGTGCTGACCATCGAGAGCGCGAAGATGGCGGCTGCGAGCAGTGAAGCGGCGCAACTGGCGAGGCCGCAGACGAATCCGGCAAGTGCGGCGCCAGCGCCCCGGTCACGCTGTGGAATGGGATAACCCATCGCCTGATCTCCCAATCTGATGCCAGGTAGCGCCTGGCCATCTCATGTCCCCTATCTCTATGACGGAGGCTGATGTGTCTGCTGTTGCCAATTCGCGCGCAAGCAGTGATAATAGCAGCCAGCAAAAGCGATTTTCCGCAAGCGGCGAATCCAGCCTGGAGAGCGAGGCGGCGATGCTGGCGAAGGCGTGTAGTTGCGCGGTCATCGGGCTGGATGGCGCGCTGGTCGAGGTCGAGGTGGATATCGGGCATGGGCTGCCCGCCTTCAGCATCGTCGGTCTGCCGGACGCCGCCGTCACTGAGGCAAAGGAGCGGGTGCGCGCTGCCATCAAGAATAGCGGCGCGATCTTTCCCATGCGCCGCATCACCGTCAACCTCGCTCCCGCCGATCTGCGCAAAGCTGGCCCCGCCTACGATCTGCCCATTGCCATCGCCATCCTGATGGCATCGGAACAGGCGCCCTTCGCCAGCGCGGTGGGGACGACCGGCGAGGCGGGCGAGGCGCTTTTCCTGGGCGAATTGAGCCTCGATGGCAGTCTGCGCCACACCCATGGCATCCTGCCGATGGTGGCGCTGGCTCGCGACCGTGGCATCCCTGCCGTCTACGTCCCAGCGGCCGACGCGGCGGAGGCGGCGCTGGTCGAGGATATCGCCGTCTATCCGGTCGAGCATCTGGCGCAGCTGGTGGCGCACCTGCGTGGCGAGCAGCCCATTGCGCCGTATATCCCCGACGGCTCGCCGCTGGACTCCGGCGACGACACGATCTACCCCTATGATCTGGCCGACGTGCGCGGGCAGGAGCATGTCAAGCGCGCGCTGGAGGTGGCGGCCAGCGGCGGGCACAATATGCTCATGGTTGGGCCTCCCGGCTCCGGCAAGACATTGCTGGCGCGCACTGTCCCCTCGATTCTGCCGCCGCTCTCGCTCAACGAGGCGCTCGAAGTCACGCGGCTCTACAGCGTCAGCGGGATGCTCAGCGCCGATAGGCCGCTCGTCACCAGCCGCCCCTTCCGCGCGCCGCACCACACCACCAGCCACGCGGGCCTCGTCGGCGGCGGGCGCTGGCCGCGTCCTGGCGAGATCAGCCTGGCGCACCGCGGCGTCCTCTTTTTGGATGAGCTACCGGAGTTTGGCCAGAACGTGTTGGAGGTGCTGCGCCAGCCACTCGAAGACCACATCGTCACGATCAGCCGCGCCCAGGGCACCGTCACCTTCCCCGCCAACTTCGTGTTGGTCGCGGCGATGAATCCCTGCCCCTGTGGCTACGCCACCGACCCGGTGCGCGAATGCACCTGCTCGCCCTCCACCATCACCCGCTACCAGAAACGCCTCTCCGGCCCGCTGCTGGACCGCATCGATATCCACGTCGAGGTGCCGCGCGTCGAGTACGAGAAGCTCACCGGCAGGCAGGAGGGCGAGCGCTCGGCGACAGTGCGGGCGCGGGTGAACGCGGCGCGGGCAGTGCAGGCGCAACGGTTCGCGGGTACGCCGATCACCTGCAATGCCGAGATGGGGCCAGCCGAGGTGCGCGCCCACTGCGAGGTAGACACCGCCGCCCAGCCGATTCTGCGCGCCGCCACGCAACGCCTCCAGCTCTCCGCCCGCGCCTTTCATCGTGTCCTCAAGCTGGCGCGCACAATTGCCGATCTGGCGGGCAGCGAGACGATCACCGCGCCGCACGTGGCCGAGGCGCTGCAATACCGCGCCCGCGGCGATGTGGGATAGACCGCTGTTCGTGGTTTTGTATGACAGGGAGGCGTTTATGCGCTACTGGTCATTTCAGTCAAATCCGAGAAAATACCGCATTGAGGCTGCCGTTCGCCAGCTTGTTGCCGATAGTTGGGCAACAACGGGACATGATATCCAAAAGGGAGATCGGGCGCTCATTTGGAAGGCAGCTGGTGGAACTGGAAACCGTGGTGTGCTCGCATTTGCGGAGGTTATAAGAGACCCCGCACCGTCCAAAGATATTTACGGTATCGATTATGCCATTCCACCGTTGACCGCAGAAGAGATTCAAGAGGAGTTCCGCGTTACTGTGGCATACCTCAACGTACCGACTCTCCCGCTCTGGGTAAATGGCCCACACCACGACGAGGTAAGCGCGCTAAGAATCTTCGGCGGCGTCAATTTTGGCCTACTTGTTACTGTAATTGAGGAATCCAAAGAGAAATTCGAGCGTGTCGTTGCTGCCGCGGGTGGATGGCCAGATAGAAATGATCTGAGCCACATAACCCCCGAACAGGAGGACCGACGTGCCATTGAAGGTATCGTCAACGCCCCACGTGACAGGCAGGGTTTCTTGGTCAACACTGAGGCGCGTCGCGCCATTGAGATGTACGCGATGACCGAAGCTAACAAATACTACACTTCGCAGGGTTGGCAGGTGCAGGATGTGTCGGCTTATCAACCGTACGATCTGCGTTGTACTGACGCCAACGGCAGAGAACTGTATGTAGAGGTAAAGGGGACAAGCACTGATGGGGCTGGCGTGTTACTCACCCGCAATGAAGTGGCGCATGCTCATGCATACTACCCACGTGTCTCGCTGTTCATTGTTGCGAATGTGCAGCTTCAACCCGCCACTGATGGCACCTTCGTCGCCAGCGGCGGACACATTATCGTGCGCGAGCCATGGAATCTCAACGACGACGATTTGACCGCTCTTGCATACTCATATCGTGTTCCTTAAACGGTGACGATTGAAGCACTCGATTATCGCACCCAGATGACCAAAGATGAAAGAAGCCGATTAACTGTCCCGCAGCCCGAGCACGCGCGCGGCGTTCCCAGCGTAGACTGCAGCCATATCCTCGCTGGAAAGCCCCGCCGCGTCGATGTCCGCGACCGTCGCCTCAACCGCGTTGGCGGGGCCAAGTGGCATGTCGGTCCCGAAGAGCACGTGTTGTGGGCCGAAAAAGTCGAGGACGCAACGGACCGCGTGTGGCGCGCCAAACAGCGCCGTGTCGGCGTAGAACCGCCGGAAGTAATCGAGCGGCGGCCGTGGTAAGGTATCCTTGACCTGCCGGTAGCCAGGACCCATCGCGAGGCGGGCGGAGAAGTGCGGGACCATGCCGCCACCGTGATGGGCGATCACAAGCTGGCGTGGGTGACGCTCCATATGCCCCGAATAGACGAGGCGTGCCAGGGCGGCGGCGGTCTCGTAGGGCCAGCCGATGGACCACCACAGGCCGTAGTTGGACCGGCTCTCGGCCGGATAGTCGGCCCACGCCGCGCTCCGTGTCGGGTGCAGCCAGATGGCGCGGCCAGCATCCTCGAGCCGGGCGAATAACGGCTCGAAGCGTGGATCGTCGAGCGGCGCGCCCAGGACGTTGGTGTAGAGCTGTGCGCCTAGCGTGCCAAGCTGCGTCAGGGAGCGGTCGAGCTCGGTCAAGGCGGCCTCGACATCGCTCATCGGCAGCGCCGCTGCGAAACCAGCGAAGCGGTCTGGAAACCGCCGTACCAACTCCGCCATCTCGTCATTGGCGATGCGGGCAAACTCCGCCGCAACGTCCGGCGGCCCAACCTCTTCCAACGGCGGCACGGCAAGCACCAGCACCTGGGCATAGTCGCCGTACGGCTCGATCTTCCGCCACCGCGCGTCCAGGTCGGTCAGCACCGGATCGAAGGTGAAGACGCCCTCGCGGTAGTAGTTGAGCTGGCTCGGCGCCATCGTCCGCTCGAGCTGCCGCTCCAGCCGTTCGAGATACGCGCGAGGCAGGATATGCGCGAATGCATCGATTTTCCGCATGGTTGATGCCTACTTCCGCATGGTTGATGCCTAAGCCGAGCCTGATGATGTGGTTGCTAGTGGCGAGCACGGGCTCCGTCGTGCTCGTAGCATGGCACCAGCGTATCATCTTTTGGACCCTACACGTAAAGTTCAGGAATACAGGTAGGCGCAGAGGCGCCGAAATTACCAGCATGACAGGTTGTAACGCTTTTCGTAACGATCTGAACACGACTCTATGGTCTAATACAAGATGAGGATGACGGCGAGAAGTCTCCAGCATAGCGCGAGTTGCTTCTGGCACACTTCTGGTGCGAAATGGTTTCCTCGATCACGTCCTCAGGGAGCGCAACCATGACATCATCGTCTGCGCCAGCCTCATCTGCGCCACCCGCGCCTTCTGGCCACATCCCCTCGCGCTGGTTGCCCGTGATCCGCGGCGCATGGATTGTTTGCGCACTACTTCTAATGGCTAACATGGTGGCGAGCATCCCTGCATACTACCGGATTATGAGTACCGTTTGTTCCCTTCCAAACCAGGGAGACTGTAATGGCAATTTCGGGCAGCTGACGACAGCCACAGTCCATTCACTGGCCCAACTGCATCTCTCGTTGAGCGCCTATGCGGCCTACTTTGTCACATTGGTTGTACTGGTGTCTCTCTTGCCGTGGGGAATTGGCTTGCTGCTCTTCTGGCGCAGATCCTATGAATGGATGGGCCTGTTTGTCTCGCTGCTACTCATCCTGGTGGGCGGAAATGGCGTCAGCAACACGCTTTCAGGTCTCTGGATACCCCGCCCGCCGTCACCGCTGTTCACCACGCTGCTCACGCTCATTTCAGCCGCGCAGTGGATCGGGTTTGGTACGTTTCTCCTGACCTTCCCGACAGGCAGGTTCGCGCCACGCAGGTCCTGGGTCATCCTCGTGTTTTGGATCACTGCCTTTCTCCAGCCGTCCATACAACCGCCGCTCCCCGCTGGTGCAACAGCGGCCATTCTGCAAGGTGCGGTCTTCCTCTTGGAAACCGTAGTGATTTTTGGCGGGGCGCTGTTTATCCTGGTCTACCGCTATCGACGTGTCTTTAATGCCACCCAACGCCAACAAACCAAGTGGGTAGTCTACGCAGCAGCGGCCTGGTTCATAGTCTATCTGGTTGCAAACGTGCTATCGAGCGTCTTACCAGTACAATCGCCGTATCAGCTCCTGACACCGACCGTGGCTCTTCTACTTCCTTCCGTTTTCCTGTTTCTGGGCCTGGGCTTTGCGATCCTGCGGTACCGTCTGTGGGACATCGATGCTATCATCAACCGTACCCTCGTCTATGGCATGCTGACCGCCATCCTGACGCTCACCTATGCTGGCGTCATCCTGCTAGTGCATGTTATTACCGAGACGATAACCGGGCAAACAGGAGATCCACCAATAGCGATTGTCGGCTCAACGCTGCTCATCATTGCGCTGTTCAATCCCCTGCGGCGGCGCATACAGACCGTTATCGATCGTCGCTTCTATCGGCGCAAGTACGATGCGAGGAAGGTTGTGGCCGCGTTCACGACCTCGTTACGCACCGAAATCGACCTGACCAACCTCAGCGAGCACCTGCTCCGCGTCGTCGAGGAGACGATGCAGCCTACGCACATCTCGCTCTGGCTCCGACGTGACCGGGATCGTCGCGGTGCTTGAGCCACAGTGACTATGACATTGGGATTGTCTCCATTGGTGATCGACCGGCGTGGGGCAACAGCTCCCGGCATCATTTGAGCACCAACCGGTGATCATATGGATTGTTCAGTTGCCTCGACATCGCTTACCATCAAGAGGACGCTGATTGGATACATCACATGGTAGACGAGAGGAGACGTAGCATGATGGCGAAAGTACGACCGTTTCGGTTTGGCGCGGGCGTCACTGGCGCAGGCTCGCGCGCGGAGTGGGTGGCGTTGGCGCGCCGCGTCGAAGAACTGGGGTATGCGGTCATGCTGGTACCCGACCACTTCGACGAGCTATTTCCGCCCTCGGTGGCGCTGATGGCTGCCGCGGACGCCGCGCCGCATCTGCGCATTGGCAGCTATGTCTACGACAACGACTTCCGCCATCCGGCGCTGCTGGCGAAGGAGGCCGCGCTGCTCGACCTGCTCTCGGATGGTCGCCTGGAGTTTGGGATCGGCGCGGGCTGGAATCTCGCCGATTACGAGCAGACGGGGATGCCCTTCGCGAGCGCGGGGATACGAATCGAGCGGCTGGCCGAGGCAATCACGATTGTGCGCCAGTTTTTCACGCAGGAGTCGGTGACGTTCGCGGGAAAATACTATCGCGTGACTGGGTTGCAGAGCATGCCCAGGCCCGTGCAGCGGCCACATCCGCCGATCTTCATTGGAGGTGGCGGCAAGCGGGTGCTGACGCTGGCGGGGCAGGAGGCAGATATCGTCGGCCTGCACTTCAAGGTGAACGCGGACAACACGGTGGACGCAGAGGAGCGGCTGGAGTCGGCGTTGGCGCGGAAGATCGCCTGGGTGCGCGAGGCGGCGGGCGAGCGATTCGCGGCGATTGAGCTGAACCTGCTGCTCAGCGGCGTGCTCGTGACCGATGACCGGCAGCAGGCGGCGGAGGAGCGGGCACGCGTGCTACAGGCGGGCGGTAGCACCGTAACCACCGATGTCCTACTACAAAGCCCGTACTGGTTGATCGGCAGCGTTGATGAGATGGTTGAGCGGCTCGTGCAGCTGCGCGCGACCCACGGCATCTCGTATATCGTGGCGCGCGAAGATGCGTTCGAGGCGTTCGCCCCGGTGGTGGCGCGCCTTGCGGGCAAATGAGCGCCGACCACCGGACATTTCCGCTCACGAGGTCGGCGTATCAGTCGGCAATGGCGTGGGCGTGTCGGTCGGCGTGGGTGTCGGTGTCGGCGTCTCGGTTGGTGTCGCGACGCCCGTCGGGCTGGGTGTGGGTGTCGGCGTCGGCGGCTGGTAGCCGAAGAGCAGCTGCGGCAGGCTTACCGGCGTCAGGCCGCGCTTATGCAGCCCGGCAAGGATGTAGGGCAGCGCGGCGAGGGTCTGCGAACGCCCGGCGGGGCCGTCGTGCATCAGGATAATCGAGCCGGGATGCACACTGCCCAGCACGCGATTGACAATCGTCATCGTCCCTGGCTGCGACCAGTCCGCTGGATCATCATTCCAGATGATCGTCGTCAGGCCAAATGATCCCGCCTGGGACAAGATAGCGCCGTTATAGTCCCCATACGGCGGGCGCCAGAGCCAGAGGCAGGCGTTCGCGCCCAGGTCGGCGTGTAGCTGCTGCGCCGTCGCCGCAAGCTGCCAGGCGCGCTGCGATGGGGTGAGTTTCAGCATATCGGGATGGTTCCACGTGTGGATGCCAATGGTGAACCCATCCGCCGCCTCGCGCTGTATCAGCCAGGGATAGGCCTTCGCGTACTGGCCGAGCACAAAGAACGTGGCGGGCGTGTGTGTCTTCTCCAGATAGGAGATGATCGCCGGGGAGTAGGCTGGTGTTGGGCCGTCGTCGAAGGTCAGGGCAACCACATTGGCGTGTGGCGCGCCATAGTCGTTCGCGCTCCGTATCGCCCGACCAGCGGGCGCGGGCGCCTGGTCGCCGGGGCAACCCTGGCCGCCAGAGATTGGGCCAGTATAGGGCGGGAATGTACCGCCACTAGTGTTCACGCCGTCACCCACGATAGCTGGTGTAGCCTTCGGGGTCGCCGTTGCCATCAGCGTCGCGGTTGGCGGGGCCAGGGTCGCGGTGGCGGGCAGATGCGTCGCGCGTGCAGTCGGGCTGGGCGCGGTGAATGCCACCAGGAATCCCGCGGCGTTCCCACTGCCGATATACAGTGTGGCGGCAAGGCTCGCCACTAGCAACAGGACGCTCGCCACCAGCAACGCCACACGCACAGGTCGCTTCTTCGTCTGGGCTGGCGGCGCTGTGATTGCCCATGCCGCCCCGGCCAGCGTCTCCGCCTGGCTCTCCGCCACCGTCGCGGACTCAGGAATACCTGGTTCAGCGGTCGCGCCCCCTGCGCCATCCGCTGACGAATGCTCCTCGTCTGCCTCTTCTGCCACCTGTGCTCACCCTCCCCATCGCTATGCCACCCTCCCGCGCCTCATGGCGCGACATCCAGACAGGGCGCGTACAGGCGACTATACCAGACGCCGCTCTCTCTGTATAGTGGCCTGGCATCACAATCTCGTGAGAGGGAGTGATAGGGCAAATGGAACTGCTGGAGGGATACGCCAGTAATATGCGGAATAGTACTAATGGTCATCGAATTTTCTGGCAAAGTATCGATGGAACGGTATTGCTCATCGGGGCTTAGCACATCCCGCTCCGAGCAGTCTATAGCTGACATTTCGGCTGGTCGAGCAGCATGCCTGAGAAGAACCCTTCTCCCGAAATGGCATTTGGCTCCGCAAGTGGGCGCTGATATTGGCACGAAATTCGCTGGATTCCAACCGCACGGTAATCGCCTTTGCTGCAATGACGATTGCTACCACCACCAGACAGCACTCAACCCAGGTTATAGGGAGTTGCATCATGACAAGGACAACGCGAGGCAGGCAGGGGAGTTCGGCAACGCAGACAAACAACAGTGCGGCGATAGCTGAACCAACAAGCCACATCGCGCCGAATGGTCAAGGGAGGAAAAACGGACACGACAAACCATCTCAGCCTGAGATTCGCGCACTGCTTCATGGACTGCAAGCAATGCGCGCGGGCGATTTCTCGGTGCGACTCCCCGGCGACTGGATAGGACTGGAAGGCAAGATAGCTGATACGTTCAACGACATCGTCGCCGCGAATCAACACATGGCGCAGGAACTCCAGCGGGTCGGGCATGTCGTCGGCAAAGAGGGAAAGACCCGCGAGCGGGCAAACTTTGCCCGGTCAGGCGGCGCCTGGAGCGAGATGGAAGTCTCCATCAACACACTGGTAGATGATCTGCTACGCCCGACGACCGAGGTGACGGGCGCTATCGCCGCCGTAGCACAGGGCGATCTGCGCCAGACGGTTCGCATGGATGTGGATGGCAGACCCCTGGAAGGCGAATTTCTGCGGTCGGCGATGATCGTCAATACGATGATCCAGCAGCTTGGCGTCTTCACCTCAGAGGTGACGCGCGTCGCCCGCGAGGTGGGCACCGAGGGCAAGCTCGGCGGCCAAGCCCAGGTGCCAGCGGTGAGTGGCGTCTGGAAAGACCTGACCGACTCGGTCAACTTCATGGCGAACAATCTGACCGAGCAAGTGCGCAACATCGCGGAGGTGACCATCGCCGTCGCCAATGGCGACCTCTCGCGCAAAATCACTGTCGACGTACGCGGCGAGATCCTCCTGCTCAAAGACGCCATCAATACCATGGTCGATCAACTGCGCTCGTTCGCCTCTGAGGTGACGCGGGTGGCGCGCGAGGTGGGCAGCGAGGGCAAGCTGGGCGGCCAGGCGGTCGTCCCTGGCGTGGCCGGAACGTGGAAGGACCTGACCGACTCCGTCAATGCGATGGCGGGCAACCTTACCGCCCAGGTCCGTAACATCGCCGAAGTGACCACCGCCGTCGCGCGTGGCGACCTCTCGCGCAAGATCACTGTCGACGTGAAGGGCGAAATCCTCGAGCTCAAAGAGACGATCAACACGATGGTCGACCAGCTCAATGCCTTCGCGGGCGAGGTCACCCGTGTGGCACGTGAGGTCGGCACCGAAGGCAAGCTCGGCGGCCAGGCGGTCGTGCCGGGGGTGGCAGGCACATGGAAGGGGCTGACCGATAACGTCAACTCGATGGCCAATAACCTCACCGCCCAGGTGCGCAACATCGCCGAGGTATCGACCGCCATCGCCAATGGCGACCTTTCGCGCAAAATCACCGTGAACGTCAGCGGCGAGATTTTGCAGCTCAAAGAGACGATCAACACCATGGTCGACCAGCTCAACGCCTTCGCCGGAGAAGTGACCCGCGTCGCCCGCGAGGTGGGCACCGAGGGCAAGCTCGGCGGGCAGGCTCAGGTGCCAGGCATCGCCGGGACGTGGAAAGATCTGACCGATAACGTCAACTCGATGGCCAATAACCTGACGGCGCAGGTGCGCAACATCGCCGAGGTGACGACGGCGGTGGCGCTGGGCGATCTCTCGCGCAAAATCACCGTCGATGTCAAAGGCGAGATCCTGCTGCTGAAGGAGACGATCAACACGATGGTCGACCAGCTCAACGCCTTCGCAGGGGAAGTGACCCGCGTCGCCCGCGAGGT